>NZ_CP018061.1:1529363-2138726 GCF_002813755.1 Enterococcus mundtii | reverse complement strand
GGTACACTAGTTAATATTTTTGGCAATAGGAGGAGACAGATTCATATGGCACATGAAAAAACACGCTATAAAGCGGTGATTGCGGACCAAACGTATACTATTATCGGGCAAGAATCAAAACAGCATATGGATATGGTCACAAAATTAATCAATGAACAATTAGCTGAACTGAAAGAATTGTCCCCTCAATTAGACAATGAACAAGCAGCTATTTTATTAGCAGTCAATGCATTTTCCGATCAATTGAAAAGACAGGAAAAAAATTTGAATTTAATAAAAGAAGTCACAGAACTGAAACAAAAAATGGTGAGATTCACAGAAATGGAAAATCGGATCAAACGAATCGAAGCGATTGAAAACGAAGCACGAGCAGTATTGAAAGAAAATGGAAGTGACCATAAGATCAAAAATCATGTGGAAGCACAACAGATTCTAAATGAAAAACGAAAAGGTCAAATCAAACAAAGATCTTCAAATTGATATTATTATAGAAGAGAAAGGAAGAATGTATGCTTAGTCTTTTGATTTTATTTATTTTGCTGATTGCATTTTTTTCTGGAGCCAGTCGTGGTTTTGCGCTACAGGGGATTTATCTGGTTGGTTATTTTGTCTCATTTCTAGCAGCACAAACCTATTACAAAACATTAGCCAATCATCTGCAATTATATATTCCTTATCCTGCGGTAACAGCCAATTCTAACTTAGTTTTTTTTGATCAAGCTTTTTCATTTAAATTAGATGAAGCATTTTATGCAGGGGTGGCTTTCTTGATCATTTTATTTATTGGTTGGCTAGTCACACGATTCATTGGGGTATTCGCTCATGGGTTGACGTTTATTCCTGTACTAAAGCAATTAGACTGGGTGGCTGGCGGGATTTTATCCGTGATCATCACCTATATTTCCTTGGTTCTAGTTTTACGTTTACTGACGTTTATTCCGGTGGGATTTATCCAAAACCAATTTAGTGGCAATAATCTTGCAACATTTATGGTTGAACGAACACCTATTTTAGCAAATAAAATGTATGATCTATGGGTGACACAAGTGATTAACTAAGTAAGAAATGATTTCTTGTCAATGACAGAGGCTATGAAGATGTTGGTTAGTCTTGAAGACTGCTTAGCCATCTATCGGCCTCTTTTTTAGTGAAAGTAAGGTGAAAAAAATGAACAAACGCATTCTAGAAACATTAGAGTTTGAAAAAGTAAAACAACAAGTACTACAGTTTGTGATCACAGCACAAGGGCAAGAAGAATTAGCCCAGCTTGTGCCAGTGAATGAAGCAGAGACGATCAGATATTGGTTGGAAGAAACAGAAGATGGTCTAAAAGTCCAACGATTGCGTGGCGGTATCCCAATCCCCAAATTAGAGAATATCCGTCCGCATATGAAACGCATCGAAATCGGTGCTGACCTTAATGGGGTCGAGCTAGCACAGGTTTCCCGTGTCCTATCAACTACTAGTGAGTTGCGACGTTTTATTGATGATTTAGCAGATAGCGAGATTGAGTTTGCGCGTCTTTATTTTTGGACAGATCAATTAGTTGCTATCCCATCCTTGAGTCGTCGTTTGAAAGAAGCAATCGATGATGATGGACGAGTGACGGATGATGCCTCTCCAGAGTTGAAGACGATCCGTCATAATATCCGTAGAAGTGAACAAGCAGTTAGAGAACAATTAGATGGGATCGTTCGTGGGAAAAATGCCAAATACCTAAGTGATGCCATCATTACGATGAGAAACGACCGCTATGTTATTCCAGTAAAACAAGAATATCGTGGTGTGTTTGGCGGAGTCGTCCATGATCAAAGTTCTTCGGGACAAACACTATTCGTTGAACCAAAACAAGTCGTGGAATTGAACAATCGCTTGCGTCAATATCAAATTGCCGAACGCAATGAGATCCAACGTATTCTAAGCGAGTTGTCGGCGGAGTTAGTTCCTCATCGTCAAGAAATCATCCACAATGCGTATGTCATTGGAAAAATGGACTTGATGAATGCGAAAGCACGCTTTGGGAAAGAACTAAAGGCAATCGTGCCGACGATCAGTACAGAAAACATCGTTGATTTGAAGCAAGCCAGACACCCATTGATCGATCAAGAAAAAGTCGTCCCAAATGATATTTCGATTGGGGAAAACTATCAAGCGATCGTCATTACCGGACCAAATACTGGTGGGAAAACCATCACGTTGAAAACACTGGGCTTATTGCAATTGATGGGGCAAGCAGGGTTACCGATCCCGGCGGATGAAGAAAGTCAGATCGGGATCTTTGAAGATATTTTTGCTGATATCGGAGATGAACAATCGATTGAGCAAAGTTTATCGACCTTCTCCTCACATATGACAAATACCGTGGATATCCTTTCCAAAGTCAATGAAAAAAGCTTAGTTTTATTTGACGAACTAGGTGCGGGGACTGATCCTCAAGAAGGAGCAGCGCTAGCCATTGCTATTTTAGATGATCTCGGAAAGAAATCTGCCTATGTGATGGCAACAACACATTATCCTGAATTGAAAGTCTATGGCTACAATCGCTCGAATACCATCAATGCGAGTATGGAGTTCAACGTTGACACTCTTAGCCCAACTTACCGCTTGTTGATCGGCGTGCCGGGTAGAAGTAATGCCTTTGAGATTTCAAGTCGTTTAGGATTAGACAACCAAGTCATTGATGAAGCCAAGCAATTGATGAACGATGAAAGTCAAGACTTGAATGAAATGATCACTGATTTAGAGAATCGTCGAAAAATGGCAGAAACAGAGTATTTAGAGATGCGTCATTATGTCGATGAAGCGCAACGTCTGTACAATGATTTGAAAGAAGCTTATAGCTACTTCTTTGAAGAGCGTGAACAAGAAATGGCGAAAGCCAAACAAAAAGCCAACGCACTTGTTTCTGAAGCAGAAGAAAAGGCAGAAAAAATCATTGCAGATATTCGCAACTTACAAAAACAAGTGGGGCAGGGTACGGTCAAAGAGCATCAATTGATCGATGCAAAATCACAGTTAGCCAACTTGCATCAAGAAGAACAATTAAAGAAAAATAAGGTCTTGAAAAAAGCGAAAGAACAGAAAACATTGAAACCAGGTGACGAAGTACTCGTGACGACTTATGGGCAGCGTGGAACATTGTTGCGCAAAAATGGCAACCAATGGCAAGTGGAGATCGGTATCCTGAAGATGAACGTTTCGGAAAGTGAATTAACACCGATTGCTCCCCAAAAAGAACCACAACAACGAGTGATCCATACGGTTCGCTCAGATGCTCATTCCACCGTCTCCAACCAGCTGGATCTTCGAGGGAAGCGTTATGAAGAAGCATTAAATGAAGTCGATCTATATTTAGATGCGGCAATTTTGGCTGGCTACCCTCAAGTGACGATCGTTCATGGAAAAGGCACAGGCGCACTAAGAACCGGAATCACCGATTATTTAAAAAATCATCGTAGTGTCAAGAGCTTCGATTTTGCTCCAGGAAATCAAGGGGGCAATGGTGCGACAATTGTTAAATTTAAATAAAACTTACTAAAGGTAAGCAAATAGCTCGAATCTAGGCACCAATAGTGCTATACTTAGAGTAGACTAATAAATGGAGGTCTTTGATATGGCTCAAGTAATTACAGATGCAACATTCAACGAAGAAACAGATAAAGGGTTAGTTTTAATCGACTTTTGGGCAACTTGGTGTGGACCTTGTCGAATGCAAGCGCCAATTTTAGACCAGTTAGAAGAAGAATATGACGAAGACGAATTCAGAATCGTGAAGATGGATGTTGATGAAAATCCTGAAACACCACAACAATTTGGGATCATGAGTATTCCAACATTACTTTTGAAAAAAGACGGCGAAGTAGTAGAAAAAGCAATCGGTGTTCAATCAAAAGATCAATTACGTCAAATGATTGCCCAACACTTATAAGATTAAGTAACTAACACATCAGACTGAGACAACAATCATATGGATTGCTGTCTCGGTTTTTTTGCGACTAATCGAGTCATAAAACTGAACGGAGACGTGGAATAAAAAAGCCATAAATGAAGAGAATAGAATCTTTTGTTAGCGTACAGGATACTTAAAAATTTATACGATAAGCTACGCAAAATTTTTCTTGTGTCTCTTCGCTTGATACTTCTATCTCAACCTCTGTTATAATAGCGATATCAGAAATATAAAGGAGCAGTCACCATGAATGAACGAATAAAAAATAAACTTGCATTACTTCCTGATCAGCCTGGCTGCTATTTGATGAAAGACAAAAACGGTACGATCATTTATGTAGGAAAAGCCAAAGTCTTGAAAAATCGCGTGCGTTCCTATTTTACTGGAAGCCATAACACGAAAACGGAGCGATTAGTTAGTGAGATCGAGGACTTTGAATACATTGTGACAGAATCTAACATTGAAGCGTTACTGCTAGAAATCAATCTGATCAAAAAGAATGATCCAAAATACAATATCATGTTAAAGGATGATAAAACTTATCCTTTTTTAAAGATCACGAACGAAAAATATCCTCGTTTAGTGATCACTCGTAAAGTATTAAAAGACAAAGCCTTTTATTTTGGTCCTTACCCCGATGTTGGGGCTGCGAATGAAACAAAAAAGATTTTAGATCGTTTATTCCCTTTACGGAAATGTAAACCGAGTCAGACAAAAGAACCTTGTCTTTATTACCATTTAGGGCAATGTTTATGTCCCTACTATTTTGATGTAGATCCAGCGGAATATACAAGTATCGTGAATGAAGTCAAACGCTTTTTGAATGGTGGTCATGAGACGATCGAAGCCGAGATCCAAGAAAAAATGGCCAAGGCCGCAGAAAATATGGAATTTGAAAAAGCAGCAGAGTATCGTGATCAAATCAGAGCCATCGAAACGATCATGACAAGACAAAAAATGACAAACACTGATTTGATTGATCGAGATGTGTTTGGTTATGCCATTGATAAAGGCTGGATGTGTGTCCAAGTATTCTTTGTACGTCAAGGAAAACTGATTGAACGAGATGTATCGATCATTCCTTTTTACAATGAAGCAGAAGAGGATTTCTTAACATACATCGGGCAGTTTTATCAAGAAAATGAACATTTCATTCCAAAAGAAGTGGTAATCCCTGATACGATCGACCAACCGAGTGTTGAGGCGTTGTTAGCGACAAAGGTCATCCAGCCCAAACGTGGTGAGAAGAAAAAGTTAGTTGAACTAGCCAATAAAAATGCAAGGGTGGCATTGAACGAACGCTTTGATTTGATCGTTAGGAAACAAGAACGAACGATCGGAGCGATCGAGCGCCTTGGTAATGCAATGAACATCCCAGCACCTATCCGGATCGAGTCTTTTGATAACTCTAATATCATGGGGACCGATCCAGTAGCAGCGATGGTGGTGTTCATCGATGGAAAACCAGCAAAAAAAGAATACCGTAAATATAAAATCAAAACGGTCGTTGGACCGGACGACTATGCTTCGATGCGAGAAGTCATCTACCGCCGCTATGCACGTGTGATACGAGAAGAACTGCCATTGCCTGATCTGATTTTGATCGATGGGGGGAAAGGGCAAGTCGATGTAGCAAAGGATGTATTAGAAAATCAATTAGGTATCGATATCCCAGTCGCTGGAATGGCGAAGAATGATAAGCATAAAACCAATGAGTTGTTATTTGGGAATGAATTAGAAGTTGTTCCGCTTGAACGAAATTCACCAGAATTCTTTTTATTGCAACGTATCCAAGACGAAGTCCATCGCTTTGCAATCACGTTTCATCGCCAATTACGTAGTAAAAATAGTTTTGCTTCGCGCTTAGATGAGATTGAAGGGTTAGGGCCAAAACGAAAAAAAATGTTGTTGAAAGAGTTCAAATCGTTAAAAAACATCACCGCTGCGTCAATTGAGGAGTTACAAGAAATTGGTCTACCAAAAAATGTCGCACAAAATGTTTTCGATAAACTGCATAAAAATTGAACTGAGGGCGCTTTACAAAACCTGTAAACTGTCCTATCATTTTTATATGTACAATAAAAAACAATAACATAAGTTTTTATATATAAGTTATTTTTATATCGTACAGTAAAGGATAGAGGAATTTAGGATGAAGGAGTGAGAAAATGCTAGAGGTAAAGGATTTGGTTAAGACGTTTGGCAGTTATACAGCTGTTGATCATGTTTCTTTTCAAATACCTGATGGAAAAATCATGGGATTGATTGGGCAAAACGGTGCAGGAAAAACAACGACTTTTCGCTTGATTTTAGATTTTTTGACGCAAGATCAAGGCGAAGTGCTATGGAACGGTCATCATTTGAGTGAAAAAGATTATGATATCATTGGGTATTTACCTGAAGAACGAGGGCTTTATCCCAAGGTATCGATCCAAGAACAGTTGATCTATTTTGCTGCATTACGTGGAAAAACGAAAAAAGAAATTGAACCTAAGATCGATTTTTGGATGGAGAAATTTCAAGTAAAAGGGAAAAAAACAGATAAAGTTAAGTCCTTGTCAAAAGGAAATCAACAAAAGGTACAACTGATTGCAACACTGATCCACGAACCTAAGTTGATTATTTTAGACGAGCCTTTTAGTGGGTTGGACCCAGTGAATGCTGAGCTACTTAAAGACGGGATCATCGAATTGAAGAAAAATGGCTCATGTGTCATTTTTTCTAGTCACAACATGGATAATGTTGAAAAGATTTGTGACCACTTGATCATGCTTCGAAATGGGGAGATGGTACTAGATGGGAAAGTCCACGAGATTCGAGAAGCATTTGGACGAACAAAGCTATTTTTAGAGTCTGGATTATCACAGCAAGAAATAGAGGAAATCGACGGGGTCCAAAAAGTGATTCTTCGTGAGGATCAATCGTTGGAAATCACATTGGATCATCCAGATGTAGGGAAAGAGATCTTTACTCGCGCGACGCAATTTGGCTATATTCCAATGTTCAATCAACAACCGCCTACTTTAGAAGAAATCTTCAAGATGAAAGCAGGTGAGCTACATGAGTAAGTTTTGGATCATCACGAAAGATGTCTATTTGAAAAATGTCAAATCGATTTCTTTTATTATTATGATACTAGTGCCGTTTGTTTTGATGGGTGTGATTTACTTAGCAGGTAATTTTGCTCAACAAAACAGTGAAACAGATAAAATCGGTGTCATTGCTGAAGACCAACAAATCACTGATTATTTGAGTCAATCCGATATGGGGGATTTCCACTTTGAAGCTTTTTCATCGGAGGATGAAGCCAAAAGTAAGTTATCTGACGAAAAGATCGATGCGTACATGGTAGTCACGACAGATAATGGAGAAGTATCCGGAGAATTATTTAGTGAAAACTCATTAGGCCAAGCAACGCAACTGTTGATCCAACAGCAGTTGACTGGCTTACAGTCGATGATGCGGGCAAGTAGTTTAGGGATCTCTCCAGAAGAAGTGGCTGCATTAAGTCAACCCGCTGCATTTTCAAGACAAAAAGTCAGTTTTGATGCAAATGGTGAAATGACGATAGGAGAAGATAACTCAGCTGTTCAATATGCGGTCAGTTATGTTGCAACAATCATTCTATTCATCATCATCTTGACGTATGCACAGATCATTGCACAAGAGATTGCTTCAGAAAAAGGGACAAGAATCATGGAAGTGATTTTGTCTAGTACCACTGCACAAAAACATTTTTATGGAAAATTGACAGGGGTACTGCTAGTGGCAGTCACTCAAATGGCTTTATATGGCATCATCTTTGCAATAGGATTCAATCAGTTCAAAGATATGGAAATCGTTAAAAGTGTACTGGATGGGATTTCTTTAGATAGTATTTTCGGCCCATTCTTATGGTACTCTTTACTATTTATGTTCTTTGGTATTTTGATCTACGCGGTATTAGCTGCCTTATGTGGCTCATTGGTCAACAAAGCCGAAGATACAGCAAAAGCGATTTTACCAGTGACGTACCTTTCTTTAGGGGGTTATATGTTAGGATTGATCCTTGGTGCATCTGATCCGAATAATATCGTGATCCGCATCACTTCATATATACCGTTCCTATCTTCATATATCATGCCGATCCGCTTGGCAAATGAAACAGTTGAAATGAGTGGCGCATTGATTTCTTTGGTCGTCTTAGTGATCATCACATTCGTATTGATGTTCATGTCCGCAAATATGTACAAATCAAACGTGCTTGTTTACAGTGAAGGTGGTATTTGGACGTCATTGAAACAATCAATTTCAATCATGAGAAATGAACGCAAAAAGAAATAAAGGTTGAAGTTGTCACAGAAATATTCAACTCTGAGAAATAAGCCGAGACACCCGAAAATTGTTCTTCAAATTTTGGGTGTCTCGGCTTATTTTCATAAGAGTTGCTTTTGGTCGTATACCTAGAGCGCTTTTGTTTGATTTAAAAAATTCACGATTATATATGTACCTATTTTCGAATAGGTAAAGTAATTTTGTTGTAAATATCCATTGTGTGTCCTATAATTTTAGGTATACCAATTTTGGAGGCGTTTGGATGGATCAATATTTAGAATTATTGTCAGAAAAATTCCCAACAAAAGAAGAAGTCATTACGGAGATCATCAACTTAGAAGCAATTCTACAACTACCAAAAGGAACCGAATTATTTTTAAGTGATATCCATGGCGAGTTTCCAGCATTTGATCATATATTGAGAAATGGTTCAGGGAATCTACGAGAGAAAATCAAAGATTTATTTCAAGAATGTTTAAGTGAAGAAGAGATCAAGCGATTAACGATTTTTGTTGCCTATCCGGAATACGCATTAGCGACTGACTGGTACAAGAAACAAGACAAAACAACGTTGATCCATCAATTGATTGAGTTGCTGCGATTCACTTCTGTCAAGTATACGAGATCAAAAGTAAGAAAAGCCTTACCTAAAGAATATAGTTATATCATTGAGGAATTATTGTATGTTGATGATCGTGTGCAAGGGAAAAAATCTTATGTGAGTAAAATCGTTGATCAGTTGCTTGAGATGAATGAAGAAGAGCGCTTTTTAAAAAAGTTAGCGCAGACGATTCAACGAATGGTGATCGATCATGTCCACGTAGTCGGAGACATCTTTGATCGGGGGACACAAGCCGCCAAAGTGATGGACCGCTTGATGGAGATCCATTCAATCGATATCCAATGGGGCAATCATGATATTTTATGGCTTGGGGCGTATTGTGGCTCGGAAACTTGTTTGTTGACCTTATTGCGTATCGCTGCGCGGTATAATTATTTATTCGAGTTGGAAAAAGAATACGCGTTGAATCTGCGTTCCCTTTGTTCGTTTGCGACAGAAACTTATCAGACAAACCCTTTGTTTACACCTAAGAATAGCCAAGACGCGACAGAACGCGAGAGAGAAGAGATGGAGAAGATCCATCAGGCGCTTGCGATCATGCAGTTCAAACTAGAATCCCAATTACTGAAACGACGACCGGAATTTGAGATGGCGGATCGGGATATCTTAGCGAATATCGATTATGAAAAAAATGAGTTATTTCTGGATGGTCAAAAGTATACGATCCATCACCCATGTTTTCAGACGATTTCTACGCAGGAACCGGATCGTTTATCGGCAGACGAACGACGAGTGATCGATATGTTGCTGTATTCTTTTCAACATTCACTCCGAATGCAAAAACATATGGATTTCCTTTTAGAAAAAGGTAGGATGTATCTTGTCACGAACCAAAGTATCTTGTTTCATGGCTGTATGCCAGTAGATGAACATGGTGAGTTTCTAAGTTTTAAACTTGGGAGTGAGACGTATCAAGGGAAGCAATTGATGGCATTCTTTGAAGAACAGATTCGTGAAAGTGCTAAATCACTAAAGAAAAAAGAAGACTTAGCGACTGATTTGATTTGGTATGCATGGAGTGGGCCTTACTCGCCGTTGTTTGGTAAAAGTAAGATGGCGACGTTTGAGCGTTATTATTTAGCAGAAAAAGAAACGCATGTGGAAGTCAGCAATGCTTACTATCGATTACGAGACAAAGAATGGTTGAGTCAAAAAGTAAGGCGTGAGTTCGGTGTACCGGTTTATGGTTCAGTGATCATCAATGGACATACACCAGTCAAAGTGAAAAAAGGGGAATCCCCAATCAAAGCAGACGGAACAGTTTTCGTGATTGACGGTGGTTTATCAAAGGCCTATCAACGAACAACAGGTATTGCAGGGTATTCGTTGCTATGTAACTCTTATGGCTTTCAAATCGTGACCCACTATCCATTTCTAGGCATCGAGGAACAATTTGAAACAGCCAATGGCTTGGCAGAAGTGAAAAAGGTCATTGATCAACAGTTGCCACGAAAATTAAATCGTGATACGACAAAAGGGAGCGAATTACAGCGACAAATCCAGCAATTGAAACAGTTGCTTGAGTATCGTAGAAGTTAACTGCTGGTCGATGTGCCTTGCATAAAATGAATGAAGCCCGTCTAGCAGAAACAACATGTTTCTGCTAGACGGGCTTTTCATTTCGTTTGTAACGATCATAACGATTGTACAAAATAATCAAATAATTTTTGATCGAGTGGATTTTTTTGATGAATAAGCTCAGGATGCCATTGAACACCAAGTATTCGTTGGTCGGATCCTCTACTTTCAACAGCTTCCACCAATCCATCAGGAGAATACGCTGTCGCTTTTAGTGTGGGAGCAAGATCTCTGATTGCTTGGTGATGATAAGAATTCACAAAATAAGAAGTAGGTAATATTTCGTGGAGTCTACTATCTGGTTCGACTGTGATTTCATGCGTAGCAAATTGCGGTGGGGTTGGTTGTTGTTCATGTTTGACTGACCAATTTGGATATAACGTAAGGTCTTGGTAGAGATTCCCACCTAACGTTACATTCAATAATTGCATCCCACGACACACAGCTAAGATCGGTTTGTTTTGCTTCAATGCTTCATGGATCAACGCCTGTTCAAACAAATCTCGATCGAGGTTTGTTTCTGTCAATTTAGGGTGAGGCGCTTCGTTGTAGAGCGAAGGACTGACATCCTGACCACCAGCAAGGAGTAGCTTATCGACGAGCTGAATGTAGTCACGAGCGCTTTCTGTGGAAGAAATAGGGAAAAGCAAAGGCAAGCCCCCTGCTTGCTGTACCGCATTAACAAAACCTTGCGGGGTGTAAGTGACTTGATTTCCTTGAAATGTTTCTGTAGCCCGCAGTAATTGATTGGCCGCGATACCAATTTTTTGATGCATACGATTTCCTCCATTCATTAACTACTTCTATTTTAGCAATAGTTTAAAAAAAATTAAAATATTTGTTTTGGAAAACGTACGTAATTATATAATAGGTAGAATGTTTATCTAAAGTTGCTCATTTACTGTCAGTTGTGAACTTTCTGAAAGGAAAAAGGGATCTGTTAGTTGAAATTTTACCTGAATTTGTTATACTTGTAAGTAAGAAATATATAAATGGTTGGGCGCAAGCTTCAAGGATCTAGTTCTTCAAGGGGTGAGAAGAACATTTTTTTGAAAGTGCCTAAATTATCTGAAGTTATTTTTAGAGGGACATACTTTCAATGAAAAAAGAAAGGATGTCCCTCTTTTTTTTAGAGAAAGGAAGTGGGGAATGTGCTAGAAGCCTTAGAAAAAATCAAACAAGCTGAAAAAGAAAATGAACAAGCGATGAAAAAGCTTCAGCAAGAGTTAAAAGATTATAAAGAAGCAAAAGATGTCGAATTGGATCAACTTCGTGCAAGTCAAAAACAACATTTGGAACAGTTGTTTGAAGAAAAAAAACGAGCGGAACAGCAAAAAGCGATTGCTGAAAAAAATAAATTGAACGAAGACGCTAGACGATTGCAATCTATCGTACAAGAACAATATGAGAAGCAACGTCAGCAAGCGGTTGACGCGATCATTGAAAGGGTGAAAGAAACCTATGGCCGTCACTAAGATGGAAAAAGTGACTCTCATTTCCGATAAACAAAATCAGGATGCCTTATTACAAGCAATCCAAGGTATCCAAAATGTAGAGATTCGCGATCTTTTTCAAGAAACGACAAATAATCAATGGGTGGATACTTATTTTCCTAAAGCAGCGATTTTCGAAAAAGAACCGATCGTCAATGCGCTTACTAGTCGGATCATGCAAACAAGAGAAGCTGTTCAATTCATTGATCATCACGGGGACAAGCAACAAAAGAAACAACACCTCAAACGAAGAGAAGTGACCTTGCAGGAACTAGAAGCAAATTATTCGGAAGAAGATTTTACGAAGCGTTTAACTGAAATATTAGGGTTAAAGAAACAATGGGAAACATTGGCAGAACAACGAGAACAACTGTCAGAGCAGGAAGACTGGTTGACACATTGGGCAAATCTGGATGTTATACCGCAAAGCTTTCGTAGTCACCAAACAACAGTTGAGATGGGAACGATCAGTGTTGCTAATGCGATAGAATTTCGAGAAGCATTAGCAAAAGTACCAGAGGTCTACGTGGAAGAAGTTAGCGAAACAGACCACTTCGTTTACTTGACTTACGTGGTGCTCAAAACTTCAGCATCTATTGTCGATGAGATTGCTACTCGTTATGGTTTTGTCAAAGAAGCATATCCTTATAAGCAGACGCCAAAAGAACAGCTACAGGAAATCAAACAAGAGTTGCAAGCTTGTTACGAAGCACAAAAACAATTAGCGATCAAAATTGGTCGTTGTAGCAGTTACATCCAAGAATTGGAATGGGCAGAAGAAATCCTCTTGGCAATGGCAGAACGAGAAGCAGTGAAGGATCGATTTGTCATGGCGCCTTACCTGATCGTTGTCCAAGGCTGGGTCGGCGAGGACGAAAAGCAAGAATTGATCCAGCAGGTAGAAAATACGTTGTCTGCTGATGAAGTCTTTCTTAGCTTTGAAGCGCCCACCGAAGAAGAGATCGATCAAGAAGTACCAACGAAATTGAAGAACCATCCAATAGTGGCACCTTTTGAAATGCTGACGGAAATGTATAGTTTACCTAAGTATCATGAAATTGATCCGACACCATGGATGACGCCATTTTATCTTGTCTTTTTCGGGATGATGGTGGCTGATATTGGTTATGGTTTACTCATGCTTATAGGCGCAATCATTGCGCAAAAATTGTTGGTATTGCCTCGAGGGATGCAGCGATTTGCTAAGTTTTTCGAGATCTTAGCCATTCCGTCGATCATCTGGGGATTTATTTACAGTTCCTTCTTTGGCCAAGCGTTACCGACAGAAGTGTTAGGTATCCACTTACCCTTCCCATTGTTGTCTACAACAGATGATGTCAATACGATTTTAGTCTTGTCTGTCATATTTGGGCTTATCCAAATCTTAGTTGGGTTGTTTCTTGCAGCAAAAGAGCATATCAAGCGCAAAGATTACGTGGATGCGATCAATGATGGATTTGCTTGGCAAGGGATTTTAGTGGGAGTCGTCCTTTTATTGCTTGGTAGTATGATCGTCAAGAACCCGATTTTTGTTTATCTAGGTGCAGGATTAGCGATTTTATCAGCGCTATGTATTTTGGTCATTCCGATTTTCCAATCTTCATCTAAAGCCAAAGGTGCTGCAAAAGGAGCCTATAATTTGTATGGTTTGACTGGTTATATCGGTGATCTAGTGAGTTATACACGATTGATGGCTTTGGGGATCTCTGGCGGGAGTATCGGGGCTGCCTTCAATATGTTGGTTGCTTTCATGCCGCCAGCCGCACGTTTTAGTGTCGGGATCTTATTGATCATCGCTTTACATGCGTTGAATATGTTCTTGACCTTGCTTAGTGCCTACGTGCATGGCGCGAGATTGCAATATGTCGAATTTTTCGGCAAGTTTTATACCGGAGGCGGACGGGCCTTCGATCCACTGAAAACAGCGGAAAAATATGTCAATATCAATCATAAGAAAAAGTAAAAAAATTGGAGGAATTTTAAAAAATGATGGATTACTTAATTGCTCAAAATGGTGGAATGGTGTTTGCGGTATTAGCGATGGCAACAGCCACGATCTTTTCAGGGATCGGATCAGCGAAAGGTGTGGGGATGACCGGTGAAGCCGCAGCTGCATTGACGACAAGTCAACCGGAAAAATTCGGACAAGCGTTGATTTTACAATTACTTCCCGGAACACAGGGACTTTATGGCTTCGTAATCGCCTTCTTGATCTTTATCAATTTAAATGCAGATATGTCGGTTGTCCAAGGGCTGAATTTTTTAGGCGCATCTTTACCGATTGCCTTTACTGGATTGTTTTCTGGGATTGCTCAGGGGAAAGTATCTGCTGCAGGTATCCAAATCTTAGCGAAAAAACCAGAACACGCAACTAAAGGAATTATCTTTGCCGCAATGGTTGAAACTTACGCAATCTTAGGCTTCGTTATTTCTTTCTTATTAGTATTGAATGCTTAAACAAGGAGGAAAAACAATGAACGCCATTGATAATATCATTCGTCAAATGAATGAAACAGCTGAAGCAGAACGAGCGGCGTTTGAAAAAGCAGAACGTGAAAAAATCGATCAGCAGTTCAAAATCGAGCGTGCGCGTTTAGAAGCAGACGATGAAAAGCAAAAATCTAAAGAACTTGAAGAAATCGAAAAGAGTTACCGTCAATTAAGAAATCGCCAACAGGTGGAAGTGCGTCAAGCAACACTCAATGAAAAACAAGAATTTTTACATCGTTTGTTTGCTGAAGCACGTCAAGAATTAGAAAGTTGGCCAGCAGAAGATCAACTTTCCTTCATGTTCAATATGGTGCAGAATTTATCCTTATCTGGTGATGTTACTTTATTAGCCGGAGAAAAATCTGCTGCCATTTTAACTAATGAAGTAGTGACAAAGTGGAATCAACAGCTGCCTTTTACCTTGCATCTCAGTGATCGAAGGATTGCCAAAGAAGCAGGATTTTTGATTGATGACCAAGGCGTACAATACAACTTTGTCTATCGTGATCTAGTACAAGAAGTGCAAGAACAAATGCGCTTTGAAATTGCGAAGCAACTATTCGAGTAAGGAGGGATCGGTGAATGGAGTATCATGAATTAAATCCCTTGATTCGTGGAAGAGAATTAGAACTTTTATCAAAAGAAGACTTTGATCGCATGATCCAGACGAAATCATTGGACGCATTAGGCGAAATGTTAAAAACAACGATTTATCATCCTTATATCTACGAAGGTTTTGAACGGGACTTTGAGGAAAATCTGTTGGCTGAATCGGGCAAACTATTTACCTGGTTGAAAGAGTCGGCGCCAGAACCTGAAGTCGTTTGGGTCTATACGATGCGTTATACGTTCCATAATTTAAAAGTATTGACAAAAGCTGAGATGACGGGCAAAAATCTGGATCACCTGTACCGTAACGATGGGTTTTATTCATGCGAAGCGTTAAAGCAAGCAATCCATACACAAGCCTCTACAGAATTGCCTTCGCAGTTGATGGATAGTATTCGTGAAGTCCATGAATACTGCGAAGAATCCTCTGTGTTACAAGGAATCGATGTTATCTATGATCGCTATTTCTTGACAGAGCAACGCCGTCTTGGAGAGAAACTTGGGTATCCGGAATTACTGGAAGAAATCATTGCGTTTATTGATTTGACTAATATCACGACGATGGCACGCGGTATCTTGCAACAACGATCCAGCGGATTTATGACCGCAGTACTTTCAAGTTCTGGCAGTATCCCGAAAGAAACGTTTTTGAGTTTCGTCAAAAGCGAGTTGGATACCTATTTGAACTTTCTGCAAACAACAGATTATCGTCAATTGATCGAACCTGCAATCCATGAAGGAGAACTAGATTTTGTTCGATTAGAACAAATCAAAGACGATTACTTATCTTCGCTGTATGAAGCCGCACAAACGCAGGCTTTTGGCCCGTTGCCTTTACTTGCTTTCTTGAATGCAAAAGAAATTGAGAGTAAAAATCTTCGGTTATTAGTGATCGGTAAGAAAAATCACTTTGATAATGAAACGATCAGAGAAAGGGTGAGACAAGTCTATGACGCATAAAATCGGTGTCGTTGGCGACAAAGATTCTGTTTTACCATTTAAATTATTTGGGTTTGATGTGCACTATGCGACAGAGCCACAAGAAGTGAGACGCGCAATCGAACAAATGGCAAAAAGCGCCTATGGAGTGATCTATGTCACAGAACAATCGGCGGCAATGACGCCTGAAACGATTGAACGCTATAAAGAATCGATGACACCAGCAATCGTCCTTATCCCTAGCCATCAAGGAACGATGGGGATCGGCGTGACAGAGATCCAAAAGAGTGTGGAAAAAGCAGTTGGACAAAATATCTTATAGAATGTAAAGGAGATAGTGCCTTGCAAATTGGAAAAATCATAAAAGTCTCCGGCCCTCTCGTGATGGCAAAAAATATGTCAGATGCAAGTATCCAAGATATGTGCTTAGTGGGAGAGTTAGGAGTTATCGGCGAAATCATTGAGATGCGCGGAGATGTCGCATCAATACAAGTATATGAAGAAACTTCGGGGATCGGCCCTGGTGAACCCGTTCGTTCAACAGGTGAAGCGTTATCTGTCGAGTTAGCGCCTGGGATCATTTCACAAATGTTTGATGGGATCCAACGGCCATTGGATACGTTCATGGAGATCACGCAAAGCAACTTTTTAAGTCGTGGTGTCCAATTACCCGCATTAGATCACGAGAAAAAATGGTGGTTTGAAGCAACTGCTGAAGTCGGGCAAGAAGTCAGTACCGGAGATGTTCTAGGCGTGGTGGGTGAAACAAAGATCATTCAACACAAAATCATGGTACCTCATGGTGTCAAAGGAAAAATCAAAAAAATCGAAGCCGGATCATTTACGATCGATGAAGTGGTTTGTGTCATCGAAACAGAAGATGGTTTGCGAGAATTGACGATGTTACAAAAATGGCCTGTTAGACGTAGTCGTCCGATCAAAGCAAAATTGAATCCGGACGCGCCAATGATTACTGGGCAACGTGTTATCGATACCTTTTTCCCAGTGACAAAAGGCGGAGCTGCCGCTGTACCTGGCCCTTTTGGTGCCGGTAAAACAGTTGTTCAGCATCAAATTGCTAAATGGGCGGATGTCGATATGGTCGTTTACGTTGGTTGTGGTGAACGCGGCAATGAGATGACGGACGTACTGAATGAGTTTCCGGAATTGATCGATCCTAATACAGGTGAATCATTGATGGAACGTACCGTATTGATTGCCAATACATCGAATATGCCAGTAGCCGCACGGGAAGCATCGATCTATACAGGGATCACCATTGCGGAATATTTCCGTGATATGGGCTATGATGTGGCGATCATGGCAGATTCGACCTCTCGTTGGGCAGAGGCATTGCGAGAAATGAGTGGACGTTTAGAAGAAATGCCTGGTGATGAAGGCTATCCTGCTTATTTAGGTTCTCGTTTAGCAGAATACTATGAGCGTTCAGGACGTGTCATTGCTTTAGGTAATGAAGAACGTGAAGGAAGTATTACAGCGATCAGTGCGGTTTCACCATCTGGTGGAGACGTTTCTGAGCCAGTGACTCAAAATACGTTACGTGTGGTGAAAGTTTTCTGGGGATTAGACTCCAGTTTGGCGCAAAAACGTCATTTCCCATCCATCAACTGGATTCAAAGCTATTCTCTTTATTCGTCAGAAGTGGGACGTTACATGGATCAGATCCTACGAGAGAATTGGGCAGAGATGGTGGCAGAAGGAATGCGTATCTTGCAACAAGAAGAGCAATTGAATGAAATCGTGCGTCTTGTTGGTGTCGATTCACTTTCAGATAATGATCGCTTGACGCTTGAAGTAGCAAAATCCATTCGTGAAGATTACTTACAACAAAATGCGTTTGATGAGGTGGATACATTTACTTCTAGAGAAAAACAATTCAAGATGTTGAAATTGATCCTATCTTTTGGTGAAGAAGCACGTCAGGCGATTTCATTAGGTGCTTATCTCAGTGAGATCATGAAAGGAACTGTGGGATTGAGAGAACGAATCGGTCGTAGTAAATTCGTGCCAGAAACAGAATTAGAGAAATTAGATGAAATCCAAGCGAATATCAAACCAACGATCCAAGCAATCGTTTCAGAAGGAGGAATGACCGATGATTAAAGAATATCGAACAATTGGTGAAGTGGTCGGTCCTTTGATGGCGGTCGAGAAAGTCGCTGGGGTGAAATATGAAGAATTGATCGAAGTTCGTATGCAAAATGGCGAGATTCGTCGTGGACAAGTACTTGAAGTACAAGAAGACAAAGCGATGGTCCAAATCTTTGAAGGAACTAGTGGGATCAATCTTAGAGATTCAACGGTCCGCTTTTTAGGGCATCCATTAGAGCTAGGGGTTTCTGAGGATATGATCGGTCGTGTATTTGACGGGTTAGGTCGACCAAAAGACAATGGGCCAGAAATCCTACCAGAAAAATACTTGGACATCAATGGAGAAGTCATCAACCCGGTGGCTCGTGATTATCCTGATGAGTTTATCCAAACAGGTATCTCAGCAATCGATCACCTGAACACTCTAGTCAGAGGACAAAAATTGCCGGTATTTTCCGGCTCTGGTTTGCCACACAAAGAATTAGCTGCTCAAATTGCGAGACAAGCGACGGTATTAGACTCTTCTGATGATTTTGCAGTTGTTTTTGCTGCCATTGGAATCACCTTTGAAGAAGCAGAATTCTTTATGGAAGACTTCCGCCAGACGGGAGCGATCGATCGTTCGGTGATGTTCATGAACTTAGCAAATGATCCAGCCATCGAACGGATCGCAACGCCTCGTATGGCATTGACTGCGGCTGAATATCTCGCCTATGAAAAAGGGATGCACGTGTTAGTCATCATGACAGATATGACCAACTATGCCGAAGCATTACGAGAAATCTCTGCTGCCCGTCGTGAAGTACCAGGTCGTCGCGGCTATCCAGGGTATCTTTATACGAATTTAGCGACTTTATATGAACGTGCTGGTCGAATCCGTGGGTTGAAGGGTTCTGTTACACAGATCCCGATCTTGACCATGCCAGAAGATGATAAGACACATCCCATCCCTGATTTGACCGGCTATATCACAGAAGGACAAATCATTTTGACAAGGGAATTGTATAAGAGCGGCATCCAACCACCGATCGATGTCTTGCCTTCACTTTCACGTTTGAAAGATAAAGGGACAGGTGAAGGGAAAACTAGAAAAGATCATGCAGCAACGATGAACCAATTGTTTGCGGCGTATGCTCAAGGAAAGCAAGCCAAAGAATTAGCTGTTGTCTTAGGGGAATCGGCGTTGTCAGATGTGGACAAAATCTATGCTAAGTTTGCGGAACGTTTTGAAAAAGAATATGTCAATCAAGGTTTTTATACCAACCGCTCGATCACTGAAACGCTGGATCTAGGATGGGAACTTTTAGCCATGCTTCCACGAACAGAATTAAAACGGATCAAAGACGATCTGCTTGACCAGTACCTGCCAGAAGGGGAGTGAGTGTCTGATGGTTCGATTAAATGTTAATCCGACACGAATGGAATTGACACGACTCAAAAAACAATTGACGACTGCAACAAGAGGACACAAATTGTTGAAGGATAAGCAGGATGAATTGATGCGTCAATTCATCCTACTGATCCGTAAGAACAATGAACTGCGCCAAGTAGTAGAAAAAGAAATGACAGCAGCTATGAGCGATTTTGTCCTTGCGAAAGCTTCATTACCTGAAGCTTTCATTGATGAATTGTTTGTACTACCGTCTGAAAATGTCGAGTTAGCTGTTATCGAAAAAAACATCATGAGCGTCAAAGTACCGATCATGAATTTTGAATATGACGAACAGCTAGGCGAAGCGCCGGTGGATTATGGCTATTTGAATTCCAATGCAGAATTAGACCGTTCGATCGATCGTTTTACCTCATTTCTTCCTAAGCTCCTTGAGTTGACAGAAATCGAGAAAACCTGTCAACTGATGGCCGGTGAGATCGAAAAAACACGGCGTAGAGTGAATGCGTTAGAGTACATGACGATCCCACAACTAGAAGAAACGATCTATTATATCAAGATGAAGTTAGAAGAAAATGAACGTGCGGAAGTTACTCGCTTGATCAAAGTGAAAAATATGGGGAACGCTGATTAGCTAAGTCATCCGTGCAAATTAGTAACGTTGTTCGTTCATCCGAGCTACAGTTCTAAGCTCCGAAGAATAGGCCGTAAATGTCGGAAAATATCTTTAACTAATTTCGGACGTTTATGGCTTATTATCAGGAGTTTTTTCTTTTTGTAGAACTCATTTGAGCATGCCTATTGTTTGTTCGAAAGCATGTGTATCAAACGAACAGGTATAAGGGAGGAAAAAGACTCAAATTCTTTGCTGGAAGAAGAAAAACAGGGTAAGATAAGGGATGAAAAGAGAGCGAGCGTTTGGCGGACTTACTTTTACATCCGTGAGAGCAATAGCTACTTCATTTGTTCGTTGCGAAGGTAGCTAACGGTCTTAGAGGAGTGATTCGAATGAAACAGAGGATAACAAAACAACTGTCACCAGTTCAATTGATTGCTGTTGGCTTTTTTCTTTTGATCTTAGTTGGTGGCAGTTTACTTACTTTGCCTTTCTTTAGTAAAAGCGGCGAACCGACGAATTATATTGATGCATTATTTACTGCAACTTCAGCCGTCTGTGTCACTGGTTTGACTACGTTGAACACTGCGGCGCATTGGAATGAAGCCGGTCAGTTTCTGATCATGGTTTTGATCGAGATCGGTGGTTTAGGTTTTATGATGATCCCCATTATTTTCTTTGCAGTAGCGAAGAAAAAAGTCAGCTTTAGTATGCGGATCTTACTAAAAGAAGCATTGAATCTTGAAATCATGTCAGGTGTTATGAGTTTGATGCTCTATATCTTGAAATTCGCAATGGTCATCCAAGGGCTGGGAGCACTTGCCTTGAGTTTTACATTTGTGCCGACTTACGGATGGACAAAAGGGATTTGGTACAGCATCTTCCATGCCGTATCAAGTTTTTGTAATGCTGGGTTTGATTTGTTAGGGGATAGCTTAGCAAATGATCAGCCAAACATCTATCTCTTAATGGTGGTCTCTGCGCTGATCATTGCTGGTGGGTTAGGTTTCATTGTTTGGCGGGATCTACTTAGTTATCATAAAGTAAAGAAAATCACTCTCCACTCAAAAATTGCATTGATTGTCACTGGTGGCTTATTGGTGGGCGGTTTTATCGTCTTTTTCTTTACCGAACAAAATGCGATCCATCTAGTTGAAGGAACTTATCTTGAACGTTTAGCAAATACGTTCTTCATGAGTGTCACACCAAGAACAGCTGGTTACTACTCCATCGACTATTTACAAATGAGTCATGCCGGCTTGATGTTGACAATGATCTTGATGTATATCGGTGGAACATCCGGTTCAACAGCAGGTGGGTTAAAAACCACCACTTTAGGAATCCTCTTGATCCAAATGCACGCAACATTTAACGGGAAAACCAGAGCTGAAGCCTTTGGGCGGACGATCCGTCCAGCAGCGGTTCTTCGCGCGTTAACATTGTTTTTCGTTACATTGTCTTTATGTATGTTAGCAATCATGGTTTTATCCGTGACTGAGACGATCCCAGAAACTTCAGGTATCGAATATATTGCTTTTGAAGTGTTCTCAGCGTTTGGAACAGTTGGTTTGACAATGGGGTTGACACCAGATCTGACAGAAGTCGGGAAACTGATTATCATGTCATTGATGTATATCGGACGTGTAGGGATTTTAACCGTCTTTTTCTCTATCCTTGTAAAAGGAAATCAAGTAGGGACGAAGTACAAATATCCAGAAGAGAGCGTATTGATCGGTTAACAGTAAGAGGTTTTAAGAACAGAAAAAAACAGAGGAAGTTGACACGCGGTGTTCACATCCTCTGTTTTTTAGTATTGCTCTATTTATTTTGTACGAATGACTTCGATTTTGTAACCATCAGGATCGACAACGAAGTAATAAGACGGAGCTGTTCCTGGCAGTCCTTTCAAGTCAGTCACGTTGAAGCCTGCTGCTTGATGTTTTTCATGAAGTGCTTCTAAGTCTTCAACTGAAATAGCGATATGACCGTAGCCGTTTCCTAAATCATAGCCTTCATGATCATAGTTGTAAGTCAACTCTAATTCGTAGTCATCTCCTGGTAAAGTCAAGTAAACTAGCGTGAACTTGTTTTCTGGAAAATCGCGACGACGACTTTCTTCAAAGCCGAATGCTGTTTGATAGAATTTTAAAGAAGCCTCAAGATCTTTAACACGGACGCAAGTGTGAGCCATTTTCATAAGTATATCTTCCTTTCTATTTTACCTTTTCCACATTATCATATCAAAAATTTCAAGTACGCTATGGGTTTGTGCTTGTTTATGAGAAAACTCTCATGTAGAATAGAAAGAAAAAGATGAAGGGACAAAACCTATGGAAAACCCAATGTTTGGCGAAAAAGACGAGTCTGCAAATTACCAAGACCGTTACGCAGCGTATATCATTGTCGAAACACATGGGAAAATCGCAATGATCGAAGCGCCAAATGGTGCCTTTTTTTTGCCAGGTGGTGAAAAAGAGGGACAGGAAACAAATGAAGAAGCGATTTCTCGTGAATTACTGGAGGAAATGGGGATCAGCGCAGAGATTGCTTGTTATCTAGGGGAAGCAGCGGAATATTTTTACTCAAATCATCGAAAAACTTACTTCCACAATCCTGGCTTTTTTTATGTAGCAAAGAGTTGGCAAAAGGTAGGGGAACCCACCGAAAAAGACCAATCGATCTGGTGGGTCACTCCTGAAACTGCCTTAGAAAAATTAAAACGAGGAAGTCATCGTTGGGCAGTGGAAAAATGGCTAGCGATGAAAGAAAATTGAACAAAAAAACAGCTCATAAGAAAGAGCCGATACTTCGGTTTTCGAAATGAGCTGTTTTTTTGTTCATTGCTTTTTATAAAACAAATTTTTTGATTGCTTCGGCCACACCGTGTTCATCGTTGGTTGCAGTAACCACATTAGCCGCTTCTTTTATCAACGGAACGGCATTTCCCATCGCCACGCCTAATCCAGCGTATTCGATCATCGACAAATCATTTTCGTTATCACCGATTGCCATGATCTCCTCTTGTTTGATTCCAAGATGTTGGGCTAAGTTAGCAACAGCAGCGCCTTTACTTGCTTCTTTGTTCAAGATTTCAAAGTAGAAAGGTGAACTCTTGACAGTCGTATATTTGTCGCGGAAAGTTTGTGGTAAACGAGCGATTGCAGCATCTAGGATCGCTGGTTCATCGATCATCATCATCTTCACGATACTCATATCAGGTGTCATTTCATCAGCTGTCCGATATTTCAATGGCATGTTGACTAAAAAAGCTTCATGGACAGTATAGGGACTGATATCACGATTCGTTGTATAGATCGTTTGATCATCGATCGAATGCAAATGACTCCCCACACGTCTTGCCATGACTTCGATCTCCAAGAAATCTTCATAAGTCAAGCCATGACGAGCAATGATCTTGCCGGATTTTGTTTGCTGGACTAACGCACCGTTATAAGTGATCACGTAATCGTTGTCTTGGTATAATCCCAATTCATTCAATTGGTTTTTGACTCCTGGAAGCGGACGACCTGTACATAGTACGATTGCCACGTTTTTTTTCACAGCGCTTGCAATTGCTTCTTTTACTTCTTGTGTGATTTCTCTTTTTTCGTTTAAAAGGGTGCCATCGATATCGATAGCGACTAATTTGATAGACATAAAATTCTCCTTAGTTAGTTTATTTCTTCAATCAATGCGCCATTATGGATATGACGCGCAAATTCTTGGTAGGTTTCATCAAAAAGATCATAGTGATTACGCAAGGTAGGATCGACCATTTCTTTCGGAAAGAAGAAGCGTTCATCTCCTTGTTCTTGCCCTGCGAGTGCAGCAACTAATTGACTGACCTCTGATAATTCTACCAAAGTTCCGTCATTTCGCAAGATTTCGATTTGTGTGCGATGTCTGCCTTCTTCTGGACGGTAAAAATCATAAGGCAGGTCGTAGCTTGAATTGATGGCTGTATAATAGTTTGGATTGTAGCCAACTTTTTCGACCAAAGAGGTCAATTCAGCAATCAGTGGTGACTGACGATCACCAGAAAACATCGCTGATTTCAATGGTTTACGATTTAAGAAGCGTTTGGCTAAGTCACTAAGGATTGGATCAGATGAATCCGTCCATTGACTGAAACACGTATTCAAGACGCCATCATCCAGCTTTAAGTACTCATCTAAACTAAATGTGCCATCTAAAAATGGCAACAGTAACTGTGAATGACGTGCAAAACTATCATCATCTTGGTGATAAAGTTCATGGGCACGATGTAGCAGATGCTCCAAAACGACTTCCATTCCCCGAGAAACTGGATGAAAGTAGACTTGGACATACATCTGATAGCGACTGACGATATAATCCTCTACTGCGTGCATCCCATTCATGGAAAAGGCGATTCCACCTTGATAGGGACGAATCACACGTAAAATCCTTGTCAAATCGAACGTACCATATTCTGTACCTGTAAAGTAGGCATCACGTAAAAGGTAATCCATGCGATCAGCATCGATTTGGCTAGAGATCATTTGGACGACTTGTGGATTTGGATACGTTTTTTTGATCACACTAGCCACTTTCTCAGGAAAACCTTCTTCCACGCGATTCAAAATCTTATAGACTTCCGTTTCTGGCGAAGTAATGATCTCTACAGTGATTGCTTCATGATTGGTTTGGAAAATATGTTCAAAGGTATGTGAATAAGGCCCATGGCCAATATCATGGAGTAAGGCGGCACATAAAGTCACGAGACGTTCCCGATCATCCCAACCAGAAGGGCCGATTTTTTCAATGGAGAAATTTCTTGAAAAAATATCACAGATGCGTCGGGAGATTTCGTATACACCGAGTGAATGAGTGAAACGGCTATGTTCTGCGCCATGGAAAGTAAATGACGAAGTACCGAGTTGTTTGATCCGCCGTAATCGCTGGACTTCTTTCGAATTGATCAAGTCTAAAATCACTTGATGTTGCACGTGGATGTAGTTATGCACCGGATCTCTAAAGACTTTTTCCATTGGTAAAAGTTTGTATTTATAAGGTTTTGTCATAAGCCAGCTGCTACTCAAAATATAGACAAAAATATCTATATCGAGATTTCTCTACCACTCACGTAGGTAGAATTACTGTTTCATCGAACGCCGCCTCGTCACTTACACACTACTACGGTTTGTCTCGTTCTCTACAGTCGTTGATTCCCGACTAAGCCATCGGTACATATACAAAGTTGCGTGCTTATGCAATTACTTTGTATTCCTTCACATCTTTCAAATTCATACTCGCATTATAATCCCTATCTGCTACATATCCACAGTTCTCACAGCGATAGGTACGCTCAGATAGCTTTAAATCCACTTTCTTATGCCCACAATCATGACATCGTTTCGAGCTAGGATAGAATCGATCGACTAGTCTTAACTCAATATGATAGACTTTACATTTATCTGCTAATTTTTTACGAAAAGCATAGAAAGATTGCTCTCTCTCAGCTTTTGAAAGATGCCGGTTTTTCATCATCCCATTGACATTCAAATCTTCAATTGTGATATAAGCTGGTTTGGTTTTTACTAGCTCTGACACAATTTTATTCACTCTGTCCCTACGGATATCTGTCAACCGTTTATGAAGTTTTTGTACTTTCAAGACTTGTTTTTCAATATTTTTGCGAGTAGCTTCTCCTCTCTTTGATTGTTTTTCGTTGACACGCTTTTTTTCGCTTTCGTATTTCCTCGACAGCTTGCGTTGTTGTCGTTTTATTTGTTTTTCGATTTTACGAATTTTTCCTGATTTATTGATATTTTTATAGGTTTTCCCCGTGGAAAGAATCGCAAAATCTTTTAATCCTAAGTCGATACCCATGCCTTCGGTAGGAGTATCGTTCAGTACTTGAGCGGTACAGTCCTGTTCCACGATGACCGACAGGTAGTACCGGTTTGCTTGTTGGCTGATCGTGCCACTCTTTATGCTATGTTTGTCATCGTGTTTAGGAATATAGCCTTTTTCTTTCAGTTTTACCCAATTCAAAGAGGGAACTTTTATCCGATGACGCTCACAACGGATGATTGTCTTTTTATCGTTCTTCACGAAATACATCGATACATCTTGGTGATTCTTTTTTTTAAATTTAGGAAAATTAGCTTTTCCTTGAAAAAACTTTCTAAAGGCTTTTTCTGTCTCCATAATCGCGTGTTTCGTTGACTTCGCATAAACAGCTTTGATCCACAGCTTGTCTGGATGGTTCGGAATGTAGTCGTTATTCAACCACTTTGAAAAATCCATACCTGAGACAAATTTCCCACCTGATTTATAGACTTCTTGGTTGTGGTAAATATAAAAGTTCTTTACAAAACGAGCAACACCAATGGTTCGATTAATGATTTCTTTTTGTTCTTCTGTTGGAAGAATTTCTGTTTTGTACGCCACTAACAACTTCATCACCTTCAATCTCATCTTTATACTTACGTAGTTCCATAAATACGGAAACTAAAAACGTGAATGATTGAAATTAAATCTTCAACTAATTCCTGTTGTGGCTATAAATCTAGGTTATTCCATAAAATAATCGTTGGAGTGAACTTTGAGCATGATTTCTTAAAAACTCCACTTGATTGTTCAAGTCATCTTTTTGTCCGACACTAGACAATTGAGCGTAAGCAATGTTCTTTTTGCCACTTGTTTTATCGCCTTTGATGTAAGTTAAATTATACTATCTTCGAATTTTTGGTGTCCGATGTACTTTGAACGTGCCATCGTTAGCCAACGTTGTAGCGTTCGCACAGAAAAACCTAATCTTTTTGCTATATTCTTTAGGTTCATCGGGATTTCTCATCTCATGGAAACCATTGCACGTATAACTACTTTTATATATATTTGTGTGTAAAAATCACTGATGTTTAGTTAGTCCTTTAGTGCATTTCGTTGGGTCATACGTTCAATTTGTCCGTGCCATTCATCTGGCGAAACATTCGCTTCTTGCCAAATGTCAGACCCCATAGAAATACTTGTTGGATAAGATGTAGTGAACGCTTGGATAAATGAATCTTTTACTTGAGCAACGGTCAACGGTGTATCGAATAACTTTTCTAGTGTCGCCATGCTTGTGGGTGTCACCGCAGGATAGCCGTTTGTACCGAATTGTTCTTTCAATGCTTGTTGATAAAATTGCCGCATCAGTTCGCCTCGTTTTTCTTGATCCCCGTTCACGCTCAGATACATCATCACAGAGATTCCATTTTTGATCCGACGTTGGGCGATTCCGGCAAATTTTTTGCCATTGATACTGAGATCGTAGGTACCAGGACAATAAGAATCTTTGATTTCATAGGCTTCTATTTTGTCTGCATAAACAGGAAAAGCCTGACGTGTCAGAGCGAGCATCTTTTCATATCCTTGATCGATCGAGATTTTGTTCTCATCTTCTTGTGGGAAGATCAACGAGATATTCAAAATCCCTTGGTCTGAAACGATCCCAAGCCCACCGGCATTGCGAATCACCGGTGCAAATCCCGCATCTTGGATGACTTTGATCCCTTCAGATAAAAAAGGGGTTCGGGTATCCTTCATACCGAGGATGATCGTCTGTTCATATTGCCAAAAATGTAGAAAAGTTTGTTGATTTTTTTTGGCATACTCTGTTAAAATATCCGTTAAAGCAAACGGAGAAAAATCATTTGTTTGGTAGACTTCTTGATCCAAAATGATGGACGTCATGCACTCAACTCCTATTTAAATCTGCTTGAGCAGTGATTGTCACAACCTCAACTCATTCTAATATACAGGAGTATCACTCCTTCTTTCTTCATTATACTCCAAAATAAGAAAGAAGAGATGAAAAAAGTTATCTGTTCTCTATACCTGTCGGTTGACAAATCAGTGGAAAGTGGGAACAATGTAGCTATGAGAAAAGGAGAATGTCAAATGGAACGATCTGGATTACCGATTTCGATACAATTACGTACAAAAGTGAAACAACAAGGAGAGCAACAAGATTTTTATTTTGATCTGAAAGGACAGATGGTCAAAATTGGCGATACCTTATACATACGCTATAAAGAGATCCAAGAAGGACAAGAAGAAATTCCTGTCACAATCAAGATCATGCCAGATGGTCACGTGCAATTGATCCGTGCTGGTGAAATGCGTATGCGTCTAAAATTTGCCTATCGGGAGCGTCTAGAAACCCATTACCGCACGCCTTATGGAATGATCCAAGTCGACACATTCACAAAAGAACTACATGTTAGTCTAAAAGATCGTCCAACGGCTGGCAAAGTCATGATCGATTACGATTTGTTCATGGGTGTCGAAAAAATAGGCGAATATGAGATGGTCTTAGATTTTACTGCATAAATAGCAAAGAAACGTTTGATTTTTTACCTGTGATTTTGTATGATAAGGAGTAGACTGTGAAAGGACGTGTCCTGATTGGAAATTAGTGTATTTGAAGGTGCAAACAAAAACGAATTATCAATGATCGAAGTCGCACACGCGATCTTAGAGCAGCGTGGTGATGTGATGGACTTTTCTGATTTAGCAAATGAGATTCAAACATATCTTGGCAAATCAGATAGTGACATTCGTGATTCACTCGCACAATTTTATACTGACTTAAATATCGACGGTAGCTTTATTTCATTAGGCGACAATCGTTGGGGCTTGCGTTCATGGTATGCCATCGATTCGATCGATGAAGAAGTCAACCATGGAATCGACGAAGAAGACGAGGATACACCACGTCGTCGTAAACGCAAAAAAGTCAATGCCTTTATCAATGATGACGAAGATGCCATCGATTATAACGATGATGACCCAGAAGATACTGATCTGTCTGACGAAGACGATGATGATCTTTTTGAAGATGAAGATGACGATGATGAAGAAATCGCTGCATACAATTCAGACTTACAAGAAATTGGTGCAGATACTGGAGACGACGAAGAAGAAATCCCAGGAAACATCGAAGAAGATCTAAGCATTATCGAAGACGATGACGAAGAAGAAGACGAAGAATTTGAAGACGAAGATTTCCCAGAAGAATAAGTAAGAGAAATCACATAGAACTGCAAGTTACTTGTAAAAGTAGCCTTGCAGTTTTTTTTGTCTTCGAACAAAAGAAAAAAGTTCTAGAGAGTAAGGCAGAACGTCAACTAGAAAACCAAAAGTGTTTCTCCTTAAGGACGAAGGCATATTTTTGTGGCTTATAGAAATGCTTCAGAGAAAAGCATTAGGGATGTCAGCGAATCTTTTTTCATTTGTTCTAAAAAAGAGTATGATGAAAGTGAAACTGAGACATGACAATCAAATATAAAAGGAGACGATCGATATGTTAGATGATCAATTAAAATGTCCCAATTGTCAGACCAAATTCTATTATAATGAAGTACGTCACATTGTGAAGCATCGAGAAAAAGAAATGCCGATCCGCTGTCCTGAATGCAATGAAGTAGTCGAACGGAAACTCTCTCATGGCTATTTCGTGTCATACAAAGAAACAGATTTTTCAAAGTTGGATCAGGAAGTGGAGGAAACACCGAAGCAATACAAGAGCTTGAAAACCGGTGCGGTGATCAGTGCAGATGAATACCGGGAAATGATTGAACGTCATGATTTATCTTTAAACGGACCAATGAGTTCGGAATTGATGGGCGGTATGAACTATTTTATTGAAAATGAAGCATTGAATAACGAAGAAAGTTACGAAGATTATGTTCCTTATGATTGATAAAAAAATGAAAAAGAATGGGACTTGAGTCCTCTTACACCACCTAAAATCGAATAAACGGCGGAAACAGAAGTAAACTCTTCGAAAAATAAGACGCCATCCACCAAAATTTGAAAAATAATTTTCGTGGATGGCGCCTTAATTTTTGAGGCTAAACACTACTGTAGTGACTTCTTGAGGAAACAGGTTATAGAATCAAGTTTGAAAATAAAAAACGGTTGTTTTTTATAAAAACTCTTTGCTTCATTGGCTATTTCCGATTATGATTATAGACAGAAGAATAACAAATAAATAGGAGTAATCAATGAAAAAGTCAATACGAATAAAAGTAATCGGTTTTCTTGTGATTTTATTTGGGGTGTTTCTCTTAGTCCATTCATCACCAAAAGAGCAAACCTCTTTAAATCTTTCAACGAAAAATGAAGAAAATACATATCGCACCATGTCCAGTAAGTTGGACTTTCAGCAACTGCTTCGTGTCATTTCGAGAGAATATCAACTAACCGAAGAAGAAGCTAAAAAACAGCTCGGCTATACTGAGCAAATGGTGCAAGGCGCAATACATAATGGGGCAATCTACCGTATCTTTTCTCAAAACATAACAGTCAATAGAGTATACCAACCAACTTTATTGCTATACTGTGAAACGAGTGAAAGTGGAAATTTCCGAGCAATCAAGTCGATTTTATCCGTTCAGTTGAAATCCGCTGATCAAGGATTGGAAAAACATTTTACAGGGGATGTATTTGCTTATTTAGAGGACCCTAACCGAATATTTTATCTCATCAATGGTGATTTTTATGATCAAAAAACAGCCACTTTAAGAAACGGTTTAACGCTTCGTCAAGGGGATGGTGTGACAGAGCGCTATAATCATGGACCTTTAACGAATCATTTCTACTATAGTTACATTGAAGATCGGTTTACTTTTTAAAATTCCATGAAAAAATCAAAAAAAGCAGTTTTCCTAGATAGGAAAACCGCTTTTTTTCTTAGAAATTTGAAAGCAAAATCTTCACAAATATGCTAAGATAACAATAGACGCGTCCTGAGGGAATCGAACCCCCGTCTCAAGAACCGGAATCTTACGTGATATCCACTACACTAAGGACGCAAGCACTGCAACAATTGTATCGAAATCAAAAATAAATTACAAGGGGAATGGACAAAAAAATGAAATTTGAACAAAATTTTTCACAAAAACAACAACAAACACAAAAACTTGCCATGACACAACAGCTCCAACAGTCCATCCAAGTCTTGCAGTATAACAGCGAAGAGCTACTGGCTTTTGTTGAAAATCAGGCGTTGGAAAACCCCTTAGTAGAAGTGATCGAACCGGATTGGCAACCCGATTACCAAAAACGTAATGCCAGTTATGAGGGAGAAGAGACGAGCTACTTGAATCAAATTCCTGATACAACAGGCTCACTTTTTGAATCATTGATCGAACAAGTCCATTTGAATTACCGAGATACTTTCTTACGTAAATTGATTTTATATTTGATCGAATATATCGACCTGAATGGTTTTTTGACTATTTCTTTAGAAGACGCCATCCAACAAACGAATGCGACGCCGATCCAAATGCTTGACGCATTGACACTGATCCAGCAGTTAGAGCCAGCAGGTGTAGGGGCGCGAAGTTTACAAGAATGTTTGATGTTACAAACTGAAAGAGACGACTATGCGCCCGAATTGGCTTACATCGTCTTGGAAGAATGGTTTGATCAATTAGTCGAACGCAAATGGAAAGAGATCGCCCAACATTTTGCGATTCCATTAAGCGACGTACAACGAATCTTTGATTATATCCAAACCCTTAGCCCAAGTCCTGGACGAGTCTTTGACCATAGTAGCGGTTTGTATATCATCCCCGATGTCAAAGTTGTCGTAACAGGTGAAGAAGTCCAAGTCATCTCAAATCGAGGCAACCAGCCGAATGTACGTTTTCAAGAAGCTTATTTTCAACAGATGCAAAAAAAAGCAGATAAAGAGACTCAAGCCTATTTGAAAGAACGAAAACAAGAATTTGAATGGCTGCAAAAAACGATTTTGCAACGTGGTGATACGATCATGCGCGTGGCGCAAATCATTGTTTCTCGGCAAAAAGAATTCTTTACAAATGTCGCACGACCGATCCGCCCATTGACCTTAAAAGAAGTCGCAGAAGAAATCGACGTCCACGAATCAACGGTCAGTCGAGCAGTCAATGGCAAGTATCTTGAAACCGATTTTGGTGTCTTCGAATTGAAAAAGTTCTTTACGACGAGACTCAAACCTACAAATGCAGAGAGTACTGAAGATCTATCAGCAGATACCGCAAAGAAAAAAGTCCAAGAACTAGTAGATGCGGAAGATAAAAGCAAACCATTATCTGATCAAAAATTAGTAGAACTACTGAAAAATGACAAAATTTCGATTTCTCGACGAACAGTTGCCAAATATCGTGACTTGTTAGGAATCCCTAGTTCATCGAAAAGAAAACGGTATGATAAATAATTGAATGGAAGACTGGAAGAATCTTAAACATTTTTCTAGTCTTTTTTTGTTGATAAATACGGACAAAACTGTTAGACTATATCATGTGAGGTTGAGATTTTCCTAGTAGAAAACGTACAAGTTGGAAAGTCCGATTTATTTTTTTAGATCACATGGGTCGTTTTGAGTCTACATTGGACGAAAAATGTCCAACTAAGGAGATCGCTATGTTAGATGAATTGAAACTGATTGAAGCTGTTGCGCCAGACATCATGGATGTTTTGCAAGAACGCTATAAGATTTTGCGCAATATTTACTGGATGCAGCCAATTGGTCGTCGTAGTTTATCGGAAAGCATGGGTATGACCGAACGTGTCTTACGAACAGAAACGGATCTGCTCAAACAACTTGAACTGATCAACGCCTCTAAAAGTGGTATGACGCTGACGAAAAAAGGAGAGGAAGTCTATCAAAGCCTCGAAGGCTTTATGGACCAACTTTTAGGAATGCATCAGATTGAAATGAAACTATCTGAGTATTTTGGAAACCAGCGCTGTATCGTTGTTTCTGGAAACAGTGAACAACAACCAAAAGTAGCAGATGCTTTTGGCGAAGCCTTAGACGAGTCACTGAATCTACTACTTCCGGAAGGCGATAATATCATCGCAGTCATGGGAGGAACGACGATGGCGATCGTTGCAGAGCAACTGACTAGCTTAGAAAATAGCAAGCGCCATAACTTGTTTGTTCCTGCGCGAGGTGGGATCGGCGAGGCGATTACTGTACAAGCGAACTCAGTCAGTGCTAGAATGGCTACAAAGGCAAATGGAAAACACCGAGCATTATATGTGCCGGAACAATTAAGCTTGGCTACTTACAATTCATTACTCAATGAGCCGTCTATACAAGAAGTTTTAAACTTGATAAGTCAGGCGAATTGTGTTATTCATAGTATTGGACGGGCGTTGCATATGGCAGCGCGACGAAAGATGAATGAAGAAGAATTGCTGATGTTGAAACAAGCCAATGCCGTTGCGGAATCTTTTGGCTATTTCTTCAATGAAAAAGGAGAAGTCGTTTATAAAGTCCCACGAATCGGCATCGAATTAAAAGACTTAGCTAAGGTCCCGATCATTCTTGCAGTTGCAGGGGGGAAAGCCAAAGCCAAAGCAATTCGAGCGTATATGAATAATGCACCAAAACAAACGTGGCTCATCACAGATGAAGCCGCTGCTAATGAGATTTTAAAAGGGGTATCCCTTTAAAATAAATATTTTTTTGATTTTCATAAGGAGGAAATCTTAAATGACAGTTAAAGTAGGTATTAATGGTTTTGGACGTATTGGACGTCTAGCGTTCCGTCGTATCCAAGATGTAGATGGAATCGAAGTAGTAGCAATCAACGATTTGACAGATGCTAAAATGTTGGCACACTTGTTAAAATACGATACAACTCAAGGACGTTTCAACGGAACAGTTGAAGTTCACGAAGGTTCATTCAACGTAAACGGAAAAGAAGTTAAAGTATTAGCTAACCGTAACCCTGAAGAATTACCTTGGGGCGAACTAGGCGTAGACATCGTTCTAGAATGTACTGGTTTCTTCACTTCAAAATCAGCTGCTGAAAAACATTTAACAGCTGGTGCTAAACGTGTTGTTATCTCAGCTCCTGGTGGAGACGATGTACCAACAATCGTTTACAACACAAACCATGAAACATTAACTGGTAAAGAAACAGTTATCTCTGGTGCTTCATGTACAACTAACTGTTTAGCTCCTATGGCTAAAACATTGAACGACAAATTTGGTGTTGTTGAAGGATTAATGACAACTATCCACGCTTACACAGGTGACCAAATGACTCTTGACGGACCTCATCCTAAAGGTGACTTCCGCCGTGCACGCGCTGCTGCTGCAAACATCGTTCCTAACTCAACAGGTGCTGCTAAAGCAATCGGTTTAGTAATCCCTGAATTGAACGGTAAATTAGACGGAGCTGCTCAACGTGTACCAATCGCAACTGGTTCATTAACAGAATTAGTTACAGTTCTTGATAAAAACGTAACAGTTGATGAAGTAAATGCTGCAATGGAAGAAGCAGCTAACGAATCTTACGGTTACAACACAGACGAAATCGTTTCTTCAGATATCGTTGGTATGACTTACGGTTCATTATTTGATGCTACTCAAACAAAAGTAATGACTGTTGGCGACAAACAATTAGTTAAAACTGTTGCTTGGTACGACAACGAAATGTCATACACTGCACAATTAGTACGTACTTTAGAATACTTCGCTAACTTATAAGATAAATCGTACAAGTGTAACCTATATCCATGTACACTTAAAAGCGGGGAAGCAATCGCGCTTCTCCGCTTTTTTTGATAAGATGTTTATTTAGGAGGAAATCAAATGGCTAAGAAAACAGTCAAAGATATTGATTTAAAAGATAAAAAAGTCCTTGTCCGTGTTGACTTCAACGTTCCTTTGAAAGACGGCGTCATCACTGATGATACACGTATCAAAGCTGCGTTACCAACAATCAATTATGTGTTGGAGCAAGGCGGAAAAGCGATTCTTTTCTCTCACCTTGGACGTGTGAAAACAGAAGAAGACAAAGAAGGAAAATCTTTGGCACCAGTTGCAAAACGTTTAGGCGAATTGCTAGGTAAAGAAGTAACTTTCGTTCCTGAAACTCGTGGTTCAGAATTAGAAACAGCAATTGCTGACATGAAAGACGGAGACGTAGTTGTTTTTGAAAACACTCGTTTTGAAGACATCGACGGCAAAAAAGAAAGCAAAAATGATGCTGAATTAGGTAAATACTGGGCTTCTTTAGGCGATGTATTTGTCAATGATGCGTTTGGTACAGCTCACCGTGCCCATGCTTCTAACGTAGGGATCGCTTCAACAGGTATCCCAACAGTTGCTGGATTCTTGATGGATAAAGAAATCAAGTTCATCGGCGAAGCAGTTGAAGAACCAAAACGTCCGATGATCGCGATCTTAGGTGGAGCGAAAGTTTCAGATAAAATCGGTGTCATCGAAAACTTGATTCCTAAAGCAGACAAAATCTTGATCGGCGGCGGAATGACTTACACATTCTACGAAGCAAAAGGCATCAAGATCGGTAACTCTTTAGTTGAAGCAGATAAAGTAGCTTTAGCAAAAGAATTGATCGAAAAAGCAGGCGACAAATTAGTTTTACCAATCGACAACGTTTGTGCCCCTGAATTTTCAAATGATGTAGAAACACAAGTCATCGAAGGAGATATTCCTGAAGGCTTGATGGCATTAGACATCGGTCCTGCTTCAGTTAAATTATTTGCTGATACATTACAAGGTGCAAAAACAGTTGTATGGAACGGACCAATGGGTGTATTCGAAATGAGTAACTTCGCTAAAGGTACGATCGGTGTTTGTGAAGCAATCGCTAACCTTGAAGATGCTACAACGATCATCGGTGGCGGTGACTCTGCAGCTGCTGCGGAACAATTAGGTTTTGCAGACAAATTCACTCACATCTCAACAGGTGGCGGTGCAAGCTTAGAGTTGCTTGAAGGGAAAGAATTACCTGGACTAGCTGCAATCAACGACAAATAAGCATAAAATCGACGAATAAATAAAATGGTGAGAGGACCATCTACAGATTGCTCAAATCTGTAGTCCTCTTACATTCTGAATAGGAGTGCATATCATGCGTAAACCAATTATCGCTGGTAACTGGAAAATGAACAAAACTGCATCTGAAGCAAAAGATTTTGCAGAAGCAGTAAAAAACAAGATCCCTTCAAATGATAAAGTAGATTCAGTGATTGGATCTCCTGCATTATTCTTACAAGAATTAATGGCTTCAGCTGAAGGTACAGAATTGAAAATCGCTGCACAAAACTCTTACTGGGAAAACTCAGGTGCATTCACTGGTGAAACATCACCAGCAGCTTTAGCTGATCTAGGTGTACAATATGTGATCATCGGTCACTCTGAGCGTCGTGAATACTTCCACGAAACTGACGAAGATATCAACAAAAAAGCGAAAGCAATCTTCGCAAACGGTATGATCCCAATTCTTTGCTGTGGTGAGTCATTAGAAACATATGAAGCAGGCAAAACTGCTGAGTGGATCGAAGGACAAATCACTGCTGGTCTTGAAGGCTTAACAGAAGGTCAAGTAAGTAATCTAGTTATTGCTTACGAACCAATCTGGGCAATCGGTACAGGTAAATCAGCAGATGCTGAAATCGCTGACGAAATCTGTGGCGTGGTACGTCAAACAGTTGAAAAACTTTACGGCAAAGAAGTATCAGAAGCAGTTCGTATCCAATATGGTGGTTCTGTAAAACCTGAGAACATTGCTGAGTATATGGCAAAAGAAAATGTGGATGGCGCATTAGTTGGCGGAGCTAGCTTAGAAGCGGATTCATTCTTAGCATTACTTGATGCTGTAAAATAATTATTGAAAATTTGTGAAAAATGCAAGAAATGTTTGCACAAAGACACAAAATTAACTAAAATCGTATATGAGGGAAATCCCTTAGGAAAAAACCAAACTCAAAGGAGAGACAAAACATGTCAATTATTACTGATGTTTACGCTCGCGAGATTCTAGACTCACGCGGTAACCCAACAATCGAAGTAGAAGTATACACAGAAAGCGGTGCTTTCGGCCGTGGAATGGTTCCTTCAGGTGCTTCAACTGGTGAATACGAAGCAGTTGAATTACGTGACGGAGACAAATCTCGTTATGGCGGTAAAGGTGTAATCAAAGCTGTTGACAACGTAAACAACATCATTGCTGAAGCAATCATTGGCTACGATGTACGTGACCAAATGGCTATCGACAAAGCAATGATCGCTTTAGACGGAACTCCTAACAAAGGTAAATTAGGTGCGAACGCTATTCTTGGTGTTTCAATCGCTGTTGCTCGTGCAGCTGCTGACTACCTAGAAGTACCTTTATACCACTACCTAGGCGGATTCAACACAAAAGTATTACCAACTCCAATGATGAACATCATCAACGGTGGATCACATGCGGATAACTCAATCGACTTCCAAGAATTCATGATCATGCCTGTTGGCGCGCCAACATTCAAAGAAGCACTACGTATGGGTGCGGAAGTATTCCATGCATTAGCTGCAATCTTGAAATCTCGTGGATTAGCAACTTCAGTTGGTGACGAAGGTGGATTCGCTCCTAACCTTGGTTCAAACGAAGAAGGTTTCGAAGTAATCATCGAAGCAATCGAAAAAGCTGGCTATGTTCCTGGTAAAGACGTTGTTCTTGCAATGGACGCTGCTTCTTCAGAATTCTACGACAAAGAAAAAGGTGTTTACGTATTAGCTGATTCAGGCGAAGGCGAAAAAACAACTGACGAAATGATCAAATTCTACGAAGAATTAGTATCTAAATACCCAATCATCTCTATTGAAGATGGATTAGACGAAAACGACTGGGATGGATTCAAGAAATTGACAGAAGTTCTAGGCGACAAAGTTCAATTAGTGGGTGACGACTTGTTCGTAACAAACACTGAAAAACTTGCTGAAGGTATCGAAAAAGGAATTGCTAACTCAATCCTTATCAAAGTTAACCAAATCGGTACTTTGACAGAAACTTTCGAAGCAATCGAAATGGCTAAAGAAGCTGGTTACACTGCAGTAGTTTCTCACCGTTCTGGTGAAACAGAAGATTCAACAATCTCTGATATCGCAGTTGCAACAAACGCTGGCCAAATCAAAACAGGTTCTCTTTCACGTACTGACCGTGTTGCGAAATACAACCAATTATTACGTATCGAAGACCAACTTGGTGAAGTTGCAGAGTACAAAGGTTTGAAATCTTTCTACAACTTAAAAAACAAATAATCAAATGATTGTAAGAATGCCCTTCTTGTGTCGTATGACATGAGAGGGGTATTTTTTTAGGCAGACGATTAATCAGAAAAAATATTTTTAGTACTTAAAGAAACGAATGATAGAAACAAATCATAGATTCTTATGAATATAAATAAAGATCATCATTCCTCATATTTTATTAGGCACAAAATAGATTAATTAGCTTTAACCAAGCTGTTCTTAATTCATCGCGTCTTTATCATGGATGATGAAAACGAGACGATTGAGAACAAGTTTGTACCTCCTATAAACTTGAAGATCGACAACTATGTGGGGTTTCTTTTTATTATATAGTGTGTTATAGTCTATTGATTATCTAAACAACGAACGATTCCGAAGAATTTCTTCTTTATCATTTGCTTCTCTTACTTCCTCAACCTAACCACCAAGTCTTTTGACGTCATCATCATATGTTGCCATATAAACAAAACCCGCATAGTGTTCGGTTCCAATATAAATAAGTTGATTTTTGATGAATGTAAGAGAATAAGTTCTCATGGAAATTTTTTTGATAACCGGATACGGATTTGGTCGAAATATCACGCCTAAAAGGTCTAATAACTCTGATCAAAGGACAAATAGGGAGCTTTTATAGAGGTAAGGAGTGAGCCTAGTCCATCTTTCCGGACAAGTTTCTATCATGTAGCAAAGAACGTAGTGAAAGATTATCCTGTTTTTAAAAAAAGAGTTGAATGTTCGGATAAACCCTATAAGGAAATTTAATGTAAACTGATTTTGTGAAAAAAATATTAAATTCCGGAGGCTATCCAACAATGAAAAAAAAGGTATCCACAACAGTTATGCTATCAACTTTGTTGTTAGTAGGTAGTAACCCAAGCTTAGTAAACGCATCCGAGGCAGTCAGTGAAAAACAAATACCGATTGAAGTCCAAGATGGAAAACTAGATATCACTTTCAATGAAGGAACAACAAGCAAAGTCGATTTCAAATTATCTGATTTTGACTTAAACTCAGATATGCGTAAACAAACGAAGGTCTTGAAAGCAACTGCTACAGTAAATAATACAAAATCACAGGATGTTTTTGTGAATATTTTTGCAAAACTTGACCAATATGGAAATGGACTAGACATTCAACCTTCAAACCCACATCTTCAAGCACAACAGGTAATGCGAATGAGTTCGGTACAGATCGAAAAAGATTTCGATGTCATTTTAGATGCAAATGATTACGTATGGCGATCAAACAGAGATGATAGCGCCAAAATCATCTTGACAGCACAAGAAGTAAATAATCCTTGGGGATAATACTCCGGACTAAAAAATAGTTATTTTCAGTTGTGAAAGGCTTGCCAGATAAAAAGAGTTAAGTGTGCGAAGATTGACAGAATACGATGGATCATAATATAGAATACGTAGATCTATCCGTCTGTCCTATAGAATATTCAAAGAAGAAATGCTGATCCAATCAATGAAAACTACTCTTGTTGATTGCCTGATCAGTGTTCCTTCTTTTATTCTTTCGTGTAGTTGCAAGCTTCTACTGTCGCTGGTTGGTCCATCAGATTTATGAATCTAGTAATACAAACAGAGAAAATTTTAATCAATAGAAATTTATTAGAAATAAGTGAAGGTGTTTAGATAATAATTCCGTAGAAAGACAAATATACATGATCAAAGCTTCACTACCTTAGTAATCAAGTCAAAATGTACAGGCAAGACCAATACAACAGCCATGCAAGTTGAACTAGGAGACATCGGTATAGTTCGCTGAAAATAAAAAATGAAACATTCTGACTAAATGAATTCTTCTTAGTATAGAATCCTCTAAAAATGAAGGTTGGTAGAAGAAATGGAATATATAATGGATACGTTTAGTAGCCGTTACTTAACAAAAAAGCAAAACGAAATGTTGCAACTGTTTACGGTTCTAGTGACAGAAAAATATTTGTCATTGAATAAATTAAGTGAGCGGTTAAACTTAACGATGTATCAAACGAAAATATTACTGGTTGAACTCGAAGAAAACTTCGAACAATTGAATTTTACATTTTCATCTTTCTTTTTACTAGAAAAGGGGACGATTGGTTTAATCGAAGGTGTTAATCAGGAACTGTTGCTTCAAGTATTTGTTAATTTGAAAAAAAAGTTTTTTAATGAATCACCTTATTTTCAATTATTGCTCTATCTCTTGAAACACCGAAAAACTCGTGTAGTCGATATTTCCGAAAAGTTGATGTTTAGTAAGTCTTATAGTTATAAATTGATCAGTCGGCTGAAAGATATCTTTCATTATCAAAAAATACCAATAACTATTAATAGTAATTTTGAATCAATTTCTTTGGAAGGCAATGAGATGTCTATCAGAACATATCATTACCTGGTACAAATCATGGCCTATAATGTTTTCGCAGATAGCCAAACAAGAGTGAATATTGACCTAGTAGGTGGACACTATGAGAGGTTGAAGACAACAAAAGCAAAGCATGACATTCTATTCTCGATACTTGAAAATGCTGTGTCACGTGGGTATATCATACAAGATTTGGACAAAACAGCGATAGAACTATTCGCTGATATGAAAGAACTGTATGAAGAGGACTCGCTAACAAAGTTGATACCAACGCGAAACATGGAAGATAGAGAAAAAGAAGTTGCATTCTTTTATTTTTGTAGACAACTTCTCATCCCTGAAACGACAAGCAAGCAGGACAAGATAGTCTTAGGCAAAAAATTCAAAGAGCATAAACAGAACGAAATCGTTGATTTTTCTATGAATGTCGTCGAAACATTATCAGAAAAATATAAGATAAATTCCGATGTGGAACATGTGATTTTATATGAAAGTGTCATCAATAGTTGGGCATACAAAAATATTTATTTCGAGAATTTAAAGGGAGTGGCTAATCAAAATAGTCCTAATAGTAGAATCCATGAAGTGAAGCAGCTACTATTGGAAATAGTCAAAAATAGGAATTTTCAAGTTGGGGATAGACAAATATTTGCGAACAAGTTAGCACATATCCTTTCGTATTATTTGCCTATCCAAAACAATGAAAGAGTGACTATTGCTATATCGATGTTGCATCATCCGGAATATGTACCAGTTATCGAAAGTAAATTACTAACGATATTTAATAAAAAAATCATTCATTTCACTTCTGACTTTACTGATGCAGATATTTTGGTGTCTGATGGGATTGTGTACCACGAAGAGTCCCAAGATTTTGCTTTTTTTAGAGACATTCACAATAAGGATCATTGGGACAATTTAAACGCGATCGTCCAAGCAAGAATTATCTTAAAGTTAGAGTAATGAATTTAATAAATATAGATAATAAAAAAATCTCGAAGGAAACTTATTCTTTTCAATTTGATCAGGGAAAAGTGAAACATTCTGATGAATCAAAATACAAAGTATGATGACAGGATAACTACTGTTGTGAAAAAGAGGAATAAGAATGATCAAGAAAAAATATAGAGATTTAAGATACTTGATAGGAAAATGAATAGGAGAAATAATGACAAAAAATAGCCAAGCCAAAGAATACAAGTTAGTTGACTTCTGTTCGCTTATTTTCGTTTTATTGATGGGATGTTTTTTTTACATACAACCAGTAGAGGCGTCCGAGGAAGATACTGCATCGATCCTAGTGGATGTGCAACCCAAAGAATATGAGATCAGAAATAGCTATCTGCAGTTTACTCCAGAACTTAATAAGAACTATGAGTTCACTGCTACGATTACAAATATAGGTGACAAAGACTTAGATGTTACTGTCTATCCATCGGTTGCTATATCAACGATGGGAAGTGTCACTTATGTTGAAAATACAGAAAATCTTTTAGATGAAAAGTATGACTTTAGTAAATACGTGAAGATAACTGATGCTAATGGCGAACTAGAAGACGGGAAAATCAAAGTTGAAGCGAAACAAAGTGAAACGATAGCAATTTTGATCAATGTGACTGAGGAACTTAATGGAGAAGTTTTAGGTGGGGTGAATTTCTCTCAGACATTAAGTGAAGAAAGTCATGAAGATGCTGTAGATATCGTTCATGTCTATGAGAAAGTGATCCTATTTCATCTCAAGATGGATGAAATAGAGGCTGAAAAAGAACAAACTTATGATGAGTTTGAGTTTGTGAGCTCACAGGATGCGATAAGGCTTGATTACTATATAGTCAACAATGATCCTGCAGTAACTTTTGCGGAAAGCGGCTCATACAAAGTAATCAATCCAAACGGGGATATCATTTCTGAAGGAGAAATTGAAGAAAGCTCAATTGCATTGACGCCAATGACTAAAACAAAGCTAAATCTACCGTTAGTTAGTGATGCAGAATTGATGTTTGGGGAATATCAGTTTATCCTAACTGTTGATGGCAAAGAAAAAGTAACTAAATTTAATTATACAAAAGAAGAGCTGGAAGGATTGATAGAGCAAACAGGTGGTTCAAACAAGATTATCGTCAATCAAGGCAGTAATATCTGGGTGATTGGTTTGTTGCTTGTTTTTTCTGCTCTGTTGATCATCACAAGTGTAATACTTTATCTTAAATATAAGAAAACGAGAATCGATAGCTAAGGCTTCGATTCTCGTTTTTCATTTCAGCCAGATGATTTTTGAAAAATTATGTGGTTTCTTTATTAGGTAAAAGTCCGAATGTATGAATGATTAACAATGTCAGGAAAGAAATTCCAGTACCAACAAAGCCAAAACACATATCAATAAGATCAGGTGTGTTTATGAATCCTAAGACAGTTTCACAGAGCGCATTTACTACGAGTAAGAGTAAAGAAAAGATGACTACATAATTGAATTTTACACCCATCAATAACCAAAAATATGGAATCAAACCTAAAATCAAACTAATTGAAAAGTTTGAGATATGAAGATAAAAATCAGGATAGATAGAGGTGAAAATCGTAACATTCCAATACTTTGATAAATACATGAATGAGCCAATAGCAATCACCACAAGATATAAAATAGAAGTCCATAACTTGGGTAAAAATTTAAAAGCGAGTTGGTTTTTCATGATAGGTCATCTCCGAATGATGTTTGAGTAATGAATATAGTGAGTTTTAATATGTATACACAGGCTTTTTATTGTTAAAAAAGAGGTGGTCAACTTCATTATAGCCTATTTACTTTATTATGTAATACATCAAACAGTAAAGGACACATCCATATCAAAAAAGACAATACCAAGACATGTCTGGTATCGTCCACAAAACAAACAATGCTTTATTCTTTTTGATTTTCCCAAATAAACAGAGGCTCTTCTGACCGATCATAATACTTTGGGTTTAATTTGATATCTCCATTGGCGTTGTTTTTCTGAACGACCGATAATAGCATCGGACTAAAACCTAAAATTGATAGAACAATAGAACCAACTACTAGTCTTGTTTTTCTTAGCATAATTATCCTCCCCCAGTAGAATGATTTGACGAAGTAAGCATTTTTTTATGATCGTATAAGACTAAAACTAACCGTATACGACGTATATGCGTCTTATCCAGTAAATTTTAATTTAAATAGGCAAAAATTACGTATAGTAATAATGAACGAAGCAGATGAGTAAATAGTAGTACAAGTAGCAAATACTAGAAAGTATTGATGTGCTGACAGAACATACACAAAAAGTATCCGAGAATTTGAAGAGTAAGGAATGAGGGATAATCAATTGGGAAAGAAAAAGTGGCTGATTCTAGTAAGTATAGGTGTAGTATTAGTTCTTTTAATGACGATAGAAGTGAAGAAGATGAGCGAACCAACAGAAAGAGAGAAACAAGTAGCTTTTTTAATTGAACACGAGGAAGAAATGGCGGAATTTGTAAAGCAGCAAAATGAAAAAGTTGATAAAGTTGTGTTTGATTGGAATTCACTAGAGCAAGAGATAGTAGGGAATGGACTTCCGCAAGGTGCCGGTGAGGTTTTTATTATTCGAATACAAATTATTGATAAGAAGGACAAGGAAATAAATTCATTTGGTTTTGCTATAGATCCTGATAATATTAATAGACCTAAGAAGATAGAAAAAATGTATACGATCAATGCTAACTATGATTACTATAGTTGCAGCCACAGAAGGGAGAAATCCTTGTGAGGAAAAAGAAGAAAATTATTGTAGTTAGTTTGACTATTACTCTAGTTCTTTTAGGAACGTTAGGAATGAAAAAAATAATGGAACCGACGGAAAAAGAAAAACAAATCGCTTTTTTAAAAGAACAGGAAGAAATAATGTCTAAGTATATAAAACAAGAAAGTCATTCAGAAATCGAAATCAAATATGATTGGGATTCAGTAGAATGTAGTCAAAGTATGGCACTCACAAGTCCAATGTTAGCGATCAAATTTGATGTTATAGATAAGAAAAAAAGTAGTGAAGAAAACTACTTTTATAAAGGAAATACTCTGATCATTGATGTAAATAAAGAGTATTCTACTATAAATGATATGTGGACTACGAATGTTATTCTAGAATAAACACTTTGAATGATGTAAATAAATCACAAATCTCGAAATCAATTTAAATGTTTATGTAAATTGATTTCGAAGGTTGCACAAAGTAAAACTAAATAGTTTTGCTTATGAATCTTTATAAAAAAATGAGGGGATAATCTATTGGGAAGAAAGAAAAAATGGTTGATTCTGGTGAGTGTAAGTTTACTATTAACACTTTTTACAACAATAGGTATGAATAAAATGAATGCGCCAACAGAAAAAGAAAAACAGCTTGCTTTTTTGAAAGAGCATGAAGAAGACTTAACCAAGTACATTAAAGAGAGAAACTCACAAATCAAGATAGCCATTATTAAATATGATTGGGAATCATTTAGGATAGAGGATAGCGGAGCTTTTACCCCAAAAATGTACATAGTTGATATTGAATTATATAGTATTGATAAAAATGAAATAGATGGCGGAGCAATTCAAGTTTTACCAAATAACTTAAAAAAACCTACTAAGATAGAAGAGATAGCGACCAATGATTTTGAAGAAGCAATGGAGGAACTAGATGATGGCTAACTTAGATAATTCATATACCATTCATGCTAATTTTGTAAATGCAAAAGATGGTTATGAAAAACCTGTTTATGAAAAACCTGTAAGCACAGTTTCCCTCTAACCCGATGCTAATGTGTGAAAGGAGTTAAAGAATTTGGAGCAATACCAGTATCAAAAGTAATGGGAAGATATGAAGTATAAATTTACGTGAAAATCCATACCAAAAAAGATTTCAAAAACTTGGACGACCAAGAGATGAGAGGATAATGAATTGGTAAAGAAAAAATGGCTGATTCCAGTAAGTATTGGCATACTATTAGCCCTTTTTACAACAATAGGTGTGAATAAAATAGATGAGCCAACAGAAAAAGCAAGACAAATCGCTTTTTTGAAAGAGCACGAGAAAAAAATAACGGAATATGTGAAAGAAAGAAATGATTACGTAATTTTAAAAAAATATCAAATTAAAAATATTGAGTATGATTGGGAAACAGTTCGAGTTGTACAGGGCATGGCGTTTAGTCGTAAGTCAATCGCTGTTACTATCTATCTTTTTGATGAAACAGATAAAAAGGTTGATGGATTTGAAATATATATTTATCCCGATAATATTTCAAATCCTACTAAAATAAAAAGCTTTGAGTAAGGTGAAATACAAATGAACATTTAATTTGGTATAGTCAGCACACTTAATCGACCATTAAGAAGAGAAATTAAGATCAAAAATATAAGTATGCTTGTAACTATTGATTCACAAAGGTAAAAGCATAAAGGAGAAAAAATATGTGAGGAAAAAGAAGAAAATTATTGTAATAAGTTTGACTATTATCTTAGTACCTTTAGGCATGTTAGGGATGAAAAAAATAATGGAACCGACGGAAAAAGAAAAACAAATCGCTTTTTTGAAAGAACATGAAAAAGAAATGACCGTATATGTAAAGTCACAAAATGATAAAATCACAAGCGTTCAATATATCTGGGAAAGTGTAGAAGTTATTACGATTGGAAATGGACTTCCTTTTGGGGCAGGAGAAGCAATCACAATTGAAGGAAAATTCAATCATATTCCTGACTCCAGTTTTTATTTACAATTCAGTCTTGAAAAAACAAATAGAATGCCAGTGATAGAAAGCATGACTGCTTTTAATTCTTTTAGAATTAAGGGAATGCTTCTATGAGAAATGTAGAGAATATCAACAATATTTATACCAATTTAGCCGGAAGCAGCTATAATAGTTCGCCTAATTCAATTTAAAAATATTTAACTAGTATGAACTAAATGGAATTTGATTATGCTATTAAAGAGATTGATTAATATAGGGATGTAACTAATGAGGAAGCAAAGCTACCCAATAACGGTAAGATGCTACCGTAAAAACAGTCAAAGAGTTAGGGAAATATGTGGTCCAAAAGTAAACAGAGGAATAAAGTACATACCAATAAATGTACACGAATAAATGATATTGCTAAAATCGATAAAGTTGTTTTGTTTTAAGGACCTGTTTAGGTAAAGTTTCGAGAGTTTGTCAGAAAGAACATAGACATAAATTAGGAGAGCTAGGAATGAGGGGATAATCAATTGGGAAAGAAGAAAAAATGGTTGATTTCAGTAAGTATAGGTGTATTATTAGTGCTTTTGATAACGATAGGAGTGAATAGAATGAGCCAACCAACAGAAAAAGAGAACCAAATTGCTTTTTTGAAAGAGCATGAAAGTAAAATGACAGAATATATTAACCAATCTGAAGGTAAAAAAGTAACAGCGATTGATTATGATTGGAACAATGTTAATCAAGTGGTTATCGGAAATGGTCTTCCTAGTGGTGCAGGTAAAAAAATTCAAATTTTTGGATTCGTAAATAATAAGCCAAATATGGATTTCAGGCTTGATATAAAATTAAATAAAAACAATATACCTGATATGTCAACTTTACATTATGGTCAAAAAATAAATTATGAGGGAGAACATCATGTCTGATTTAGAAAATACAAATAATATATATGCTAATTTTGCACAAAGATCTTATACAGGTCGTGAGATTAACTTTCCTTATGAAGAGCTTAGCTTTAGTAAAAAAAAGAAACTAGACAATAATAATTCTGTTAAATTCAATTTCCCAAATGCAAAAGATGGTCATGGAAATGATTTAAGTACAGTCTACCTCCAACCCGATACCACCGTCAAAACAGTCAAGGAGTTAGGAAACATCCGAGTCCCGAAAGTAAACGGAGGCTATGAAATACAGAGCTATGTAAAAAACACATATAAGCAAGGTCTATTAACGGATGAAAAAGCTGGATTCAATGCTTATTATGTGACGGATACGCCTAAGTTGTCGATAGAGACTAAGCATACTTATTTTGTTACTAGAGGCAGTGATGGTATTTCTTCAAGTAATTTGAATCTTAATGACTGGTGGCATAATAACCAGGCATTTACAACAAAAAATGCTTATATTCCGCAAGCAAAATTAGCAAATCAAGCCATGCACCAGAAGATAACGGAAATGACCACACAAGCACCTCATGCTACAATGTCTGTCACAGGTCATTCTCTGGGAACGATGGTGTCGATTCAGGCTGTGGCGAATCTTCCTGAAAAAGATATTGCGAAAATCGACAAAGTGGTTTTGTTTCAAGGCCCTGATGCACGTGAAAGTATCAATAGAATGTCGGAACAGGCACAAAAAAATATCCAGAAGTTGGAAGAGCATGGGAAAATCGACTATTACGTCAATGCTTTTGATATTGTTTCCATGTTGAATAGAAATAAGTCTGGGGTAGATGAAATCGGGAATGTTCGTTACTTACTACCGAAATCTTTTAACACGACGTTTGATATGGAAGATCAAAACGGTTCTAGCCATGACTTTGGACAGTTTCAAATAAATCCCGATGGTACACTTCAGGAAGCTAATTTGAAGGAACATGGCTACATTTTTGCTGCGGGGATCAAGGTTTCCCATTTGATCGATAAATATTTGACTCGTGTAGTAAAAGAAAAACCAGAAGGTGGGTTATCTTTTACCGAAGTTATAAAACTATTGCTATCTGGAGAATATAAAGATTTCGAAAAAGAATATGCCAAGATTATTGCAGAGGCAAAAGTTGCTAGTGAATGGAACGAGACGGTCAACGAATTACATAAAAGAATTTCTAATGCTTCAGGTTCTAAAAAAATCACTTTACAATCGGAGTTAGTTCAATCGATCATCCAAAAAGCGAAAAATATAGGCGAAGAGTACGAGATCATCTTTAAAAATGCACAAAAAGAATCTGAAGATGAGATTACGGCAATATCAAAAGAACTATTGGCTGGTGCGGGAGCAATCAAAAACTATTTGACTTATTGGGAAGTACAAGAGATGGTTTCACCATATGAAATAAATAATTTATGGGATAGCGGGCAAGCCGCATTAAATACGAATCAAGTGAAACAATATAAAGAGAAGCTGGAGGAGTTTAGTAATAAACTGGCGGTAGTAGCAAATCATCTTACAGAGTATGACAGACAAGCAGGAAATAATTTGTTCAAAAACAAGTGAAAGGAGTTTATCCATGGAAGATAGAGAATTACAAGAATTTCTTGAAAGACTTGGACAAGAACAAAAGGAACGGGAACGAGTAGCCATACAAGCACTGATCCTTGCAAAGGAAAGTCGCATCGCTCAGACCAAGTTAACTTCGATCGAATCCCTAAAAGAGATCTCAGAAGGAATGTATCAACAAACAAATAATGGCTTACCGTCTACTTTAAAAGGTGCTTTAGAAGGGGAAAGTGCCGTTGCAGCAGAACAGTATGTCAAACAAATGAAACAACCAACATTGGTCACACCTGTGAAAAGGGGGTAAAGAATGGGGACAGTAGAGAAACAACGTAAACTACAAGATTTAGAGGCGCAATTCTATCAAAACAAACGTCAGATACACGGTCAACAAGAAGAAATCGATCATCAGTTAGTAAACTTTAGGAAAGAAACAGGTCAATTGGTACAAAAAATCATGTATTTGACGAAGAACGATCATTGGGATAACCGACAATTCTTTCATCAAATGGAGGCAATAGATCGTAAACTGATCCATACGGCTCAAAACTATGCACGACAATTAGAAGAAAAAGAGCAAGAATTAACAAGATCCTATCGAAAAGAGATAGAGCGAATTCAGGAAAACAATTACTAGAAAAAACACCGTCACGATCTTTCACAAATCTCTCTTCCTTATAGAAAATAGACTCTCTGTTATAATACATGTAAGCAAATAAGATAATAGGGGGAGAAAGATGAGCGAAGATGATGTGAAACAGATAACTAATACAGGATTACCATACGATGATATGGACTCTAAAGTAGTACACGCACGAAATCATGCGTTGAGACAATGCAGGAGATACAATTTTCTCGTGAATTCAGAAAATCATTATAAACACCCCATTTTGCGGGCGCTATTCGCTTCAATGGGTGAGAATGTCTATATCGAGTCGAATTTTCAATGTGAGTTTGGTTTCAACATTTCTATAGGAAATAATGTTTATTTGAACCATGATATGATCATTCTTGATTGTCATGAGGTGACGATCGGAAATGATGTTTATGTAGGGCCGAGGGTTGGTTTGTATGCAGCCAATCATGCAGAAGATCCATTTGAACGTGCTGATCATGTCGTTTATGCGAAGCCGATCCATATTGGCGATAAAGTTTGGTTAGGAGCGGGAGTCCATGTTCTTCAAGGGGTGACGATTGGTGCAAATAGCATCATTGGGGCAGGAAGTGTCGTAACAAAAGATATACCAGAAAATGTGATCGCGGCAGGGAATCCGTGTAAAGTGATCCGACCGATTACGTATAAAGATCGAGAAAAAAATATTAAAGTCCAGGATAGTGCCTTGTTGATGGAACGATAGCATGCTGGCTTTAGGAAAGTTTCTTTCAGTCAAACAAGAGACAAAAACTTTTGGATAAAAAACAATACCCGAACGATGGATCAGTTCCTTCTCATAGAGATGAGAGAAACTGATTCGACGTTCGGGTTTTTGCATTTAGTGATTAGCTATAGTACAAATATTCATCAACGATTTCTTGTCTTTGCCACTACTTGGTTTGGTAATTTCAACACAACGAGTGAAACGACAAGGACCGATAGCAGCCGATCTAAATAATCTGTCGCTGCTTGAACAATCGTGACACTTACAGCTTGGTTTAGTCCTAATCCATAAAGAAGTTGGACAATGGTACTTGAACCTGATGAAGTGATACCACCAAATAATTGGATCGTGATGATCGAGGATAGTATGGTTCCAGGAGCTGAAAGGACAAACGTCCATGCCAATAATGAAAGTCTACTCTTCAAACCTTGGGCCTGTAATTTCTGTGGTAAAATCAACCCCGCTAATAACCCAGTGATGATTTGTATCGGGGAATAATACAAAGAGAACATATCCATCGTCACGCCACTAAGTAAGCTACTACTTAATCCTGTCAAAACCCCAGGAATTGGTCCGAGTAAAGCTCCTGCAAAAATCGTACCGATCGAATCAAGATAAATCGGTAAACGGAGCCATAAAGCAATCGTTCCACCGAGAAAGTTGATTCCGATACTTAGTGCCATGATTGTGATCATTCTTGTCGTGATTTTCTTTTGTGTCATCTTTTTTCATCCTATCTTTAATCTTTCCAGATCATTTTTTATCAATTCTTCTTGTGCATGTAAAAGAACGGCTAAAAACTTCCGGAAAAAAAGAGAGGTGTCGACATCTGTCATGATTAGACTGTTTGGTTTTTTCTGCCAAAAATCATAACGATCAACCAAGGTTTGTCCGCGGCTGATGCCTTGTGTTTCAACAGCAGTATAGCTAGTGAATCCTTGGCATAGTTGTTCATCGATGAAATACGCAACTGCCAAAGGGTCATTGATGACACAACCTAGGACGCGTTCTTGTTGCCAATGAAAGTCAAAGTAAAAGCGTGTGATTGCTTTTAAATAATTGCCTTCTTCGGGCGCGAGTTGGCAACAATATTCTAGGATCGTTGGTGTAAAGACGATTTCTCGTGTCACGTCTAAACCAACCATCTCAATCATTTGACCAAGATGTTCAAATACATAAGCTGCGGCATCAGGGTCACACCAGTAATTGTATTCTGCTACAGGTGAACAATTGCCGTGGCTTTTATACGTGCCACCCATCGAAACAAATCGATCCATGTGTTTGCCTATTTGTGGATTCTTTTGTAAAGCAGAAGCGATATTTGTTAGTGGCCCTAACGCGATCAGTGAAGTATCTTTTTGTTCAGCAAAATAACTCGCTAAAAAATCAACAGCGTGGATCGTTTCGGCTTGTTTGTCTGTTACTAATGGGAAGTTCGTTTCCCCTAGACCGTCCATGCCATGAGTATCTTGAGCGCTGATAAATGGCGTGTTGAGTGGTGTTGCAGAACCTTGATAGACAGGGATGTCTAAACGGTCACAACGTTCCAAACAACGGATCACATTTTCAGTTCCCAAATGTACGGGGACGTTTCCACAAACGGTGGTGATTGCGACAACTTCGATTTCTGGTGATTTTAATGCAAACAATAGCGCTAATGTATCATCGATACCGGGATCGCAATCAATAATAACTTTTCGCATTATTTCCAATCTCCTTTCTTTAGAGACACTTAGTTTTTTATCCTGGGAAGTTTCCGAACCAGTCCAAGGGGTCAACCCTTGATTCCAATGCACGGCATTAGTATACTTATTTTTATGAAGAATGTAAATGTTATGCAAACAATTCATTATCTCTTATGAGTGTTAGAAGTAGGAAAAAAAGATCGTTTGTAAGGAATAAGGTCTTTAAAATTACAGCAGATCAATGGTTCACTGTCTGTCTCTTTGATAGAACGTGGTACAATAGAAATGAACGTTGAAATACGTAGGAGAAAGATAGAGCACCATTTAGCATACTTGAATTTTTGTTTCAATCACCAAGTAGAAAGTGTGGGATGCAAGTGATTGTTTTTTATAGTTTATTAATTATGTTATTAATGATCGGTAGTTATCATTTTATTGCTTATCTGTACGCAAAGAAGTTGATCAAAACTGGATTACAACGTGGTTATGCTTGGTATGAAGAAACAGGCCATCAACTCATGGACCCTGCCTCTTTGACGACAGTCGAAGAACAACGCCAACGTTTAGAAGATCTAGCAGAAGATTTTTGGCAACAAGGAGAACCCATAACGACCAAAAGTCAAGAGGGGTTAAAATTGAAGGGTAGAATGTTCTCTACTTATTCGAACAAAGGTAAATGGGTAGTCTGTGTCCATGACTATCGCAGCACAGGGAAAAAAGACATGTCTTATATCGGGAAAAAGTATGCAGAAAAAGGCTTCAATGTCTTGATCCCTGATTTGCGTGCTCATGGAGAAAGTGAAGGGGAGATCATTGGGATGGGGTGGTTGGATCGGTTAGATTTGATACTCTGGATCAATGAGATCTTGCAACGAGAGCCAGAGGCTAAGATCATCTTACATGGAGGCTCAATGGGTGCTTCTACGATCATGATGGCTAGTGGAGAGAAGTTGCCGAGTGCTGTCAAAGGATTGATTCTTGATAGCGGCTTTGTATCCGTTTATTCAGAATTTCGTTATATGTTAAGCAAATTGACGGTTTTTCCAAAAAAAATCATTATGCGACATGCGAATCGTTACGCGCAAAAATATGCAGGTTATTCTTTGAAACAGGCATCAGCAACGAGACAGTTAGGGAGCAATCATTTACCCGTTCTGATCATCCATGGTGAACATGATCATTTTGTCCCGATGGAAGCAGCTTATACGATCCAAAATGCCACGGCAGGAGATAAAGCTTTACTGCTAGTGCCTGGAGCAGAACATTTAGAAGCAGTAAGTAAAGATCCAGAGACCTACTGGACAGTGATTTTTTCATTCATTAAGCAAAGAGTGGGTCTATAAGTACAAATGATTGTTTGAAAAAAATAGGACTGGTAAAATCAAATTGAATAAAGAAACTGTTCGTTATTTTAGGGTTGGGAGAGTGAAATGATGGAAATCAAAGAAGAAAAGAATCGCTTAGTGTTATTGGACGATGAACAAAACGAAATAGGAGAAATGACGTGGTCGGATGCTGGTCCTGATATTATGATCATTGATCATACATTTGTTGATCCTGCATTTCGTGGACAGAAATTAGCAGAAAAATTGGTTGCTACAGGAGTGGAAGTAGCCAGACGTACTGGCAGAAAAGTGATTCCGTTATGTCCCTACGCAAAAGCGGAGTTTGAGAGAAAAGCTGAATATCATGATGTTTGGCGTAAATAAGCGCCAATGGTTATCAAATAAGCATTGATTTTAGACGAGGATACAGGGGTATCGTTTGTCACAGAACCTGCAAAAAAATCGATGTGAAAAAGCCAAGAAATGTTCTTTAAAACATCGGCCATCTTATGAAACACTGTTGTCACAAGACGTGTTATGTGATAAAGTTAGAAGGACGATATTTTGAGAAAGGAGGCTGTTTGATGTATAATATTATTTTAGGGATCGTCATTGTCATCTCGATTATGATGGTCATTGCGATCATGATGCAACCAAGCAAACAAAATAGTGCAGCAAGTGCATTTACAGGTGGCGCAGATCAATTATTCGGAAAGCAAAAAGCACGTGGATTTGAAGCAGTAATGCAACGCTCGACAGCTGTTATGGGCGCTGTATGGATGATTCTGTTATTCGTACTTGCATTTTTATCTTCTAAATAAATCGTTCGAAACCAATGATCAGAAGTGATCATTTGCTTCATTTAGATTTTGAGGATACACGGATGGTTCATCGATTGTTCAAAAAAATAGAAGGTCTGGGAAACGAAATGCTCCCAGACCTTTTTTGTTGAATAGAAAAAGAACCGTTATATAAGAAGGTATTTGCTAACTATGGTAAAATAAGGCTAATGAGGTGAATAAAATGAAAAGTCTACCACAACCTATTTATGAAAAACATGGGAAGCGTGCAATCCTCTTACTGCATGCGTATTCAGGTAGTCCAAATGATGTACGGATGTTAGCCCGTTTTTTAGAGAAATCAAACTATTCGGTCTATGCCCCAATGTTTACAGGACATGGCACGCTTGCTCCAAATGAGATCTTAGAACAGGACGCTGAGACGTGGTGGCAAGATACGAAACAAGCGATCCAGTTTCTCTACGATGAGGGATTTTCTGACATCGCCGTATTAGGATTATCGATGGGCGGGATTTTTGCAGTCCGAGCATTATCAGAATTTCCGATGATAGGAGGCGGATTTTTTTGTTCGCCAATTTCTCCAGTAGAAAATCATGTGCCGGAGAATTTTGAGAATTATGTACGCCAGATCTTGAAAATTGCCGGTGAATCGGAGTCGATGATCGAACAACAAGTCGAAAGCTTTCGGCCACGAGTACAGCAACAATTAACAGATATTCAAGAACAAGCAGCAATAACAGAAAGTAAGTTATCAGATATCCAAAAACCAGTATTCATGGCTCAAGCGGGTCAAGATGAAATGATTGATCCTTATGGTGTCTACGAGACAGCAAAAAAACTTGCGCATACTGACATTTCCTTACACTGGTATCCAGAAAGTAAGCATGTGATCACAGTAGGAATAGCAAGAAAAGTGTTTGAAAAGGATGTATTGGATTTTCTAGAGAACTTACCTTGGAATGAGGAATAATAATGACAAAAGAAACATTAAAAGAAAAAATCATTTTTTTTATTGAAAGCAGTCGTAAGAAAAGTTTTTCGATGGAAGAAATCGCTGAAGGTCTTGGCTTTCAAAAAAGCGAAGATTTTAAATTACTAGTGCAAACTATCGCACAGATGGAAAGAGAACAAAGTATCGTATTTACCAAAAAAGGAAAAATCAAACTGCCACTTCAACCCATTTTGATTGAAGGAACGTTCCGCGCAAATGAGCGAGGATTTGGGTTTGTCACAATCGATCCTGAAGAAGATGATGTGTATATCCCCAAAGAAGCGACTGGCTATGCGATGGACGGGGATACTGTTGCAATCGATATCGTCAAAACGGCGGATGCCTTTTCGGATCGTGGAGCCGAAGGAAAGGTCGTTGAGATTCGTCAACGCGCAACCACACAAATTGCCGGAGAGTTCATCGCCTATACAGAAGATGAAATGGCAGAAACGGATCTTTATGGAGTAGTCATTCCAAAAGATAAAAAAATGAATCAATTCAAAGTGTACGCCGCAGCAGAAGGCGTTCGTCCAGTAGACGGAAGTATCGTGTTGATCGAGTTGACCCATTATCCAGAAAAAAGCTATGCAACGAGTTTAGAAGGAATCATCAAACAAGTCATTGGTCATAAGAATGATCCTGGCATGGATATTTTATCGATTGTCGTAGCCAATGGGATACCGACCAAGTTTCCGGATGATGTATTAAGCGAAGCAGATGCTGTACCGGATAGTATCAGCGACAAAGATTTGATTGGTCGCAGGGATCTACGTGACCAGTTGATCGTGACGATCGATGGCGAAGATGCCAAAGATTTAGATGATGCAGTCACAGTTAGAAAGTTAGATAATGGAAATTACTTTTTAGGCGTCCACATTGCCGATGTTTCATACTATGTGACAGAAGGTAGCCAATTAGATCGTGAAGCCTATGAGCGGGGAACAAGTGTGTATTTGACTGATCGTGTGATTCCGATGATCCCGCAACGTTTATCAAATGGGATTTGTTCGTTGAATCCTAAAGTTCCGCGGTTAACAATGAGTTGTGAAATGGAGATCGACCCAACAGGGAAAATCATTTCTCATGAGATTTTTCCAAGTGTGATCCAAACAACAGAGCGAATGACTTACACAGCAGTCAATCAGATCTTAGAAGAGCAAGATGAAGAAACTATGGCTCGCTATGACTCATTGGTTCCTATGTTTCAAGCGATGGGTGAGTTGCATGAGATCTTAGAGACGATGCGTATTCGTCGTGGTGCAATCTCTTTTGAAGATCGTGAAGCCAAAATCATGGTTGATCCAGAAGGTCACCCTCAAGATATCCTCTTGCGGAGTCGTGGTGTAGGAGAACGTTTGATCGAATCCTTTATGTTGGCAGCCAATGAAACGGTGGCAGAACATTATTCACGTGCGAATTTCCCTTTTATTTATCGTATCCATGAGCAACCAAAAGAAGAGAAAATGCAACGCTTCTTTGATTTTGCATCTGCTTTAGGGATTTTAGTCAAAGGAACGAAGGGCACGATCACACCTAAGGACTTACAAAAAGTGATCGAAGATGTTGAAGAAAAACCGGAGTCAGCAGTGATCAATACCATGTTGTTAAGAAGTATGCAACAAGCGCGTTATTCTGAGGATAATTTTGGCCATTACGGATTAGCAGCAGAGTACTATACACATTTCACGTCACCGATCCGTCGTTATCCAGACTTGATCGTGCATCGTTTAATTCGTTCATATGGTCAAGATCCAAGTGAAAGCAATCAGACGCATTGGGAAAATGCACTGCCTGATATTGCCGATCATAGCTCGAAAATGGAGCGACGTGCAGTTGAAACAGAACGTGAAGTGGACTCAATGAAGAAAGCCGAGTTTATGATGGATAAAGTGGGAGAAGAATTTGATGGGATCATCAGCTCTGTGGTGAAATTCGGGTTATTCATCGAACTGCCAAATACAGTAGAAGGTTTGATCCATATCAATGAATTGAAACAAGATTACTTCCACTACATTGAAAACCATCTAGCGCTCGTTGGTGAGCGGACAGGATTAACATTCAAGATCGGACAAAAAGTACGAGTGAAAGTAGTCAAGGCTGATCCTACTGAGCGAGCAGTTGATTTCGAATTAGTCTCCGCAGAGGAATTGGCACCGCTGGAAGCGCCAAAAGGAAGAAGAAAAGAAGCAAATAGAGGTTCTTCAAAACATTCAAATGGACGGCAAACGGACAAGAAAAAACGTCCGAAAAAAGCCGATAGTAAATATGGTCCAAAAAAAGAAAATGGGAAAAAAGGGAAAAAACCTTTTTACAAAGGCGTCACCAAGAAGAAAAAGAAAAAATAAATAAAAAATGGAAATGAATTGGGGGAATGTCCAATGCCAAAAGGCGAGGGAAAACTGATTGCGCAAAATAAAAAAGCTCGCCATGATTATTCGATCATCGACACAATGGAAGCAGGAATGGTTTTACAAGGTACAGAGATCAAATCTATTCGCAATAGTCGTATCAACTTAAAAGATGGATTTGTTCGTGTGAGAAACGGCGAAGCTTTTTTGCATAATGTCCATGTCAGCCCTTATGAACAAGGGAATATCTTTAATCATGATCCACTAAGAACTAGAAAGTTGTTATTGCATAAAAAGCAAATTGCGCGTTTATTGAATGAAACAAAAAATACCGGAATCACGATTGTTCCTTTGAAAGTCTATATCCGAAATGGCTATGCGAAAGTCTTGATCGGATTGGCCAAAGGGAAAAAATCGTATGATAAGCGAGAAGATCTGAAGCGAAAAGATGTGGATCGACAAATTGATCGTACATTAAAAAATTTCTCTAGATAATTTCATTATCCTTTTTCGCATATTCGGTGCTTTTAGATTTACTTAATGATAAAATTTGTTAGCATTTAATCTGATGAAACATGATTATCACAGGTTTTTTCTGAGTTTCCAGGCATCATATCATCCATGTTTTTGCTGATTTTTAGACTGAAATAAAAAAGTGTCTAATTTTCATGAAAATCCTTTGAAATTTCTATTTCGTGGTGGTATGATACCGTTTGGTTAGAAACCGATAAAGAAAAACCAGATACACACATGAAATTGATTTTATGTGAAATTCGGGGAAAAGAGGTGAAATGGATTGGATGAACGCTCGCTAACGTTCCACATTGGACCGGTTTGGTTTGATGGGACTGTTTGTTTGATGGTGTTGTTAACTTGTTTGATCGTTTTCTTTTTAGTTTACTTCTTTACAAGAAATCTAAAGATGAAGCCAACTGGAAAGCAAAATGCACTTGAATGGGTCATTGATTTTACACGAGGGATCGTTACAGATAATGTGCCTAGAAAAGAATTGAATAATTTTCATTTATTGGCATTTACCTTGTTTCTCTTCGTTTTTGTTGCGAACAATATCGGTTTAGTTACAAAAATCGTCTTACCTAGCGAAACGACACTTTGGAAAAGTCCGACAGCAGACCCGTTTGTAACTTTAACATTGGCATTTATTATGATCACACTTACTCATCTATTCGGGGTGAAGAAGCTCGGTTTCAAAGGTTACTTTGTCAACTCGTTCCTAAAACCTTATAGTTTTATGTTTCCAATGAAGGTGATCGAAGAGTTCACAAACTTGTTAACACTTGCTTTACGTCTTTATGGGAATATTTATGCGGGAGAAGTATTGCTAACTTTAATCGCAAAAATGATGACAAGTTTAGGCTGGTTCTCATTGCCTTTAGCAATTCCGTTAGAGATGGTTTGGATCGCGTTCTCATTATTTATCGGAAGCATCCAAGCATTTGTCTTTGTCACTTTATCAATGGTATATATGAGTCACAAAATCGAAGTAGAAGAGTAAAACAACTAGATTTAATTACTATTTAAACTATTTTAGGAGGAAGTAAATTATGAATTATATCGCAGCAGCAATCGCAATCTTAGGGGCAGCTATCGGAGCTGGTTACGGTAATGGTCAAGTAATTTCTAAAACAATCGAATCAATGGCACGCCAACCTGAAATGTCAGGTCAATTACGTACAACGATGTTTATTGGGGTAGCCTTAGTCGAAGCCGTTCCTATTCTAGGTGTTGTTATCGCCTTGATCCTAGTTTTTGGTGTGTAATAAAAATGCTCAGGTTGCGCGATAGTCAAAAAAGCTATCTATTATTTTATTAAATACGCAATCTAAGAAAACTGGATTCTCAGAGAAAGGAAGGCTAACCTATGCTGAATCAATTGGCAATTGCAGAAGTTGGCAATCCGATGTTAGGTAATATCATCGTTGTCAGCGGCTCATTTTTGATATTAATGGTCCTATTAAAACACTTTGCGTGGGGACCGATCAGCGATATTTTGAAAAAACGTGAAGATAAGATCGCCAATGATTTAGATTCTGCAGAACAATCTCGCATCAAATCAGCAAAATTAGAACAAGAACGTGAGCAACAATTGTTGGCTTCTCGCTCTGATGCTGCGGATATCATCAAACATGCGAAAGAAAGTGGAGAATTAAGCCGCCAAAATATTTTGAAGGAGACGCAAGAAGAAGTTGCTCGTCTAAAAAGTAAAGCCCAATCGGATATCACGATGGAACGTGATACGGCATTGAACTCAGTGAAAGACGATGTAGCTGAACTTTCTCTTCAAATCGCGGAAAAAATCTTGAATAAAGAATTATCTCCAGAAATGCACGAATCTTTAATCAATCAATATATCGAAGGTCTAGGTTCGTCAAATGAAACTAGATAAATATACAGTAGGTAGACGTTACGGAAAAGCATTATTTGAACTGGCGATCGATTCAAATAATACAGAAGAAATTTACCAAGAACTTCTTAGTCTACGTAAAATCTATGCGGATGTTCCTGAATTAGGGAGTATCCTTAGTGATGTTCGGTTGGAACCGCATGAAAAGCGATTGATCATGGACAAATTAGTCAGTGGTTATCAAGGAATCGTAAAAAACTTTTTAGAAGTCGTGTTCATGTACAATCGGATGAACGATCTACCTTTGATGATCGACGAATATGAACATCGTTACAATGAAAATAATGGTTTGTTACTAGGAAGTGTGACTACAGCAGTCCCACTTTCAGCGGAACAATTGACTAGACTTGAAGAAAATGTCGCTAAAACAATGAACTATCAAACGGTCGAATTGAAGCAACAAGTTGATTCTACGATCATTGGTGGGGCAATTGTAGAAGCAGATCATCAAGTGATCGACGGAAGCATTCGGACGCAGTTGGAAAAATTGCGTAATCAATTAAATAGATAGTACAAAGAGGTAGGTGAATCGAATGGCTATCAAAGCAGAAGAAATTAGTGCCTTGATTAAAGAACAAATTGAACATTATGAAAACGTGCTTTCAGTCGAAGAAATCGGTACAGTCACTTATGTTGGTGACGGAATCGCACGTGCGCATGGACTTGAAAATGCCATGAGTGGTGAACTACTTGAATTTTCGAACGGTTCATATGGTATGGCACAAAACTTGGAATCAAATGATGTCGGAATCATTATCTTAGGAGATTTTGAATCCATTCGTGAAGGGGATAAAGTAAAACGCACAGGAAAGATCATGGAAGTACCTGTAGGGGACGCAATGATCGGACGTGTCGTCAATCCATTAGGACAACCCATTGACGGGCTAGGAGAAATCGTAACGGACAAAACACGTCCAGTTGAAGCGATGGCACCTGGTGTTATGCAACGTAAATCAGTCAACGAACCAATGCAAACAGGGTTGAAAGCGATCGATGCGTTAGTACCGATCGGACGTGGACAACGTGAATTAGTTATCGGTGACCGTAAAACAGGGAAAACATCGATTGCAATCGATACGATCATCAACCAAAAAGGTCAAGATATGATTTGTATCTATGTAGCCATTGGACAAAAAGATTCAACGGTACGTACACAAGTAGAAACATTGAAAAAATATGGCGCAATGGATTATACGATCGTAGTCAATGCGGGAGCTTCTCAACCTGCACCATTGCTATACATCGCACCTTATGCTGGAACAGCTATGGGTGAAGAATTCATGTATAACGGCAAACATGTATTGATCATTTTTGATGATCTATCTAAACAAGCTGTTGCCTATCGTGAGCTTTCTTTATTACTTCGTCGCCCACCAGGCCGCGAAGCCTATCCAGGGGATGTTTTCTACTTGCACTCACGTTTATTAGAACGTGCAGCAAAATTAAGTGATGATCTAGGTGGAGGGTCAATGACTGCTTTACCATTTGTTGAAACACAAGCTGGGGATATCTCTGCTTATATTCCAACAAACGTCATTTCGATCACTGATGGACAAATCTTCTTAGAAAGTGATTTGTTCTATGCGGGAACTCGTCCAGCCGTAGATGCAGGGTTATCAGTTTCTCGTGTTGGTGGTTCAGCACAGATCAAAGCAATGAAAAAAGTTGCCGGAACATTGCGTCTAGACTTAGCAAGTTACCGTGAGTTAGAAGCATTTACCCAATTTGGTTCTGATTTAGATGCGGCGACACAAGCGAAATTGAATCGTGGTCGTCGTACAGTAGAAATCTTGAAGCAAAAATTACATGCACCTCTTGCAGTGGAAAAACAAGTAGTCATCTTATATGCATTGACACACGGTTACTTAGACAGTATCCCTGTAGATAGCATCTTAGATTTTGAACATGAGTTATTTGAATATCTTGAGACAAATCATGCAGATCTCTTTGAAACGATCCGTACAACGAAAGATCTTCCTGAAGAAGAAGCGTTGAACCAAGCAATTCAAGAGTACAAAGATATCTTTATGGCAACAAAAGGAAATAATTCTTCAACAGAAGACAAATTGAAATCCATTCAAAATGCATAGTGAGGTGAGATGAATGGGCGCTTCATTAAATGAAATCAAGACACGAATCGCGTCAACGAAAAAAACGAGCCAAATCACTCGTGCCATGCAAATGGTCTCAGCCTCTAAATTGACAAAATCTGAAGCTTCTTCACAGAAGTTCCAGATTTATGCCAATAAGGTGAGAGAAATCGTTACGCATCTAACAGCAACACAATTAACTGACATTGCTTCGGCTAATCCAAGAGGGGATGTCAATTATAATAGTATGCTGATCAGTCGACCAGTTAAAAAAACCGGTTATATCGTGATCACAGCTGATGGTGGGTTAGTCGGTGGCTACAATAGTTCCATATTGAAACAGACCATGTCCATCTTGGAAGAAGACCATCAATCACCAGATGAATATGTCATGATCGCCATTGGTGGTACCGGAGCGGATTTCTTTAAAGCTCGTGACATCAACTTAGCGTATGAACTGCGCAATTTGTCTGATCAACCTAGCTTTGATGAAGTTCGTAAAATCGTGAACATGGCAACGACCATGTATCAAAATGAAGTATTTGACGAATTGTATGTATGTTATAACCATCATATCAATTCATTGACTAGTCAATTTCGTGTAGAAAAAATGTTACCTATTTCAGATTTAGATCCGGGAGAAGCGAAAAGCTTTGAGCAAGAATATATTTTTGAACCTTCAAAAGAAGAAATCTTGACTCAACTGTTGCCGCAATATGCCGAAAGTTTGATTTATGGTGCGATCGTCGATGCGAAAACGGCAGAACATGCCGCGGGAATGACTGCAATGAAAACCGCAACAGATAATGCTGCGAACATCATCGATGATCTGACGGTTTCTTATAACCGTGCAAGACAAGGGGCGATCACCCAAGAAATTACCGAAATTGTTGCCGGAGCATCGGCACTAGAATAGCAAGGAGATTGGAGGAAAAAAGATGAGTTCAGGCAAGATTGTTCAAGTAATCGGTCCCGTTGTCGACGTGGAATTTTCTTTAGACCAATCCTTACCAGATATCAACAACGCATTAGTTGTTTATAAAAATGATGAGCAAAAATCAAAAGTTGTTCTTGAAGCAGCATTAGAATTAGGTGACGGTGTGATCCGTACGATCGCAATGGAATCGACGGATGGACTACAACGTGGAATGGAAGTCATCGACACAAGCAAAGCGATCTCTGTACCAGTTGGAACAGAAACATTAGGTCGTGTGTTCAACGTGTTAGGTGAAACAATCGATTTGGAAGCACCATTTCCAGAGGATGCCCAAAGAAGCGAGATCCACAAGAAAGCACCAAATTTTGATGAATTAAGCACAAGTACAGAGATTCTTGAAACTGGGATCAAAGTCATTGACTTATTAGCACCTTATTTAAAAGGTGGGAAAGTTGGATTGTTTGGGGGTGCCGGTGTTGGTAAAACCGTACTGATCCAAGAATTGATCCATAATATCGCCCAAGAACATGGGGGAATCTCAGTGTTTACCGGTGTAGGGGAACGTACCCGTGAAGGAAACGATCTGTATTACGAAATGAAAGATTCAGGCGTAATCGAAAAAACAGCGATGGTGTTTGGACAAATGAATGAGCCACCAGGTGCTCGTATGCGTGTCGCACTAACTGGATTGACGATTGCGGAATATTTCCGTGATGTCGAAGGACAAGACGTGCTCTTATTTATTGATAATATTTTCCGTTTCACCCAAGCAGGTTCAGAAGTATCTGCCTTACTAGGACGTATGCCATCAGCGGTTGGTTATCAACCAACCTTAGCGACTGAAATGGGACAACTCCAAGAACGGATCACTTCAACGAAAAAAGGTTCGATCACTTCGATCCAAGCAATCTACGTGCCAGCGGATGACTATACTGACCCAGCGCCAGCAACGACATTTGCCCATTTAGATGCAACGACAAACTTGGAACGTAAATTGACCGAACAAGGGATCTATCCAGCCGTTGACCCACTTGCTTCTTCATCAAGTGCGTTATCTCCTGAAATCGTAGGAGAAGAACACTACAAAGTAGCGACTGAAGTACAACACGTATTACAACGTTACCGTGAATTGCAAGACATCATCGCTATTTTAGGGATGGATGAATTATCAGATCAAGAAAAAATATTGGTTTCACGCGCTCGTCGAATCCAATTCTTCTTATCACAAAACTTCAATGTAGCTGAACAATTCACAGGTCTTCCAGGTTCTTACGTACCAGTTGAAGAAACTGTCAAAGGCTTCCGTGAGATTCTTGAAGGTAAATACGACGACCTTCCTGAAGAAGCATTCCGCAGTGTCGGCCGAATCGAAGACGTTGTCGAAAAAGCGAAAAAACTAGGCTACTAGAAAGGGGTGCCCCATGGATCAATATTTAACTGTAAATGTGGTTACTCCCGATGGTTTAGTTTATGATCACCATGCGGCAATCGTTGTTGCACGAACTACTGCTGGCGAACTTGGTATTTTACCACAGCATGCACCCATCATCGTGCCTTTAACAATCGATGAAGTTCGTGTGAAGCGGACAGATTCAGATACACACGTTGACTGGATCGCTGTGAACGGCGGCATCATGGAAGTTCGCGATAACTTAGTTTCAATTGTCGCAGATAGTGCGGAACGTGAACGAGATATCGACGTCACTCGAGCAGAACGTGCAAAACAACGTGCTGAACGCCAAATCGAAGAAGCCAAACAAAAAGAAGATAAGAATGAACTGAAACGGGCAACTGTTGCGTTACACCGAGCAGTGAACCGTATCAATGTATCAAAACATAAGTGATTACTATAATTAACAAGTAATTGAATTATGGAGGGAGAACCACTCCAAAAAGAAGAGATCAGGACAAACACTTATGGGTGCTAATGCAGCCACGTGTGTTTCCTGATCTCTTTTTTTTATAAACGGTCAACAGTGATGATACGGTAGGTCATCGAATAAACGGTGTTCCAGAAGCAACAATTCAGTGCTGATCGCTTCTGTCACAACCTCTGTCAGAATAACCAAGTGAAGCTAAAATGAGATTCTTCAACTAAGCGTACCCTTTAACGTATACGGTCACAGATTTAGTATACTATGTTAAAACGTTTGAGATTTTTTCCGTTAACGAAGCGTCTCTTCATTAATATTCATTCGATGTCAGAATAAAAATTATTTTTTTAGTGGAAAGAAATGATATTTTTCATCCATTTTTCAGAGTTTGTCAAGAAAATTACAGAGATTTATCATTTTTACAACCAATAATTTCTACTTTTATAAAATTTATGGTATCATCAGTGTGTTAGTTATCAAAAACATTTGTTAGAAAGGGCGTAATGATGCAAGTATATGGTATTGATGCAATCATTCGGATCGTTAGTCATTTGGCATTTATTTACTTAGCCTTTTGGTCTTTGCGTTCTTTACGCGTTGACGCTTTTTTTCGTTCAATGCATACGACACAAATTAGAATGGCAATTGTCCTTTTTTCAATTTTTTTAGGGTATACAGCGAGCAGTTTTTTCTTAGAGATCATTGCGCTATGTCGAAATCTTTTCGTCAGCCTATAATTTTAAAAAAAGGTACTATTTTAAAACAAGAAGTGATATAATAAAAAAGATTTTGAGCGAATGTATACTCAACGGATTTTTTTGGGGGGAACAACATGGAAGAGATCATCGTAAAAGGTGGCAATCAATTAAAAGGAACAGTAAAGATCGAAGGAGCAAAGAATGCGGTATTGCCGATTTTAGCCGCAAGTTTATTGGCTGAAGAAGGAACGACCGTTTTAGATAATGTGCCAATTCTTTCTGACGTGTTCACTATGAATCAAGTGATCCGTCATTTGAACGTAGATGTAGCGTTTGATGAAGAGAATAATCGTGTGACACTTGATGCATCGAGAGAATTAGAAATTGAAGCACCTTATGAATACGTAAGCCAAATGCGTGCGTCAATCGTTGTGATGGGACCATTATTGGCTAGAAATGGTCATGCAAAAGTTGCAATGCCTGGTGGATGTGCGATTGGAAAACGTCCGATCGATTTACACCTAAAAGGTTTTCAAGCCTTGGGTGCAAAAATCATTCAAAAGAATGGTTATATCGAAGCAATCGCCGATCAACTGATCGGAAATACGATCTATTTAGATTTTCCAAGTGTTGGTGCGACACAAAACATCATGATGGCTGCTGTCAAAGCAAAAGGCACGACGATCATTGAAAACGTCGCACGTGAACCTGAAATCGTTGATTTAGCGAATATCTTAAATAAAATGGGTGCGAATGTTTATGGCGCTGGTACAGAAACGATGCGTATCGAAGGCGTTGATCATTTGCATGCAGTCAACCATTCAATCGTCCAAGACCGTATCGAAGCCGGTACTTTCATGGTAGCAGCAGCGATGACTGAAGGCAATCTATTGATCGCTGATGCGATTTCTGAGCATAATCGTCCATTGATCTCTAAATTGATCGAAATGGGTGCAACGATCACTGAAGAAGACGGTGGCGTTCGTGTCATCGGACCAAAACATATTTTACCAACAGATGTAAAAACGATGCCACATCCTGGTTTCCCAACGGATATGCAAGCACAAATGACTGCTATCCAGTTGGTTGCAGAAGGTACAAGTGTTGTGACCGAAACAGTCTTTGAGAACCGTTTCCAACATCTTGAAGAAATGCGCAGAATGAATGCACATGTAAAAATCGATGGCAACATTGCAATCATGGATGGTAATCACGAATTACAAGGTGCTGAAGTCTATGCAACAGATCTAAGAGCAGCAGCAGCGCTCGTATTAGCTGGTTTGAAAGCAAATGGAATCACACGCGTTCGTAACCTAAAATATTTAGATCGTGGCTATTATAATTTCCATATTAAATTGCAACAATTAGGTGCAGATGTGGAACGTGTAAATGTAGAAGAAACACCAGTCGAAAAAACACCACAAACAATCGCTTAAGGATGTGACGAGAGATGACGAGTCCACGCTATATTTTGATAAGTTTGGTAAAAATTTTAGCTGTCATTTTACTTGTACTCCTATTATTCATCATTGGAACAATGATCGGATATGGTTTGATTGGCGGTGGAAGTCCATTCAAGGTCTTTCAACCGAGCTTATGGTTGCATATCTTCGATTTCTTTAGTTAAGTGTGTACACTAGGTAACAGATAAGAGAAGAAGAGGTTGTGGCAAAAGCGTACAGCTCCGAGAAATAAGCGCCAAAATCCGAAAATAGCTTTTCATATTTTTGGGTTTTGGCGCTTATTTCTGTAGGAGTTGCTTTTAGAACACCGTTTATCCGGTTATAGGGGATGGTAAGTGGATGTATGACCAATCCTTTTTTTATATGGAGATGAAAACATGAAAAAATTTTTGATTTATTTAGTTCGCGGATACCAGCGATTTATTTCACCTGCGTTCCCACCAAGTTGTCGGTATTATCCAACTTGTTCCAATTACATGATCCAAGCCATCCAAGTACATGGTGCGCTCAAAGGAACCCTAATGGGAACAGCACGCATCTTTCGTTGCCATCCATTTGTGAAAGGCGGTATCGATTATGTGCCTCGTCACTTTCGTTTGACGCGTAATAAAGAAGATCAATCGATGCCAGACTATAAAAAATACAAAAAATAGAGTCATTGATTTTTATCAGATAGGAGAAAGCGATGTTTCAACAATTGAACAAAAGTGACTTACCATGGGCGTTATTATTAGAAGCCGATCCTGATAAAGACAAAGTGATCGCTTATGTGACCAATGGCGATGGGTTTATCTGGAAAGAGCATGATGAAGTGATCGGTGTGCTTGTTTATGTAATCAGAGAAACGGAATGTGAGATCATGAATGTTTCTGTTGCTGCTGCACATCAAGGAAGAGGAATCGGTGGCAAGCTGATTGATCATGCACTTGAAGAGTTGAGCAAAGAATGCAAACAACCAACAAAAATATTGATCCGTACAGGAAGTATTACGAATCCAGCGTTACATCTTTATCAGAAAAAAGGCTTTAAAGAAGTATCGAGAGAAAAGGATTACTTTATCAATAATTACGCAGAACCAATCTATGAAGAGGGGATACTTCTTAGAGATCAAGTAACCTTAGCCAAAGAATTATAGGATGGAACGAAAGCGTTTTATAATAAAAATATTGTTGAAAAACTATTGAGGAGGAACAAATAATTATGGGGATTTTAGCATTCGATTTTGGCGGTTCAGCTGTCAAATATGGTTATTGGGAACTAGAAACACTAACACATAAAGGTCAGTTCACAACACCAGCTACATGGATAGAAATGAAAGCGCAATTATCATCGGTATTCCAACAATTATCACAAGAAGTAGCAATCAATGGGGTTGCCTTTAGTGCACCAGGTGTTGTGAATAGCCAACGACAAGTGATTGAAGGCATCAGCGCGATTCCTTATATCCATGGGTTTGATATTTATACTGAATTAGAGGAATTGTTTGGTCTGCCAGTCGCTATGGAAAATGATGCGAATTGCGCGGGAATGGCTGAGTTTTATGAAGGTGCTGCTCGTGGCTATCAAAATGTTGCTTTTGTAGTGATTGGTACAGGCGTGGGTGGTGCGATGTTCACTAATGGTGAATTGAATAAAGGCGCTCATCTTTATGGCGGAGAATTTGGCTTGATGTTTCTTAATGGGGAGCATACATTCAGTACATTAGGAACGGCAGTCCAAATGGCGTGGCGATACTGTGAACGCAAAGGATTAGATAAAAATACCTTTAGTGGAAAAGAAGTCTTTGAATTAGCAGAAAATGGCGATCCTCTCGCACAAGAAGAAGTTGAATCTTTTTATGATTATTTAACAAAAGGGTTATTTAGTATTCAATTTTCATTTGATCCAGAAGTGATCGTATTGGGTGGTGGAATTTCTGCAAAAGAGGGATTACTGACAGAAATCAATCAACGGATGAAAAAATTGACGAGTCATTTTGGGTTGAATGATTTTGATCCATTGATCACCTTGTGTGAGTATCGCAATGATGCGAACCTGATAGGGGCAGCCGCAAATTATCTAGCGCAACAAGAAGCAGGAAAATAAATTATCAAATAGAAGACACACAGTGAATGTTTTCTGCCGTTAAATGTGATAAACTATTGAGGAGGTGGGAAATAATGTCAAAAAAGAATAAAGATATTGAAGTGCGTACCGAAGAGATCAAAAAAACGATCAAAGGGAACACATATGATGTAACGCAGTTATTTATTGGTAAAAAAATGATCGGTGAAATTTTAGCGTATGGACCAAAAGAATTTGAGATTTTCTTGGGAGAAGAAGACTTTGGCAAAGAAAAAAGTCTTGAAAATGCGATAGAAACAGTGATTCGTCATTGGAATTTACACGAATAAAAAAATATCAAAAAAATTTTCAATAAAGGGTTGCAATCACTTGGAAAATTAGGTATTATAACTAAGTCAGGTTGATACAAACCTTTCGGAGGAGTAGCGAAGTGGCTAAACGCGACGGACTGTAAATCCGTTCCTTAGGGTTCAGTGGTTCGAATCCACTCTCCTCCATTTCATTGGGGTATAGCCAAGCGGTAAGGCAAGGGACTTTGACTCCCTCATGCGTTGGTTCGAATCCAGCTACCCCAGTTCCTAGAGTGATCAGTTGAAGATCACTCTTTTTTTTGTGTAAAACACCTTGTTTCTTGCTGATTTTGCTATTATAGGCTAGAGTAGATATAAGAAGAAAAAAAGGAGGCGGCACAAATGAAGTGGAAACAAAAAGTAGATGAAACAGCAGAAAAAATTTACGATATGATCAAATCGGAGAAGTACAATGTAGAGATCCATGTACCGAAAAAATCAGAAAAATTTGTCCAAATCAAAGCGAAACGTCCAACGAATCATACTAAAAAATGGTTGTCTAAAAATCGTTAAGAATAACAAAAGCTCTGAAGTTCACATAATCTTGTGTTCTTCAGAGCTTTTGTTATTTTTCAATCTCGATCCCTAAGACGGTCAAGTGACCATTTCCCACTAATTTGATGACTAAAGTAGCTAATTGCTTTGGTGTCATCTCGGTATCGCTGGTGACCCACCAATGTAAAGTACCGGTAAAAATGGCAGTTATGTATTCTGTGATAAAATCGATAGGTACTTCTAGTTCGTTCTCTGTGATTTTTAGACGATCAAAAATAGTTGCGTATTTTTCAGATAAGAAAATTTTCAATTTTTTCCTGAAAAATTCGATCGAAGTGCCGTCCAAAGTCGTAATAAATATAGCTTTGTTCTCAGCAACCAATTGGTAAATTTGAGTTAAGGCACGGTTGACCCGTTTCAGCTTCAATTTATTACCTTCCATCAAGGGTTCCAAATCTAAGATCGAGGTAAATGTCTGGATAGCGATATGGAATAAATGCTCATAAAGATCTTGTTTGTCTTTGAAATGTGCATAAAAAGTCGCACGATTGATCATTGCTTCATCGGCGATTTCTTGGATCGTGATTCGCTCCATACTTTTTGTTTCTAGTAAACGTAAGAACGCTTCAATAATCATTTTGTTGGTACGTTTCACTCGAAGATCGTTTTTCTTCATCATAAAAATCTCCTTACTTTTGGTCGACAAATCGCTCACGATTGTTGTTTATCTCACAAACTGACAATTATTGCTTATTGCAATCGCTCTAAATCGTTTTAGAATAGATATATGTAGTATAACAGACGCTTTGTTCAATGTTCAACAAAGCGTCTTTTTAAGAAGGTGGCGAGACGATGAAAATGTACGGAGGTATCGATGTAGGTTCAACGACAGTCAAATTAGTGATTCTTGATAACCATGGCGAAACTCTTTTTGCTAAATACGAACGACATTATGCAGATATCAGAAAAGCAACCATCAACATATTAGAAGAAGCCAAAACAACTTTACAAGATCAGGCGATTGCTTTTGCAATCACTGGTTCTGGCGGGATGGGATTAGCGGAACATCTACAATTGCCTTTTATCCAAGAAGTGATTGCATGTACAAAAACGATCGAAGAAAGGATTCCCGAAACAGATGTAGCGATTGAATTAGGAGGAGAAGATGCCAAAATCACCTTTTTTGGTTCTTCTTTAGAACAACGAATGAACGGTAGCTGCGCGGGAGGGACAGGCGCATTTATTGATCAGATGGCAGCACTATTGAAAACCGATGCAAATGGGTTGAATGAACTAGCCAAAGCGTATCAACAGCTTTATCCAATTGCCTCTCGCTGTGGTGTATTCGCTAAAACGGATGTACAACCACTGATCAACGAAGGAGCGGCGAAAGCCGATATTGCTGCTAGTATTTTTCAAGCCGTCGTCAATCAAACGATCGCTGGTTTAGCAGCAGGAAGAAAGATCAAAGGAAAGGTCGCCTTTTTAGGTGGCCCACTTTACTTTATGTCCGAATTGCGCCAACGCTTTATTGAAACCCTTGGCTTATCGACAGAAGAAGTGGTTTTTCCAGAAAATCCGCAACTATTCGTGGCATTAGGGGCAGCTTATCACGCAAAAGCTTCAAAGGAAAAGACACTCGGTGAATTAATCCAGAAATTGGAAAGCCAAGAACAAGAGTTGCTTCATCATTCTCGTTCTTTAGCGCCACTTTTTCAGAACGATCAAGAGTTAGCTGATTTTCGCAGCCGACACGAAAAAGCGAAGGTGCAAGAATGCGCTCTAGCTACCCATCAGGGGGTGGCTTTTCTAGGTATTGATGCTGGTTCAACGACGACGAAAGTCACCTTGATCAATCAATCAGGAGAGCTATTATTCTCATTTTATGGAAACAATGAAGGACAGCCTTTAGAAACAACCATCAACGTATTGAAAAATATGTATCAGCAAATGCCCAAAGACTGCTTTATCGGTAAAGCGGTAGTGACTGGCTATGGTGAAGCGTTGATCAAGAGTGCGTTGAAAATCGATATTGGCGAAGTCGAAACGATGGCGCATTATAAAGCAGCAAATTTTTTTCAACCAGGTGTCGATTTTATTTTAGATATTGGCGGACAAGACATGAAGGCAATGACGATCAAGGACGGTGCATTGTCCTCGATTCAATTGAACGAAGCCTGTTCTTCAGGTTGTGGTTCATTTATCGAAACATTTGCTAAGTCATTAGGTTATGGAATCCAAGATTTTGCGGTTGCTGCTATTTCAGCCAAGAACCCTGTGGACTTAGGTTCCAGGTGTACGGTCTTCATGAATTCAAAGGTCAAGCAAGTCCAAAAAGAAGGTGCTTCTGTTGGAGACATCTCGGCTGGTTTATCTTATTCTGTGATCAAAAATGCGATCTACAAAGTAATCAAAATCAGAAAACCAGAAGATCTAGGCAATAAGATCGTGTGTCAAGGTGGAACCTTTTACAACGATGCAGTCTTGCGAGCATTTGAAAAAATCAGTGGAAGAGAAGTTGTTCGTCCTTCTATCTCAGGATTGATGGGTGCATATGGCGCTTCTTTGATTGCTCTGGAAGAATATCAAAAAGGGGAAATAAGTGAACTACTCTCCTTCGAAGAATTGTCTCAGCTGACGACAGAAAAAGAACTGACGCACTGTGGGTTGTGTGAGAACAATTGCCTGTTGACGGTCACTTTATTTTCTGATGGTCGGAAACTGATTTCTGGTAATCGTTGTGAACGTGGGGCGCAGATCAAAATCAAAAAAGCCGATAAGAAAATCAATTTAGTGGCTGAAAAATCTCGGCAATTATTCCGTTACCGCCCATTACGAAAAACAGAAGCTGTCAACGGTGAAATCGGGATTCCAAGAGTATTGAATATGTATGAAAACTTTCCACTTTGGCAGACTTTCTTTCGTTCTTTAGGTTTTCGAGTAGTCTTATCCCCTCGATCGAGTAAGGAAATCTACGAACAAGGGATCGACACGATTTCAAGTGATACCGTCTGTTATCCAGCGAAGCTGGTGCATGGCCATATCCAGTCACTGATCGATGCTGGTGTTTCCTGCATTTTTTATCCTGGCGTGATCTTTGAGCAGAAAGAGAATAACCAAGCGGACAATCATTTTAATTGTCCCATCGTTCAAAGTTATCCAGATGTCATTAAAAACAATGTTGATGCGATTCGGGAAGGACGGATCGATTACCGTCAGCCGTTTTTGAATCTAGCGAACGAAGCATCAGTGGCAAAGACGTTACACCAAACATTTTCTGACTATGGGTTTTCAGAAGATCAAATAAAAGAAGCTTTACACCAAGGATATGAAGCATTAGCTGATTTTAAAAAAGAGATCCAACAAAAAGGAGAAGAAACCTTAAGGATGCTACATCAGAATAATGAACGTGGCATCGTCCTTGCAGGTCGACCTTACCATCTAGATCCGGAAATCAACCATGGGATTGCAGAATTAATCACACAAGAAGGCTTCCATGTGTTGACAGAAGATAGCATCGCTCATCTAGGAGATGTGGGGCAATTACGAGTAGTGAATCAATGGGTCTATCAATCAAGATTATATGCTGCTGCCCGAGTCGTCGCAAAATCTAAGGAGTTAGAACTAGTTCAATTAAACTCTTTCGGGTGTGGTATCGATGCGGTGACAACTGATCAAGTGGAAGAAATCATGGCGCAATATGGCAAGTTATACACTGTACTAAAAATCGATGAAGGCGCAAATTTAGGTGCTATCAGGATACGCTTGCGCTCATTAAAAGCGGCAGTCAATGCACGAACCAAACAACAATTTCGCCCAACGAAACAATTTCATACACCAGATAAAATCACCTTTACCAAAGAAATGAAGAAAACACATACCTTGTTATTGCCAATGTTGAGTCCTATCCATCAATCTGGTTTAGTTGATGTTGCTTTAAAAGCCTCAGGATATCAAGTTGTTTGTTTGCCAAGAAACAGTGGAAGTGCCATTGATGTCGGGTTAAAGTACGTCAATAATGACGCGTGTTATCCAGCAATCATCTCGATCGGGCAAATAGTCGAGGCATTGGAAAGTGGCACATATGACTTAAATCATACCAGTGTGATGATGACCCAAACGGGAGGTGGATGCCGAGCGACTAATTATATCCCACTGCTTCGAAAGGCGCTTGATGAAGCTGGCTTCCCACAGATACCCGTAGTTTCTGTGTCTTTCGGCAATCAAGGGGTAGAATCTTCTCCTGGTTTTACGTTCACATTGCCATTATTGAAACGTTTAGCGGTTGCTTTTTTATATGGTGATCTTTTTGAACGGGTCATTTACCGTACTCGACCATATGAGATAGAAAAAGGCGCGATTGATGAAATGCACCATCAATGGCTTGAACGAGTGGAACGCAATGTCAAAAATGGTTCTTTGACAAACTTCAACCGAAATATGGCGAAAATCATCCATGATTTTGACACGGTTCCGCTAACGAATCAAAGGAAACCTAAAGTAGGAATTGTTGGAGAGATTCTAGTCAAGTATTCACCTACGGCCAATAATGATATCGTCCGATTATTAGAAGAAGAAGGCGCTGAAGTCGTTGTTCCTGATATCATGGGGTTTATGAATTATTCGATATACAACCAAATCTGGAAATACGAACACTTAGGTCATTCAAAAAAAAGTAAATGGGTCGCACAATTTCTTATCCGCTTGATTGAATATGTTGTAAAGCCAATGGATAAAGCCTTAAGGAAATCACAACGTTTTGATGGAATAACACCAATTCATCAATTAGCAGATGAAGCAAGCCAGATTCTATCAATTGGCAATCAGACCGGTGAAGGCTGGTTTTTAACCGGTGAGATGATTGAATTGTTAGAGAATGATGTCCCTAATATCGTTTGCATGCAACCATTTGGCTGTCTACCAAATCATGTCGTTGGAAAAGGGGTATTCAAAGAGCTGCGTCATCGTTACCCAAAAGCCAACATTACTGCAATCGATTATGATCCAGGTGCTTCCGTAGTCAATCAATTGAATCGCATCCGTTTGATGATGGCAACGGCCATGAAAACATTGAATCCATAATTTGTCGGTTGAGTTTAGCAAGAAAGCCTTTTTGATTTTATCATTTACGAGTAAGAATAGGCATACTTGTTACTTTAAGTACTCATTGAACAAGAGCTAAGATAAAAAAGAATCTTTCTAAAGGTTATTGTGTCAGAGGGTAAGGCAGTGGAATGAACAGCATGGTGGGCTCTTTTTTGTTGAGAATTAGGTATATACCAGTTATAATAAAATAGAAATGAAAGGACGGGTAGATGTTATGTCGAATCAATTACCGGTATATATACAAATTCACGATCAAATCAAAAGTGAAATCGAGCAAGGCGTCTGGAAAATCGGAGATCGTCTTCCTTCAGAAAGAGAATTAGCCATCAAGTTCAATGTTAGTCGAATGACTTTAAGACAAGCGATCCAAAACCTAGCCGACGAAGGAATCCTTGAAAGAAAAATTGGATCAGGTACCTACGTGGCACGAGAAAAGGTCCAAGAAAAAATGTCTGGTGCAACCAGTTTTACCGAAATCATGGAATCACAAAATCGTGTGCCATCCAGTCGAACGATTTCTTATTTTCTCACGTCACCGAGTTCGAGTGAAATGGAGAAATTGCAACTAAAAAAAGATGATACCATCTTACGAATGGAACGTATTCGTTTTGCTGATGATATCCCTATTTGTTTTGAGATTGCGAGTATTCCGCAAAAAATCATCGACGGATACAGCAAAGCAGAAATTACGGAGTCACTGTATCGAACACTCGAAGAAAAAAGAGGGAACAAGATCGGTGCGGCGAAACAAACAATTTCAGCAGTCTTAGCTTCAGAAAAAATTGCTGAATATTTAGAGGTCAAGCGAGGAGATGCCGTTTTACGTTTAAGACAGATTTCTTACTTTGAAGATGGCACGCCATTTGAATACGTACGTACCCAATATGTCGGCGACCGTTTTGAGTTTTATTTAGAAAGATGATCGTTCATATTGAATAAAAAGACCAGAGAATAGTCATCGGCATAACTGCCTCCTATTCTTTGGTCTTTTCGATATGATCCGGCTCAGTCTCTTGTTTGAATGAGTTGTTCATAATAAGAAACAGCTCCTTCAGTAAATGTCACTTGACCGCTCAAAAGTTCAATGATAGCTTCTTGGAACGCAGTGACCTCTTTTTCATTGATCATGCAAACAACGATGACTTTTTCTGTATAGCGGATTTCTTTCACATTCACCTGCTGAAGTGCCAAGAAGTTTTCTATTTTTCCTAGTTGGGGATAGGCAATATGAATCGATAGTTCTTGTTGTAATGTCCCTTCAACAATGCCGATTTCTTGTAATGCGTGGGAAACCGAATGCGCATATGCACGAATCAAGCCACCTGCACCTAACTTGATCCCGCCGAAATAACGAGTCACAACAGCAGCCACATTGATCAGTTCATTTTTTTTGATGACTTCTAACATCGGTACACCGGCAGTTCCACTTGGTTCACCATCATCACTGCTTCGTTGGATCTCATTTTTTTCACCAATCACGAACGCACTGCAATTATGATTGGCTTTCCAATGTTCTTTTTTCGTTTCTTGGATAAATTGTTTTGCTTCTGCTTCGGTTTCTACTCGTTTCAGTGAGCAGATAAAACGTGATTTTTTTATTTCAAGCTCACTTTGACCATTTTCTTTGATCGTGTAATAACGTTCTAACATCTGTTTCACTACTTTCATTGTTTGTTCTCGTCTCTTTTCAAGTATAGAGAATTTTTTTCTGCATGACAATTATGTTAATAGTTGCTTAACGAAGGGAATATGGGATAATAAAGAAAAGTGAGGTGCGTAACATGAAAGAACGAGTCAAAAAGTATGATGCCATCACTCATTATTTAAAGACAAATGGTGGCTCTCAAATCACGCTGACATTTACTCAAATCGATGAGTTGCTTTTTCCAAGTAGTGCCTTGCCCCGTTCTGCACGAGAAAGTACTGATTGGTGGGCGAACGACTATAAACATCCTGAAAAAGGCGCCTATGGCTGGATCAATGCTGGCTATGAAGTGGTGGTCATCAATTTAGAAAAAGAATTTATCGTATTCAATCAATTAGTCAAATCCAGTTGGTTGTTTGACGAATAACTATTTTTCTAGCTGTTGATCTAATCTCCCGATTCAAGTCCAATTTTAGGTCTAGCTACATATATCAGTATGATCTGAGTCCGAAAGTTTCTGTTAAAGAAATGGTCCGCGGATTCAGTTTCATACTTTTTTTGTTTTCCATTGAAATCATCGCGTTCGTTCGTCCGCTGATTAGCTGATTTTCTAATTGGATCAATCCGATTGATTCTGCATGAAGGATTTCTTTTTTTGCGTATCTATTTTGCGAAGGGAGAGAAGTACACATGCACGCGGAAGATTTTTTTGGCAGACGATTATTAACTAGAGAAGTATATGGGAATGAACATTCTTATAAAAAATTGAACTATGAAGTGGTCGATGCAGTCACAGTAAAAAAGAAGCAGCTTTATTGCAATCGTTGCAGTCAAACTACCCCTTTGAAATCAGCAAGGCTCAATGTGTCTACCTACTACTGTCCCCACTGTCTGTTTTTGGGGCGTTGCGATACCCTGCAACAGCTCTACTTATTCGAACAACCAAATGGAAAGAAGCGTCATGTAAATCACTATTGGGAAGGTCAATTAACAACACTACAACAGCAAATTTCAGATGATCTATGTGAACGATCGGGTGAGCATTTGGTTTGGGCAGTTACAGGCTCAGGCAAGACAGAGATGCTTTACGCCAGTATCCACGCTACCTTAGCTAAAGGTGGGAGAGTTGCTATCGCCTCACCAAGGATCGATGTTTGTCAGGAATTATACCTACGACTTAGCCAGGTCTTCCCAGAAGAAACGATCCGCTTGCTTCATGGGAAATCAGAAGGACCTGATCGCTATGGTTCTTTAGTGATTTGTACAACGCATCAGTTGTATCGTTTTTACCGAGCATTTGCTCTTTTAGTAGTAGATGAAGTGGATGCTTTTCCATTTGTTGGGGATCAAGGGTTAGCTTATGCAGTGGCAACCGCGCTACAAAGAAATGGACAACTGATATATTTAAGTGCGACACCCGATGACCAGTTATTGAAAAAAAGCCGAACAGCTATGAGTGTTCATCAGTTGGCTTTACGCTTTCATCAGCGATTATTGCCAGAACCGAAACTGCTTTTTTGGGATCAGTGGGCAAATCGCTGTTTGCACCCAAAAAAGAATCAACGATTGTGTCGCTTGATCCAAGAGCTAGTCAAAGAAAACCATGTGCTATTGTTTTGCCCAAGTATCTCTTTAATGGAGCAATTGGAGAAACAATTAAAAAAACAATTGTCTTGTCGTATGACATCCGCCTCTTCAAAAGATGAAGCACGTAGTAGCAAAGTCCAAAATATGAGAGAGCAACACTACGATGTGTTTTTGACCACGATGATCTTAGAGCGTGGGGTGACTTTTGAACGGATCTCAGTCATTGTTTTAGGCGCCGACCATCCGGTATTCAGCAAATCATCACTGGTCCAAATTGCTGGACGTGCCGATCGAAAGGGAGGATTCACGAATAGTCAGGTCTATTTTTTCTATGAAGAAAAGACGCGTGCTATCGTAAAAGCGTGTAAAGAAATCAAACAAATGAATAAAAAAGGAAAAGAGCAACGAGATGAAATGCGTATATTGTAAGAAAATATTTAGCAGAAATATAACAATCGGTGAATTGCTTGGACTGAAAAAAGTAGCGAGATGTTGCCAGGAATGTCAATTCTTATTTCAACGAATACGACAGAAGAGTCGCCACCAGTGTGAAGGCTGCCAAAAAGTATTGAATAAACAAGCGATTGATCAACATGACTATTGCCGAGATTGCTTGAATTGGCAGGCACGTTACCCTGACTATCGTTTTTGTCATCGTGCGTTCTTCCGCTACGATCAAGCGTTCCGTACTTGGCTCAAACAATATAAATTCATGGGGGATATCCTGTTGGCACATACATTTAGTGTAGAGTTGCAAGAATTGCGAAAACAATACAAGTCATTTGTTTTTTGTCCGATTCCATTGTCTACAGAAAGGATCAACGAAAGAGGATTTAACCAAGTGAGTGAACTATTGAGAGCTGCTGGGCTTCCTTTTCAAGAATTGCTGATCAGAGAAAAACACCATATACCACAATCCAAGAAAACAAGAGTGCAACGTTTGATTACGACCCAACCATTTGTTTATCAGCCATCTACACCTACAATCAAAGGGGAAAATATCTTGCTGATCGATGATGTTTATACGACTGGCCAAACGATGTTCCATGCAGCGTCCTGCCTTTTGGCGCAGTCACCCAATAAAGTACAGACGTTCTCACTTGCTAGATAAGCTTTTTGTAGAAACAGTAGTAAAATGACAGCGATTTAGTTTGCAAATGCTTACGAGTTCGATATAATAGAAGTAAGAAGAGGGAAAGAGTGGTCCTTCTCCTTCTTGATTGTGGTAGATGAAAGGGGTAGTTTTTATGTTTAGATATAATGTACGCGGCGAAAATATCGAAGTAACTGAAGCGATTCGTGACTACGTAGAGAAAAAAGTAGGAAAATTAGAACGTTATTTCAGCGATGCTCCCGATGCTACGGCGCATGTGAATTTAAAAGTTTATACTGAAAAAACAGCAAAAGTGGAAGTTACGATTCCATTACCTTATCTCGTATTACGTGCCGAAGAAACTTCACCTGATCTATATGCAAGTATTGATTTGGTTGTTGATAAATTGGAACGTCAAATCCGCAAATTCAAAACAAAAATCAATCGTAAATCTCGCGAAACTGGTTTGAATACAGCAAATGCGGCGGTTATGTTCAATAATGAAGACGAAGAAGAAAATGAGTCTGAATTAGATATCGTTCGTACAAAACGCTTGTCATTGAAACCAATGGACAGCGAAGAAGCTGTTTTACAAATGAATATGTTAGGCCATAACTTTTTCATCTTTGAAGATGCAGAAACGAATGGTACAAGCATTGTTTACCGTCGTAAAGATGGCAAATATGGATTGATCGAAACTGATTGATAAATAACGAAATAATAACATGAAAAAAACTTGCAGTGGTCTCGAATGACTACTGCAAGCTTTTTTTTCGGATTGGATAGATAAAAAGAATATGAAATAATTATGAAGATATCACTTTAATTGACTTAAGTTATTTCATTTATCCACAACTAATGATAAAATAAGAAACAGAGTCTACATAGTTTGGATATTATATAAAAGGAGATTAAACAACGCATGGCCAATTTTATTCGTTCGATTATCGAAAATGATAAGAAAGAACTAAAACGTTTAGAAAGTATTGTAAAGAAAATCGAAGCTCATGCTGATGATATGGCAGCATTAACAGATGAACAATTACAAGCAAAGACAACAGAATTTAAAGAAAGATATAAAAAAGGGGAAACATTAGATCAACTTTTACCAGAAGCTTTCGCAGTCGTTCGTGAAGCAGCAAAACGCGTATTAGGGTTGTACCCTTACCCTGTGCAGTTGATGGGGGGGATCGTCCTTCATGATGGAAATATTCCAGAGATGCGTACCGGTGAAGGGAAAACCTTGACTGCTACGATGCCTGTTTATTTAAATGCTTTGACAGGAGAAGGCGTTCACGTAGTTACTGTCAATGAATACTTGTCTACTCGTGACTCCAATGAGATGGGTGAGTTATACAACTTCTTAGGTTTGACAGTTGGTTTGAATATCAATTCAAAATCAGCAGATGAAAAACGTGAAGCCTACAATTGTGACATTACGTATAGTACAAACAATGAGCTAGGGTTTGACTATTTGAGAGACAACATGGTCGTTTATCGTCATCAAATGGTACAACGTCCATTGAACTATGCGATCGTCGATGAAGTCGATTCGATCTTGATCGATGAAGCAAGAACGCCATTGATCATTTCTGGACAAGCAGAAAAGTCAACTGCGTTATATACGCGTGCTGATAACTTTGTCAAACGATTGAAAGAAGAAGAAGATTATAAAATCGATGTTCAATCAAAAACGATCAGCTTGACTGAAGCTGGAATTGAAAAAGCGGAAGAAACTTTCGGTTTAGATAACTTATATGACATCGAAAATTCTGCTTTAACGCATCATATCGATCAATCATTACGCGCAAACTATATCATGATTTTAGATATCGACTATGTGGTCCAAGATGGAAAAGTAATGATCGTTGACCAATTTACTGGTCGTATCATGGATGGACGCCGTTATTCTGATGGTTTGCACCAAGCGATTGAAGCCAAAGAAGGCGTGGAGATCGAAGATGAAACAAAAACGATGGCATCGATCACATTCCAAAACTATTTCCGTATGTACAAGAAATTATCTGGTATGACAGGGACAGCGAAGACAGAAGAAGAAGAGTTTAGAGAAATCTACAACATCCAAGTCATTCAAATCCCTACAAATCGTCCGGTCATTCGTGATGATCGTCCAGATTTGTTATATCCGACATTGACAAGCAAGTTCAATGCAGTCGTTCAAGATATCAAAGATCGTTACCGTAAAGGACAACCTGTTCTTGTAGGTACCGTCGCTGTTGAAACGTCTGAATTGCTTTCTGATTTATTGAACCGAGAACGCGTACCTCATGAAGTACTAAATGCCAAAAACCATTTTAAAGAAGCCGAGATCATCATGAATGCTGGTCAAAAAGGAGCAGTTACGATTGCAACGAACATGGCTGGTCGTGGTACGGATATCAAGTTAGGTCTAGGTGTTCGTGAGTTGGGTGGATTAGCTGTTATTGGTACAGAACGTCACGAATCAAGACGTATCGATAACCAGTTACGTGGACGTGCAGGTCGTCAAGGAGATCCAGGGATGTCACAATTCTACTTGTCTCTTGAAGATGACTTGATGAAACGATTCGGTTCAGAACGAATCAAAGCTTTCTTGGAACGCATGAAGATCGGTGAAGAGGATGCAGTGATCCAAAGTAAGATGTTGTCGAAACAAGTTGAATCAGCGCAAAAACGTGTAGAAGGAAACAACTACGACACACGTAAAAACGTTCTTCAATACGATGATGTGATGCGTGAACAACGTGAAGTCATCTATAAACAACGTCAAGACGTGATCATGGAAGAAACAAGTCTATCTGAACCATTAATGAATATGGTCAAACGAACAATCAGTCGAGTAGTGGATGCCCATACGCAACTTGAGAAAGAAAACTGGAACCTTGAAGGAATCGTCGACTTTGCTGGTAGTACACTTGTCCATGAAGACAGTATTTCAATGGCTGATCTAGAAGGCAAGACACCACAACAAATCAAAGATTTCTTAAATGAAAAAGCACAAGAAATCTTTAATACGAAATCTTCACAATTAAATGGTCCTGAGCAATTGCTTGAGTTTGAAAAAGTCGTGATCTTACGTGTTGTCGATTCAAAATGGACAGACCACATCGATGCAATGGATCAATTACGTCAATCGATCGGACTACGTGCCTACGGACAAAACAATCCGCTTGTCGAATACCAAACAGAAGGCTACAAAATGTTTGAAGACATGATTGGTGCAATCGAATACGAAGTAACACGTATCTTTATGAAAGCTGAGATCCGTCAAAACGTCCAACGTGAACAAGTGTCTCAAGGGCAACCTGTTCAACCAACAGAAGGTGGCGCGAAAGAAAACAGCCGATTGAATGTGAAATCACAGCCTGTCAGTGTAAATAAAGTTGGACGTAATGACCCATGTCCATGTGGCAGTGGTAAAAAATTCAAAAATTGTCATGGCAAGAATGAGATGTAATCTTTCCTATTGAAAGAAATCGTTCATACCGAGCAATGAGACTTGATCAATTCAGAAAAGGAACTCACTTCATATGAGAGTGCTCGTTCCTTTTCACAAACTAAAATAGATAGGGAATCTTAACGAAACATTTTTTTGTTTTATGACTTCCCTGAGGTCAAGAAGTGCTAAGCCTCAAGAAATAAGGTGGAATCCGCAAAAATTGTTCGTTGAATTTTTGTGGATTCCACCTTATTTCCGAAGAGGTTCCTTTTGGCACATATACGACTACCATTAAGATCAGAATGAAAAGGGAAAGGAGCGACCATGTCGCATCTTATTCTTTCTGTTCGTTCAAGATTCTGGTAGACTAAACAATGAAGATTAGACAGAAAGAAGGAAATCGAAATGGAAATTTCTGAAATTCGAAACCTCCTAACCGAAATGCAAGAGAAAGTCACAAGTTTTAGGGGGTCTCTTTGACTTAGATCAGCTGGAAGAAGATATTGCTGAAGCAGAAGCAAAAATGGCTGAACCAGGTTTTTGGGATGATAGTGAAGCTGCACAAAAAGTGATCAATGAAAATAATGCAAACAAAGAAACCTATGATCAGTTCAATGAACTCGCACAAGAGCTAGAAGAACTAGAATTGATGGTGGAAATGTTACAAGAAGAGCCAGATGCGCAAATGCAAGAAGAAGCACAAGAGCGAATCAGTGCTTTAGCTGAAAAAATGGCAACTTACGAATTAGCCATGTTACTAGATGGACCTTATGACCGCAATAACGCCATCGTTGAGCTGCATCCAGGTGCAGGGGGAACAGAATCTCAGGATTGGGGAAGTATGTTGTTACGAATGTACACACGTTGGTCAGAACAACACAATTACCAAGTGGAAATGTTAGATTACCAAGCCGGTGATGAAGCTGGTATCAAAAGTGTGACATTATTGATCAAAGGACATAATGCCTATGGTTATTTGAAATCAGAAAAAGGCGTACATCGCCTTGTTCGGATCTCGCCATTTGATTCGGCGAAACGCCGACATACGTCATTTTGTTCAGTCGATGTCATGCCAGAATTAGATGACATGATCGATATCGAGGTCAATCCTGATGATTTGAAGATCGACACTTACCGAGCAAGTGGAGCGGGTGGACAGCATATCAATAAAACAGAGTCTGCTGTACGGATCACGCATTTGCCAACAGGAACAGTCGTTGCCAGTCAGGCACAACGCTCACAATTAAAAAACCGTGAACAAGCGATGGGGATGCTGAAAGCGAAACTTTATCAATTGGAAGTTGAAAAGAAAGAACAAGAAGCAGCAGCACTACGTGGGGAACAAATGGAAATTGGCTGGGGCTCACAAATCCGTTCTTATGTTTTCCATCCTTATTCGATGGTCAAAGATCATCGGACCAATGTAGAAACAGGAAATGTCCAAGCAGTGATGGATGGCGAGTTAGACCCATTCATCGATGGCTATTTAAAAATGCACATGTAGCTTACTCACGATTAATAGTAAATTGAAATAAAATTGTAAGATTTCGAAAGCAAGCTGAAACATTCCCATGCTATAATGACTAAAGACTGAAAAGATATGGAGAGAACGCCATGATTGAAATGAAGGATGTAATGAAGAAGTACTCAAATGGTACCACAGCTATCCGAAATCTCTCGATCGTCATTGACCAAGGAGAGTTTGTCTATGTAGTAGGACCATCTGGTGCTGGTAAATCTACATTCATCAAGTTGATGTACCGAGAAGAAAAAGCAACGAAGGGCACGCTGAACGTTGCTGGCCATGATCTGATAGATATCAAGGATCGTGAAGTACCTTATTTACGTAGAGAAATCGGAGTAGTTTTCCAAGACTATAAATTGTTACCTCGAAAAACAGTATATGAAAATGTCGCGTATGCGATGCAAGTCATCGGCAGAAAACCTCGTGACATAAAAAAACGTGTCATGGAAGTTTTAGATTTAGTCGGCTTGAAACATAAAGTACGTGTTTTCCCAAGTGAATTGTCAGGTGGGGAACAACAACGTGTTTCGATTGCCCGGGCAATTGTGAATACACCAAAAGTATTGATTGCAGATGAACCGACAGGAAACTTAGACCCGGAAAACTCATGGGAAATCATGAAGTTGTTGGATCGAATCAATGCCCAAGGAACGACTGTTGTTATGGCTACACATAATAGTACGATTGTTAATACAATTCGTCACCGCGTAATCGCCATTGAAAATGGCCGGATTATTCGTGACCAAGCGGAAGGGGAATATGGATACGATGATTAGAACCTTTTTCCGCCATTTATTAGAAAGTATCAAAAGTTTAAAACGTAACGGTTGGATGACTGTCGCATCAATCAGTGCAGTAACGATCACATTGACATTAGTTGGAGTATTTATGGCAATCATCATGAATGCGACTAAATTAGCTGAAGACATCGAAGGTAACGTGGATGTTTCTGTGTTCGTTGATATCGGAACGAATGAGAAAGATATGGAAACGCTCGAAAAGGAATTGAATGAGCTTGATCATGTCAATAAAGTTGAATTTTCAAGTAAAGACCAAGAATTAAAGAAAATCCAGGATCAAATGGGTGATTCTTGGAGTTTATTTGAAGGAGACGGTAATCCGTTATACGATGTGTATGTTGTAACAACGACACAACCTTCTTATACAAAAGAAGTTTCTGAAGAAGCTGCGAAGTTAAAAAATGTTTTCCGTTCGGATTATGGTGGTACTTCGTCTGACCGAATCTTTAATATTGCTGCGGCAGTGCGTACATGGGGATTAGCAGCAGCTGCCTTGTTATTGTTTGTCGCGATGTTCTTGATCTCAAATACGATTCGTATCACGATCATTTCACGGCAAAGAGAGATCCAGATCATGCGTTTAGTTGGTGCCAAGAATGGCTATATCCGTTGGCCTTTCTTCCTTGAAGGTGGTTGGATCGGTTTGATCGGAGCCATTATTCCTGTATTGATCCTCACTTTTGGGTATCAGGAAGTATACAGATTGCTCAATCCAACCTTGTTGCGCTCAAATTATTCATTGATACAGCCACAGGATATCGTTTGGAAAATTGACGCATTGATGGCCGGTATTGGTATCATTATTGGTTCATTAGGTTCGATTATTTCAATGAGAAGATTTTTGAAATTTTAAACAAAGATATAAAGCAGACCAGTGGGAGCGATCCTGCTGGTTTTTTTTATAAAATTTTTTTTATACGTAAAATCTATTTTATAGAAAAATATACTTACTCTATCCTGTCTATCTATAGTATTCTAAGAAAGTCGGTTTTTCTGATAGACAAATCAGTGGTTTTTCTTTACTTTAAAAAACAACTTCGCTATCCTAAGGAGGATAGCCGGATAAGAGGTGAGGCAATGGATATTATTTTTGACAATTTTTCGACGATCTTACTACTTACGAATACATTATTATCTTTAGTGATCGTTTTTACCGAAAGAAAAGAAACTGCTCAAACTTGGGCATGGTTACTTGTACTGACTTTTATCCCGATCCTAGGGTTTTTCCTTTACATTTTCTTTGGACGTGGGATTTCAAAAGATAAGATTTTTGATTTGAAGATCCAAGGAAAGATCGGTAAGAACTTAGAAATCGAAGAGGATCGACAGGCATTGATGCGGGGATTATATCCACATCCTCCGACTGGGCAAGTGGATGTCAAACAGTTGATTTATATGTTAACTGTTGGAGAAAGCACACTGTATACCACAAGCAATGACGTTACGCTGTTCACCGATGGAAGAGAAAAATTTGATCGTTTGATCGAGGACATTGAACAGGCAACTGATCATATCCATCTACAATATTATATTTATCGTAGCGATAGCTTAGGGATCGAGGTATGCCAAGCATTGACTTCTGCTGTCCGCAGAGGGGTGCAAGTAAGAGTTTTACTGGATGCATGGGGATCGACGGAAGTTTCAACCAAATTTTTCCATGAGTTAAAAGAAGCTGGTGGAGAAGTTGCTTTCTTTTTTCCGCTTTTTGTTCCTTATCTGAACCCGCGAATCAATTATCGAAATCATCGAAAGATCGTAGTAATCGATGGGAAAATTGGTTATACGGGTGGATTCAATGTGGGAAATGAGTATTTGGGTCTCGTGCAAAAATTTGGTTATTGGCGAGATAATCATTTGCGTATCTATGGTGAAGGAGTCTATGCGTTACAAAATCGCTTCTTGATGGATTGGAATTCTCAACATACAAAAGAAGTAAACTATGCGGCGCGCTTTTTCCCAAGTATTGCATCAACTGGTGAGATTGCCTTACAGGTCGTGACGAGTGGACCTGATTCAGAACATGAACAAATCAAAATGACGTACCTTAAAATGATCTCATTGGCTAAGCGGGAGATTTTGATCCAAACGCCTTATTATATTCCAGATGAATCAATCCATGAAGCGTTGAAATTGGCATTGTTATCCGGTGTAAAGGTCCATTTGCAGATCCCAAATAAACCAGATCATCCATTAGTCTATTGGGCAACGTATTCTTTTGCCGCTGAATTGATCGAATATGGTGCTGTCATTGAAACATATGAGAATGGATTCATCCATGCGAAAACAATGATCATCGATAGCGGGATCGTTTCTGTAGGTTCAGCAAATATCGACGTTCGTTCTTTCCGGTTAGATTTTGAGGTCAATACACTGATCTATGACGAACGGATCGCTACCCAAGTGCGAGGGGCATTTTTTGAAGATTCAAAGGTTTCTGATCGTTTGACAAAAGAACGTTACGAGGCTCGGGGCTGGATGATCAAGCTAAAAGAAGGATTGGCTCGACTTGTTTCGCCACTCTTGTAAAAAACTGAACAAAAAAGGACATGAAATACACTCATAAGAGCAGACTTTCATGTCCTTTTCTATCGGGGCCATTTCTGTAGTTTTATTACAAGAAATGGAGAAAGCGTCTCGCAAGAGCGGGAATTAACTTTTGGGGTATTTCTTGTTTTTTGGGGAAAGCAAGAAATAAGTTAATGCTTGCTTGATACAGAGACACATTTCAATGCCAGTATAGCATAGAAAAATTTATTGAGATAGTATTTTTTTTAATTAAATTAAATTATTTGTTATTTAATAAAATCAATTGATTTTCAAGTAATAGTGAAAATGTTAAAATGGAAATACTTTAGGATTGAAGGAGATTTCTAATGAAAAAATTACGATTAATAATACCAATGATAGCACTATTTATAACAATGTCTGGGTGTTCAAACCTGGTCGACCAAGGAGAATCGATCACAGCGGTGGGATCATCCGCTTTACAACCTTTAGTTGAAACGGTTGCTGAGACATATCAATCAGAAAATCCCGGCAAATTTGTTAATGTACAAGGTGGCGGAAGTGGTACTGGTTTATCGCAAGTCCAATCAGGCGCTGTTGAGATTGGTAATTCCGATTTGTTCGCAGAGGAGAAATCAGGGATCGATGCGTCCGCACTGATCGACCATCGAGTAGCAGTAGTGGGCATCACACCAATTGTCAATAAAGAGGTCGGCATCGAAAACATTTCGATGGAAGATTTGAAAAAAGTATTTACTGGTGAACTGACGAACTGGAAACAACTAGGTGGAAAAGATCAGCCAATCGTGATCTTGAACCGTGCAGCAGGTAGTGGAACGAGAGCTACTTTTGAAAAATGGGTCTTAGACGGTGAAACAGCGATTCGTTCCCAGGAGCAAGATTCTAGTGGAATGGTCCGTCAAATCGTTGCTGATACGCCAGGAGCAATCAGCTATGTCGCATTCTCTTACGTATCAAAAGATGTGGATACACTGAAAATCGACGGAGTTGAGCCAACAGACGAGAATGTCACAACGAATGATTGGACGATTTGGGCATATGAGCATATGTATACGCGAAAAGACACAAGTCAATTAACGAAAGACTTTTTAGCCTATATCTTATCAGATGAAGTGCAAAAAAATATTGTCGGTGATTTAGGCTATATTCCAGTGTCGAGTATGAAAGTTGAACGCGATTGGGAAGGTAATGTGGTGAATTAACCATCTTTACACAAAATTTACAAAGTTAGCAAAAAATTTACATGTTATTAAAATCAAATTGATATTCGCTTAGTAGACTGTATAGGTATGTTAAAGGACCAAGGAGGAATCATCTGTGGAAGATGTAAAAAAAGCACTAGTAACTAAATCCAAGCGCTCGAAAATGGAACAACGTGGAAAGTTTATCAGCTTTTTATGTATTGCATTGATTGTAGTGGTTGTTTTAGCAATATTTTATTTTGTTGCCAGCAAAGGGTTAGCGACCTTTTTTGTTGATAAAATCAATGTTTTTGATTTCTTATTTGGAACAAATTGGAATCCGAGCGCACTCGGACCTGATGGAAAACCAATGGTAGGAGCCCTACCAATGATCGCGGGTTCGTTTATCGTTACTTTTTTATCTGCGATCATTGCAACACCTTTTGCCATCGGAGCAGCTGTGTTCATGACAGAAATCTCTCCGAAAAACGGAACAAAGATTTTACAACCGGTCATTGAACTGCTTGTAGGTATTCCTTCAGTTGTTTATGGTTTTATCGGTCTATCCGTCATCGTTCCATTCATTCGTGGCATTTTTGGCGGAACTGGTTTTGGTATTTTAGCCGGAACATTTGTGTTGTTCGTAATGATCTTACCAACGGTTACGACGATGACAGTCGATGCGTTAAAAGCCGTACCAAGACACTATCGTGAAGCTTCCCTTGCGTTGGGCGCAACGAGATGGCAAACCACATATAAAGTAGTCTTACGTGCAGCAATTCCTGGGATCTTGACAGCTATCGTCTTTGGGATGGCTCGTGCCTTTGGTGAAGCCTTAGCGATCCAAATGGTTATCGGTAATGCGGCATTGATGCCAACAAGCTTTACCACTCCAGCTGCAACGCTGACATCGATCTTGACGATGGGTATCGGTAATACGATCATGGGTACCGTTGAAAACAACGTGTTATGGTCTTTAGCCTTGATCCTACTCTTGATGTCATTATTCTTTAATATCGTTATCCGCTTGATTGGTAAGAAGGGAGAATTGAAATAATGAATGCAAAACGTTCTGATAAAATAGCAACAGGTGTCTTATATGTGATTTCAGGCATCATCGTCCTGATCCTCGCTGCGTTGCTTCTTTATATTTTAGTTCGCGGTATCCCGCATATCTCATGGTCATTCTTGACTGAACCATCAAAAGCGTATCAAGAAGGTGGCGGGATCGGTATCCAATTATTCAACTCCATCTATTTACTGATCATCACGATGATCATCAGTTTTCCGATTTCACTCGGTGCAGGGATCTATTTATCTGAATATGCAGGGAAGAACTGGTTGACAGATGTGATCCGCACATCCATTGAGATTCTTAGCTCATTGCCTTCTGTCGTTGTCGGTCTCTTTGGTTTCTTGGTTTTCGTTATCCAATTCCAATATGGGTTCTCGATCATTTCAGGTGCCTTGGCATTAACCGTATTCAACTTGCCTTTATTGACTCGGACAGTCGAAGAATCTTTACAAGCTGTTCATTATACACAACGTGAAGCTGGTTTAGCTCTAGGATTGTCTCGTTGGGAAACAGTGCTTCGTGTCGTTGTTCCTGAAGCGACACCAGGTATTTTGACGGGGGTCATCTTGAGTTCTGGCCGTATTTTCGGTGAGGCCGCAGCGTTGATCTATACCGCTGGTCAAAGTGCGCCAGCCTTAGATTTTACTAACTGGAATCCATTTAGCATTTCCAGCCCGATCGGTATCTTCCGACAAGCTGAAACACTAGCTGTCCACATTTGGAAAATCAATACAGAAGGAACGATGCCCGATGGGGTTTCCGTTTCGGCAGGAGCTTCTGCAGTATTGATCATCGCTGTGTTACTATTCAACTTTGGTGCTCGAGCAATTGGAAAACGTCTGCACCGTAAAATGACTTCAGCTTAAGGAGAAGAAGCAGAATGAAAGAATATAATATGAATGAAACCAACATCATCAAAATGGGCGCTGAAAAAGATATCGCGCTATATACAGATGATTTGCATGTATGGTATGGCGATAACGAAGCCATTAAAGGTGTCAATCTTGAATTTGAAAAGAATAAAATCACTGCATTGATCGGACCATCAGGGTGTGGGAAGTCCACTTATCTACGTTCATTGAATCGAATGAACGATGGGATCGCAAATACGAAGATCACTGGAAAGATCATGTATAAAGATGTCGATGTCAATGCACCACAAATCGACGTTTACGAAATGCGCAAACGAATCGGCATGGTGTTCCAACGTCCGAATCCTTTTAGTAAATCAATCTATGACAATATTACGTTTGCCTTGAAACAGCATGGTGAGAAAAACAAACAAAAACTAGATGAGATCGTCGAAACTAGTTTGAAGCAAGCGGCATTATGGGATCAAGTCAAAGATAGTTTGAATAAAAGTGCTTTGGCGTTATCAGGTGGACAACAGCAACGTCTTTGTATCGCTCGTGCAATTGCGATGAAACCAGATATTTTATTGCTTGATGAACCAGCGAGTGCGTTAGACCCGATTTCAACTGGGACTGTTGAAGAAACGTTAGTCAACTTAAAAGAAGATTATACGATTATTATTGTGACTCACAATATGCAACAAGCTGCCCGGATCAGCGATTACACTGCGTTCTTCTATCTTGGAAATGTGATCGAGTATGACAAGACGAATAAGATATTTACTAGACCTAAGATTCAGGCGACTGAAGACTATGTGTCCGGTCATTTTGGTTAAGACGGAGGACTTGCTATGACAAAAGAAATTATCTCATCAAAAGATCTTCATCTGTATTATGGGGAAAAAGAAGCCTTGAAAGGCATTGATCTAAGTTTCAATAAAGGCGAGATCACTGCAATGATCGGACCATCTGGTTGTGGGAAATCTACTTATTTACGTTCATTGAATCGTATGAATGATTTGATCCCAGGTGTAACGATCACTGGTAGTGTCGTTTACAAGGGCAATGATATTTACAGTCCTAAAACGGATATCGTTGGACTACGTAAAGAAATCGGTATGGTGTTCCAACAACCAAATCCTTTTCCATTCTCCATCTATGAAAATGTCATTTATGGGTTGAAAATCAAAGGTGAAAAAGACAAAAAAGTGTTAGACCAAGTAGTAGAAGAGAGCTTGAAAGCAGCATCTGTTTGGGAAGATGTCAAAGATAAATTGCATAAAAGTGCGTTGTCTTTATCAGGTGGACAACAACAGCGAGTGTGTATTGCCCGTGTGTTAGCTGTCAATCCAGAAATTATTTTATTAGATGAGCCAACTAGTGCCTTAGATCCAGTCTCTACTGGTAAAATAGAAAGTATGTTATTAGAGTTAAGAGAACGCTATACGATGATCATTGTGACTCACAATATGTCACAAGCATCACGTATCTCAGACAAAACAGCTTTCTTCTTAGATGGCAATTTGATCGAGTTCAACAATACGAAAAAAATATTTATGAATCCTGATAAAAAAGAAACGGAAGATTATATCTCAGGACGATTCGGATAAGGAGGAAAGAGGATGTTACGAACACAATTTGAAGAAGAATTATTGAACCTTCATAATCAATTTTACGAAATGGGAATGATGGTTAGCAATGCCGTGCATAAATCAGTGCGCTCTTATACAAAACACGACAAAGTTCTTGCAAAAGAAGTAATTGAAAATGACATTACAATCAATGATATGGAAACACGATTAGAGAAAAAAAGTTTTGAAATGATTGCTTTGCAACAACCGGTGACAACTGATCTACGAACGATCATCACAGTCATGAAAGCAAGTTCAGATTTAGAGCGTATGGCTGACCACGCAGTATCAATCGCCAAGTCAACGATTCGTCTTAAAGGAGAAACAAGAATTCCTGAAATCGAAAAAGAAATCTCTGATATGTCTGATTATGTCAAAAAAATGGTAGATAATGTCTTAGTCGCTTACGTTAAAACAGATGAAAAGGACGCACGTACGATTGCAAACATGGACCATCGTGTCAATGAATCCTTCAATCGGATCTACAATGCAACGATCAAAAATATGCAAGCAAATCCCGAAACTGTTATCAGTGGAACGGACTATGTCAACGTAGCAAGTTATTTAGAGCGAATTGGTGATTACGTAACAAATATCTGTGAATGGATCGTGTATCTAGCTACAGGTAAAATCACTGAGTTGAACACAAATCATAACGAAGAGACTAATCAAAGATAAAAATCATTCGCTGATTTTTGTCAAATGCTGATCAGTATTTCTGAGAAATAAGCGCCAACTTCCGAAAAAGAGATATATTTTTGGAAGTTGGCTTTTTTATTAATATAGAAGACAATTATTCGAGATTTGGTGATGATTAATTGTTTGTTGTTATCCATTTCATAAATTTTAAGGATCGGGTACATTAGTAGATATCCTGTTCCTTCTAAAAACGAATAGACGGTGTTCAAGAAGCTGATCTTCAACACTAAGCTAAAAAATTTTAAAATATGAAAAACTATTTTTCAATTTTCTATCTTACTGCTCAGGTCAAGTCGCTTCTTTCACAACCTCTGAAAGGAAGGCGTATGTACAAAAAAAATCGATTATTGATCAAATGTTTGATTCTTTGTAGTTGTTTTGTAGCCGCATGGGTAATCCAACATGCCACTGAATGGTACGAAGACCCAATCATGCAAGTACAGCAAGTATCGCTAGAAAATGAACAACAAGTAATCAAAGGAGAATTGATGAATACGCAAGCGAAAGGAACAGAACTCACTCTGTTTATTCCGCACCAAGAAAATCAGATCGAACATGCAAAAGTTAAGACGAATCAACTTTATCTCGTACGAAAAATCGGGGATGAATGGCAGATACTCAGCAAAAAGAATGACGGATGGTTATTCCTTTTTACAAGTTTATTTATCTGCGCGCTCTTATTCGTAGGCGGAAAAGCAGGCATATTCACTTTGATCAGTGTAGGGCTCAATCTCTTGTTATTGATTTTACTTCTTCAAGGTTTCACGCAGATCCAAGGGATATCTTTGGTGATGACGAGTGTGCTTTTTGTCTTTCTAGGAACGATCATTTGCGTTTTTGCCTTAGATGGTTGGCAACAAGGTGGACTGATAAAAATCGTCGCAACCATGACGAGTGTAGGTGTAGCTTTTCTAATTTGTTTGTTCGCAATGGATTATTTGAACGATCAAGGATTACGTTATGAGGAAATGAGTTACTTGACTCGACCGTATCGTTCCGTTTTTTTAGCTAGTTTATTAGTAGGGATGACAGGTGGGGTATTGGATACAGTTGTCACAGTCACGACAACTTTAGATGAGTTGGTGAGTAAACAACCAAAAATAACGATGAAACGATTATGGCAGTCTGGTCAAATGGTAGGACAAGATGTAATTGGCTCCATGACGAATATCTTACTATTCGTATACGTCAGTGGAACGATCCCGATGTTACTTGTTTACTTTAACAATGGTTGGCCCTTGAGAGATGCGATTGAGCTACATCTCTCGTTGGAATTGCTACGTGTGATCAGCGGAAGTCTAGGCATTGTCCTTTCGATTCCCATTACACTTTTATGCTATTTAGGCCATTTGAAGTATCGGAGGGCGATTTGATGAATGTACTTTTGCTCTTAGCACTTCTCTTAGTGCTATTGATTTTACTGGTTGGTGGAAAAAATGGGCTCTATACGATCTTAGGTCTGTTCATCAACGTCCTGTTGTTTTTCCTTCTATTACTCCTCTATCATTTTCGGTTGCCAATATTACCAAGTGCCATCGTGATCTTTTTACTGATCACTAGTGTCACATTGTTTTTTGTTAATGGCTATAATCTCAAGATGAAAGCAGCTTTTCTTAGTGTATTACTTTTTTTAGTGGTTTTCTTAGTGGTGACGCCGTTTCTTTCTGAATTAGCGATCCAAGGGTTTACAAGGATTGAATTAGATGAACTGACAGGATTCGATTTGCATGTACCCTTGGATTTTTTCGCATTGACACGAGCAATTTTATTGATCAGTGTGAGTGGAGCCGTGTTAGACGCAAGTGTATCTATCGCTAGTGCGACCTATGAAGTATACGCCACAGATCCATTACAAAGCTATCGTGAATTAATAAAATCGAGTATACGGATCGGTAGAAAAATTTTAGCTACAACCGTAACGACCTTGGTTTTTGCTTTTATGGGAAATTGTTTAGCCCTGATATTATGGTTTATTGATCTAGAGTTGTCTTTTGGCCAGTTGATCAACGAAAAAACTTTCGTTTTGGAGTATGTGACTGTAGTGGTCACGACAAGTGCAGCGATCCTTGTTTTACCGATAACATCAGTCATTTCTTCAATTTTATTCACTCGACAGAAAAAATCATCCTAAGAATGAGAGAAAGTTACAACTTAAGTCCTATGACTTTTTCTTCAAATCATTGCATAATGTGTATGTAAGGAAAAGCTTGCAAATAATTTTTGCTATAAGGAGGCAATTTCCATGAAAGAAAGAGAACGTATTTTAGAATTAGTTAAAAAAGGCATCCTTTCAACTGAAGAAGGTTTAGACCTATTGGAGAGTATGGCAACTGAAAAAGATGAAAAGCAAATCGCAAAAGAGGCAGATCGTGTACATGCTGATCGTAAAGAAAAAGATCAAGCAAGCCGTTTGATCGATGAACTTGAAAATGGTCAAGCTGAACGTGAAGCAGTAGAACCAGATCCGAGACAAAAAGAACAAGAAGACAAAGAGAATCTAGAAAAAATCTTAGATGAATTGGCGACTGAAGCGAACAAAACTTCTGCGCATTTAGATGAGGTCAACGCAAAACTTTTTGAAAATAAAATTGCACGCAATGAAAAACAGGAAACATTGATGCAATTGAATACAAAAGAAGAGTTGGATCAACTAACAGAAGAAGAATTGACACAACGTCAACAATTGGAGCAAGAAGTCAAAGAACTTGAAGAAGCTGGAGATCTCTTATCTGAAGAACGGATCAAGCTTGAAGCTGAATTAAAAGATATCCGTAAAAACCAATGGTCTGAGAAAAAAGACACCTTTGCTGAGAAATTTGACTTGCCAGAAGATTGGAAAGAACAAGCAAATGACACATTGAACCAAGTCGGCGAAAAAATGACTGAAGCTGGAAGTCAACTAGGTAAATTCTTAAAGAAAACCTTCCAAAATGTTTCTGTCACAGTGAATGACAATATGGAATGGAAAGATGTCAGCTTGCGAGTACCTGGCATCGCTACAACTAAATTTGAACACGAATTTTACTATAGCGCACCACAAGCAAGTATTATCGACATCAAAGCGGCAAATGGGAATGTAACCTTGAAAACTTGGGATAGCGAAGACGTAAAAGTCGAAGCGAAAATCAAGCTTTATGGAAAAATGGGTGCAGAGCCTTATGAAGCATTTGCTGAACGCAGCCAGATCGAAGTCAATGAAGAACATATTTCTTTCCAAATCCCGAACAAACGTGTACGTGCCGATTTAGTCTTCTACTTACCAAAACGCACGTATGACCATACAGCAATCAAATTACTCAATGGTAATATTGTAGTTGAAGACTTAGATGTAAAAGATATTTACATGAAATCAACAAACGGCAATATCTTGGTTGACCAAATGGCTGCAACGATGCTTGAGATTGGTGGAGTCAACGGGAATATCGATGTCCGTAATGGAGATATTTTAGATTCAATCATTGAAACAGTCAACGGTACAGTTACTTTTGGCGCAACACCAGAAAACTTAGCGATTTCATTAGTCAATGGGGATGTTCGTCTGACAGTGAAAGAAGATCGTTTGAAGAAAATCGAAGCAAGCTCAGTCAATGGTAACGTAAAAGTTGCATTGCCAACAACCATCGGTATGGACGGTCATGCAAAAACAAGTTTAGGTAGTATCAATAGCCGCCTGTCTGATTATGAAGTGATCCGTGAAAAGAAAGAGCGCACGAATCAAATGTTAGAATTCCGTCGCGTTTCTGAAAATGAAATGGCGAAAATCGAATTGTCTACTACAACAGGTAGTATCTATTTAAAAGATACAGATAAATAATTTTTTCGCTTCGACCTTCTGAAAGAAGAAGGCGAAGCGAAAATCATACTTATAAGAAACAAACAATAGGTTTATTATTCCAATAAATCTTCCGGAGTAAGATTGTTTTAGCATCTTTCTTCCATTAAAATAGGAGAACAGAGGTGAAAGAAAATGAAAAAAAAGTTGACAAAATCAAATAAAAATATTGTATTGACTGGTACTTTAGCCGGGATTGCTGAATATCTTGGGATTGATCCAACAGTTGTTCGTGTCATTTACGTCTTCTTGAGTTTAGTTGCATTCGGAAGCCCAATTATTTTATACATTCTGTTGGCTTTACTTGTGCCTTCAGGAAAGAATAATCAACGTCGTTATGGACATGACAACGACTATTATCAAAAAAACAACTACAGAGAACAAACGAATAAACGAAAAGAGGCAGAGAAAATCAACGATGACGAATGGAGTGACTTTTAATGTCTTATCTTCAACGTATTGTTGTTAGTACGCTGACGTTTATCTCTCTGGCAGTTATTTTTCCAAATATGATATTTGTGAATAGTATTTGGACCGCAGTTGTGGCGAGTTTTGTTCTTTCTGTGCTGAATCTATTAGTCAAGCCATTCATTATGTTTTTATCGATCCCCTTTACCTTGTTGACGTTTGGATTATTCACTTTTGTGATCAACGCATTGATTTTACAAATGACCTCCTTCTTTGTCGGAGCAGCTAATTTTAGCTTTTCATCATTTGGATCAGCTATAATGATTGCAGTGATCATGTCATTTGTAAACATCATCGTTAGCAATCGTAATATGAACAGGAATCGTTAGAAAACAATGCAAAGGACAATAAAGCACAATCAAATAAGTGGAAAGAGGAAGTGGCAATTGTCGCTTCCTCTTCTTATTTCTAAAGAAATGATAGCGATTTCTTGATCGGTGCTTGCCATAAAAAACGAGTGTAATGAAAAGGATATCCCTTGTTTTTTTTATTGGTAGTACTTTTATCGATAGAATGATAAAATAAAAGAGAACAGTTTAATAGAAATGAGGTATACGAATGGCAGAAATGGTAAAAGTTAGCCAATTAGTAGAAAAACTATCATTAGAAATCGTCACTGGTGACGAACAAAGTTTAAATCGTGTCATCGTAACTGGTGATATCTCCAGACCTGGACTGGAATTGACCGGTTATTTTAATTATTATTCTCATGATCGACTACAATTATTTGGAAGCAAAGAAATCAGCTTCGCAGAGCGGATGATGCCAGAAGAGCGTTTGATGATCATGCGTCGTTTATGCAGTGAAGACATGCCAGCCTTTATCATCTCTAGAGGTTTAGCTGCACCGGAAGAAATGATTCAAGCTGCGAATGAACATGGCATGGCTGTCTTGAGGTCGCCGATCTCAACCTCACGTTTACTTGGTGAATTATCGAGTTATTTAGATGGACGATTAGCACCTAGGACAAGTGTTCACGGCGTCTTAGTCGATGTCTATGGATTAGGTGTCTTGATCCAAGGAGATAGTGGGATCGGTAAAAGTGAAACAGCATTAGAACTGATCAAAAGAGGCCACCGATTGATTGCAGATGATCGAGTGGATGTATATCAACAAGATGAGCTAACCGTTATTGGTGAACCACCGAAAATCCTTGAACATCTGATTGAGATTCGCGGAATCGGGATCATTGATGTGATGAATCTTTTTGGTGCCAGTGCAGTCAGAGGATCGATGCAAGTCCAATTAGCTGTCTACTTAGAAGCTTGGGCAAAAGAGAAAAAATACGATCGCTTAGGATCTGAAGATACTTCTGTTGAAATTGCGGAAGTAGGTATTCCGCAAATCAAAATACCTGTGAAAACTGGACGAAATGTCGCGATCATCATTGAAGTTGCTGCGATGAATTTCCGTGCGAAAACGATGGGATTCGATGCAACGAAGACATTTGAAGAAAGATTGAGCCGTTTGATCGAAGAAAATTCAAACGGACAATAGCTAGGAGTGAAAGTATGATTGCACAAATCAATCGGGTCGCTTTTGACCTTTTAGGCGTTCCTATTTACTGGTACGCATTGATCATTGTTTCAGGCATTATCATCGCCATGTGGTTAAGTAGTCGAGAAGCAGTAAGAGTAGGAATGAAAGCAGAAGACGTCACTGACTTTATGTTATGGGGATTACCGCTATCGATCATTGGCGCACGCTTGTATTACATCTTGTTCGATTTACCACAGTATATTGCAAATCCGATCCAAATATTCAATATCCGTTCAGGCGGACTAGCGATTTATGGTGGTCTGATTGCAGGAGGTATCACATTATATTTTTACACGAAATATCACTTCATTGATGCCTGGACGTTCTTGGACATTGCTGCACCTAGTGTTTTATTAGCACAAGCAATTGGGCGCTGGGGAAATTTCATGAACCATGAAGCATTTGGACCAGATACAACAAGGAGTTTCTTAGAAAGTCTATATTTACCGAATTTTATTATTGATAATATGTATATCGATGGGATCTATCGACAGCCAACTTTCCTTTATGAATCGGTGTGGAGCCTTATTGGCGTGATCATCCTCTTATCACTACGGAAAAAAACGCATCTTTTGAAAAAAGGGGAAATCGCACTGATTTACTTGATATGGTATAGTTTTGGTCGTTTCTTCATCGAAGGAATGAGAACGGATAGTCTTTACCTTTTAGATACGATCCGTGTGTCACAGCTTTTATCTGCTGTGCTATTCATTGGAGCAATCGTTCTATTCATCTGGCGTCGGAAAAAAGGCAACTTACCAGATTACGACCGATCTTTAGGAAAAAATCAATTCATTATCTAAAGTCCAAGTCGAAAAAAATGAAAAAATTTGCAGGAGTGGTAAAATGAAATATAGGGTAGCGGTTTTAGGTGCTGGCTCGTGGGGAACAGCATTAGCACAAGTGCTTGCTGAAAATGGTCATGACGTTCGACTCTGGAGTCACCGTGCTTCACAGGTTAATGAAATCAACCAAAAGCATACCAATGAGCGTTATTTACCAAAACACCAATTACCCAAAATGATCATCGCATATTCGGACATGGCGAAGGCTGTTTCTGATGTAGATGCTGTTTTGTTCGTAGTACCGACTAAGGCGATTCGTTCTGTATGTCAAGAACTCGTTGAGGTCTTACAAACAAAACCAGTGATCATCCATGCAAGTAAAGGCTTAGAACAAGGAACACACAAGCGGATCTCAGAAGTCCTAGCAGAAGAGATCCCAGCAGAAAAGAGACAAGCAATCGCTGTTTTATCGGGTCCAAGTCATGCAGAAGAAGTGGCTCGTCACGATATTACGACGATCACTGCTGCGAGTACGGAGGCAGATGCTGCTAAATTTGTTCAAACACTATTTTTGAATCATTATTTCCGAATCTATACGAATCCTGATGTCATTGGGGTTGAAATGGGTGCCGCTTTAAAAAACATTATTGCAATCGGTGCAGGTGCAATCCATGGCTTAGGGTTTGGGGACAATGCAAAGGCAGCTATCATGACAAGAGGATTAGCAGAAATCAGCCGGTTAGGTGTTGCTATGGGAGCAAACCCGTTGACCTTCATCGGACTGAGCGGTGTCGGTGATTTGATTGTCACTTGTACAAGTATCCACTCGAGAAATTGGCGTACCGGTAATCTGCTTGGACAAGGCCATGAATTAAGCGAAGTCTTGGATAATATGGGCATGGTCGTGGAAGGTGTCCAGACGACACGTGCCGCTAAAGAGTTAGCTGAGACCATGGGGATCGAGATGCCGATCACTCAAACGATTTATGAAGTGCTATATGAGCACAAGAACATAAATGAAGCAGCGACAGAGATCATGTTGCGCGATGGTAAAAAAGAGAATGAATTTCACTAACATTTTTAAGGGAGAGAAAAAAATGAAAGTAAAAAAAGCAGTGATTCCAGCAGCAGGTTTAGGAACAAGATTTTTACCTGCAACAAAAGCGATGGCAAAAGAAATGTTGCCAATCGTTGATAAACCAACGATTCAATTTATCGTAGAAGAAGCGTTAAAATCAGGGATTGAAGACATTTTGATCGTGACAGGGAAAGCAAAACGCCCAATTGAAGATCACTTTGACTCAAATATCGAATTAGAAACGAACTTAGGCGAAAAAGGAAAAACTGAATTACTGAAATTAGTAGAAGAAACAACGGATGTAAACCTTCATTTTATTCGTCAATCACATCCTAAAGGGTTAGGACACGCGGTTTTACAAGCAAGAGCATTTATCGGCAATGAACCGTTTGTTGTCATGTTAGGCGATGACATCATGGAAGATGAAATCCCATTGACACAACAACTGATCGACGATTATGAGCGTACACATGCTTCAACGATCGCCGTGATGCAAGTACCACACAAAGATACATCTAAATATGGAATCATCAATCCAGGGGAAGAATTAGAAGACGGCTTATTCAATGTCAAAGATTTTGTTGAAAAGCCTGAACCAAGTAAAGCACCAAGTGATTTAGCAATTATTGGACGCTATTTATTGACACCCGAGATCTTTGATGTCTTAGCAGAGCAAAAACCAGGTGCAGGTAATGAGATCCAATTGACCGATGCAATCGATACATTGAATAAGACACAACGCGTATTCGCACGTAAATTTACGGGTAAACGTTACGATGTCGGCGACAAATTTGGTTTTATGAAAACAAGTATCGAATATGGATTGACGCATCCAGAAGTGGGTGGCCCATTAAGAGAATATATTCTATCATTAGGCAAGTCTTTAGCAGCAGAGACGCCTTCATCTTTCAATCAATCAACAGAAACTTCTGAACCAACTAACAAAAAGTAAACAAGCGAGATGCTTCAGCTGCTGATCAAAATGTAGGTAGTTGAAGCTTTTTGCTATTTTTTATTTGTTTAAAAAATATGAAAATGCTATCCTTATAGCAAGAAGAGGAGAAGGAGGCTTGATTATGACAGTTGGAGAAATTGCTGGCTTGATTGCAGCAATTGCTTTTGCAATACTTGTGGTCTTTCTAGTACGTGTATTGATTCGATTAGCAAAAACGATTGAAAAAGCAGAACAAACAGTAACAGAAGCAAACACAACGATTGAAGTCGTTACAAAAGATGTTGATCTTTTATCGAGACAAGTCGAAGGCTTGTTAGTGAAAAGCAACGAATTATTGAATGATATCAACGGAAAAGTAGCAACGATCGATCCTTTATTTACAGCTGTCGCTGATTTGAGCGAGAGTGTATCAGAATTGAATTCTTCAAGCAAACACATCGTTACAAAAGTTGGTGGCATCGGTAAAACAACAGCAAAAGCAACTGTTGCCAGCAAAGTCGGTGGGACTGCAGTGAAATTCTTTAAACATAAAAAAACAACAACAGATACGACAGGAGGAAAATAATCATGGCAAAAAAAGGTGGATTTTTACTAGGTGCAGTGATTGGTGGTACAGCCGCAGCAGTGGCAGCATTACTACTTGCACCAAAATCAGGTAAAGAATTACGTGATGAACTAGCAGCACAAGCGGATGATTTTCTAGATATGGCTTCTGATTATACAGAGATGGCAAAAGAAAAATCAACTGAATTGACAAGTATCGCAAAAGACAAAGCACATGATCTTTCACAACAAGCAGGCGATTTAGCTGGTAATGTCAAACAAACAGTCTCAGACGCAACAGCTGATGCAGGAGATGAATCAGAAGATATTTTAGTGACATTGAAAGAACAATCAGCTGATTTATCTGATCGTTTCAAAAAATCTGCTGCTGATTTAGGCGACACAGCAGCAGCTGCGAAAGAAGACATCATGATCGACATCAAAGATACAGCAGACCAAGCAGGTAGCACTGTAAAAGAAGGCATCGACGAGGCAAAACCAGTTGCTGAAGATGCAAAAATCTTGTCTGAAATGGCAAAAGAAGATGCAGCTACTGCGAAAGAAGATCTAAAAGATACATTTAAATAAGCAACACTAAAAAGTGAGCAAGAAAAGGCACGATCAGGAAACAACCTGATTCGTGTCCTTTTTTCTCTAATCTTACGAGGAGAGGATAGTGTAAATGATTGAGATCAAGAAAAGCGATTCCGAAGAAACAGAAAAGAAAATCATTGGTCTGCTGAACGAACAATATATGCAATCATTTTCTACAAATGAACACTTAACAACTCAAACCATTTCAATCAGTGCATCTAAGGATGAGAAGTGGATCGGTGGCGCAGTGGCATCTTTATTTGGAAATACCTTGCATCTATCATTGCTCGGCGTAGATCAATCGTACCGTCACGAAGGCATCGGATCGCGATTAATCGAAGCGGTTCAACAAACAGCATTGGAAAATCAGTGCTTATATATGACCGTCAATACTCAAGACTATCAAGCTCGAAAATTCTATGAAAGACATGGTTTTGAAGTATTTGCTTCGGTGGAAAACATGCCTTTTGTTGGGACGACTAAATTCTATTTGAAGAAGCAATTAACAAATGAATAGGTATCGACAACTAACTGATGCCAGAGAAGCAACTCAAAAAATAAGCGATAACCCGAAAATAGTTCTCTACTTTGGGGTTATCGCTTATTTACAGGTCAAAACGCTTCTTTCACAATCTCGATAAATGGTGTTCAAGAAGCTGACCTTCAACATTAAGCTGAGAAATCAAAAAATATGGAAAGCTATTTTCTGATTTCCCAGCTTACTGCTCAGGTCAAAACACTTCTTTCACAACCTAGATAAACGGTGTTCGAAAGCCAGCTCCTTCAATATTAAGTCAAAACTTGAAAAAATATGAGAAGCTATTTTCCCAAGTTCTGCCTTAATACTCGGAGCAGAACGGCTTTCTCACAACCTCGACAAACGGTGTTCAAGAAGCAACACTTCAATAATAAGTCAAAAAAACCCAAAATGAAAAAAGCCATTTTGGATTTTTCTGCCCTTATTACTCAGTGTTGAGCGCTTCTTTCACAACCTATGATAAACGGTGTTCGAAAGCCAGCTCCTTCAATATTAAGTCAAAACTTGAAAAAATATGAGAAGCTATTTTCCCAAGTTCTGCCTTAATACTCGGAGCAGAACGGCTTTCTCACAACCTTACTCCACCACTAATAATTCTTTTGGTGTTGTTGTAAATGGGATACAACTGTCACTTGTGACATAAACGCAATCTTCGATTCTTACGCCAACTTGATCAGGGATATAAATACCTGGTTCTAATGAGAAGCACATGCCTTCTTCGATCACTAGATCATTGCCTGCAACTAGTGAGGGATATTCATGGACCGTCGTACCAATACCATGACCTAGACGATGATTGAAGTATTCGCCGTAGCCGTAACTTTCAATGACGTTACGTGCGACTTGATCAAGTTCAGCGGCTGTGACGCCTGGACGCACGGCTTCTTGAGCTGCTAATTGGGCTTCAAGCGTGATTTGGTAGATTTTCTCTTGAAATTCTGTCGGTTTTTGGAAGGCAACTGTTCGTGTCGCATCACTACAATAGCCATCCCATACGACGCCTAGATCGAACAAGACAAGTTCATTTGGTTGGATCGTAGTACTTCCAGGTGTTCCATGAGGGCTTGCTGCATTTGTCCCCGCTAAAACTAGCGTGTCAAAAGACATTTGAGATACCCCTTGTTTTTTTAGTTGATATTCGATTTCAGCAATAATTGCTTGTTCCGTTACGCCTTCTTTGATGGAGCGAAAACCAATTTCAAAAGCTACATCTGCCCATTTTCCTGCCGCAATCAATTGCTCTTTTTCTTTTGTTGTTTTGATTAATTGCAGACGTTGGATGACTGGAGTCAGGTCAGCAAATCGGACACTGCTTGTCATTTGTTGCGATAACGCGTCAAAGCGATCAACCGTCAACGCATTTTTTTCGATCCCGATCGTTTTTATTTGTGGATAACGGGTGCGGATCTCTTGCCCGATCAATAGCCAAGGATCTTCACTATCAAGATAACCTCGGACATCATAGGCCCAAGGACTATTTTGTGCATCTTCTACTTCTAGCGCTGGTGTAAACAAGAAAGGATCTTGATCAAGTGGAAGAAATAGAGCTAGTACACGTTCGTGGGGTTCACTTTCATAACCAGCAAAATAGGCGATATGACCTGGATCACTGATATAAGCAAGGTCGATTTCTTTTTGAGCCATCCATTGGCGTAATTCATTGATTTTTTCAAGATTCATTTGGACATCCTTCTTTCGCATTTATGGCATGTTTCGATAATTCATTGTACCACTCTTGTAAAAAAAGACCAATTGACTAAAAGTGAAAAAGGTGATTTTTTTCATGAAAACGCTAGTAAAACGGTTGCAATTTCTGTCAATCTTTGATATCCTGTTTTAGAAATGTAAATCGTATTTTCAGAAAAGATATAAAAACAGAATAGGAGAACAACGATGGAAAAACAAACTATCACTATTTATGACGTAGCGAGAGAGGCAAATGTTTCGATGGCTACTGTTTCACGTGTTGTCAATGGGAATCCAAATGTAAAACCAGCTACAAGAAAAAAAGTATTGGAAGTCATTGACCGCTTAGATTATCGCCCAAATGCTGTAGCTCGTGGTCTTGCAAGTAAAAAAACAACGACGGTTGGGGTTATCATCCCAGATGTCAGCAATATGTTCTTTGCTTCATTAGCACGTGGGATCGATGATGTGGCAACGATGTACAAATATAATATCATTTTGGCAAATTCAGACGGAAATGACCAAAAAGAAGTCAACGTACTGAACAATCTTTTAGCCAAACAAGTTGACGGTGTGATTTTCATGGGGCATCATATCACAGATGAAATCCGTGGCGAATTCTCACGTTCAAAAACTCCAGTTGTTTTAGCTGGTTCGATCGATCCAGACGAACAAGTAGGAAGTGTCAACATCGACTATACTTCAGCGACAAAAGATGCAGTAACTAAATTAGCTAAAAACGGCAATAAAAAAATTGCCTTTGTAAGTGGTGCATTGATTGACCCGATCAATGGCCAAAACCGTTTGAAAGGCTACAAAGAAGCGTTGAAAGAAAACGGACTGACTTATAGTGAAGGTTTGATCTTTGAATCAAGCTATAATTTTAGAGATGGCTTGTCATTAGTAGAACGTATCCACAATAGTGGAGCAACTGCTGTTTATGTAACGGATGATGAACTAGCAATCGGTATTTTAGATGGCTTGATTGACCGTGGTGTCAAAGTACCAGAAGAATTTGAGATCATCACAAGCAACAATTCTTTATTGACTGAAGTTGCTCGCCCACGCTTGACAAGTATTACGCAACCATTATATGACTTAGGTGCGGTATCAATGCGTCTATTGACAAAAATGATGAACAAAGAAGAAGTAGAAGAAAAAACAATCATCTTACCTTATGGAATTGAAGAAAAAGGTTCAACGAAATAAATCGATTGAGATAAACATCAAGCGATTGATCAAATAAAACGATAACTAAAAGTAGCTGAAATGACAAAGAATCGTCGTTTCAGCTACTTTTTTATGGAAATAACAGGGGCAAAGCTTCACCAAAGATAAGTAAAAACGAATAAAAAATGAGCCTGACCTTGATATCATTTATCAAGATCAGGCTCATTTTATTGTGAGAAAGAGTAGTGGACTCAGATTGTTTTGTTAATCGTCGTCTTTGTCATCCTCTTTGTTCTGTGGATTTTCACGTTCGAATGTTCCGACAGTATTCCAATAATCTTTGTAATTTTCATCTGTTCCACCTACACCAAATTTGAAGGTGCTTTTCTCAGGACCATTTTTTGCCCAAAGTGACTCGACAGTTTTGCTAGGTGTATTGATCGATCTTCGGTCAACGGTCACTTTTCCAGGTAATTGTCCTGTGAAGGCAGAAACGTCTTCTTTCTTCACATCAGAAGCAAGTGTGAATTTCTGATCGGTACCAAAAATCGTTGGGTTTACTTGATACACTTGATTGATTAAATTCGCTAAATATTTGGATGAACGCAATCTTGCTTGGGCATCCATTCCGGTATTATCATCGTGTCCTGCCCAACTACTGATCGTGACAGAGGGTGTGGAGACAACTAACCATGAATCTCGGTAATCATTCGTTGAACCAGTTTTACCGATCCAGTCCGCTTGACCTAAGCTGCCATTGAGACTAGTGATATCATCTTTGAATGGTGTGGTGATCTTTTCATTGATAACGCTACGTAACATATCATTGACGATCGAAGCTGCGGCTTCGGAAAAGACGCGCACTGGTTTAACTTCGTGTTGATAAATGACATTCCCCTCGTTGTCAGTGATTGCATCAATGATATACGCTTGCTGGAATTCGCCATTATTTGCTAATGCCTGGAAGCCATTGGTTTGTTGAAGAGTGGTGACATCGACTGTTCCCAGTGGTGCCGATTCAACGCCCCAGTTAGCATTTGCAGGATAGTTCATTTTTGATAGATACGTTTCGTAGGCGTATTGTTTTGAGCCGCCATTGTTCAAAACATCTTGATATAAATGGTAAGCAGGGATATTGTTCGACCATTCCAATGATTCACGAACTGTTTGGAAGGTATTTGATCCTTTATTCGTCGCATTGACGATGTCTTCTCCGGCATTTGAGCCTTCTTGCCAAGTAGTTGCATAATCAGAAACACGTGATTCTGAACCAACTAAGCCCATATCGATCGCTGGGCCATAAACTAACATCGGCTTGATCGATGACCCGGCTTGTCTTTGAGTATCAAAGGCATGATTATTTTGGTTCAGCGCATAATTACGACCACCGACAAATCCATAAACTCGACCGGTTTTATTATCCATCAGAACGTTACCAGTCTCAACAGGTGTGCCTTTTCCGTCATCAAGTAAGTAACCATAATTGGCAACACCTGCTTGCATCGCATCATAGATGCCTTTGTCGATCGTTGAATGAATCGTGTAGCCTTGATTTTGGATCGTTTGTTCTGCACGTTGATAGTAGGCATTGTAGACGTCTGTATCGGATAGATCTGCGTTATCTTTTTCTCCCAATTGTCTAGCAATGATATCGGTCGCGGCATTCATGACCGTGTAATATAAGAAGTCACGGTCAGTTTGTTCTGCCACTTGTTGACCTAAGAAATCTTTTGTTAAGTCATAGGCTTTTGCTTCTTCATATTGTTCTTTTGTGATTTGGTGTTCACGGTACATGCTAAATAGCACGATGTCTTTTCTTTCTAAGCCGGCAGTAAGGTCTTCTTTCAATGCACCTGTATTGGTATAAGGGCTATAAGTGATCGGACTTTGTGGTAAACCTGCGATAAATGCCGCTTGTGGTAAGGATAAATCGCTCGCATTGACTCCGAAGATCCCTTGCGCGGCTTCTTGGACACCGGCAATATTTTGGCCTTTATTGTTTCTTCCGAAAGGTGAAACATTCAAATAAGTGGAGATGATTTCGTCTTTTGTAAAATGTTTTTCGACTTGAGCAGCCAATAAGATCTCATTTGCTTTACGCTTAAAGGTTGTTTCATCGGTCAAAATCTGTTGCTTGACTAACTGCTGTGTCAGTGTTGATCCTCCAGATGAGCCGATCCCAGTTGCTTCAGAGAAAAGTGCTCGGATCACCGCTTTAGGAACATAGCCTTTATGTTCTTCAAAATATTCATCCTCTGTGCTGATGATCGCAGATTTTAAATAAGGCGACATTTGATCTGAAGGGACGGTTGTCCGCATCAAATCAGTTTGGATCGTCGAGATCTCTGTATTATCGGCATAAACAAGTTTTGATGTTTCGGTTATATTGCCTAACTCAGATTGTAACTCAGATTTGGAAGGTAGCTTTGTATCTTCAACTAGATACGCAAAATAGCCGGCACCGACTCCCACACCTAATGCAGCGAATAGAATGATAAGAACCATGATAAAAACGGTTAATGATTGAAAAACGCGAAAAATGACCTTAGGAACAAACCACTTTTCTTTTGTTCGTCGTGCTTGTTTTCTTCGTGTATTATTACGTGGCAAAGGTTTCACCTCAACTAATGGTTTTATTTCGCTAATTATAGCAAATAATAGAACAAAAAAACAGACATGGCTTTTTTTGTGTCTTTTTTGACCTTTGGTTTGGAGAAAACATTAAAAATTCCTCTAGTTATTTTGTATCTGTTCGGATCATTGGACAGATTTCAAACTTTTCTTTCAAATCCGTTTCAGTTAAGATAAAAGGAGAGTGAACAAATCCATTCACTGAGTGACTAGCCGAGAAGGCTTTATAGGAGGAGTACGATGTTATTAGGTTCACATGTCAGTATGAGCGGTAAAAAGATGTTACTAGGTGCAGCAGAAGAAGCAGCCAGCTATGGTGCTTCTACCTTTATGATCTATACGGGCGCACCACAAAATACCCGTAGAAAACCAATTGAAGAAATGAATATTGAAGCTGGAAAACAATATATGGAAGAAAATGGACTGAAAAATATAGTGGTCCATGCACCGTATATCATTAATTTAGGAAATACAACGAAACCAGAGATGTTTCCTTTTGCTGTGCAGTTTTTAAGAGAAGAAATCGTTCGAGCGGAAGCATTAGGAGCAACTCAGATCACATTGCATCCAGGCGCACATGTCGGTGCTGGAGCAGAGGCAGGGATCGCAAGGATCATTGAAGGGCTAAATGAAGTCTTGACGAAAGAACAGACCGCACAAATCGCCTTAGAGACAATGGCAGGAAAAGGTACAGAGATCGGCAGAACGTTCGAAGAGTTGGCACAGATCATTGATGGGGTGACATTGAATGAAAAGCTATCAGTCACCTTTGACACGTGCCACACGAACGATGCCGGCTATGATGTAGCGAATGATTTTTATGGCGTGATTGAAACGTTTGATAAAGTGATTGGTTTAGATCGCTTAAAAGTACTACACATCAATGATTCCAAAAATCCACAAGGTTCACATAAAGACCGCCACGCCAATATCGGCTTTGGTACGATCGGTTTTGATGCATTGAATAAAATCGTCCATGAACCAATGTTCAAAGATGTTTCAAAGATTCTTGAAACACCATATGTCGGAAAAGATAAAAAATTGGCTTATGCCCCTTACGGGAAAGAAATCGCGATGTTCAAAGCTGAAACCTTTGATCCAGAAGTATTTCCAGAATTATTAGTAGATGTAGAAGCCTGAATAATCTGTAAAGGTTATTAGATAAAGAAAAAAGCCTAGATCACAAAAATATGTAAAAATATTTTTTGTTCATCTAAGCTTTTTTTGTTTAGTTTAAAACCTTTGATCAAGACAACTCTTGTAAACGTTGTTCATAGCGTTTATTTCCCTTATAAAGATCAACGATTGTCCAAGCGAGTAAGGCGAGAACTGCAACGATGATGATGTAAGCGATCCGATCAGCAAGGGCGATTGACGCAGTGGAAGCTTGATCGCCGAAGAAAGCTTCGATTTGTCCTGGGAGTCCGCGCAAGTTTAAATACGTCAAACTGATGACAGAAAACCAACCAAGTATTTTGACGATCAGTGAATTTTTGAAACGGGCGCCCATTTCTGCTTGGCTGTTGGTCATCATCAATAAAGGAATCATTGAAAAAGGCAAGGCAAAAGCTAAGAATACTTGGGACTCATTCATTAGATTATTAAGTGCTGTATGTTCTTCGATCGTGCCTTTGGAGCTAGTGAACAAGACACAAAGTAATACTGGAATGACGGACAATAGTCGAGTGACTAAACGGCGTAACCAGATCGGCATGCGCATATGGATGAAGCCTTCCATAATGACTTGTCCAGTCAATGTACCGGTAATCGTTGAATTTTGACCAGAAGCAAGCAGTGCTACTGCAAATAAGGTTGATAAAATGCCTGATTTTGCTACGGCGATCAAGACGCCGTTACTCATCGCAGATGGATCGGAAAGTGCTTCATACAAACCAAAGAAAGAGGGATCTTGAACTGCACCAGTTTTAAAGACGGCAACCCCCATGATCAATAGAAGTGCATTGACAACGAAAGCCATCGTTAATTGGATATTGGAATCCCATGTCGAGAAACGCACCGCTCTTGCAATATCTTCTGGATCTTTTCGATCGATCTCGCGGGTTTGGGAAACAGCAGAGTGCAAATAGAGATTATGGGGCATCACAGTTGCACCAATGATCCCTAAAGCTCCAGTCAATGGGGTCTCTCCGCCGATTTTTGGTTCTTCAGCAAATGTTTGACTATTAGGGATAAAGCCTTTGAATAGACTGCTCCAATCAGGATTTGAAAGCGCCACTTGGTAGACAAAGACAAATAGGATAACGAAAATCAAACAGACGACTAATGCTTCGATTTTACGAAAACCGATCTTTGTCAAAAGAAGTAAAACAAATACATCCAAGACAGTAATAAAGACAGCTATTGCCAAAGGAATATCAAATAATAAATATAGAGCAATCGCTGCACCAATGACTTCAGCGATGTCTGTGGCCATGATCGCTAATTCGGTCAAGATCCAAAGAATGACCCCTAACGTTTTACTCGTACGAGCACGAATCGCCTGTGCCAGATCCATTTGGCTGACGATCCCAAGTTTGGCAGCCATATATTGTAGTAACATAGCAATCAAGCTGGACATCAGAATAACTGACATCAATAAGTATTGGAAATTTTGCCCACCGGTGATCGATGTTGACCAATTACCTGGGTCCATATAGCCGACTGCTACGAGTGCACCAGGTCCGGAATAGGCTAGTAAGGTGCGAAAGAAACTTTTTCCTTTTGGTACTTTGACCGTACCGTTTACTTCTGAAAGGGATAACCCATTAGTGTGTTCAATCCATTTATGTTTATTTTCGTGATTATTCAAATGAAAACCACCCTTCTATTTCTTTTCGAATTCATTCTACACCCAGAGACGAAAAAATAAAAGAAAAAAATTCGGCTAACCTAAAAATTAAATGTGGCTTACTTTCTAAATGGGTGTATTTGTATAATCATGAAATAAAAATGACTTTTTTTACATATTCTTAAGAAAACGCCTTTCTTTTTTTTGTAAGTTTTAGTAAAATGAATCATTGAGAGCAATTAGGAAAAGGAAAGGAGAGATTTACATGGTATCAAACGGAATCGTTGTACTTATTGCAGTTATTGCATTGTTAATCGGCGCAGTCGGTGGATTCTTTCTTGCGCGTAAATATATGAAAGATTACTTAGAAAAAAATCCTCCCGTTAATGAGGAAATGTTAAGATCAATGATGATGTCTATGGGGCAAAAACCATCTGAAAAGAAAATTCGTCAGATGATGCAACAGATGAAGAACCAAGGGAAGAAGTAGGTTCTTATTCGACAACATCAAAAAGCGGGCTGATTGATTTCAGCTCGCTTTTTTCTTTTTCTTCATTTGAGAAAAGCGCATTCATGCCGATCAACGATTATTTTTTATAAATGGTATGACGATCATATTTTTTCGATTGTGATCAACGATATCTGAGGATACAATTCAACCTCGGAAATAAAGGAAATTTTTAGGAGTTAGAAGGAGGAAATATATGTCGATTTTCAGAAAATTGGGTTGGTTTTTTAAACAAGAGAAAAAGCACTATTTGATTGGCGTATTTTCTTTGTTCGCGGTGGCATTAGTGCAGTTGATCCCACCTAAAGTCATCGGGATCATTATCGATGAAATCGCCGATCAAAACATCTCGATGCAAATCATTGCATTGTGGATAGGCGTATTGATCATTGCGGCCTTTTTGCAATATCTTTTTCGCTATATTTGGCGAATGAACATTTGGGGCAGTGCAGCTAGGCTTGAAAAAGAATTACGCCAGCGTCTATTTGCTCATTTTACGCGAATGGATAGTTTGTTCTATCAAAAATACCGGACGGGTGATTTGATGGCTCATGCAACGAATGATTTGAACGCCATCCAAAATGTAGCTGGTGCAGGAATTTTAACATTTGCAGATTCAGTGATCACTGGAGGCACGACGATCATTGCGATGGTTCTATTCATTGATTGGCGCTTGACATTGATTGCATTGATCCCATTGCCATTATTAGCAGTTACTTCAAGGATCTTAGGCTCAAAATTACATGATGCGTTTCGTGATTCACAAGAAGCCTTTTCAAGTATCAACGATAAAACGCAAGAAAGTATCACAGGTATCAAAGTCATCAAAACATTTGGTCAAGAAAAACAAGACTTGGAAGATTTCCAAGAAAAGATCGATGATGCCATTGAGAAAAATAAGCGAGTAAACTTTTTAGATGCGCTTTTTGATCCATTCATCACATTGATCATTGGCTTGTCATATGTGGCAACCATTATTTTAGGTGGACGTTATGTCTTGGATGGTACGATCTCAATTGGACAGATGGTTTCCTTTATCAGTTATATCGGCATGCTTGTCTGGCCAATGTTTGCGATTGGACGTCTGTTCAATGTACTAGAGAGAGGGAATGCTTCGTATGATCGTGTCAATGAACTATTGCATGAGAAAACACATATCGTCGAAAAAGTAGGAGCAGAAATGACACCAGCAAAAGGTGAGTTGAATGTGGCAATCACACAATTTACCTATCCAGACGATGAACAGCCAGCGTTAGAACACATCAAATTTGCGATCAATGAAGGTGATACGTTAGGCATCGTTGGTAAAACAGGTGCCGGTAAGACGACGATCATCAAATTATTGATGCGTGAGTATGACCATTATCAAGGAGAAATCCAATTTGGCGGACGAACGATCAGAGACTACTCACTAGATGCCTTGTTGCGCTCGATTGGTTATGTGCCACAAGATCATTTCTTGTTTTCGATGACGATCCTAGATAATATTCGCTTCTCCAATCCACAGAAATCACCAGAAGAAGTGGAAGAAGCAGCGGAATTGGCGTATATCAACAAAGAAATCAAAGGACTGCCAGAAGGGTACCAGACAATGGTCGGTGAACGTGGGGTCTCCCTTTCTGGTGGACAGAAGCAACGGTTGTCGATTGCTCGTGCATTGATCCAAAGTCCCGAATTATTGATTTTGGATGACGCATTATCCGCTGTTGATGCTAAGACAGAAGAAGCAATCTTACGGAACCTTAAAGCAGAACGGAAAAACAAAACCACGATCATTGCTGCCCATCGTTTAAGTAGTGTCATGCACGCCAATGAAATCATCGTCATCGATCATGGTCGGATCATTGAACGTGGCACACATCAAGAGTTGTTAGCTCTTGGTGGTTGGTACGAACAAATGTGGCAGAAACAACAATTAGAAGCAAAAATTGAAGGAGGTGGCGAATAATGGAAGATCAATATCAGTCGGAATGGTCAAAATCCATGACCTATAAAGAACAAGCTTCGATCATTAAACGGTTGATGCAATTTGCTAAACCCTTTCGCTCGACATTCATCATTGCGATTTTATTTGCTTTAGTATTATCAGTCATCAATGTGCTATTGCCAAGGATCATCCAAACATTCATGGATGAGCATCTAGCGAAGCAGTCAGCAACGACACAAGTCATCCTTTTCTTTGCAGGGCTTTATCTATTTGGAGTCATCATCAAAAGTATCATCTGGTTTTTCCAATGGTATCTCTATTCGATGGCGTCATTGAAGACCTACCAACATATCCGTGTAAAGTTGTTTGAGAAACTGCATACACTAGGAATGCGGTACTTTGACCAAACGCCAGCTGGATCAACTGTTTCTCGTGTGACCAATGACACAGAAACACTGTTTGAATTTTGGTATGTCTTTCTGATGGTTTTAACAGGAATTTTTGCCGTGATTTCTTCATTTATTGCGATGTTTCAAATCAATCAAAAAATCGCGCTATGGTGTCTGATCTTTTTACCGATTTTAGGAGTAGTGATCTGGTATTATCAAAAATTCAGTTCAAGGATCTATCGAAATATGCGTGAACGCTTGAGTCAATTGAACACAAAACTAAATGAATCGATTTCTGGGATGCGGATCATCCAACAATTTCGTCAAGAATCGCGTTTAGCAAAAGAATTTGAGGAAGTCAATGAAGAGTATCTAGCGACTCGCTATGCCATGATCAAGACAAATTCGATTCTTTTGAGTCCAATCATCAGTTTTTTATATGCTTTAGCAATTGCCTTGACTTTGACATTGTTCGGACTCGATGCGTTACATTCACCAGTTGAAGTCGGTTTGATTTTTGCTTTCACCACCTATGTTCAAGGATTCTTTAATCCGATGTCACAAATGATGGACTTCTTGAGTGTCTTTACGGATGGAACAGTCGCAGGTAGCCGTATCTTGAAAATCATGGATACGGAAGAATATGCACCACAGCAAAAGGAATCAGCGGATCGGACGATCACTGCTGGAAAAATCGAATTTCGCAATGTCAGCTTCTCTTATGATGGAAAAAACAATGTATTGAACAATATTTCATTTGTTGCTAATCCAGGAGAAACTGTCGCATTAGTCGGACATACAGGAAGTGGAAAAAGTTCGATCATCAATGTGTTGATGCGTTTTTATGAGTTTTATGAAGGACAGATCTTGATTGATGATCACGACATTCGTGAGTATCCAATTGCTGAATTACGCAATAAAATGGGCCTAGTGTTACAGGATGCGTTCTTATTTTACGGGGATATCGCTGGAAACATCCGAATGATGAATCCTGAGATCACAGATGAACAAATACGTGAAGCCGCTGAGTTTGTCCAAGCGAATCAGTTCATCGAAGACTTACCGAAAGGGTATCATTCAAAAGTGATTGAAAGAGGGGCAAGCTATTCGAGTGGGCAACGCCAATTGATCACGTTTGCTCGAACAATTGTAACGGATCCTAAAATCTTAGTTCTGGATGAAGCAACGGCGAATATCGACACAGAAACAGAAGTGTTGATCCAAGAAGGACTTGCGAAGATGCGTCAAGGTCGGACAACGATTGCTATTGCTCATCGTCTGTCGACGATCCGCGATGCAGAGTTGATCCTCGTATTAGATAAAGGACATATCGTTGAGCGAGGCAACCATGAAACACTATTAGCCGAAGAAGGGCTATACGCAGATATGTACAAATTACAAAGTGAGTAACAGGGAAGAATAAAGGTATCTGTTTTTGAAACACTTGTATCGTAAACCGTGATAAAAATAGTTAGCCTCAACTCATAAGTCTTGAATCCCCAAAAACGTGCCAACTTTTGGGGATCAAGGCTTATTTTTTATGACTTGATTGCCAGCAGTGTGATTCAAATCAAAAAAGTCCATCGGCTATTCTTACTATCCGGTTAATGGCTGTTCTGGGGGAGTGGTAGTTTCCATGTTAACGTGAAAGAATTTTTTTTAGAAATATAGGAATAATACAAAAGAAAGCGTTGACATTTTAAAATTGTTTCGCTACTATGAAGAAAAGAACATACTGTTGGATAGTGATTGCATCACGCAAGCTAAACCTAATCAGTCACCATGAATCGATTCCATGGCTGACTTTTTGGGTTTTTTTGTTTTTTTAGGAGTGACAATCATAGAAAGGGGATATTATGCGGATTGAAAAAATTCTAAATAATAATGTCGTTGTCACAAGGGACAAATTAAATCGAGAAATGATCGTTATGGGAAAAGGATTAGCATTCAAAAAAAAGATTGGTGATGCTATTTTAGAAGCGGGTGTGGATAAAGAATTTCATTTGACAGATGATCGACTCTCGAGGCATTTTCAAAAATTAGCGGAGGATATCCCGATGGAATACCTCGAACTCTCCTACGAGATCATCGAGTATACGAAAGAAAAGTTAGATGTGACATTGAATGAATCCATTTATATTTCATTGACCGATCATTTATACAATGCGATCAAACGTTATAAAACCGGCGTTGGATTACCTAATGTTTTATTATATGATATCAAGCAATTATTTCCGAGAGAATACCAAATAGGTAAAAAAACGATTGAAAGAGTCCATCATAAATATGGATTTGATTTATCCGAAAATGAAGCTGGATTCATTGCCCTTCATTTAGTCAATGCACAATCAGAACAAGATAGTATGAACAATATGTACCAGTTTACGAAAACCATTCAGGATATTTTGAATATCGTTCGCTATTATTATCAAACACCCTTTGATGAAGAATCGATTTATTTTTTCCGATTTGTCACGCATCTTCGTTTTTTTCTCAGCCGTGTGATGAACACGTCCCTTACCCAAGAAGGTGAGGTCGAGGAAGAACTGATCCAGATGATCCAGCGAAAATACCAAACGGCTTCTGGCTGCGTGGACAAAATCGCTTTATTCTTACAGGAAACATTTAATTATCATATGTCAGACGATGAAATTGTCTACTTAACGATCCATCTGGCTCGTTTGGCAGATAATAATCATTTAAAAAATCACTAAAAGGAGGGCCGTGGGTTCAACGAATGAGTACCAAAGGATAGTGACATTGAGTTGGCTAAACCTTCAATCAAACAATTGGAGGAAAAGAACATGGGAAAATACCAAGATTTAGCAAAAGAAATCGTGAAATATGTTGGCGGAAAAGAAAATATCAGTAGTTTGACGCACTGTGTGACTCGCTTGCGTTTTCGGTTAAAAGACGAAAGTAAAGCAGATGACGAGACATTGAAGAATATGGATGGTGTCGTGACCGTCATGAAAAGCGGTGGGCAATACCAAGTAGTCATTGGTAATCATGTACCAGACGTATATGCAGATGTATTAAGTGTAGCAGGGATTTCAGAAGATGCGGAATTAGCCCCTGCGAAAGGCAATATATTTAATCGTTTGATCGATATTTTAAGTGGTTGTTTCCAGCCTTTCTTAGGAGCTTTAGCAGCTGCCGGGATGGTCAAAGGATTGAATGCATTATTTATCTTTTTAGGATTCTATGAGCAGACTTCCGGAACTTATATCATGTTAAATGGGATCGGTGATTCGATCTTTTATTTCATGCCAGTTATTTTAGGGTATACAGCAGCTAAAAAATTCAAATTGAATCCAATGGTCGGCATCGTCATCGGTGCAGCCCTTGTCTATCCGACCGTACAAGGACCGGCATTACAAAGTGGCTTTGAAGCAGCCAATCAAGGTGCTGCAGCGCCGCTTAGCCTTTTAGGATTGCCCGCGTATGAAAGTTTCTTGGGTATTCCCTGGGTAGGAGCTTCTTATACATCAAGTGTCATTCCTGTCATCTTTATCATTGCTTTTGCCGGACAAGTGCAAAAATTTGCGAAGAAGATCGTTCCAACAGTTGTCCAAACATTTGTTGTTCCTTTTATGGTCTTATTGATTGCTCTACCGATCGGCTTTTTGGCGATTGGCCCAATCGTCAGCTTGTTAACAGAGTGGTTGAGTGCAGGTTTCCAAGCATTGATGGATTTTTCACCAGCATTATATGGTGGGGTCCTAGGTTTCTTCTGGCAAGTATTAGTTATCTTCGGTCTACATTGGAGTATCATTCCTTTGGCGATCATGCAGCTGGCACAAAATGGCTCAAGTCAAATGCTGGTAGGTGTTTTTGGGGCAAGTTTTGCACAAACTGCCGTTGTGTTAGCGATGTACTTCAAGTTTAAAGACAAGAAAATGAAAGCCTTATGTATGCCTGCCTTTATCTCAGGAATCTTTGGCGTAACAGAACCAGCCATCTATGGAATCACTTTACCTAAAAAGACCCCGTTCATTTATTCAATGATTGGTGGCTCGCTCTCTGGTATCTATTTGATGATGAGTGGTACGACAGGTTATACAATGGGTGGACTGGGCATCTTCGGAGTGGTGAACTTCATTAGTGGTAGCGATGCAAGTGGCATGTACAATGCCTTTATCGGTATTGCAATTGCAGCAACGATTGGTTTTACTTTGACTTTCTTGTTATGGAAAGATACGGAAGAAGTAGTACCTGAGAAAAAAGAAAGTAAAATCAAAGAAATCGTCAAAACACCGATCCAAGGCGGTATTGCATCTTTAAGCGAAGCAAAAGACCAAGCATTTGCTAAAGGCGCGTTAGGAAGAGGAATCTTGATCTATCCAGAAAAAGGGGAAGTTGTTGCACCATTCGATGGGACAGTGATGACGCTATTTCCTTCAAAACATGCGATCGGTTTAGTTTCTGAAAGTGGATTGGAACTGTTGATCCATGTTGGTTTAGACACTGTACAATTGCAAGGGAAACATTTTGAATCTTTTGTGAAACAAGGGGATAAAGTGAAACAAGGAGACGTCTTATTGCGATTTGATATCAATGCAATCGAAAGTGAAGGCTATAGCGTAGAAACCCCTGTCATTATTACCAATTCAGCAGATTACCTGGATATCGTCGAGAATCAATCGAAGATCGTGACGAATGGGGATGAGTTGATCACAGCGTTGACTTGATGAGTTTAAATCCTTTAAAATCAAGGTTTTAGAAAGTTAGCTTGGTGTTAAAGAGCATTTTTCCACAGGAGGATGTTTCTAAGTACCTGATTCCAAAAAAAGTCGTAACATCCGAGAATCTCCTCTCATATTTTGGATGTTACGGCTTATTTTCTTAGAAGTTCAGCTATTTAATTAGAGAGTGAATTTCAAGGAGCAACATTGTTCTGAACGAATCTTTCTGATCGTTCCCGCTATAAAAGTAGACTAATCGCCATCTTCGATTGCATCGGTAAATAGTTCTTCTTTCATGATGGATGAACTGATCTGCCGTGTATCGACTTTTTGACCGACTTCGATCAAATAATCAAGGTTCTCACGATAATGTTCAGCAAAGACACAACTATATAAAACATCCAACAAATAGGAGATCGACGTATTGATCGTGAAACTACTGATTTTTGAGTACAATCGTTCACGTGTTGTCAGGCGCAATACCACATCGCTCGCTGTGGACAAACTGGACTCACCGATGCTCGTCAACGATAAAATCGGCACATTTTTTTCTTTCAAAATTTCAGCAGTCCGAAGCATCATCTGGTTTTCTCCCGTATAGGAGATCAAGATTGCACAGTTTTCAGGCTGACAATTGTAGGCATCGTAATAAGACTCACCAGAAGTTGGCACAATGGTCACTTCTTGTTTGATCCGATTCATTTTCAATTTGAAGGATTGAGCGATCAAGGTGTTGGTGTCACTCGAAAATAATACGATTTTATTGGCTCGTAGCAGAAGTTGTTTTGCTTGTTGGAGATCGTCGTGCATCAACAAGGATAACGTATCTTGGATCGTCATACGTTCAAGTGCCGCAATCCGATTAGCGATCGTCATGATGCCTTCATTTTCGGAAAAAGGGAGATTGGCGTCCACTTCTTGAAAGTTGCCTTGCAGATATTCTGTTTCAGCGATGAACGCATCTCTAAAATCCACCCATCCATTAAACCCCATTTTTTTGGCGATCCGAATCAAAGTAGAAGGATGGACATAGCAAGTTGCTGCAATTTGTTGAATCGTTCGATCGGCCAGAGTTGTTTCATTGGCTTGGAGAAAACGGATGACTTCGCTTTCTGAAGGTGAAAAGTTGATTTGTTTAAGCTTTTCCTTTAATAGCATAATTCGATCCTCTTTTTTACGTTTTTAGTTAAAAGTATGTAAAATAATTGTAAACGGTATTATTAAGTGTGTCAATGGAACAAATCAAAGAGAAGTAATTCCTTTACTCGCTAATTTTGATTAAAAGATTAGGCTTTATTTGTTTTTTTTTATTATTTTTCTTTTTGTTATGCGCAATAAATTTACAAAAAATCACAAGAATATCGATCATTTTGTAAATGATTATTCAAAGTAATCAAAAAGTATTGTGACTTTTATTTACAAAAATGATAATAGAGTTGTAAAAAAGACGAAGGAGTGAGTGTATGAATCAAGGAATCAAGATCGCGACAATTGGTGGCGGAAGTAGTTATACACCGGAATTAATGGAAGGTTTTATCAAACGTTACGATGAATTGCCGATTCGTGAAATCTGGTTAGTCGATATCGAAGCTGGGCGTGAAAAACTAGCGATCGTCAGTGAAATGGCCCAACGGATGTGGGATGCTTCTCCATATGACGTGAAAATCTATGCGACCTTGGATCGTGAGGAAGCATTGAAAGATGCGGACTTTGTCACTACACAATTTCGGGTCGGTCAATTGGATGCTCGTGTAAAAGATGAACGTATCCCTGCTTATTACGGTATGTTGGGGCAAGAAACCAATGGTGCTGGTGGGATGTTCAAGGCGTTTCGGACGATCCCAGTCATCTTAGCAGTAGTTGAAGATATGAAACGCCTTTGTCCGAACGCTTGGTTGATCAATTTTGCTAATCCAAGCGGTATGGTGACTGAAGCAGTCGTTCGTTATGGGAAATGGGACAAAGTGATTGGATTGTGCAATGTACCAGTAATGGCAATGATGACAGAGCCAGTCATGATCAGTGAAAAGAAAGAAGAGTTGATTTATAAATTTGCTGGGCTGAACCATTTCCATTGGCACAAAGTAGCGGATGCAAAAGGAAATGATCGTACCGAAGATTTGATCGAACAACTTTATGCGGAAGATAACGGGCTGCCAAAAAACATATTCGATGTGCCATTCTTTAGAGAACAACTCGATCAGATGAAAATGATTCCTTGTGGCTATCACCGCTATTACTATCGTGAAGAAGAAATGTTGGAGCATGCGTTGGAAGAATACCACACGATCGGAACGCGAGCACAACAAGTCAAACAAACAGAAGCGGAATTGTTTGAGCTATACAAAGATCCGCAACTCGATCATAAACCAGAACAATTACAACAACGAGGCGGTGCCTATTATTCGGATGCCGCATGTGAAACGATTGCTTCGATCTATGGCAATAAAGAAACTCAAATCGTTGTCTCAACGAAAAACAATGGGGCTGTGCCTGATCTACCAGCAGACTGTGTCGTTGAAGTAACAGCTTATGTAGGTGCGCAAGGAGCAAGAAGTGTTGCTTTTGGTTCATTACCTGCAGCAGAACGTGGTTGGTTACAAGTGATGAAAAATATGGAGTTATTGACGATCGAAGCAGCTGTCACAGGTGATTATGGGACGGCGTTACAAGCCTTTACGATCAACCCATTAGTTCGTTCTGGTAAAACAGCAAAACGTATGATGGATGAATTATTTATTGCTCATCAAGAGTATTTACCACAATTTAAAGAAGCCATCGATCGCTTAACAGCAGAAGGCATCGAAGTGCAAGATGAATTAGCAAGAGAATTGTCAGAAAAACGTGTAGTGGAAGGAGTATAACAACGATGGGATTTAGAAAAGATTTTTTATGGGGTGGCGCAACAGCTGCCAATCAATGTGAAGGTGGATACGACGAAGGAGGGCGCGGCTTAGCCAATGTAGATGTCGTGCCGATTGGTCCAGATCGTTTTCCAGTGATTACCGGTCAACAAAAAATGTTTGAGTTTGATGACGAACATTTTTATCCAGCAAAAGAAGCCATCGATATGTACCATCACTATAAAGAAGATATCGCCTTATTCGCAGAAATGGGCTTTAAAACATACCGTCTATCGATTGCCTGGAGCCGTATTTTTCCATTAGGTGATGAGAAAGAGCCAAACGAAGAAGGGTTGAAATTCTATGAAGATGTCTTTAAAGAATGTCAAAAGTATGGGATCGAACCCTTAGTAACGATTACTCATTTTGACTGCCCAATGCATTTAGTCAAAGAATACGGGGCATGGCGTTCGCGTGAATTAGTCGGATTTTATGAAAATCTTTGTCACGTGATCTTTAACCGCTATAAAGGATTAGTAAAATACTGGTTGACCTTTAATGAAATCAACATGATTTTACATGCACCGTTCATGGGTGCTGGCTTGTATTTTGAAGAAGGCGACAATGTAGAGCAAGTCAAATATCAAGCAGCTCATCACGAGTTACTAGCGAGTGCGATTGCAACAAAAATCGCGCATGAAGTCGACCCTGAGAATAAAGTCGGCTGTATGTTAGCTGCGGGGGCTTATTATCCTTATTCATGTAAACCAGAAGATGTCTGGGCTTCACGCCAAGCAGACCGCGAAAACTACTTCTTTATCGATGTGCAGTCAAGAGGAGAATACCCAGCATATGCGCTAAAAGAAATGGAACGCCAAGGCATCGAGATCAAAATGGAACCAGGAGACTTAGAATTATTGAAACAACATACCGTTGATTTTATTTCATTCTCGTATTATTCTTCTCGTGTTTCAACAACCGATCCAAAATTATTAGAACAAACCGCAGGAAATATCTTTGAATCAACGAAAAATCCTTATTTAGAAGCAAGTGAATGGGGCTGGCAAATTGACCCATTAGGTTTACGGGTAACCTTGAATGATATTTATGATCGTTATCAAAAGCCATTGTTTATTGTCGAAAATGGGTTGGGCGCGGTAGATACTCCGGATGAGAATGGCTATGTGGAAGATGACTATCGCATTTCATATCTTGCTTCACACATCCAAGCGATGAAAGATGCAGTCGAATTAGATGGTGTTGATCTTTTAGGTTATACGACTTGGGGCTGTATCGATCTGGTTTCTGCTGGAACTGGTGAAATGAAGAAACGCTATGGTTTTATCTATGTTGATCGTGACAATGAAGGCAATGGTACATTGAAACGGACAAAGAAAAAATCATTTGATTGGTATAAACAAGTGATTGCTTCGAATGGTGAAAATCTAGCGAACAAATAGGATAGAATAAGAATGTCTATTGTTTTTGTCTATCGATTTCGAGTATAATATATCTATTCGAAACTCGTAGGCAGAACAATAGACTTTTTGTGTGATTGGCTGTAAAGTAGGCTTACTTGATTTTAAAACGGAGGAATCTACATATGTATGATGTAATCGTAATTGGCGCAGGGCCTGCTGGTATGACCGCTGCTCTATATGCTTCAAGATCAAACTTATCAGTAGCGATGATCGAACAAGGGGCACCTGGCGGGCAAATGAACAATACCGCAGAAGTAGAAAATTATCCTGGATTTGATTCGATCATGGGTCCAGACCTTGCGTATAAAATGTATGAAGGTGTTTCACGATTTGGAACTGAAAATGTCTATGGTATCGTCCAAGATATCAAAGATCATGGCAACTATAAAGAAGTCATCTGTGAAGACAAAAGTTACGAAGCGAAAACAGTCATCATTGCAACTGGTTGTATCCATCGTAAACTAGGGGTACCAGGCGAAGAAGAATATGCTGGACGTGGTGTTTCTTACTGCGCGGTTTGTGACGGTGCATTTTTCCGTAACAAACGCTTAGTCGTGATTGGTGGTGGCGATTCTGCGGTAGAAGAAGCTGTGTATTTGACACAATTTGCTTCAGAAGTCGTTATCGTTCATCGTCGTGATGAATTAAGAGCGCAAAAAATCATCCAAGATCGCGCATTTGCGAACGAAAAAATCTCATTTGTTTGGGATACGATCACTGATGAGATCATCGGAAATGATATGGTCGTTACTGGTGTCAAAGGGCACAACGCAAAAACAGGGGAAGCAATCGAATTAGCAGCTGACGGTGTGTTCATCTATGTTGGACTAGATCCGTTGACTGAACCTTTCCGCAAAGCTGGGATCACAAATGATGCTGGCTGGATTCCAACAGATCAAGACATGCGTACGAACATGCCTGGTGTATTTGCCATTGGCGATGTACGAGAAAAAGATCTACGCCAAATCACTACAGCAGTAGGCGATGGCGGGATTGCTGGACAACAAGTATATAAATACTTGGAAGCTTTAGAAGAAACGCCAAAAGCATAATGCTCGTTTATTGATAAAATAAGATCGAAAGCGTCTAGAAAATCAAAATCGATGAGCTAGATGATTAGATATCTTCAATAATTGAATAGACGGTGGAAGTAACTACTATGTACAATGAACCGTACTATCCTAAAATAGTTTCTACTATTTTAGGGATGGTACGGTTTTTTTGTGCTGAACGACTTTTTCACTCAGGTCAGAGGGCTTCTTTCACAGCCTAGATAAACGGTGTTCAAGAAGCTGACCTTCAACATTAAGCTGATAAATCAAAAAATATGAAGAGCTATTTTCTGATTTCTCATCTTACTGCTCAGGTCAGAGCGCTTCTTTCACAACCTTTTCTTATGCTTTGCTATCTAAAAAGAGAATGCTATACTTAGAAAGGAACATATTTTTAGAAAGAGGTGTCAGCTTCATGTCTTGGAAACAAGTTTACGAGCAATGGGCAACTGAAGAATCATTAGAAGAAAATTTAAAAAAACAATTAAAAGAATTAAGTGAAAATCCTGAAAAATTAGAAGATGCGTTCTACGCACCTTTGGAATTTGGTACAGCAGGAATGCGCGGGATCTTAGGGCCTGGAATTAATCGAATGAACATCTATACTGTACGTCAAGCAACAGAAGGGCTTGCACAATTTATGGATGAACAAGGAGCAGAAACAAAAAAACGTGGGGTAGCGATCGCTTATGATTCACGTCATCAATCGCCAGAATTTGCGATGGAAGCGGCAAAAACTTTAGCGCAACATGGTATTCCATCTTTTGTCTTTGAAAGCTTACGACCAACCCCAGAGCTTTCATTTGCGGTTCGTCATCTTAACGCATTCGCTGGGATCATGGTTACAGCTTCTCATAATCCAGCGGCATATAATGGCTATAAAGTCTATGGCGAAGATGGTGGACAAATGCCGCCTGCTGATGCAGACGCATTGACAAAATATGTACGAAACATCAGCAATCCACTAAAAGTAGAAGTTTTAGCAGAAGAACAAGCAAAAAATAGTGATTTGATCACGATCATCGGCGAAGAAATCGACCAAGCGTACTTGGAAGAAATCAAAGCAGTGACGATCAATCATGAATTAGTAGAAACATTAGGGAAAGAATTGAAGCTAGTCTTCACGCCGTTACACGGAACAGGTAAAATGTTAGGTGAGCGTGCGTTGACTCAAGCGGGATTTGAACAATTTGTCTTGGTTCCTGAGCAAGCAGTCGCTGACCCAGACTTCACCACAGTCAAATCACCAAATCCAGAAGAACACTCTGCTTTTGAATACGCAATCCGTTTAGGCGAAAAAGAAGGCGCAGATCTATTGATTGCTACTGATCCAGATGCCGATCGTCTAGGTGCAGCTGTACGCTTGCCAGACGGTTCATACAAAGTATTGACAGGAAATCAAATCGGCGCTTTGCTTGTCCAATATATCCTGGAAGCTCACCAAGAAAAAGGAACACTGCCAGAAAATGCGGCGGTCTTGAAATCAATCGTTTCAAGTGAACTACCGACAGCAATCGCTAGACATTATGGTGTAGAAATGATGAACGTCTTGACTGGCTTCAAATTTATTGCTGAAAAAATCCAACAATTTGAAGAAACAAAGGCGCATACATTCATGTTTGGTTTTGAAGAAAGCTACGGTTATTTAGTCAAACCATTCGTTCGCGATAAAGACGCGATTCAAGCACTATTATTATTAGCAGAAGTTGCTGCATTTTATAAAAAACAAGATAAGACCCTTTATGATGGGTTACAATCGATTTTTGAAACGTATGGCTATTATGCAGAAAAAACAATTTCAGTCACAATGAGTGGTCAAGAAGGTTCAGCGAAAATTGCTGCACTGATGGAGAAATTCAGAAAAGATGCACCAACTGAATTTGCTGGAGAAAAAGTTTTACAAACAGAAGATTTCAAGGCACTAACAAAAACAGATGCCCAAGGAAATGTAGAAAAACTAACGACTCCACCTTCAGATGTATTGAAATATACACTAGAAGAAGACGGTTGGATCGCGATTCGTCCTTCTGGAACGGAACCAAAAATCAAATTTTATATTGGTGTCAAAGGTGATTCAAACGAAGCAGCACAAGAAAAAATTGCTGCACTTGAAGCTAGCATCAAATCAATGACAGAAGAATAAACAGTTGAGACTGACGAAAAAAGTGGTACACTTTAGTAGTCAGTCTTTTTTTGGAGGTGAATCGTTTGTCGGGGAATCAAAACATTAAAGTAGAAAAAGTGAGTCAATTATTCAAGGTATTAAGTGATCCGACACGTTTGAATATTTTACTTTATTTAAAAGATGGTGAAAAAAATGTGACGTCGATCAGTCAATCTGTTCAAATGGAACAATCGGCTGTGTCTCATCAATTACGCTTGTTACGTGAAAACCATGTGGTGAAATCACGACGTGAAGGAAAAACGATCCTTTACAGTTTGGATGACTTTCATGTATTAGATATTTTAGAACAAACGATCAAACATGTAGAGCATCAAAAGAACTAACTAAAGTCATTAAAAAAAGGATTTGAAAGACGCTGATGCGCCGATCAAACCCTTTTTTTATTATTTAAAAAGATAAGAGATTTCTACTTTTCTTCCGAAGTTTCTGTGCCGTAATAGCTATGGTCTTCCAGCTCTAACTCATTCAAGATCAATGAAGCTGTTTCTTCAATAGAAAGAGAAGCAACATTGATGACGACACACCCTAATTTTTCATAAAGTTCATTGGCAAATTCCAATTCTGCACGAATTTTTTCGATATCGGAGTACGCAGTATCTGGATTCAGGCCATATGAACGCATGCGTTCTTTACGAATGTTATTTAAAATATCAGGGTTATTTGTTAATCCAACAATCTTCTTCGGATCGATTTCCCACAACTGTTTAGGGATATGAGCTTGAGGTATCAGTGGGAGATTCGCTACTTTTAAATTTTTATTGGCTAAAAACAAACTTAACGGCGTTTTAGAAGTTCTGGAAACACCAAGTAAGACAACATCGGCTTCCAAAAAACCTCGAGGATCTTTTCCGTCGTCATATTTCACCGCAAACTCCATCGCTTTGATCCGTTTAAAATAATTTTCATTCAATAAGTGAAGTGCCCCTGGTTGACGTGTCGGTTTGATACCAGTCAAGCGCTCAATTTCTGCAATTGGGGGGGTCAATACATCAAAGCTGTATAATTTGTTTTTTTGACAAAATTCATTTGTTAAATCCACCAATTCTTGGTTGATCAATGTATGGAGAACTAATGCTTGTTCTGACAATGCATCATTTAGTGCGCGTTGCAACGTCTCTGGATCAGTCACAAATGTTCGTCGAAATAAACTAAATTCGATGGATGGATATTGCGCCATTGTGGCTTGGGCTAATTTTGTCGCTGTTTCACCTGCAGAGTCGGAAATGACAAAAAAGGTGACGACTTCATTTGATTCGGCAGTCATAAATAAAAAACCTCGCTTGCTTTTTTTTTAGGTTTATTATACCATACTCGAGTGTACATACTTCGTAATCATTTTGATTTGGGGGATAATGATGAATAAACAAACATTGATTGAACAATCTTTAGAAACATTGAAAAATAACGGGTTCAAATACACGAAAAAGCGAGAAGCATTACTCGCATATTTAATCAAACGAAATCGTTACGTCTCTGCAAAAGAAGTCTTTGACTATATGAGTCAGGAATTTAAAGGAGTCAGCTATGATACGATCTATCGTAATTTACATGACTTTTCAGAGTTAGATCTTTTGGAAGAAACGGATCTAAATGGAGAAATGAAATTCCGTTTTCATTGTTGTCAAGGCGAGATTGGGCATCATCACCACTTCATATGTACCGTTTGTGGGACGACAAAAGAAATCCATATGTGCCCAATGAATTATTTTGAAGAACAACTCAGTGGGTGTACCATTGAAGGGCATCGCTTTGAGATATTTGGACGCTGTGAGAGCTGTCAATAATAATTTTCAATAAAATAACAGGTGATTATTTAAAAAAATCATAAGATTCTCTTGACGGTCAAAACTGCTTTAGCTATAATGTTTATAGAACAGTCTTGTTTCTTGAGATTAACATTTCAATAACAATTACGGTTACTTTTTAAGCTCGGAGGGAGGGAATTAATATGTCAAAAACAGTCGTTCGCAAAAACGAATCACTTGACGATGCTCTTCGTCGCTTCAAACGTTCCGTGTCAAAAGCGGGTACTTTACAAGAATCTCGTAAACGTGAATTCTACGAAAAACCAAGTGTAAAGCGTAAGAAAAAATCTGAAGCAGCTAGAAAACGCAAAAAATTCTAGTTCTTTGATGAATTGGAGTTGGTAGTGTGTCACTACTAAGTAGATTGAACGATGACATGAAGACAGCGATGAAAGCTAAAGATAAAGAATCTTTACAGGTGATTCGTATGATCAAGTCATCTATACAAAACGAGCAAATTAAAGAAGGTCACGACTTGACAGAAGAAGAAGAACTAACAGTGTTGTCTCGCGAAATGAAACAACGCCGTGATTCTTTGCATGAATTCGAGGAAGCTGGACGTGACGATTTAGCTGAAAAAGTGAAAAGTGAAATTGTGATAGTCGAAAAGTATATGCCAGAGCAACTTTCTGAAGAAGAAATTCGACAACTTGTTCAAGATGCGATCACGCAAACAGGTGCTTCATCTGCAAAAGAATTTGGTAAAGTCATGGGAGTCATCATGCCTAAAGTCAAAGGAAAAGCTGATGGAAATCAAGTAAATGCTATCGTAAAAGAACTATTGCAGTCTTAATCTTAGCAAACGAAACTACGGACGCGAAAGTGTCCGTAGTTTTTTTGTGTTCATTAAAAGAATAGTTTTTTGATCAATATTTTTTTGTTTAAAAACATTTGTTGTTACTTGGCAAAAGATTCATAGATTAAAATAAATCGGACAACTGATGTTCAAAGTCAGGTATCTCTGCTAGTTACTAAATGATTAGGTTGTTTTAGTTGAAGAACGTTTTGTCTCAGTAATCCAAATTAAAACTTTTTTCTCAAGTCGTCTCATTTTATTCGCTATATAGTTTTTCATGATTATGGTAGAATAGGTAAGAACGATTTGAAATAAAGGAGATGTCTATTTTTGACAGAAGCGTCTAGTTCTTTGGATATTAGATTAACAGCTACTGATGATATCAGTATGCTTTTAGGGTCACATGATAAACATATCAAACTGATCGAAGAAACAACTGAAACAACGATCCACACAAGAGGTGAAGTGATCCAGATCATCGGGGAAGAAACCGATATTTCTTTGGCTGCTTCCGTGATCCGAACGTTACAAGAATTGATCAAACGAGGGATCCATATCAGTATGCCTGATGTGGTCACTGCCTTGAAAATGGCTCAAAAAGGGACATTGGACTATTTTGTTGAGATGTATGAACAAGAGATCGTCAAAGATCGCAATGGCAAACCGATCCGTGTCAAAAATAGCGGACAAAAAAAATACGTCGATTCTGTCGCCAAACATGATGTGGTCTTTGGTGTAGGACCAGCTGGTACTGGGAAAACATTTTTGGCTGTCGTATTAGCGATTGCTGCCTTAAAGAAAGGCGAAGTCCAAAAAATCATCTTGACTCGTCCAGCCGTCGAAGCAGGTGAAAATCTTGGATTCTTACCTGGAGATCTGAAGGAAAAAGTCGATCCATATTTACGACCAGTTTATGATGCACTGTACCAGATTTTTGGGTTGGATCATACCAATCGTTTGATGGAGCGAGGAATCATCGAGATTGCACCACTTGCATATATGCGTGGTAGAACGTTAGATGATGCCTTTGTGATTTTGGATGAGGCGCAAAACACAACAGTCGCCCAAATGAAAATGTTTTTGACTCGGCTTGGCTATCAGTCAAAAATGATCGTCAATGGGGACACGAGCCAAATCGATTTACCAAAAGGGACAATGAGCGGATTGATCCATGCAGAACGAACACTCAAACAAATCAAAAAAATCGATTTTGTGAATTTTGAAGCTAGTGATGTCGTTCGTCACCCTGTCGTGGCAGAAATCATCAAAGCTTATGAAAAAGCGGATCTTCATCAAGAATAGCTTTTTTAGGAGGATTACCACATGTTGAACAAAATATTGCAGCAGCTTCAAGCGAAATTAGGGAAAGCTGCAGCACCTTTTCTCTTATTGCTTTTCTTTCTTTTGATGTGTGGGATCACGTTTAGCAGCGTGAAGCAAAAGCCCAATGATTTTAGAGAAGGACAAGTTGCGGAAGAAAGTATCCGTGCCAATAAAACGATTGAGAACACGGAAGAAACCGAACAAAAAAGGAAATTAGCAGCTGAAGCAGTGACACCTGAGTACACCTACCAAAGTGACCTAGCTTCGGAACAAGATCGTCGGATCAATCAACTGTTTGTTTTGATCGATCGTGCGAATGACACGATCGACAAACAATACGAAGAAAAAGTCAGTAAGGCAAAAGAAGATGAAAATGTACCAAAGCCAACAGTAGAAGAACGGATAGCCGCATTGAAACGAATATTCGAAAGTTCAAATGCGGATGATGTCGCGTTCTACCAAAAATTACCAAATAGTTTTTACTCAACGATCATGAATATGTCAGAAAGTGAAATTACGACGGTTCGTGATGAAAGCTTGAAATTGATTGACGAACAAATGAGTAAGCAAGTTCGAGAAAGTGATTTAGATAATTTTAAACAAGAAGCAAATGATAAGATCCAGTATTTGAATGTTTCGGCAGAACAACAAGAAATGATCCGCTATTTAGTCGATCAGGGCATTGTTGTGAATGATGTGTTAAATGAGAAACGAACAGAAGAATTGAAGCAAGAGGCACGTGACTCCATCCAACCCGTCATGATTTTCCAAGGGGAGATCATTGTTCGTGAAGGAAATCAAATCGATGCAGCGGCTATGAAAAAATTAGAATTGTTAGGTTTGACGAGTCAATCTACTTCGATTTTTCCTCTGGTAGCAATGATTTTAGCGGTGTTGTTACAAATTGGTGTGTTGTTCTACAATTCACTACAGTATAAAGATCTTTTCAAACGAACAGAGTATATACTTTTCTACGTAACAGCAATGTCCATCAGTATTTTATTGATGAAATTTTTCCAAGTCTTTCAAACAGAACAAGCGACTTACATTCCGTTACTTTACCCAGCAGCGTTTGTACCGCTAGTCTTGAACTTTTTCGTGAATCGAAGAGCGGGTATCATGGCTGCGTTGTTCCAAGCAGTTTCAGCGCTATTCATTTTTTACAATTCGATTGGTACGAATTTTTTGACTGTGATTTTGGTCTCGTACCTATTTGCCGGCTTTTTAGCAGCAATTTTAAAACGACAACGTATTTCAGAACAATGGTTCCCAGCAATCATGTGGGTCGTTGTCTTTCCGTTATTGATGGATGTCGTTTTAGTGGTTTATCAAGGCATGAGCTTTAGTGATGGCACCACTTGGTTGACACTTGTATGTGGCTTCATGGGCGCATTTCTGTCGTATTTACTGACGATTGGTCTGCACCCTTATATTGAGCTATTAGTGAATGATGACAGTGTGATCGTTCTAAATGAATTGAGTAATCCAAACCATCCATTATTGAAGCAATTGCTAGAAGAAGCACCGGGAACGTATCATCATAGTATGATGGTTGCGAATCTGAGTGCGAATGCAGTTGCTGAGATCGGTGGACGTTCGTTGTTGACACGTGTGGCTTGCTATTACCATGACATCGGCAAAATCAAACATGCCAGCTTTTTCGTGGAGAACTTACCTTCTGGTGCGGAAAATCCCCATAACTTTTTACTTCCTGAAGATAGTAAACAAATTATTTTTGGGCATGTGACTGACGGTGCGAAGATTTTAGAAGAGTACGATATGCCAAAAATGGTAATCGATATTTGTAAGCAACATCATGGGACGACTTTGATGCGTTATTTTTATATCAAAGCAAAAGAACGTAATCCAGAAGTAACAGAAGAACAATTCCGTTACCCTGGCCCTAGACCGCAAACACGGGAAGCTGGAATCGTCAATATTGCGGATAGTTGCGAAGCCGCTGTGCGAGCGATGGATCATCCAACCAGTGAAAAAATCGAAGCTTTTGTGCATAATTTGATTGAAGAACGGATTTCTGATGGTCAGCTTGATGATAGTGGATTGACACTCAAAGAAATCCGCAAAGTTGAAAAATCTCTTGTTAGTGGATTGAGCAGTACCTTCCACTCTAGGATCAAATACCCTAAGATGAAGTCTGAAGCAGAAAAAATGAAACAAGAAAAAGAATAGCAAGAAGGAAGCGATGACTAATGGATATTACATTTATCGATGAAACAAACACTGTATCTGAAACGAAAATCAAAGAAATTGAAGAATTGCTTCAATTTGCGGCAAAAAAACTTTCTTTATCAGATGAGACGGAAATGTCGGTGACCTTCATGGATAATCCGTCTATCCAAGAAATCAATCGTACGTACCGTGGCAAAGACGCACCAACAGATGTGATCAGTTTTGCGTTAGAAGATGAAGGTGAAGACGAGATCCCAGTGATTTTTGAAGAGGACGATGAGCCAATGCCTCGTGTATTGGGAGATATCATGATCTCAATTGATCGGGCAAAAGAACAAGCTGAAGAATATGGTCACTCCTATGATCGCGAACTAGGCTTCTTAGCCGTCCATGGATTTTTACACATCAACGGCTATGACCATATGACACCTGAAGATGAAGCGGAAATGTTTGGCTTACAGAAAGAGATTTTAGATGCTTATGGACTTAAAAGATAAAAGAGAAGAACAAAAAGTAGATAAAAACAAACATTTTTTGATGTCAGTGGAGTTTGCTTTACAAGGAGTCAAAACCGTTTTTGATGAAGAACGAAATATGAAGAAACATGTGGCTCTTGGGATCATTGCTTTGATCATGGGACTTATCTTTCAATTGGATCGGATGGAGTGGCTATGGTTGCTCCTTTCTGTCTTTCTTGTATGGATCGTCGAAATCATGAATACGGTATTTGAAAATGTGGTGGATATGTTCACAGACTTCCATTTTCATCCCATTGGCAAAAAAATCAAAGATATGGCAGCTGGGGCAGTGTTATTGACTGCTTGCTTCGCTGTGATCGTTGGGATCATCTTATTTGGTCCTAAAATCTATCAACTGTTTTTTAATTAAAAGGAGAGTAATTATGTCAGAACATAAATCTGGATTTGTAGCAATCGTCGGACGACCGAATGTTGGTAAATCGACGTTGCTCAATCGGATCGTTGGTCAAAAAATCGCGATCATGAGTGATAAAGCGCAAACGACAAGAAATAAGATCCAAGGAGTATATACGACTCCTGAAGCACAATTGATCTTTATTGATACACCAGGAATCCATAAACCCAAACATCGCTTAGGCGATTTTATGGTAGAAACAGCTTATAGTGCTTTACGTGAAGTTGATGCGGTACTATTCATGATCAGCGCCGATCAAAAAAGAGGAAAAGGCGACGATTTCATCATCGAACGCTTGAAAAATGTCCAATCACCGGTATATTTAGTGATCAATAAAATCGACAAAGTCCATCCAGATGAGTTGTTAGGGATCATTGAAGATTATTCCTCACAAATGGAGTTTGCCCAAGTTGTTCCGATCTCTGCGACAGAAGGAAACAATGTCGAACGTTTGATGGAGGTCTTAGTGGACGAAATGCCTGAAGGCCCGCAATATTTCCCAGACGATCAAGTCACTGACCATCCGGAGTATTTTATCGTTTCTGAATTGATTCGGGAAAAAGTCTTGTTTTTGACACGAGATGAAGTACCCCATTCAGTCGCAGTAGTCATCGATACGATGAAACGTAATGAGAACAATAAAATCCATATCCAAGCCACGATCATCGTGGAGCGTGATAGTCAAAAAGGGATCATTATCGGTAAAGGCGGTAAGATGCTGAAAGACATTGGAACAAAAGCAAGAAGAGACATTGAGAATCTACTAGGGGACAAAGTCTTTCTAGAGCTCTGGGTCAAAGTCCAAAAAGACTGGCGAGACAAACGAGTCTATTTACAAGACTTTGGTTATCGTCAAGACGAGTATTAAACAAGGTTGTGAAAGAAGCGTTCAGCACTGAGTAATAAGACAAGAAAATCGAAAATGGCTTTTTCATTTTTGATTTTATGGGCTTATTATTGAAGAGTTACTTTCGAACACCGGTTATCCAGTTATAGAAGTTAGAGGACAACTAAGTCATGGAAGCAATTAAGAGTCTGGAATAAAAGTAATAGTTACTTTTGTCTCGACTTCACGGATGCTCGCATGACTTTTTCCTTCTTTTCAATTTAAAAAAAGCAATCTACGTTAAAGTCAGAGGAGGGGTGACGATGAGTCAGCTTGCAGAATCAAAAGGAATCATCCTTTCTAGTCGCAACTACAAGGAAAAAGATAAATTAGTCAAGATATTTACAGAATCGGCAGGAAAAATGATGTTTTATGTCAAGGGGATCCATCGTCAAAATCAACCGATTGCACCCGCATTGTTGCCTTTTACGGAAGCAATTTATATTGGTCATTTTCATAATGAAGGCTTGTCCTTTGTTAACAGTGTAAAAGATGTCCACTCGTTTCGTAAGATACAAGAAGATATTTTTCTTAGCGGTTACGGGACTTATTTGTTGAACTTAGTGGATGCGGCGATCGAGGATCGGCAATATGATCCGAATCTATTTCAATTCACACACCAAGCACTGCAACGCATGGATCAAGGAGATGACCCAGAGATCATTACGAATATTTTTGAGATCCAATTATTGCAACGTTTCGGGATCTCGCCAGTTTGGACCCACTGTGCAGTGTGTGGAAAGACGCAAGGAAAATTTGATTATTCATCCAAATATGGTGGCGTCTTATGTGAAAATCACTGGGAGTTAGATCATCATCGGTATCACGCGGACCCACGTGCAGTTCACTTCGTACGGCTCTTCTCAGCAATCTCGTATGATCGCATCAGTGGGATCGACCTCAAAGAAGAAACGAAACAAAAGATTCGCCAATTGATTGATCTGTTATATGAAGAATACGTGGGCATCCATTTAAAAAGTAAAAAGTTTATTGATCAAATGAAAAGTTGGGAACATATCATGAAACCGACCAATGAGGCAACGAAGGAAAACCCTGCAGAGGAATGAAAAATTGTTTGAAACAATGGATTTTTTTCAAAAATATTTGACAAAGTACTGGGTTAACGTCTATTATAAAGCCTAGATAGTAACTATTGTTTTTTCAATAGACGAATGTCATTTATGAAGGATATTCAATATTCACATACGTACGATGATCAAGATCAGTAGAAAATCAAGTGGCACAAGCGAGTTCGGGAGAGTGTGAGCCGAATGCTAACGGTTTTTGAAGAGGCACTTGTGAGTACGATCAACGAAGCTGCCGAGTCGCTCGGAAGTAGGGTGGAACCGCGAAGATATTCGTCCCTATGTTTGTTTACGCAAACATAGGGACTTTTTTTGTTACTATTTTTGATTCTTGGTTAAGATGAAAGGGGTAATTATATGAGTAAGAAGCAAACAGTTCAAGAAATGATTTTGACATTACAAAAATTTTGGTCATCGAACGGTTGTATGCTGATGCAAGCATACGATACGGAAAAAGGGGCAGGTACAATGAGTCCTTACACATTTTTGCGAGCAATTGGTCCAGAACCTTGGAATGCCGCTTACGTTGAGCCATCACGTCGACCAGCTGATGGTCGTTATGGTGAGAATCCTAACCGGTTATATCAACACCATCAATTCCAAGTGGTGATGAAGCCATCACCAGAAAATATCCAAGAACTTTACCTGGAAAGCTTGCGTTTGTTAGGGATCGATCCGTTGGAACATGATATCCGCTTTGTTGAGGACAACTGGGAAAACCCTTCGATGGGGTGTGCCGGTGTTGGTTGGGAAGTCTGGTTAGATGGCATGGAAATCACGCAATTTACGTACTTCCAACAAGTCGGCGGTTTGCCATGTAAACCAGTCACTTCAGAAATCACTTATGGATTGGAGCGCCTAGCTTCTTATATCCAAGAAGTGGAAAGTGTGTATGATCTTGAATGGTCAGCAGGTGTCAAATATGGCGAGATCTTCAAACAGCCTGAATACGAACACTCAAAATATTCATTTGAAGAGAGTGATCAAGAATTATTATTAAGTAATTTTGATCGCTTTGAAAAAGAAGCGAAACGTTGTATTGAAGAAAATCTGGTCCATCCAGCATATGATTATATTTTAAAATGTAGTCACACCTTCAATTTATTAGATGCTCGTGGTGCAGTATCTGTGACTGAACGTGCTGGCTACTTGGCTCGCATTCGTAACATGGCGAAATCTGTGGCGAAAATCTTTGTTGCAGAACGTGAAAAACTTGGATTCCCATTGCTGAATAATCAATCAGAAAATCCAACGACTGTTAAGGAAGGTGAATAAGATGGCAAAGGACTTATTATTAGAAATTGGCTTGGAAGAAATGCCAGCGCATGTTGTGACACCAAGCATGAAGCAATTAGAAGAAAAAACAGCAGCGTTTTTAACGGACAATCAATTGACTTACGATGCAATCGAGACATTCTCTACTCCGAGACGTTTGGCGATCAAAGTAACAAATGTGCCGGAACGTCAGGCTGACAGTGAAGAAGAAGTGAAAGGTCCAGCGAAAAAAATCGCATTAGATGCTGAAGGCAACTGGTCTAAAGCAGCTCAGGGATTTGTTCGTGGGCAAGGATTGACGACAGACGATATCACCTTCCGAGAAATCAAAGGTGTGGAATATGTTTATGTGACGAAATATACTCAAGGCAAACCGGCGATCGAAGTCTTGACAGGATTGATCGATGTGATTAAAAGCATGACATTCCCTGTGACAATGCACTGGTCTTCCTTTGACTTTGAATACATTCGCCCGATTCATTGGATCGTGGCACTATTTGGGGAAGAAGTGATCCCGTTTGAATTTTTAGACGTGAAAACTGGACGTGCTTCTCGTGGGCATCGTTTCTTAGGTGAAGATGTGACATTTGCTCATCCAGCGGAATATGAAGAAAAGCTATCTGAGCAATTTGTAGTTGCTTCACCACAAAAAAGAAGAGCAATGATCATGGAACAAGCGACTCAATTATCAACAAAAAATGATTGGCACATCGATTTTGATGAAGATCTACTTGAAGAAGTCAATAATCTAGTCGAGTATCCAACTGTTTTTGCTGGTGATTTTGAAGAAAAATATCTGTCTGTACCGGAAGAAGTACTCGTGACTTCCATGAAGGAACACCAACGTTATTTTGATGTGCGAAATGCCGAAGGACAACTCTTACCACATTTCATCGCTGTACGAAATGGCGATCGTGTGAAGCTAGATAACGTTATTCGTGGGAACCAAAAAGTACTGACTGCGCGTTTAGAAGATGCGGAATTCTTTTACAATGAAGACAAAAAATTCCCCATCGAACATTATGTCAATAAGTTGAAATCAGTGACTTTCCATGAAAAGATCGGTAGCATATATGAAAAAATGCAACGTGTGCAAGTGATTGCATCTGTTATCGGTAAATCTGTCGGTTTATCAGGGGAAGAACTAGCTGCATTACAACGTGCCGGCGAAATCTATAAGTTTGACCTAGTGACGAACATGGTTGGAGAATTCCCAGAACTTCAAGGAATCATGGGTGAAAAATATGCGTTGTTGCATGGAGAAGATCCAGCAGTTGCGACAGCGATCCGTGAACATTATTTACCGATCGCCAGTGAAGGTGAATTGCCAGAAACAACGATTGGTGCAGTCTTGGCTATTGCCGATAAATTAGACAGTATTTTCTCTTTCTTCACTGTAGGAATGGTGCCAAGTGGTTCAAACGACCCTTACGCATTACGCCGACAAGCATATGGGATCGTTCGGATCATTGAAGCAAAACAATGGGCTTTCCCATTGGCACAATTACAACAAGAAGTGAATGCGGCAATCAATGAAAATCAAGAGCGTTTCGGGTTAGCTTTCGTTCAAGGAAGTGATGTGATCGACTTTATCAAAGGTCGTTTACGCCAACGATTGATGACAAAAGCCATTCGCCACGATGTGATCGATGCTGTCTTGAATGCGAAGGAAAGTAATTTGACAACCGTTTTTGCAGCTGCACGTCTATTGAAAGAACGTTTGCAAGATGAAAACTTCAAACCATCGATGGAAGCTTTGACGCGTGTGATGAACCTAGCGAAAAAAGCCGAAGAAACAACGAATGAAATTGATCCAAGCTTATTTGAAAATGAAGCAGAGCAAGCATTGTACGAAGCAGTTGAGAAAGTGAAAGCTCAGTTTGCGGAACGTACACTTAAAGAGAACTATGAGCAATTAGTCAGCTTAAGACCAGTTATCGATCAGTATTTTGATCAAACGATGGTCATGGTCGAAGATGAAGCTGTCCGTAACAACCGTTTAGCACAGTTGCAACAAATTGCTGACATGGCATTAAGTATTGCTAGTCTGGATCAAATCATTACAAAATAAGACGGATCAAGTGAAAGCTTGAAACAAAAAAAGGTTTGGGATGCGAACATCCCAAACCTTTTATTTTTTACGTTGCTGTTTACCGGCATTTCGACCGTTAGCATTTTTCTTGGTTGCTTGTGTATTGATTTTTTTCGTTGTTTTCGTCGTTTCTTCAGGTGTCACATCTTTGCGAGGTGTCACGACTTGTTTCGGTGGATTTTGTTTCAATTCTTCTGCGACCTGTGCTTTTAAGCGTGGCTTCATGATCACATTGGTGATGAATGTTTGTAGACAACTAAAGATACCACCGACTACCCAGTAAAGGGTCACTCCCGCAGGAGCACTGATCGACATGAAGACGATCATCGCAGGTGAAACGATCAACATGGTGCGCATCGTTTTTTTCTGTTCTTCAGGAATACCGATCGTTGAGATATACCCTTGGATAAGGTAAGCAATCCCGGCAATCGCAACTAAGACCAAACTTGGATTCCCTAAATCGATCCCATAAAAAGTCGATTCACGGATACCCTCTGTATAGCGAGCAGTGAAGTACAGTGCTGAGAAGATCGGCATTTGGATCAATAAAGGTAAACAACCGATTCCGCCAGTCATACTTAACCCATTTTCGCGATACACTTGTTGCATCTCCGCTTGCGCAGCCATTTGTTCTTCACGAGTCGTTGCCGCTTTTAGTTTTTCTTGGGCGGCACTGACTTGAGGTTTCAATGCTTGCATTTTTTCAGATTGGATCATTGTCTTTTTCGATTGACTGATTCCTAAAGGTAAAATGATGATTCGCACGATCACAGTCATCAAGATAACAGCCCAACCGTATGACCAGTTGAAATTCTGCACAAGATATGTAATCGCTTGTCCCATAGGATGTACTAATACGCGATAGACGATCCCAGATGTATCAGGGTTTCCTTCAGAGTCCATTCTGACACAACCAGATAAGAAAAGTAAGAGTGTTACAAGACCAGAACCTAGTAACCAATTTTTCCATTTATTCATAAAATACTTCCTCTTTTAAAATTTTTACACAAGCTTAACTATACTAAAAATATGAGAATAATTCAATGAACTTCATAGAAAATTCAAATAATTCCCCTAAGTTTAGCCAATTATGTGAGGGACAGGGAAGACCAGTAAAAGAACAGACAATTGAAAAAAATCATCTGTCAGTAGACGGCAACAACGACTTTCTTCATATGTGCGTTCAAGAAGAGAAATTTAGCCAATTACATCAAATTTCTTTCGTTCTTCCATCATCGGATGTTCTTGTAAGTCGACATATTGGACACGACCACTGGGACTAGGTGATTGCTTGACTTCTTTGATGAACTGATCGATGGTTTCCTCCTCACCAGCGGCTTCGATCGTCACCGAACCATCTTCTTCGTTTTTAACTGTTCCTGTCACGCCTAATTGATCAGCTACTATTTTTGTCATATAACGAAAACCTACACCTTGGACACGCCCTTGAACATTCATTTTAACTTTTTTCATTTGAAGCACCACTCTTTCCTCTATTTGATAAATTTATGATAACGATTTTTTATAAAACTAACAAGCCCAACGATTGATTCCATGCTATAATGAAGTGAGGTGGAAAACGTGAAAAAAATTCAATCAGCAAAAAATCCTAGAATCAAAGAAATAAAAAAATTACATAAAAAGAAGCACCGCGAAGAAGGACAGGAGTACCTGCTTGAAGGGTTTCACTTGATCGAAGAAGCTGTGAATGCCAAAGTCATACCTAAAGAGATCTTTCTGACTGAAAGAGGCTGGTCAGAATGGGGGACATGGGTCGAACAACACACATTGGATTGCTTTTTAGTCACGGATGAGGTGATGGCGGTGATCTCTGATCTACCAACACCACAAGGAATCGTGGCAGTGATGCCGTTAGAAGTTAGCCAGGTGTCAATAGATACAGGAGGCTGGTTGCTTTTAGACAATGTCCAAGATCCTGGAAATGTCGGAACGATGATCCGAACAGCAGATGCGTTTGGTTTAGCAGGTGTGATCTTAGGGAAAGGTTCAGCTGATATTTATAGCACCAAAGTTTTAAGAAGTATGCAGGGAAGCAATTACCATTTACCAGTTATCTCACAAGAGTTAGACGCGCTCATTCCTGAATTGAAAGAAAAAGGATTTGCGATATACGGAACAGAACTCAATGAAGAAGCTGTTTCTCTTCCAACCGTCGTACCAACAAAAAATTATGTGATCATTATGGGAAATGAAGGGCAAGGTGTGCGATCAGAACTATTGGCGCTAACTGATAAAAACATCTATATCCCAATGAATGGTCATGCTGAATCATTGAATGTCGGTGTAGCTACGGGCATATTGTTGTATCATCTTTCTTCTTGATTAAGGAACTATTAAGCTTTTTGGATTTTTAAACAACCTCACTAGAATATTCCGAACATGAATGATATACTATGTACAATTTCAACGATAAATGAAATTCAAAAAGGTGGCAGATCGAAAATTATGACAGAAAAATGGCGTGAAGACGAAGAATACATGTCTTATATCGAAGATCTATTAGAAACAGAAGCAGTACAAAAATTAGCTGATTATATCCAACATGTACATTCGACAAGATTGGAACACTCGATCAGTGTTTCTTATCATAGTTACAAATTAGCAAAAAAATGGGGGGGAGATGCAAGAGCTACTGCACGTGCAGGACTTTTACATGACCTATTCTATTATGACTGGCGTACAACAAAATTTGATGAAGGCACACATGCGTATGTGCATCCTAGGATCGCTGTGAAAAATGCAGAAAAGATCACTGAACTTTCTGATTTAGAGCGCGACATCATCTTGAAACATATGTGGGGGGCAACGATCGCTCCACCAAAATACAAAGAAAGCTATATTGTAACATTTGTTGACAAGTATTGTGCAGTGAAAGAAGCGGCGCAACCAGTAACAGATACAATGAAACAAAAATGGCAACGATATTTTGGAAAAGAACAGTCGATCTAACTATTTGACCAGCCGAACGAAAACAGTCGAAGGTCCCGATCATGGGAAACCTTTGACTGTTTTTTTGTGGGAAAGTAGTTGACGAAACAAGTTTTATAAGGTTAACTCTTTATTAGGTGAATGTACATAGATGAAAAAAAGCATAAAGGGGGTGATGATAAGATGCCATACGTATCTTATTTAGCAGAGTTCAAGGACTTCAGTTATTAAGCTTACTTTGTTGAAGGACTCTTTTTTCTTCAAAGTAGCTACTTTTGAAAGAAGAAAGGACTCAAAAAATCATGGAAACAACAATCAAAACGTATCAATATTTCTTTATCAAACGAGAAATCGAGCAACTGTTAAATGTCTATCATTCAGTGAATGATAAAAAAACTGTCGCAACTGTTCAAGCATTAGCCACAGAACGAATCAACGAGGTAGTAGAAAATGATCCTAATGTAATCGCCTTACTTGAACCATTTGTGAAGCAAATCATGGACACAAACTTGAAAAAAGAAAAAGCGATAGAATTGCTCGAACGTTTAAAAGAACATGTTGCGCCATTCAAGCAACCATCAAAAATCCAAGTGGAAAAAATATTCCGAAAAGTGAAAAAGCTGAAACACCCAGATTGGCAAACATTGGATCTTAAAGAGCATACTTATGTGGGCTGGAATGATCCAGGAACACAGAAGAAATATCTGCTTTATTATGCAGATGAGCGGCTACAAGGTGTCCATGGCACACTTTCTCCGACGATCATCAAAGGAGTGTGCGCGATTTGCCATAAGACTTCGAGTGTTTCGATGTTTCTTTCTACGACAAAATCAGGATCAGATGGCACGTATACTAAAAAAGGAAATTACATTTGTCATGATAGTGATCAGTGCAATCAGCAACTAGTAAAGCTGGCACCATTCTATGAATTTACAGACATCGTGAAGAAAGAAAAATAGCGCCATTGTTTTTCTTGAGAATGTATGATAGACTTTCTGTAAATGAATAGGTGATGGTGTTCGCCTTTAAATGTCGATCGATAGATGACTAATGACGCCTACTAAAAATCGGAGAATCCGTTTTTTTAGTAGGCTTTTTTTGTGGGGAGGAATAGAAAAATGGATCAACGTTTACTTAGTCCATTCAGAGTAGGAACATATATGTTGAAATGGTTAGTGATCACTGCTTGTTTAGGCGTACTAATGGGAGGACTTTCCGCTTTTTTTCTAAATAGCTTAACCGTGGTGACGGATTTACGAGAAGCACATACTTGGTTATTGTATCTATTACCCGTTAGTGGGGCATTATTTGCATTTCTTTATCAACGATACGGTGGAAATGCCAGTCGTGGGAATAATCTGGTCATTGATCAAGGGAATGGTGGGGAAGAAAAAATCCCGCTCCGATTGATTCCTTTAACGCTTTTCGGTACGATCACGACGCATCTCTTTGGCGGTTCTGTCGGCCGAGAAGGAACAGCAGTCCAAATGGGTGGCGCTTTAGCTGAAAATCTAGCAAGAGGATTAAAATTGAGTTCTATCGAACGAGAGGTGCTGATCATTAGTGGGATCAGTGCGGGATTTAGTTCAGTGTTTGGGACACCTTTAGCAGGCACATTGTTTGGACTTGAAGTACTAGCGATCGGAAAGATGCGAACAGAAGCAATCTTTCCCAGTTTTTTTGCTGCTTTATTTGCTAATTTTGTGACGGAAATTATTGGTGTCACGCATATCCATTATAAGATGGGGGAAATTCCAGGGTGGAGTCCTGCTCTATTTGGCAAATTGATGGTGGCGGGTATCGCATTTGGCGTGATTGGTTGGGTCTTTAGTCGTTCGATCGTCTTTTTGAAAAAGTGGTATCTGAAATGGTTCAAACATCCAATCACTAGAAATTTTATTGGTGGAGGAATTGTCGTAGTTGTTGCACTGATTTTACAAACACAACGCTACTTAGGACTTAGTTTACCTTTATTGCAAGATGCATTTGCCGGAAAAGCACATGCCTATGATTTTATCGGAAAATTGGGATTTACTGTCCTTTCATTAGGCGCTGGCTATCAAGGTGGGGAAGTAACCCCTTTGTTTGAGATTGGCGCAACTCTAGGGGCAACTTTAGCGCCCATCTTGCATGTTTCGATTCCTTTTCTAGCTGCATTAGGATTTATTGGTGTGTTTTCTGGAGCGACGAATACACCAATTGCTTGTTTTGTTATGGGGATCGAATTATTTGGAGGAGAAGCAGCTAGTTTCTTTTTTATGATTTGTTTGATCAGTTTCATGTGTTCAGGAAATAACGGAATCTACTCCGCACAAAAAGTAATGATCAAAAAAGGGATTTTATTTTTACCAATGAAAAAAGATCAGAGAGAATAGTTTACTGATTGAAAGAAAAAAAGAAGTTGCATGAAACGCAACTTCTCAGATTGTAGACAAAGTACTTATTTATAGTGCTTTGTCTTTTTTTATACGTTAAAATAAAACTATGAATTGGAGGTGTAACCCGATGCTCTCAAAACAAGATATGAGTAAGCGTGCACAGATGGGCTTTTTTGCTCTTGAAGACTTAGTTCCCCAAGACCATTTATTACGACAAATGGATCAATTTATTGATTTTTCTTTTATTTACGATTTGGTAAAAGATAAATATGATGAAACCCAAGGACGGCCAAGCTTAGATCCCGTTCTTCTAATTAAATTACCGATGATTCAATATTTTTTTGGTATTAAAAGCATGAGACAAACCATCAAAGAAATTGAAGTGAACAACGCTTATCGATGGTTTTTGGGGTTAGGTTTAGAAGATGCAGTTCCTCATTTTTCTACATTTGGTAAAAACTATACGAGACGGTTCAAAGGAACCACTACATTTGAACAAATCTTTTATGAGATTTTAGCACAATGTATGATGGAAGGAATCGTTGATACCTCTGAAGTTTTTATTGATGGGACGCATATTAAAGCACATGCGAATCGAAACAAGAAAGAATCCGTCGAAGTGATGGATCAAGCCTTCTTTTATACGGAAAAATTGACAAAAGAAATTGAAAAAGATCGAGAAAAACGCCTAAAAAAGCCCTTAAAAGAAACAAACGCAGAAACTAAAATAGCTATGAAAAAAACAAGTACGACTGATCCCGAAAGTGGTTGGTTTCATAAAGGTGAGCATAAAGAAGTTTTTGCTTATAGCGCACAAGTAGCATGTGATAAAAACGGCTGGATACTAGGCTATACGACCCACCCAGGAAACTTACATGATAGTCGTACGTTTATTACTTTATTTAGAAAGCTCAAAGGAGCTTTTACTCTAGATAAATTGATTATGGATGCTGGGTATAAAACGCCAGCAATCGCTCAATTACTTCTCGAAGAGAAGCTGACGCCTGTTTTCCCTTATAAGCGACCCATGACGAAAGCGGGTTATTTCAAGAAGAACGACTATGCCTACGATGAATATTATGATTGTTATATCTGTCCTAATGATAAGATCCTCACTTATTCGACAACGAATCGAAAAGGATATTTAGAATACAAAAGTAATCCAGAAGAATGTAAAAATTGTCCTGTTCTATCTACTTGTACAAATTCAAAAAATCATACAAAAGTAATCACCAGACATATTTGGGCGAAAGCAATCGAACGATGTGAGGAAATACGTCACCAAAGAAATTTTAAAGACCTATACAGAAAAAGAAAAGAAACAATTGAACGAATTTTTGGTACAGCAAAAGAATTTCACGGATTACGTTATACGAATCAAATAGGAATTGAAAAAATGCACATGAAAATTGGGCTTACTTTTGCCTGCCTAAATATGAAAAAATTAGTAAAAATCAAAAAAGGCAGAGCAAGAAAGGAGTGTTTTTCTTTAGAAAAACAAAGCTATTTCTCTTTAATTATTGAAAACATACATATAAAAAAGACAAACCTCATTTTTACATAAGGTTTGTCTACAATCTGAGAAGTTGCATGAAACGCAACTTCTTTTTTTTAGGCGATAAGTGTGATCAAAGCTAGCAATCCAGTCAGTCCAAAGATAGTACCACATACGATCATGTGACGTTTTTTGTGCAACATCAAGATCGCGATATATTCTCTAAGAAAAGCATTCGGCAAATAATAAAAGGCTGTTTTTGCACCAATACCATTGGCTTTTAACTGTGCTTGCTTCGCAAAGAGTCCTGCACGGAAAATGTGGTAATTATTTGAACTGAAAATCGCACGATAAGCGCCACCGCCAGATTCACGATCCATCAATTCTTTAGAGAAACGCATATTTTCTAAAGTGGTTGTTGAATTTGTTTCAACTAAAATGTCTCGCTCCGGAATCCCTTTTTCCAAGGCATAGTTTTTCATGGCAATTGCTTCTGGTAACTTTTCGTCTGCACCTTGACCACCAGACATCAAAAGAATCGGTGGATTGAGCGTAGCATGACTTTGGGCCCAATAAAAGGCAATCGCTTTGTCGATCCGTTTAGCTAGCAGGGGAGAAACACGTTCCCCGTTGATCAGGCCTGCGCCTAATACAATAATATAATTCTGGTTATAACGTGGTCGGTTGAACTGATATAAGAAAGAGACAGTCATAAAATTATAGAAGACAATAAACAGATAAATCAAGATGACTGCTATACCAGAAAGAAGAACATTGATCCACGCTGGCAAGTAATTGATTAAAAATACTGTGGCAACTATATATAGTGTTAATGCAATCCCTAGTAGTAAAGTCAAAAGATTAGCCAGTGAACGTGATTCTCTTTTTAAGACGATGATGCCATTCCAAATGAGAAAGACGACCAAAATATATATACCAAATAGTAAAATCAATAGAGCAGGTACTGCAATCAAAGCAAAAATCCCACCAATAAAGATATTCTGCGTCTCAAAAAGCAAGAGTAATAAATAAGCGCCGAAACTAATCAAAAATAAATTGAAGATCAAACCATTCAGTAGTCGCCTTTTTTCGGTAAAGTAAAAAAAAGCAAAGATACTGAAAAAAGCGAGAGGGATCAAGAAATAAAAACTCGCATAAAAGATCTCTAATACAATGAAATACGTAAGCATCAATGCGAATGTCCAAGTACCACAATAAAAGAATAACGCTGGATCTTTTTGTTTCCTGCGCCAGGTGATGATCCCAACCATCCCAATGATATAGAGAATCGAAAAAATCAAATCTCTTGTTAAATTCATAATACCAACTCCTTTTTCTAATCGTGGAGTCATCACTGCGAATGAAAAAGGAAACAGCTGATTAACAGACTAGTGATGATTATTCAACACGAACTGATAGTGTTACTCGCCCCTCATAGACCAACCCTACAAGTAACAATCTACCATCTACAGTATAACGAAAAATTTGTAAAAATGCTGTTATAAAAAAAGAAAAAATAGAAAATACATTTATTTTCTGTAAGAAACAGAAAAATACCCAAACAGTAAAGGTTGATGGCGTCTCGTCGATTCGTGAAGAAGAGCCAGCTTTGACTGTTTGGGTAAGTAGTTGATCTAACTATTTGGAATTTTTATTTAGAATAGATTACTGAAAAAATTAGTGACATTGCGCCAGCCAATCACAAAGATGTTCGCTTTTTCCACCGAACTAGCAGTGATGATGTCTGTGCTTGGAGAGGCACCATCTTCTAAGTAACCCAATTGATCATCAGCTAAAGTGATGGTGGCTGTGCCAACCTTTGTGCCTCTAACGATCGGTGCTTCAAGTTCATTATCCTTTACCTTTGTTTCATTGATCTTAGGTGTGATCGTCAATTGACCCGTATCCATATCATTTCTGACCCAGACACTGACTGGGCTTTTTAATACGACATTGACAGAAGTTTCTTTTCCGTTTTTCACATCGATCGATTTGAGTGAAGGAATGCTTGCGTTTGCTTTACCGATTTCTTTGACTGACCAGTTATCATAGCAATAATCCATCAAGCGAGCCGTCTCGGTGAAGCGAACGCTTGGGTTTTGCTCATGACCTTCAGCATTCAATATGACTGTAATGATGCGTTTGCCGTCTCGTTCGATGGTACCGACAAAACAAGCACCAGCAAAATCAGTTGTTCCAGTTTTTAGTCCATCAACGCCTTCTTTGAAGTTGATAAAACCTGGAAGCATCCAATTCCAATTGACCATTTCCACCGGGGATTGTGTGTTTTCACCAAACATTTTTGTTGCAGTGCTCGTCACTTCTAGTACCTCAGGGAAATCGAGTAACAGGTGACGTGCGATGATTGCTACGTCTTTTGCGGACATTTGATTTTCATCTGCCTCGCCAGTCCCTTCTGGACGATTTGCGCCAAGGTAAACATTGTTCAACCCAGAAACATTGACGATCGTTGCATTTTCAATGCCCCATTCTTTTAACTGGTCATTCATGACAGTCAGAAATGCTGTTTCACTACCAGAGATCTTTTCAGCTAAAGCGACCATTGATGCGTTGGCTGATTGGATAAAGGCAGAGTCAAAAAGTTCTTTTACAGTATAGGTATTCTCCTTATGTAAGGGAACATTCGATAAATTAGGTGCGATGCTTAATGTTTCAGCATAATCGGAGATTGCCACTTCATCATCCCAAGATAATTTTCCTTCTTTGACTTGGTCAAGTACGATGTACAACCCGATGATTTTTGAGATTGACGCGATCCCCATTGTTTTTTCTCCGTCTTGGTCGTATAAAATTTTTCCGCTTGTTGCATCCACAGCAAAGGCTGCTTGGGAATTCACAGAAAATGCTTCATCGGCCTGTACGGATAAAGTTGGCAAGAATGATCCTAACGTCAAAAGAAGCGTTGCCAACAGTAAAGCGAAATGTTTTTTCTTAGTGCCCATGTCCAATCTCCTTGTTTTTTAATTTGATTTGCTACAAATTAAAATTTTATCAGAGAGTGTGCGTAGTTTCAATCTTTCTGAAAAAAACTTTAGATAAACCAAACGAACACAAGAGGATAGTTAGCGTTGATTCTTTTTGACTCGCACAGGTTGAGCCTCGGGTTCATTTAGACGAAAGGCAGTGAATACAAATAGAGCAGTCATACATAGTAAACTAAATATCATCAATAATTGCATAAAAACACCTCGATTTCTATTTTTCTTTATGTTATCAGTTAGGTATGAATAATTTCGCTGTGAAATGTAACGAATCATTGATGAAATTTTGAAGAATAGTTGAAGAAAACAAGCCATAGTTAGAGATGAGATTGAAAACGTTTTTTTTGTCTAGGGGTCATTTTGTTTTATGGATAAAAATGGTTGTGGTAGACTTTAGTTAGTAGTATTGAAGAAATGATTTTTAGGAGGGGTACGTTTATGGCGAAAAAGGATAGAGAGTTACTGTCACAACTGACTTCAGAAGGTGCCAAAGGACCATTTATTACTATTATGCTAAACACTCACGTTGCACATCAAGATGTGGAAAAAGATCAGATCAAATTCAAGAACTTTGCAAAAGAAGCAAAAAAACGTTTTGAAAAGAAATATGCGGAGCATGATTGGTCGATTTTTCAAAAAAAGATCGATCAACTACTAGAAGATGCTTCATTTTGGCGCAGTGCCACTGCGAGTGTCGCGGTGATCTTGTCTCCTGAAAGTACCATTGTTCATCGTTTGAGCATTGCAGTAGATGATCAATATTATGTAAGTGATCTACCTTATTTATTAGCGATCATCAAAAATGGACATTTTAACTACTCGTATTATTTACTGGGATTGAATCGTGATTCAATGAAGCTTTACGAAGTAAGCAACAAACAAGTAAAAGAAGTTGATCTACCCGAAGGAGCACCAACAGATGTGGTGACAGCTTTAGGCTCTGAGTTGACAGGTGGAGGTATCAACTACTCGTCAAATGGTAGTGAAGGCTCAACATTCCATGGGGTGAACCCGAAAGACGAAGAAGTTGAAATTGACTGGATCAATTATTATCAAGCGGTCGATGAATTTCTTAAAGACAGCTTGGATAATCCTGAAAAATGGCCTGTGTACTTGTACGCTTTGCCTGAGAATCAAACAATGTTCAAAAAAGTGGCAAAAAACCCTTATTACCGTTCAGATGTAGCGATCTCAGCTTCACCTGCCCAATTATCTTTAAAAGATATCGAAGCAGGTGCGAAGAAACTTTCGGATGAACTGGCAGCGAAGGAAGCAAGTAGCTACAATCAATTGTTAGATAAAAAATTCTTGGATCAACTAGTGGACATCGTGCCAGCAGCGAAAGAAGGGAAGATTTCTCACTTATTTATCGCAACCTCTAATCTGGCTGACGGATTTGGTGAAGACCCAGAAACAGAATACGACCGTCGACAAGTGTTGAATCAACTGGCTGACGACGTGATCACTAATGGCGGACAAGTCTTTATCTTGGATCAAAAAGATGCGCCTGACGAAAAGAGTTTGACCGCGATATTACGTTATTAGTCTCTAGGAACAGTACCTAGAAACGATTGGTCATCCATTTAATAAGAAAGGAAAAGCCATGCAAATCATTTACTTGATTTCGTGGCTTTTTCTTATTTCTCAGGAGAAAGATGGGAAGATCAGCAAGTTGAAAAGTGAATTTTTTTTAAGTGTAAATTAAAAACGTTCGTTTTTTTTGGAGAAATAAGCAAAAGAATGAAAAAAAAATAAAAAAAGTCCAAAATTTACTAGCTAAACTGTAATTAATGTGCTACAATAACTATGTAGTTTTTGTTCGGTAATCTTGGTAGTTTGTTTCAAATAAACATCTTCCAGATATTCACCATTCAAGTAATTGCAAAATATGTGTTTGATACACAAGGAGGATTTTTATTATGGAAACAGGTACAGTGAAATGGTTTAACTCAGAAAAAGGTTTCGGTTTCATTACAGCAGAAAACGGCAACGATGTATTCGTTCATTTCTCAGCTATCCAAGGTGATGGATTCAAAACTTTAGAAGAAGGCCAAACAGTAAACTTCGATGTTGAAGAAGGTCAACGTGGCCCTCAAGCAACTAACGTTGTTAAAGCTTAATTAACCCACTACTAAATAAAAGCTCAGTCTGCTAGTTCCTAGCGGTCTGGGCTTTTTTGTGTTTTCTTTTCATATGCTCTGATTCTCTACACCTTAGACATCGCCTTGCATGGTTGGATGAGTGATAACGAGAGAAGGAGGCTGGAAGTGGACTTACTGTTTCTCTTAGTGGCAAAGATAACAACAGACGTATGCTTTAGGTTGATTTCCTAAGAATTTTCAAGTGATTTGTAGTATAATTTCAAAAGAAGACTAGAGGGAAGAGAAGAGGAAGATATGTTGAAACCGAAAACTTATGCAGTCGTTGATATTGAAACGACTGGGACAAATCCAAAAGAAGATCGCATTATCCAATTTGGATGTGTCATGATCGAAGATGGGCGGATCACCTCTCGTTATTCGATGGATATCAACCCTGGGCGAAAAATCTCAAAACAGATCCAGCATTTGACAGGGATCACCAATCAACGTGTCCATCGTTCACCCTATTTTGAAGATGTAGCACAAACGATTTACAACCTTCTAGCGGATACTATCTTCGTGGCGCATAATATTTATTTTGATTATCAGTTTTTGAATCATGAATTGACTCGCTGTGGCGTACCTAAATTAAAGATTCCGGGAATCGATACGGTCGAGTTGGCACAGATATTTTTGCCGACCGAACCGAGCTTTCGTTTAGCTGATTTGTCAGAAAGTCTGGGTTTTATCCACGATAACCCCCATCAGGCAGACAGTGATGCAGAAGTGACAGCACAGTTGCTCTTACTGATTGAAGAACGGATGCGTCAGTTACCTTTAGTGACGCTTGAACAGATCGTGAAACTGAGCAAGCATACAGGGATGGATACCAGATTATTCATCGAACAAATCACCAACGAACTGAGAAAGCAGCCACCCCCTTTATCCGATGAACTGGAAATCATCGAGGGGATCGCCTTACAAAAAAAAGAAGTCGAACTGTTTTCAGAAGTTTACTATGGCCATAAAGATTATCCAAGAAAAAAACAAGCGAAAGAAAAAATATTTGGAAAAACGTTGATATATCGTAAAGAACAAAATCGTTTGATGAATGTTGTCTATGATCATTTTACCAAAGATGAATCGAAAAATTTGATGATCGAAGCAGCGACTGGTATGGGTAAGACGATTGGTTATCTATTGCCTCTTAGCTACTTAGCCACACCGGAGAAGCCGGCAGTTATCAGTACGGTATCGCTTGTTTTACAAGAGCAGATCATGGAAAAAGATATTCCTTTGTTAAACCAATTATTCGACCAACCGATCCAAGCGACGATTATCAAAAGCTACCGCCATTATCTCGATTTGCAACGGTTTAAAGCCACACTACTTGAGCCAAAAGAGCAAAAGCAGTATGCACTCTATCAAATGACGGTTCTTGTCTGGCTGACACAGACGAAAACAGGAGATTTAGATGAGTTGCATCTAACGAATTTGAATCATGCCTTTTTTACAGATGTTTCGCATCGTGGGCTTGACTTTTTAGCGAAAAAACAAGCGTTCTATGAACAAGATTTTATTCGATTCTTGCATCGACAAATCAAGCAAAGTAACTTCTTGATCGTCAACCATGCTTTTTTAGTCCAAGAAACACAAAGAAAGACACCGTTGTTGCCTGAAAGTCCTTATTTATTGATTGATGAAGCACATCATTTGCCTGAGATTGCTGAAAAAGTCAATGATCAACGATTCAGTTTGAGCTATTTTAACAAGGAAGTACAATTATTCGAAGAACCTGACCGTTTGTTCGATCGCTTCAAAGGCTATCTTCCAGCCAATCATGAAGGCCAGCGCTGGCTTGATATCTACAAAGAAGAGTTGTCTGCGCTTCGTGAGGCACAGCTTTGTTTAGCTGAAGGGCTACTTGAGATCGTACCTCAACAAAAAAGACAAACTTACCCGGAAGAAGTCATGATCATGAAAGAGGACTTGGATAAATTATCTTTTGAAGCAAGTACAGCCATTGACCATCTTCATCTTTTTTACCAAGAAATAAAGGAATTACAGTACAGGATCCGTTCAGGGTTAGAGGTGCTTCAAGAAAGTTGGACGAAGCAAATGCGTGTCGATCTTGCAAGTTTGTATGCTTTATTTGATCGTTTAGATCAACAAGCAAGTTTTATGGAAGAATGGTTGGAGAATTGGCAAGAAAGTTTAGTCCATTGGTTCGTTCCGGGTGCCACCCCTCAGCAGACGATGTTCCATCTCCACGATTTCACTGCCGCACTGATCCCAAATACAGTTTGGTATCAGCGCTATGAACGGATTTTATATATAGGTGGGACATTAAAAGTAGGTCCAGATCGTCAATATTTAGCGAAACGATTAGGAATTGAAGGAACTCCGCTGAAAGTCATTGCCTCTCCTTATGATTACGAAAAACAAGCACGGATCTTCGTACCAAAAGAAGCACCAGAGATCAATCAATTAAGTGGTACAGCATATGTCGATTATTTAACGGATGTGTTATACCAGTTGATCAGACAAGAAAAAAGACCAATTCTGGTTTTGTTTACCTCTCATGATGTTTTACAAAAGGTGTATCAACGAATGCATTTGACAATGCTTGAACAAGGAAGAGAGATTTTAGCTCAAGGAATCGGTGGCAGTCGTGAGAAACTATTGAAACGCTTTGTTCTTTCTGAAATGAGCGTACTATTCGGTGCAGATAGTTTTTGGGAAGGCGTCGACCTGCCAGGAGATGCGTTACAATTAGTCGTCATTACGCGACTGCCATTCGATCATCCACAACGTCCGATGGTCAAAGCGAGAAATGCGTATTTAGAATCAGAAGGCATCAATCCTTTTTATCAAGAATCCTTACCAAAGGCAGCATTGAAGGTCAGACAAGCTTTAGGTCGTTTGATCCGTTCGGAAACGGACAAAGGCGTCTTGCTGATTTTAGATCGACGATTGGTGACCGCAAAATATGGCGCGAGGATCATTCATGCCTTACCTAAAAAAATACCTGTCCAAGAGGCGCCTTTTGAACAAATTTGTGAGGATATCCATGATTTCTTAAACAAAAACGAAGAAATTAAGCCATGATCGAGGACTATTTTCACCTCGAAATCTGTTATAATGGACATCAATGAAAAAAGAAGGAGCGACAGTCCTTGAAGAATCAGACAAACAAAGAACATACGATCAATCGCGTGTTGTTGGGCTTGATCATCGCTTTATTAGCAGTAATCGTGATCAGCACTATTTTTTATCTGCGTGCGACACGCCCAATGACGCAAGCGAAACAAGAGGCGACAAAGCTAGCTGAACAATATGCAAATCTCGAGGAAGTGGACCAATTCTATTGGTTTACTCGAGAAGCCACTTATTTTTCATTAACAGGCCAAAACGATAAAGGGCAAGATATTGCAGTGATCATTCCTAAATCAGGTGAGCGAGTAAAAGTCTTAGAACAAAAAGCAGGATTGACCGAAGAAGCTGCCCGCCAAGAAATCAGCCAGAAGCATCCCGATCAACAAGTGGAAAAAGCTTCCTTAGGGATGTACAAAGATGAACCAGTATGGGAAGTCATTGCCAAAACGCCAGATGACCAGTTGAATTATTATTTAATTTCTTTTGAAACGGGAGAGGAAGTCAAAGTCATCAGCGGGATATAGAAAAGACGGATGAAAGGGTAGATTGGATGAAACAGTCAAAAAGAGTGGAACGCTTAGAGCCTTCCGTAACACTAGCAACTGCAGCAAAAGCAAAGGCATTGAAAGCACAAGGGAAAGACATTATCAGTTTGACCGTAGGAGAGCCTGATTTTGCTACACCTGAAAATATCCAAGAAGCAGCGATCGCAGCCATCAAGAATGGAAAAGCAAGTTATTATACGCCGACAGCGGGTATTCCAGAATTAAGGCAGGCAATCGTTTCGTATCTGGAAACCTATTATGGATTGACTTACGATGCTTCTCAGACGATTGTGACAGACGGGGCGAAATTTGCCCTTTATGCCTTATTCCAAACGATCCTAGATCCAAAAGATGAAGTCATCATTCCAGTGCCTTATTGGGTGAGCTATGGGGAACAAGTCAAGTTAGCAGAAGGTGTCCCTGTTTTTGTCACGGGTCAAGAAGTCAATGATTTCAAAGTGACCCTTGAACAATTGGAACAAGCACGTTCTTCCAAGACAAAAGCAGTCATTATCAATTCTCCTTCCAATCCGACAGGGATGATCTATACAAAAGAAGAACTACAAGAGATTGGTGAATGGGCAGTAAAAAACGATATTTTAATAGTTGCTGATGATATTTATGGCCGATTAGTTTATAATGACAATGAGTTTACTCCAATTGCAACGATTTCAAAAGCAATACGTGAACAGACGATAATCATCAACGGTGTATCAAAAACCTATGCAATGACAGGCTGGCGTATCGGATACGCGGTCGGTGATCAAAAAATCATTGATGGGATGATTGCGATTGCGTCACAATCAACTAGTAACCCAACTGCAGTCAGTCAATATGCGGCTGTTGAAGCATTACAAGGGGAACAAGATACCGTTGAAGAGATGCGCAAAGCATTTGAAGAACGTCTAGACATCGTATTTCCGCTTGTTGCTGATTTGCCCGGGGTGTCGGTCAAAAGACCACAAGGCGCATTTTACTTGTTTCCGAATGTGAAAGAAACGTTAGCGATATGTGGCTATGAACAAGTGACGCCGTGGGTCGAAGATCTACTAGAAGAAGCAGGGGTTGCTCTAGTTACAGGTGAAGGTTTCGGCGCACCGGAAAATGTTCGTTTGAGTTATGCGGCGAATCTAGCAACGTTAGAAGAAGGAATCCGACGAATCCAACGTTTTATTGAGAGTAAAAGTCAAAACGAATAGAAATTATTATAGGACAAAGGAGAATTTTACGTGGAACAAATTCAAATCATCGATTCAAAAAAACATGTAGGCGAAACAGTAACGATCGGTGCTTGGGTCGCTAATAAGCGTTCAAGTGGGAAAATCGCCTTTTTACAATTGCGAGATGGGACAGCATTCTTCCAAGGAGTTGTCGTAAAAAGCGAAGTGCCTGAGGAAGTTTTCCAAATGGCAAAAAATCTTTCTCAAGAAACATCGATCCTTGTGACAGGTGAGATTCGTGAAGACAGCCGTTCTAAATTTGGCTATGAGATCGGGATCACGAACATTGAAGTAGTAAGTGAAAGCCATGATTATCCGATCACACCAAAGGAACATGGAACAGATTTCTTGATGGATCATCGCCATTTATGGTTACGTTCTTCTCGCCAACACGCAGTGATGCAGATTCGAAATGAAATCATCCGTGCAACCTACGAATTTTTCAACAACAACCAATTCGTTAAAATCGATCCACCGATCTTGACTGGTTCTGCGCCAGAAGGAACAACCGATCTATTTGAGACAAACTACTTTGACCAAAAAGCATATCTGTCACAAAGCGGCCAATTGTATATGGAAGCTGCTGCAATGGCATTTGGTAAAGTATTTTCATTTGGACCAACTTTCCGTGCTGAAAAATCAAAAACACGTCGTCATTTGATCGAATTTTGGATGATCGAACCTGAAATGGCGTTCACGCATCAAGAAGAAAGCTTAGAAGTACAAGAACAATATGTTGCTTTCTTAGTTCAAAGTGTATTAGATAACTGCGAGTATGCTTTAGACGTCTTAGAACGTGATAAAGAAGTATTGAAAACTTATACTAAATTACCTTTCCCACGTATCACGTATGATGATGCTATCGAGTTATTGAAGAAAAATGGCTTTGACGATATCGAGTGGGGCGATGATTTCGGTTCACCACACGAAACGTTCATTGCGAACTCATTTGAACAACCAGTCTTTATCTTGAACTATCCAAAAGCGATCAAACCATTCTATATGAAACCACATCCAACAAGAGAAGATGTCGTGATTTGTGCAGATATGATCGCACCTGAAGGATATGGAGAGATCATCGGCGGAAGTGAACGTGCGACTGACTATGATTTCTTACTTGAACAAATCAAGAATCATGGCTTAGACGAAAAAGAATACTCATGGTACCTAGATCTACGTAAATACGGATCTGTTCCACATTCTGGTTTCGGCTTAGGCTTAGAACGTACAGTGACTTGGATCTCAGGGATCGATCATGTACGTGAAGCAATTCCATTCCCACGTTTGTTAAATCGTATTTACCCATAAGAAATAAGACGCGTTCCACGAAAATCGTTCATCGGATTTTCGTGGAACGCATTTTTTTAAGAAGTAGTTATAAAATCACTAATGTTCCATTTCCTTCTTTCTTTGGCTAGACGTGTATGGGATAATAACGTAAAAGTAGCATGGAAAGTAGGGGATGAGATGGAACAACGACTTTTATTCATTGGAGATAGTATCACAGATGCGGGTAGAGAAACTGACGATCTCGGTCATGGCTATGCACTGTTAACAGCAGCAAAATTGGCTGCGAGTGATCCAGAAAACACGTGGACATTCGTCAATCGCGGAATCGGCGGAAATAAGTTGGCAGACCTCAAGAAGCGCTGGCAAGCAGACTGCATCGATTTGAAACCTGATATCGTCTCAATTTTGATCGGCATCAATGATACATGGCACAATGTAGGCGAGCCTGAAGCATTTGCGACAAAAGAATCCTTTACTCGTTTTGAAGCAGATTATCGGTATTTACTTGATCGTTTAGTGGAAAGTGGCATCAAAAAAATCGTCTTGATGGAACCATTTGTTTTGCCAGAGCCTGAAGATCGGAGAAGTTGGCGTAGTGATCTTGATCCAAAGATCCACTTGATTCGTCAACTAGCAAAAGAATATCAAGCAGTTTTTGTCCCGTTAGATGGAACGTTGAATTCTTTAGGCATCTCATATGGCTATGAGAAATACACAGGGGATGATGGTGTCCATCCGACACTACTGGGTCATGAAACGATTGCCAATATTTGGATAGAAACGGTCAAAAAAAGAAAAGAGTGGTTTGAATGATCATTCGGCCAGCAACCGAAGCAGATCTACCGATGATCAATACGTTGATCAGGCAACAAGAAAATCGATTCTTGGAGGAACTAACGTTGCCAGATATAAACGATCCATTGAATATATCGTTTATAGCAGCACAAGATGACGCAGAAAAACCAATGATTTTCGCTTTTGGACAAGCGAGACAAATCGAAACGACTGACGCAGATCAGCAAACTGGTGAACTGATTCAAACGATTTTTGTAGCAGTCGATCATGAAAGAACCGTAGCCGCTCAGTTTATGGAGCAGTGGTTATTAGAAGCAAAAAAACGTAAAATCAAGAGAGTCGATTTCAATAGTTTTTAACGTAAGGCTCTCGTTAGAATGGAGAAAGAAACAATGAGTTGTATTGGAAATATTATTTGGTTTATTTTTGGTGGTTTACTCGGTGGACTTAGTTGGGCGATAGCAGGTGTGTTATGGTGTATCACAATTGTTGGTATTCCGGTCGGGCTACAATGCTTTAAACTAGCTTCTTTATCGTTTGCACCCTTTGGAAAAGAAGTCATTTATACAAACAATGGCGTATCTTTGATCGTCAATATCATTTGGTTGATCGTGTCAGGTCTACCGATTGCTCTAGGGCATGTCATCAGTGGGATTTTACTTTGTATCACGATTATTGGTATTCCTTTTGCAAAGCAGTCCTTCAAATTAGCCCGCCTAGCGCTGATGCCGTTTGGGGCAGAAATCGTTTAAATAGTCACTAAATATAAAAGTAACTCTCTTGCACAGTTGTTTGTCTGTCGAAAGAGTTACTTTTTTTTACACTTAGCGAGTGATATCTGTATGTTTTTTAGGTATTTGCTTACTCAAAAAATTCGATTTGTTGGTTGCGTCTACTATGCGATGATTAAAATTTGCTTGTGTAAGGGACGGATGTGTTGGAGAAGTTGGACTTAGCACGTCTGTGGAGTTACTTTTGGAGGTCTGTCTATCAGAAAAAATCCTTTCTCTGAATGTTTTGACTGTTGCACCAAATCGCTGGCTCTTAACTTTTACTTTTCGTCGATAGGCCTCTTTTGATGATTGATCCGTTCCATCAATGATTGCGCTGATGTGAGCATCCAATGGTTTCAATCGTCTGGAATCATCATAAAAAACATGATAATAATAAGGTGCGACCTCGACGGATTGATTTTTAACAAATGTTTTAGGTGTTCTAGGATCTTGGTAGACTTTCTTTACGAAATCATTCGAAATTTCAACAAAGTCATCTCTTGAGATAGTTTCTTTTAGACCAGTGATGTTTTTTCGCTGTTCATAATGTTTCCATAGCTGGGAAAATTTTTCATTATGCTTTGTTTTTTCACCTAGAAAAGTCTGATAGAAACGTTTGCGAAATGCTATTGATGTACAAAATTTTGGTTTTACTTTGCCTTCAGCAAAGGGGGGCGTGAATGTAGCCTCTTGGCAATGATGAAGGACACTTCGAAAGGCAGTAAGTGGTTCTAAGATGGGGCAAACAGGAATTAGCGCATATCCTCTCATGTCAAAATCAAGATTCTTTGGTGGCGTTTCTGAGAGTTGGTTGATTGCATCAATGATATTGACTTTAGATTCGCTATGATGTTCGAGTTTTGTAGCAAAAAGTATTTTACTTAACGTTTCCAAATGATCTGCTGGGATAGTTGATAACTGATTACCCATGTTGGTATTTGCCGCAAATTTATCTATTTTAGCGACAAGATAGTCATGTTCTTGCTTATAGATGATCAAAGTATAAATATGATTATGATGATAAGAAGGACTTACAATGTATGAAGGAATAATCATAAAACTCGCTGGATCATTTTTTTTCAGATTTTCGATTTCCTGTTGCAATTCTGCCGGTTTTTTCATTTCGTAGTATGTAATCGTACTTTTTAAAGACTGGATCACTTTAGTTTTTTGCGTTTCATTGATCAAGGCATGATCAACATCATTTTCGATCATTTTGATAAATCTTGAAAATAAAAATTGGTAATTCTTTTTCCCGTCTGCACCTACAACTTCAAACGCTGCTGCATTTCCTAATCTTAGAGCAAGTGCCAATTGATGGTATTGTCCGTCAAAACCAAGCATATTTCTTCTCCTTATCTTTTGATCTTTCAAAGATATTCTCCTTTATTTTCTATTGTAAAAAGTTTATCATTCGTCACTTTTACATAAGAAACTTCTTTTACACCTTAAAGAAATAATGATTCTCCCGAACGATACTTAAATCATGATCCGTTGTTACTATGATTTGACATATGAATACTCATTCATGTATAATAACTTATGAAGAGATAGTCATATGTTTAGTAAGGAGGGACTTAAAATGAAAAGTTATCAATTAGAAGGTTTAGATTGCGCAAATTGTGCGATGAAAATCGAAAAAAAAGTACAAGCAATACCTGGCGTAAAAGAAGCATCGGTCAATTTTGCGACTGGAAAAATGATGATCGATGCAGATAAAGCTGTCATTGAAACGATTGAAAAGCAAGCAACAGAAGAAATACATCAATTAGAACCAGATGTCAAAATAATCGAAGTGAAAAAGCAGACAAGTAAAAATCATGAACCAGAAAAAGAAAATAAAACAGCATTGTTACGTATCGCCATAGCGTCACTTAGCTTGCTTTTATTGTTTTTATGGAAGCCTGCTGAGCCAATTCGTTTCATTACTTTTTTGGCCATTTTTGTTCTCATTGGCTTTGATGTTATCAAGCAAGCGTTCGTCAATATTCGTAAAGGACAAGTGTTTGATGAAAACTTTTTGATGTCGATTGCAACGATCGGTGCGATGATGATCGGTGAATATCCAGAAGCAGTTGCTGTCATGTTGTTTTATCAAATCGGTGAGTATTTCCAACATTTTGCGGTCGATCAGTCTCGTCGGTCAATTCGTGAGTTGATGGCGATCCGACCGGAAGTTGCTCATGTGATCACTGAAACCGGCTTGGTAAATAAGCAACCAGAAGAAGTGCGGATCGGTGAGTCGGTCATGGTCAAACCAGGTGAAAGAATTCCTTTGGACGGAACGATTTTGAAGGGACAATCCCTCGTAGATACATCTGCATTAACAGGAGAATCATTGCCTAAAGAAGTGATGAGTGGTGAAAATGTATTAAGTGGTTTTATCAATAAGACCCATCCTTTAACCATCGAAGTAAAAAAGAACTATGAAAATTCGACCATCAGCAAATTATTAGAACTAGTGGAGACAGCAAGCAGTAAAAAGGCACCAGCTGAAAAATTCATCACTAAGTTTGCTCGTTACTATACGCCGATCGTTGTTGCTTTAGCTGTTCTTTTAGCAACTGTCCCACCCTTACTTTTTGAAGGAGATTTTTCTGAATGGATTTATCGAGCATTGACATTTCTAGTGATCTCTTGTCCATGTGCATTGGTCATTTCTGTTCCACTTAGCTTTTTCGGAGGAATCGGTGGGGCTAGTAAACGGGGGATACTTGTAAAAGGTGGAAATTATCTAGAACTTTTAGCTCGTACAGAAACAGTGGTATTTGACAAAACAGGTACCCTGACTAAGGGTGATTTTGCCGTACAAAAAGTTGTTTCTACCATTGACGAGAAAGCGTTTATGAAATATGTGGCGAGTCTAGAAAATCTATCGACACATCCAATCGCCAAGGCGGTCATGGATACCTACAGTGGCCCGTTATATGAAATTGAAGAACCTGTAGAAATCGCTGGTGAAGGAATCAACGCACAGGTCAAGGGACAAGAGGTACTTGTCGGAAATCAAAAATTATTGGCTCGCTATGGAGTCGAGCAACCAGAGAATCATGAAATAGGAACAATGATCTATTTAGCGATCGACAGTCAGCTCATGGGCTATTTAGTTATCGCGGATACGATCAAAGCAGATGCAACATTTGCTATCGAGACATTGAAAAAAGTCGGCGTCAAAAAGACAGTGATGTTGACAGGTGATGCTAAAACGATTGCGGAACAAGTCGCAAAAGAGGTAAGGGTTGATGCAGTCTATAGTGAACTGCTTCCAGAAGATAAGGTAGAAAAATTAGAAGCTTTGATGAACGAAACGACTCAGAAAACTGCCTTTGTCGGTGATGGGATCAATGATGCACCGGTATTAGCTCGAGCAGATGTGGGAATCGCCATGGGTGGTTTAGGCAGTGATGCAGCCATTGAAGCAGCCGATGTCGTCATCATGAACGATGAGCCATCAAAACTTGCGGAGGCGATTCAAATTTCAAGAAAAACGTTGAAAATCGTCAAGCAAAATATTGCGTTTGCTATTGGAGTAAAAGTGATCGTATTGGTTCTCGGAGCTATTGGCTTTGCTTCTATGGGAAATGCAGTCTTTGCCGATGTCGGTGTGACCCTGATAGCAGTTTTAAACGCCATGCGTGGGCTATCTGTCAAAAAAGTCAAATAAACAGTCAAAAAAGCACCGTTAAACCACAGAAATCATTTATTTGAGGACTGTGGTTTTTCTGTGATTAAAATAACTGGAAGATTTTAATTGTTCTGAAAATTCCAAAATAGTTAGAAAATAATTCATGTTTGTGAGCCTTTAGATTAGGTGTTAGAGGATAAAATGAAAAATAAATGTAAAAACAATGTGTTTTACCTAAAATAATCCACAAATAAAATAACGAAGTGTTGTAAACATTATGAAAATTGAATATGATAGTCAATGAATAATTATTAAATATTTATAAAGGAGAAATCAGATGAACGAAAAACAACTGCGCTGGTTTACAGTAGCGTTGATTGCATTCAACATGGTCTGGGGTATGGGGAATGTCGTCAATAACTACGCGCAACAAGGAATCTCAGTAATCACTTCATGGTTATTGATCCTGGCTATTTATTTTATCCCCTATGCACTGATCGTCGGTCAATTAGGATCAGCATTCAAAGATAGTAAAGGGGGCGTTAGTTCTTGGGTAGAAAATACTACTTCGAATAAACGCTTAGCTTATTATGCTGCCTGGACATACTGGGTCGTGCACATTCCATACTTAGCACAAAAACCACAAGCGATTTTGATTGCAGCTGGCTGGGCAGTTCAAGGAAATGGCGATATCGTCAATACGATGTCTGTCCAAATGGTCGCAGTGATCTCCTTGATCATTTTCTTAGCTTTCTTGTATCTATCAACAAAAGGCTTATCAACGTTGAAAGTTATCGGTGGTTTAGCAGGTACAGCGATGTTCGTCATGTCATTATTATTCATTTTACTTGCTGTTACTGCGCCATTCATCAATCCAACGATGGAATTTGCGACAGCAAATATGAACCAAGTCAAAACGTATATTCCTAAGTTTGACTTTAGTTACTTTACGACTGTTTCAATGTTAGTCTTTGCTGTAGGAGGCGCTGAGAAAATCTCTCCTTATGTTAATTCTACACGTAACCCGGCAAAAGAATTTCCAAAAGGGATGATCTTTTTGGCAGCGATGGTCGGTATCTGTGCTGTTTTAGGTTCTGTAGCAATGGGTATGTTATTTGCAAGTGACAATATTCCTAAAGATTTAATGGCAAACGGTGCGTACAGTGCCTTCCAAATCTTAGGTAACTATTATGGTATTGGCAATGCATTGATGATCATCTATGCATTGACGAATATGGTTGGTCAAATTTCTGCCTTGGCATTTTCTATTGATGCGCCATTGAAGATCTTGTTAGCCGATGCAGATCCAGAATTTGTGCCAAGTTGGTTACGTAAACGTAACCGTAAAGGAACGTTGGTCAATGGTTACATGTTAACTGGTATCTTAGTCGGTATCATCATCCTATTACCGATTATTGGTATCAAAGATATGAATGAATTAGTTAAATGGTTGACGAACTTAAATTCAGTCGTTATGCCAATGCGTTACTTATGGGTATTCCTAGCCTACATGATGTTGAACAAAGCATACAAAAAATTCACGTCGGAATATAAGTTCGTGAAAAATCCTAAAGTTGGATTCATCTTTGGTGCTTGGTGTTTTGCTTTCACTGCGTTTGCATGTGTTTTGGGAATGGTACCAAAAGTGGAATACGCTGCTGATCCAAAAGCTTGGTGGTTCCAATTGATCTCAAATATCGTCACACCGATCATTTTGATTTTACTAGGTATGATCTTACCAGCGATCGCACGTCGTGATAATAAGAAAAATCCATTGAAAGAACCAGTTTCTCAACTTTAAAATAAGATTTGACCGAATCAGTCCAACGATTGGTTCGGTCTTTTTTTACGTTATTAAGAATAAGAGGTAAAATAAAAAGATGACCATTCGAAGGAGGACAAAATGAAAATAATGATTATTGGACAGTCGGGTGCAGGTAAGTCCACACTTGCAAGAAGCTTACAAGCAACGACAGGAAGCCCTCTTTTAGCTCTCGATCGATTGTGGCTAGCAACGGACTATGGAAAAGCAGCCAAACAATGGTTGTTAAAAGAACAGGAAAAATTTATGGCGGAGAACAAGGATTGGATCATCGAAGGAAATTATCTATCGATTGCAAAAGATCGAATTGAACAAGCTGACTTGATCCTAATGCTTCGCTTGCCGAGATACCGAGCGATGTATCGTGTGATCAAGCGTTCGCTCAAACGAAAAGTAGATAAAAGTACCCGTCCAGATGTTCCAGAAGAATTTATAGAAAAATTCGACAAAGAATATTTGGACTTTTTACTTTTTGTTTGGCGTTTCAAGAACGAGAGGGAACCCTTAGCGATCAAAAAAATCTATGAACAAGGAGCAGAAGAGAAATTAGTCATTTTGAATGGTTCACGACAGCAAAAAAAATTTCTAGAGCAATGGCGAAGTAAAAGTAGTTGACACGTTTCGTTTACAAGTGTAATCTGTATTTAGAAATTAAGTTTACGTTTGTAAACGAAAAGGAGAGTGATACATATGGAAGAAGTGAAAAAGCCAATCAAAATCAGTGATTCAGAGTGGGAGATCATGCGTGTCATCTGGACATTAGGAGACACCACAGCTCAGGAAATCACACAGATCCTTTCTGAATCAATGGGCTGGAAAGCAGCAACAGTCAAAACGTTATTAGGACGACTTGTCAAAAAAGAAGCGATTTGGACAGAACAAGAAGGGAAAAAATTTATTTATCATCCAGCGGTTTCTGAAACAGATACTGTGCAAAGTGCCGCAGAGAATTTATTCTCACATATTTGCGCGAAGAAAATCGGCGAGACGATTGCAGATCTTGTCTCAGAAGCAACTTTAACACAATCAGATATTGACCAAATCATGGCAGAACTAAAGAAAAAAGAGCCAGTAACAAATATCCAGTGCAATTGCATTCCAGGACAATGTCATTGCCATCAAAACAACTAGGAGGAAACCAGCGATGAAAACAAAAGTAACGATCAAAGGAATGAGCTGTAAACATTGCGTTGCAAGAGTGGAAGAAACGGTCAATGCGCTACCGGGTGTAAAAAAAATCAATGTCAACTTAAAAAAAGAGATCGGAACTGTGTCATTAGATGAAACAGTGATCCAACCATCAACCGTATGTCAAGCAATCAATGATTTAGGCTATCAAGCAGAGGTGATTTAAATGGAGCATCCAGCTAAAAAAGACACACTGGTGATTACTGGAATGACTTGTGCCAATTGTGCTGCACGAATCGAAAAAGAGTTGAATGAACAGCCCGGTGTATTATCTGCGACTGTTAATCTGGCAACAGAAAAAGCGACGATCAATTATCAGGAAGTATCGATCGAAGAACTGATCCAAAGTGTTGAAACCATTGGTTATGGTGCGATTTTATATGATGAGGCCCATAAGCAAAAAATTGCAGAAGAAAAGCAAACTTATTTAACAAAAATGAAGCGAGATGTCATCATAGGTGCTCTCTTGGCGCTTCCTATGATGATCGCGATGATTGCAATGATGTTAGGTTTTCATGGAACGCTTGTCCATTTTTTCCATGATCCATGGGTCCAACTGATTTTAGCAATCCCTGTCCAGTTTTATATTGGTTGGCGCTTTTATGAAGGAGCGTATCATGCCATCAAAACAAACGCACCCAATATGGATGTGTTAGTGGCAATCGGTACGACCGCTGCATTTGCGCTTAGTGTATACAATGGTTTTTTCAGTACACATTCATCGGACTTATATTTTGAAAGTAGCAATATGATCATCACGCTGATTTTGTTAGGAAAATATTTGGAACACACAGCCAAAAGTAAAACCGGCGATGCCATCAAGCAGTTGATGTCTCTTCAGAAAAAAACAGCACAGGTCATAAAAAATGGCGAAGAAAAGACCATACCAATCGAGGAAGTAGCGATTGGGGATATTTTACTCGTCCGACCGGGAGAACAAATCCCAACAGATGGGAAAGTCATCAAAGGGGATAGTGCGATCGATGAAGGAATGCTGACTGGAGAAAGTGTGCCAGTTGAGAAAAAAACGGGTGATCTACTCTTCGGTGGCACCATCAATTCCACAGGGATTCTTGAAATGACGGTGACGCAAGTAGGAAAAGGAACCGTCCTCTCACAAATCATCCAAATGGTGGAAGATGCCCAAGGAAGCAAAGCACCGATCCAAAAAATTGCTGATAAGATTTCTGGCATTTTTGTACCTATCGTGTTAGTCATTGCCTTCGTTACCTTAATAGCCACAGGACTAATCAGTGGCAACTGGGAACTGGCAGTGATCCATAGTGTTTCAGTGTTAGTCATCGCTTGTCCTTGTGCGTTAGGACTAGCGACGCCAACTGCTATCATGGTTGGTACAGGCTTAGGCGCACGAAAGGGTATTTTGATCAAAGGCGGCGAGGCATTAGAAGCTGCGACACATCTAGACACGATTCTTTTAGATAAAACTGGTACGATCACACAAGGGAAACCAGTGGTCACAGACGTTATCGGTGACGAAGAAGTGTTAACGATCTCCACCACATTAGAGCAAGGTTCAGAGCATCCTTTAGGCAAAGCCATTGTGACTTATGGAAAAGAACAGTCGATCACGACTTTGCCTGTGCTTCAAGCAAAAGCACATCCGGGTGCTGGGATCAGTGGAGAAATCAACGGAACATCTTATTTTATTGGTACGAGAAAACGACTAGTCGAGATGAACGTTTCATTTGAAGCGTATCAAGAACAAGCGTTACAATTAGAAGGACAAGGAAAAACCGTAATGTTTCTTGCAGATGATAGACAAGTATTGGGTATGATCGCTGTGGCTGACCAGATCAAAGAACATGCGCGATCAGCAATCCAACGATTACAAGCCCAAGGATTGGCAGTTTATATGGTCACAGGGGACAATCAATCGGTTGCAACGACGATTGGAAAAGAAGTGGGTATCTCGCCAGAACACATCTTTGCTGAAGTATTACCTGATGAAAAAGCAGGCTATGTCGAAAAATTGCAAAAAGAAGGAAAACAAGTGGGAATGGTCGGCGATGGTATCAATGATGCTCCCGCCTTGGCTTTAGCAAATGTCGGCATCGCGATGGGTAGTGGCACTGATATTGCCATGGAAACAGCAGATGTAACGTTGATGAATAGTCAACTCTCGTCGATTGGACAAACGATCGAGCTTTCAAGTGTGACCTTGAAAAAAATCAAACAAAACTTATTTTGGGCATTTATTTATAACACGATTGGCATTCCGTTTGCTGCGTTTGGCTTACTGAATCCAATCATTGCCGGAGGAGCGATGGCCTTTAGCTCAATCAGTGTGTTACTCAATTCATTAAGTCTAAACCAAAAAATGAAGAAATAAACGGTTCAACAAAGGAAAGGACAGAATGAAAATGAACGAGCAAAAAAAACGAACGATGCACGAGCATCATCATGATGAAACGAAGGAACAAACGAACATGACACACCAAAAGATGGACCATACGAAAATGAACCACGAGACCATGGCACATGAGCATCACTCAATGGATCATAGTTCGATGGATCATAGTTCAATGGATCACAGTTCAATGGATCATCATGACCATATGAGCGGTGGGATGGATCATTCGATGCACATGGGGAATTTCAAACAAAAATTTTGGTTGTCCTTGTTGCTAGCGATTCCGATCATCTTGTTTTCACCCATGATGGGTATGGAATTTCCCTTTCAAGTGACTTTCCCTGGCTCTGATTGGCTCGTCTTGATCTTGGCGACCATCTTATTCATCTATGGCGGACAACCCTTTTTAAGTGGTGCTAAAATGGAATTGAAACAAAAAAGTCCAGCAATGATGACCTTGATTGCTATGGGAATCAGTGTCGCCTATGTTTATAGTGTCTATTCTTTTATCGCAAATCTCATCAATCCCCATACTCATGTGATGGACTTCTTCTGGGAATTGGCGACGTTGATCGTCATCATGTTGTTAGGACACTGGATTGAAATGAGTGCCGTTTCTAATGCAAGTAATGCGTTACAGAAATTAGCAGAATTATTACCGGAAACGGTCAAACGATTACGTACAGATGGGACAGAAGAGACAATTTCTTTAAAAGAGGTCAAAGAGGGCGATCATTTAGTCGTTCGAGCAGGAGATAAAATGCCAACGGATGGGAAGATCCTGAAAGGTGAAACGATCGTGGACGAATCTGCCGTAACTGGCGAATCAAAAGGGGTCAAAAAACAAACATCTGATCCAGTGATCGGTGGTTCGATCAATGGAGACGGCACCATTGAAATCGAAGTGACCGGAACAGGTGAAAATAGCTATTTAGCCAAAGTCATGGATATGGTCCGTCAAGCACAAGGTGAAAAGTCAAAACTAGAATCTTTGTCTGACAAAGTAGCAAAATGGTTGTTTTATGTGGCATTGATCGCCGGTCTATTGGCATTTGTTGTGTGGCTGATTTTAACCGATTTACCAACTGCTTTAGAACGGATGGTCACTGTCTTCATCATCGCTTGTCCCCATGCGTTAGGTTTGGCGATTCCTCTAGTGGTGGCACGTTCAACGTCGATTGCTGCTAAAAATGGGTTGTTGCTTAAAAGTCGTCGCGCCTTAGAACAAGCTAATGAGTTAGATGTCATCATGCTGGATAAAACAGGTACGTTGACGGAAGGAAAATTCACCGTCACTGGTATCGAAAGCTTAGACGATGATTATCCTCAAGAAGAACTATTGAAATATTTAGGTGCCTTAGAAGCGAACGCCAATCATCCATTAGCCATTGGGATCATGCGTTATTTGAAGGAACAGAATATTTCTCCTTATCAAGCAGAAAATCAAAAAAATCTTTCAGGGGTTGGCTTAACTGGAACAGTAGCAGATAAGAATGTAAAAGTAGTCAACGAAAAAGAAATCAAACGTTTAGGAATTGAAATTGAAAAGGAACGACTAACGCCTTACGAAGAGCAAGGGAATACAGTTAGTTTTCTATTGATCGATGATCGTTTAGTCGGATTAGTGGCATTAGGTGACATCATCAAAGCAGAAGCAAAAACCTTTATTCAAAGTCTCAAAGAAAGAAAGATCACTCCGGTGATGTTGACTGGTGATAATCAACATGCCGCAGAAGTGGTCGCGCAATACTTAGGTATCGAAGAGTTTTATGGTGGGCTTTTACCAAATGACAAGGAAGACATCGTCAAACGTTATCAGGAACAAGGAAAAAAAGTCATCATGGTCGGTGACGGAATCAACGACGCCCCAAGTTTAGCACGTGCAACGATCGGGATGGCAATTGGAGCAGGAACCGATATTGCGATCGATTCAGCGGATGTTGTTTTGATCAACAGTGACCCAAAAGATATCTTGCATTTCTTGGATCTAGCTAAACAAACGAGAAAGAAAATGATCCAAAATCTATGGTGGGGAGCGGGTTACAACATTCTTGCCATTCCTTTAGCAGCAGGGATTCTTGCACCCATCGGAATTTTGTTAAGCCCAGCGATCGGAGCTGTCTTGATGTCATTGAGTACCGTAGTTGTAGCATTGAATGCGTTGACGTTGAAGATCAAAGAATGATCATTTTTAGTAAATAATTATTGAATAAAGAGTGAATATGACTATGTCAATGGGAGGTCGGGACAGAAGTGTTCAACCTCAAGATATAAGGCGCCAGCCACGAAAATTGTTCTTCAAATTTTTGTGGCTGGCGTCTTATATCTTGAGGTTACTTCTGTTCTCGCCGTCTATTCGTTTTTAAATGGAGGGAGGGAACTAAGGTCCTACTTCCTTTTTTTGTCATTGGTACGATTTACACAAACGAGAGACTTTGGATTAATTTCTGGTTAATTTTGTAAATTAGTAAAATAAGAAAAACAAAAAATATTTCTTTGCGTACTTTATATAAGAGACATTTTCAGAGTATTGATGAGCCACTCTGGAAAAACTATTGATAGAGTGAGGTTAAGCAATGAATTGGCAAACATTACTAACAAAAAATGCACAGAATATCTTTTTACTGATCAACCAAATGAAAGATCTGACATGGAAGAAAAGCGACTTAGCAAAAAGGATGGATGTTGATGTCAAAACGATCGATCGTTATTTGAAGCGATTGAAATCAGAGGATTATCCCTTAGAACTAGCGTATGATAAAAAAGAAGTCCAACTCGTCTACCACCAAGCATACAATGAACCATTTCTTTTGTTTGAATTTTTGATCCGATCGGATTCGTTCTGTTTACTACGGGATCTGATTTTACAAAGGGAATACTCCTTCGAATATGATCGTTCCGCACAAGAACGATTGAAAAAATGGTTAGGGGATTATCATCTTTCTTTTTCCTATAAAAAGCAGCAAATCTATGGTTCTGAACGAAAAATCAGATATTTACTTTTTTGCTTTCTCAAAGAGTTCCCAACTTTTTTTAAGGAAGACCATGATCAAACATTTTCAGAACTATTCATCCAACTTCTAGATCATCGTCCCAAACATACAGATATTGAGATTTTTACAAATCATCAATTGTTCTTCTATGAGATTTTTCCAGAACTACTCTTTCGCTCTGAACAAAAGCTTCCGACAAAAGAAAAGAATTATCGGGCTATCCTGCGACTGAATAGCCATTTGATCACAGACAAGCGGTGGGAAAAGATCGAAAAAACCTCCGTCTATCAAAAATTATCGATTGTTACTGAAAAATTAGATTCATTATTTTGGTTGACGAATGATTTTGAAAGTTCCAACAAAAAGAAAATAACAAGAGTACTATTCCAAGAGTGGTTGAAATATTCAATTGGTCTTCATGATCGCTTTATCCATGAAGAAGCCGTTGCCTACCAAGCATTGGCAGACACGATCCCTAATTTCATTGAGAAATCAAACCAGTTTCGTATCGCTTTACAACAAGCTTTGTTTCAGCCAACGACCGATTGGGCAAAGATGTTGCTGAAATTATTGAATGAACGAGGCTATTTGGAGATGTATGCACCGGAAGTGAAAATCGTGTTCTTTTTTCGCTATGACCACGAAGAAGCTAGACGACTTGCAGCCATCTTAGATAAAACGTTACGTCATCGTAAACGAACATCGATCCATGTATGTACCAGAAGTAAGCCACCTAGTTATGCTCAACTTGTCATCACAGATCACTTTTTTTCTGCTAGTCTCACTAATGATCAGAAAACATATTTTTATCAAGATTCACTAGGAATCGAAAGACTATTATCAGACATCGATTATTGGATCAACACAAAGATAACTTTTACGAGTAAACGAATCATCGAGCGCTAGAATATGCTATAATGGACTGGAAAAACAAAGGAGGAAAATCCATTGGAATTAAAGAAACTAGAAGTACCTACATCTTCGATTACAGAAGTTAAAAGATCGCCGATGGATGTGTTTGACCAAGCTAGAAAAGCTGAAACAGGCGTATATATTTTTAATCGTGAAAAAGTTGCTGGTGTGATGTTGACCCAAGAGCAATATGAAACGTTGTTGCAAGAATTAGCCACGCTTCGCCAACTCATTGCGACAGAAACAGAAGAGACAAAAACAAATGGATCAGCGACAAACGAACCATTCACAAAAAATCGCACGGCCATCGTATCCACTTCTGAATCGTTAGATGAATTGGTTAGCGTCTTAAAACAATATTTAGTTACAGGTGTGTCTATCTCTGCTAAAAATCTTGATGAACGAATGGTAGCATTAGGATTCATTACGAAGAAAACTGGTTTTGGCGGGGTTGTTGATATGCTCAATGAATTAACAGAAACGGGTAAAATCAATTACCAATTAAGGAAAAAACCAAATGGTAAAATCGTGATCGCAGAGATCATCGGTGAACAAGATAGTCAATCGCAACTATTCGATAAGCTGATCATCAAGAAAATCTATTTACATGAAATATAATAAGTTGCGAAGTATTGACGATAATTTATTTATCAAACATTACAACTAGGTAAAATAGAGCATAAAAATAAAAGTAAAGCATCTGAGGACAGTTCACAGCTGTTGTGGATGCTTTACTTTGTTTGTCATTAAAAGTGAGTATGTCTACGATAACGCGCGAATATGCTACCCCAGATGATCCCTAATAACTGTGGAAATAAGTAAATACCAGCGAGCAGTAAGATGATCTGTTCAGGTGAAAAAGGATGATACAAAAAATGCCATTCTGTACATTTAGCAAAAAATAAATAAGAGGTGCTCGCAGAACAAAGATTGCCAAGAAACAATGTTTTTAAACGATTGGTTCGCCTCAACGTAAAACCAACAAAAAAAGCCCAAAATATCAATAATATAAATAGGATGACTGAATGATAATAATAATCAAAAAGTAGAGCGAGATAAAAATAAGGCACACACATCAATAAGTAGATTGTTTTTTTTATGTAAAATAATCGCAAAGGTACATTCCTCCAAATCATTTCCCTTTGGTTTTTATTGTAAAATCAAACAATGAATAATCAATTCTTTTTTGAAATATTCTGAATAAAATGAATAAACTCTCATTGCTTTATTCTTAAAAAACTAGTCTTTCCCCTCAGTTTTTTTAGAGAAATAGAATATAGTATGATAGATGGAGTGTCTTTTGGGAGGTTTTGTATGAAAAAGAGAATAAAACTAGAACAATTGTATTTGTTTCTTTGGTTTTTCCCAATTTTTCTTTTGCCTTTTACATGGGTGAATGCAGTAGTACAAGGTGCTGAGATTCTTGGCATCATCAATGGAAGTGGCTTTATTATTTCCAAAAATTTTCCGACATTGACCCTTTTTTATTTTTTGATCAGTGTGAATTTGATCGTTTCAAAAACATTTATAAAAAAGTATAATTGGCATTTGATCCAGTTTTCTTCTATGCTGGTCTTTACATCTTATTTCTCGATATTACCGAGGATCATCATCGGTCCGAATGGATTAAGTGAAAGTGGACTAAAAGATACAAGCTATTCTGCGATGTATTTTTTGACCATCAAACCTTGTTTTTATGTAGCGATTGCTTCCTTTGCGTTAGCAGTTGGCCTATTCTATTATACAGAGATCCGTGAACAATCCTTACTTATAGAAAAGATATAGTTTTTTGTAGGACGTCCATTTTCGGACGTTTTTTTGTTTTACGATATATTTACACAACTTAACAATAACTTTACATATTCAATATCTAGGATTTACAGTACCCTGATACAATCAATTTGTAACTAAGAAAGGGGCATATAAATGAAAAAAGTTTTATTTTCTTTAGGAGTATTAGGTTTTATCTTAGCTGGATGTGGTTCTGGTTCAGGAAGTACGAATGGATCAGCAAGCAACTCAGCTAGTTCAGATGATCAAGTAAAAATCGTAGCGGTCGGTTCAACCGCTTTGCAACCTTTAGTTGATGCTGCACAAGAAATGTTTACACAAGATAACCCCAACTATCAGATTTCTGTTCAAGGTGGCGGAAGTGGAACAGGTCTTAGTCAAGTAGCGTCAGGTGCTGTAACAATCGGAAACTCTGATGTATTTGCAGAACAAAGAGATGGGATCGATGCAAGTAAATTGGTAGACCATCGTGTAGCAGTTGTTGGAATGGCACCAATCGTAAATAAAGATACAGGCGTTGAAGATATTACAAAAGAACAATTGATCGAGATCTTCACTGGTAAGATCACTAATTGGAGTGAACTAGGCGGAGCAGATCAAGAAATCAACGTCATCAACCGTGCAAACGGAAGTGGCACTCGTGCAACCTTTGAATACTGGGCATTAGATGGCGCTGTACCAATACAATCTCAAGAACAAGATTCATCAGGAACAGTTCGTCAAATCGTTTCACAAACACCAGGTGCGATCAGCTATTTAGCATTCTCTTATTTAGATGATTCTACTCAAGCGTTGAAAATCAACGGTGTAGAACCAACTCCTGAAAATGTCTCAGACAATAGCTGGGAAATTTGGTCTTATGAGCATATGTATACAAATGGCGAACCAGAACCAGAAGTGAAGAAGTTCTTAGACTTCATGATGACTGATGCCGTTCAAGAAGGACCAGTACAAGATTTAGGCTACCTACCGATCAGCATGATGAAAGTTGAACGTGACGCAGAAGGTAACTTATCATAAGATTGAATACATCTTTCAATCACATGTTTATTCATAACGACTACCATTGATTATTAAGCTTAGTTCCTCGTTGAGGATCTAAGCTTTTTTAGTTTATTGCTCACTCTACGTTTTCGTTTTTTTCCATATGACAGTTTTGAAAGAAGAATATCAGTTATATCTGAGGATTTATTTGGCAAAATGACGTATGGTTAAAGAGTAGAAAAAAAGTTGAGGGATTAGTTATGAAAAGAAAAGAAAAGCAGCGAGAAAAACAGATACAGCAAATGTTGGCACAATTAGAACGCATCGATCCTAACAAAAATGAAGGGCTGACAGACAAACAGGTCCAAGAGCGAATACGTGTTGGCGCTGTCAATCAAGCAACGAGTCCTACATTTAAAACGAACAAACAAATCGTGATGGAAAATGTCTTTACTTATTTCAATCTGATTTTTTTAGTCCTAGCGATTTTATTGTGTGTCGTCAATTCCTATAAAAATTTGACTTTTTTACCTGTCATATTGGCAAATACTGGCATTGCGATCTATCAAGAGATCCATTCCAAGAAAATTTTAGATCAGTTGAGCATGTTACATGCCGCAACAGTCAAAGTATTACGGAATGGTCAAGAACAGAAGATAACTATCGAAGAGTTAGTTCTAGATGATCTCGTCATTCTAAAAACAGGAGACCAGATCCCCGCAGATGGAAAGATCATAGAAGGTAATCTACAAGTGAATGAAGCGTTATTGACTGGTGAAGCGGATGAGATAAGTAAGGAAATCGGCGATGAATTAATGTCAGGAAGCTTCATCGTTACGGGTAAAGCAAAAGTTCAGTTGACACGAGTTGGCAATGAATCTTATATTGCCAAATTAACGATGCAAGCAAAAGAAATGGGTACTGGAGAACAATCCGAGATGATTGCTTCGTTAGATAAGATCATCAAATGGGTAGGGATCATCATTATCCCCATTGGATTGACCTTATTTTCTCAAAGCTATTTTTACAATGGCAATACATTAAGAGAGAGTATTGTTTCGATGGAAGCTGCGTTGATCGGCATGATTCCTGAAGGGCTGTACCTACTCACAACGATTGCACTAGCAATGAGTGCGACGCGCTTAGCAAAACAACAAGTGTTGCTGCATGACATGAAAAGCATCGAGACGTTAGCACGAGTGGATGTATTATGTGTCGATAAAACAGGAACAATCACTGAAAATGCAATGGACGTTCAACGTGTGCTGATTCCTGAAAATTCTTTAGCAAAACAAACAGCAGATCAGTTGGATGAATTACTTGGTGACTACGCACAGGCAATCGAAGCTGACAATGAAACGATGCAAGCAATCAAAAATTACTTCACGAAGCATTCTGACAGGGAGGCAACAGCAAGTTTACCCTTTTCTTCTGTGAGAAAATATAGCAGCGTGACATTTACGGATAAAACGTATGTCCTTGGAGCACCAGAAATGGTCTTACGCGAAGCGTTCACGAGTTATGCTTCTGAATTTAGCGCGTATACGGAACAAGGCTATCGGGTATTAGTTTTCGGTGAATACCAAGGGGTACTGTCACAAGAAGACTTGGAAGAAGCCGTTATCCCGTTAGGTTATTTATTGATTGCTAATCCGATCCGTCAAGAAGCGAAAGCAACGTTTAATTACTTTAAGAAACAAGAAGTTGCTATCAAAGTGATTTCTGGTGATAACCCAGCGACAGTTTCTCATGTTGCCACACAAGCGGGTATTTCAAACGCGGAGCAATATGTGGATGTCTCCTCGTTAAGGGAAGAAGAATTTCCAGAAGCCATGGAAAAATATACTGTCTTTGGCCGTGTCAAACCAGAACAAAAAAAGGAATTTGTCCGTTTACTAAAAGAGAAGCATACAGTGGCGATGACTGGGGATGGGGTAAATGATATCTTGGCGATGAAAGAAGCCGATTGTAGCATTGCGATGGCATCAGGGAATGAAGCGACGATGCAAGCGGCACAAGTGGTCTTGTTGGAATCAGATTTTTCTAAAATGCCAGAGATTGTTGGCGAAGGACGGCGTGTCGTAAACAATATCGAACGTTCTGCCAGTCTTTTCTTAGTAAAAAATATTTTTTCATTCTTATTGTCTGTTTTTTCTGTTCTTTTTGCATTCACTTATCCATTAGAACCTTCACAAATCACATTGATCAGTTTATTTACGATCGGGTTACCTTCCTTTTTATTAGCATTGGAAGAAAATGAAAACCGAATCAAAGGCCGATTCATTGAGAACGTCTTGGAAAAAGCCATTCCGGGTGGTCTGACCGATATGATGGTGGTAGGCGCTTTAGTCGTGGGTGGTTCGATTTTAAATCTGAACAAAACCGATACGTCGACAGCTTCTACCATGTTGCTGATCGTTGTTGGCTTTTTAGTCCTTTATAAAATCTGTCAACCATTGAATCAATTTCGAACACGGATCATGCTATTTTGTGCAAGTGGAATCGTCTTTTCTGTTGTCTTCTTGCATAAACTATTTTCAATATCAGCCATTTCGCCAGTGTCTATCTTAATGGTGGTCATGCTCTTTTTCGCAGCAGAATCCATCTTTCGTCAGTTGACCTTTTTCGTGGAAAAATATTTGCATTTAGATAAGATCGATACGACACGTACGAAAAAACGTTGGAGAAAAGTATTCCCCTTTTTCAAGAAGTGAGCCAAGACTTATTGTATACAAAAAGATAGCGTCAACCTCCTAAAACAGAAATGTTCTTGGATGTTGACGCTTATTTCATTTATACCTATCAGGTCCACGATTAATTGATTTTAGGGATCGTCACAATAAAGGTAGAGCCGATACCAGGGTGACTCTTGATTTCCACCGTGCCATGAAGTAAATTCACGTATTCTTTCACGATCGACAATCCTAATCCTGTACCACCTGAATGACGACTACGCGCTTTATCTACACGATAAAAACGTTCAAAGATGCGTTCTTGATCTTCGCGATCGATACCAATACCAAAATCTTGTACAGAGAAAATCAGCTGATCGTGGCTTTCGTAGCGAAGGATGATCTCACTTTCTTCTTTTGAATATTGGATCGCGTTTTCAAATAAGTTTTTGATGATCGGGTAAAGCAAATCAGGATGTGTCGTAAAGGCAGTATTTTCTCCAATCAATTTGATCGTCAACTGTTTTTTCCGAATCATTGGTTGATAGCTTTGGATCACCTGTTGGAAATAAGGCTCCATATAGATCGTTTGGGTTTCATGTAAACTCTCTTCGTCTTTTGATAACTGAATAATTTCTCGGATCAGCTTATCTAAACGAATCGCATCTTTTTGCATGATCAATAGAAATTCAGTCAGTGTGTCGGGGTCCTCTTTTGCACCGTCCAGTAAAGTCTCAGTAAACCCAATCAAAGAAGTGACAGGTGTTTTTAATTCATGTGAGACATTGCCGACAAAATCTTTTTGCATTTTTTCTAAATGTCTGACTTTTGTCAGATCATAAGCAACACCTAAAATTTGTCCAGTATCCTCTGAACTATTGAAATAACGCAAGCTGATATCCAGTGTTTGCGTACCGTCAGCAATCGTGACTTCTTGATGAACGATCGGTTCAGACGGAGAAACTTGATGGATCAATTGGATCAATTTTGGTTCGCGGATCACTTCTGTGTAATGTTGATTTTCTTGATAATCTTTCACACCTAGATGGACTTGCATTTTTGGATTAAGCAGGCGCAGTGTGGCATTGGAGTCAATCAGAAAGACACCGATCATCAATTCATTCAACAAGCTGTATAATTGTTCCTCCGTCGTCGTATAAGCGCGATACATTTTGGTCATCTGTTCACTCAAGCCATTGATCGTCTGGTATAATTCTTCCCATTGATCAGAAGTCTGCATGATGATCTCCGTTTGTTCCGGGTTCTTGACCATTTTTTTCAAAACAGGAATCACTGTTTTGAGTGGTTGGTTTCGTTGGTAAATCAGGTAGTAGATCATAAATGTCAATAAAAGAAAGAAAACCAAGAAGAAACCGAATACCCAACGGCGAAAACTTTCCGTACGAGGAAGAAAGCCACTTGTAGGTTCAGCGATGCGAATGATCGCTACCAATTTTCCATTGACTTTGATGGGCAAGGCGACATAAAGTAATTCTTCATTCAATGTCGTACTCTTACGAAGAGAAGTACCAAGCGTACTTCCTTCTAAGATCGCTTTGATTTCCGGGCGTGTTTTTCTTTGTTCATGCAAAGAAGATTCTTCTGTGTCATAAATGATCGTGCCAGTTTGATCGATCAACGTCACTCGTTCATTGGATTGATGGACAAATTCATCCAGAACTGTTTTATTACTAGCAGAAGTAGGATTCTCGACATCTAGTTGACGAGCCAATAACTGCGCTTTTTTAGTCAAATAACTTTCTTGTTGTTCAATGATCTGTTGTTGGAAATAATGGGAGATGATCTGCCATCCACCAAAAAATAAGCCAAGCAACAAGATGAGAAAAAACAAGCGCTCGGAGAATTTTTTCCATTGTTTTTTCATCGTTTTGGTTCCTGGAATTTATAACCAAAGCCCCGAACAGTCAGTAAATATTTAGGATGTTTCGGATCACGCTCGATTTTTTCACGTAAATGACTGACATGGACATCAACAATACGACTTTGTCCAGAAAAATCAAAATTCCAGATACGATCCAACAGTGTATCTCGGTCGATCACTCGATCTTTGCGTTTCATGAAATAAACAAGCAACTCAAATTCTTTCGGCGTAAGTTCGATCGGTTGGTCCTCGATCGTCACTTGATAATTCGTCAAGTCGGCTTTGATTTGTCCAATCGATAAGTATTCTGGTTCTGCCTCATCAGATTGAGTTTTACGGGGCTCGATCCGACGAAAGATGGCTTTCATCCGTGCAAGGACTTCCCGAGGGCTGAAAGGTTTCGTCAAATAATCATCCGCACCGATCTCCAGTCCGATGATTCGATCGACTTGATCATCTTTAGCTGTTAGGATCAATATAGGTGTATCATTTTTTTCTTGACGGAGCTTTTGTGTGATCGCGATGCCATCGATCGAAGGAAGCATCACATCTAAAATAATGAAATCATATGAATGTTCCAATGCAAGATCAAGACCTTCTTGACCATCTGCAGCACTGGTTACTTTATATCCTTCTTTTTCAAGATTGAATGTCAGTAATGTTACAATTGAGGGTTCGTCATCAACAACTAGTACTTTTTTCATAAATTCTCCTTTTGATAAATTTCATCTCCTTTATTTTAGCACAGAATCGGGGGCAAGGACTATTTAACCAGCTAAATAAATGGTATAATATAAAAGCAATTTGCTCAGCTAAAGGAGAAAATGTCCGATGATCGGTATCAGTGCTTGTTTAGGTGGCGTCTCATGTCGCTATGATGGCCGGGAACAAACAATCCCTGCCTTAAAAAAACTCGTGACAGAAGGTCAAGCAATCGTGATCTGTCCAGAAGTAGCAGGAGGTTTGCCCATTCCAAGAGAACCAGCAGAAATCGTTGGTGGTGATGGGTTTGATGTCTGGGATCATCAGGCTAAGGTCATGACGATCTCTGGAAAAGATGTTACAGAAGCTTATAAAAATGGTGCGATCAATGCTTATCAAGTACTCAAGGAAAAGCAGATCTCAACGTTGATCTTAAAAGCAAATAGTCCTTCCTGCGGCTCATCAACTATCTATGATGGTAGTTTCACTGGTAGTCTGAAAGAAGGCATTGGCGTAGCAACCGCCTATTTTCTCCAACAAAAAATCAGTGTCTGCTCAGAAGAAGAGTGGATGGATCAACGAGGTGAGTTGAATGGAAATTGAGAAAACCAATCGGATGAATGCTCTTTTTGAATTTTATTCGACACTGTTGACTGAGAAACAAATGAATTATATGGAATTATATTATGCAGATGATTTTTCACTTGGAGAAATCGCTGAAGAATATGAGGTCAGTCGCCAAGCAGTTTATGATAATATCAAACGAACGAGCAAGATCTTGGAGAATTACGAAAAAAAACTCCACCTTTTTTCTGATTATGTCGTTCGTGAACAGTTGTTGACAGAATTGACGAACTATATCAATGAACAGTATCCTGAAGATCAAACGCTGCAAGGATACATCAAAAAAATTCAAGAAATCGAAGAATAACAAAAAGGAATGAATAAAATATGGCATTTGAAAGCTTAACTGAACGCCTACAACAGGCGATGTCAAAGTTACGAAAAAAAGGAAAAGTCTCTGAAGCTGACGTCAAGGAAATGATGCGCGAGATCCGTCTTGCGCTATTAGAAGCCGATGTCAACTTACAAGTAGTCAAAGATTTTACGAAACGTGTGCGCGAACGTGCAGTTGGAGCAGAAGTACTTGATAGTCTTTCTCCAGCACAACAAATCGTAAAGATCGTGGATGAAGAGTTAACGATCACTTTGGGTTCAGAAACGGTCGAATTGACTAAATCTCCAAAAATCCCGACTGTCATCATGATGGCTGGTTTGCAAGGGGCAGGTAAAACAACGTTTACTGGTAAATTAGCGAATTATTTAAAGAAAAATGAAAATGCTCGTCCCTTATTGATTGCAGGTGACGTGTACCGTCCTGCTGCCATCGACCAGTTGAAAGTTTTAGGACAGCAATTGGATGTTCCGGTTTTTGATATGGGAACAGATGTGAGTCCTGTAGAAATCGTTCGTCAAGGGATGGAACTCGCAAAAGAAAAGAAAAATGATTACGTATTGATCGATACAGCCGGTCGTTTACACATTGATGAAACATTGATGGATGAATTAAAACAAATCAAAGACTTGACACAACCTAACGAAATCCTACTCGTTGTCGATGCGATGACTGGTCAAGATGCCGTCAACGTTGCGGATAGCTTCAATCAACAATTAGGGATCACAGGGGTCGTCATCACAAAATTAGATGGAGACACACGTGGGGGAGCGGCGTTATCGATTCGTTCAGTGACAGGTGCACCAATCAAGTTCATCGGTTCTGGTGAAAAGCTGACTGACTTAGAAGTCTTCCATCCAGATCGTATGGCAAGTCGTATCCTTGGTATGGGGGATATGTTGACGCTGATTGAAAAAGCGCAACAAGACTATGATGAGAAAAAAGCAGAAGAGCTTGCGCAAAAAATGCGTGAGAACTCATTTGACTTCAATGATTTCATTGAACAATTGGATCAAGTCATGGGTATGGGCCCAATCGAAGACTTATTAAAAATGATCCCAGGAATGAATCAGGTGCCAGGAATCGAAAATATCAAAGTTGATCCGAAAGATGTTGAGCGTAAAAAAGCAATGGTTTATTCGATGACACCTGCAGAACGTGAAAACCCAGACCTATTGAATCCAAGCCGCCGACGCAGAATTGCTGCTGGTTCAGGGAACAGCGTAGTGGAAGTCAATCGTATGATCAAACAATTCAAAGAATCCCGTAAGATGATGCAACAAATGTCTAAAGGGGACATGAATATTCCTGGCATGGACCAAATGTTCGGTACCGGTGTCAAAGGTAAGCTAGGAAAAATGGCGATGAATCGCATGATGAAGAAAAACAAAAAGAAAAAGAAGAAAAAGAAATAAACAGTAATCAAGTGCAAAAAAGCTTCGAAGACGTATTTAATTTTGTCTTCGGAGTTTTTTGATACATTGTCTGAAAATCCTAAAAGGAGTGAGTCGATGCAACGCTGTCCATGGAGTGAATCAACTGAAATAATGCGTGAGTACCATGATACGATTTGGGGAGTACCTGAATATGAAGACCAACGACTGTACCGTAAATTAATGCTTGATATCAATCAAGCAGGTCTCAGCTGGCAAACGATCTTGAACAAGAGCCAAGCTTTCGATGAGGCTTACGACCAGTTTGAACTCGAAAAAGTCGCTAGCTATACTGAAGAAAAAATCGAAGAATTGATGAGCAATAAAGGAATCATCCGCAATCGCCGGAAAATTGAAGCGGCAATCGCTAACGCACAAGCTATTTTAGCCATGCGAGCAACCGGACTGAGTTTTTCTGATTACCTCTGGTCCTTTGTCAATGGCGAAGTCGTAATCGGAAACTACCAAGACCAAAGTGAAGTGCCAACTACTAGTGAACTCTCTGATCGCATCTCAAAGGACTTGAAAAAACGCGGTTTCAAATTTATTGGAAGTACGACCATTTATGCCTTTTTAGAAGCGGTAGGGATCATCAACGATCACCTGATCACATGTTTTCGCCACCAAGAAGTCACTCGCTAAAGGAGAAAGATGAAATGTCTAAGATCATTTTTTACGGAGCAATCAGTATGGATGGCTATCTAGCAACAATTAATGATGACTTGCAATGGCTCTTCGATACGCCTACTGGGGAAAAAACAACCTATGATGCGTTTTATCAAACCATCGATGTAACGATCATGGGCAGAAAAACGTATCAAGAAGCCAAAAAATATTTAGATACAGCCAAGATCTATCCAGAAAAAACCAATTATGTCTTTTCAACAGACAAAGAATTGAAGTTAGAGGATGCTAGGGTCGTTCACGAAGATCCCGTAAGCTTGATCAAGGAGTTGAAGGAATCAAGTGAACAAAGGATCTGGGTAGTTGGTGGCGGTCGTTTGCTCAAACCAATCATTGAACAGCAACTGATCGATGAATGGTACATTCAAATTGCGCCTGTATTACTTGGGAAAGGGATTCGTCTTTTTCAAGAAGGAGATTATGTACAGCGGTATCAATTGGTGGACACGAAACGCTTTGGCGAGTTTATTGAGCTACACTATCGTAAAGAAGGGCACAAAGAATAGTAGGTCACACAAAAAAACACGAAACAACATGCTGTTTCGTGGTTTTTTGTAAAATTAGCAAGACATCAAGCGTTCAATTTTCCAGCGAAATCTAGATACGCATCTAAAATCGTTTGGAAGAAATCAACGGTTCCTTGGATAATGTTGCCATCTTCATCAAGTAAGTTAGTGATATTTCCGATATACGCTTCTGGTTGTTGTAATGTTGGGACATTTAAAAAGACTAATGATTGACGTAAGTGATGATTTGCGCCAAAACCACCGACTCCACCAGGAGAAGCAGTGACCACTAAACCAGGTTTTTTATCCCAGACACTTTGACCATAAGGACGAGAACCAACATCCAAGGCATTTTTCAATACAGCTGGCACTGAGCGGTTGTACTCAGGAGTAACAAAGATCACGCCGTCTAGATCTTTGACTTCTTCACGGAAACGTGTCCATTCTGTAGGTGTTTGCTCAGGTGTCTCGATATCTTCGTTATAAAAAGGAAGGTCATCGATTTTTACAAATACGCTCTCGTATCCTTCCGGTAATAAGTCCGAAAAAGTTTCTGCAACTTTCTTATTGTATGAATCTTTTCTTAAACTTCCGATGAAAAAACCAATTTTTTTTGTCATAAAACAATTCCTCCTTCAATCTTTCTATATTTATCTTACAAAAAATAAGTAAACTGAGCAAATAAAAACACTTGGGTTATTTTAATGTAGAGTCGAAAACAAAAGAAATGCTTATGGATAGGGGATTTACAAGCTTCCTATGTTCAACCTTGATGATTCAAAAAAGTAAGAAGAAATCCATGGAAAAGGACACTAACGACTTAAAGAAAGAATAAAAATAGAAAAAAATCAGACTGTAAAGAAAAAAAGCTTTACAGGGTAAAAAAAAACTGGTACACTACATCTTGTGAATAAAACAATGGAGGTGGAAATATATAATGGCAGTTAAAATCCGTTTAAAACGTATGGGTTCTAAAAAGAGTCCTTTTTACCGTATCGTCGTAGCTGATTCTCGTTCTCCTCGTGATGGACGTTTCATCGAAACTGTAGGTACTTACAACCCTTTGAAAGACCCTGCAGAAGTAGTTTTAAAAGAAGATTTAGTACTTGACTGGTTATCAAAAGGTGCACAACCTTCAGATACAGTACGTAACATCCTTTCAAAAGAAGGCGTTATGAAAAAACATCATGAAGCTAAATTCTCAAAGAAATAAGGTGACCGGATATGAAAGATTTAAGCGACTTAGTCTTAACAATCGTTCGTCCGTTAGTTACTTATCCTGATCAAGTCCAGCTAGAAGTCGTTGAGTCGGAAGATTTTTACGAATACAATCTAACTGTGGCTCCCGAAGATATCGGTCGTATCATCGGTAAACAAGGGCGCGTTGCGAAAGCAATCCGCACGATCGTTTACGGAGTACGAATCAATGCACCGAAAAAAGTGCGTTTGAATATCATCGACAATAAAGAATAAACTGTTTCGTTTTCGCGAAACAGTTTTTTTTGTGTTCTTTAGAGATCATATTTGGCAAAAACAGGTACAAAGCGTATCCTTAATAGTAAGAGAGGAGTGTTTCAAATGAAAAAAATAGGTTTGATCAGCTTATTCGCTGTCGCTTTACTCGGTGCTTGTCAATCACCAAGTGAAACGAGTCAAGAAACGACAAATGAAACAGTTCGTACGACAGAAACAACTACTTCAAAGGAAGAGATAGGGTCATCTTCCACAAGTAGTCAGGAGACAACAGCTTCAACAGCATCATCAGCTGAAACAAGCACGAGCACACAAGAAAATTCGACGCAAACTGCCTTTGAGCAATTGCAAAAAGAGTATCCAGACACACCGATGCCAAAAGAGATCCCAGTTGGGTCATCTAACTTGAACATCGCAGCAACGATGACAAAACAAGGCTTTTCTGTCTTATACTATCAATCAGAACAAGCACTACCACTAAACGACGCCTCATTGAACCAAGCAGAACCAATCGCTTCTTACCTTTATCAAGATGACTTTGCATCTTCCCAAGAAACACTGAACACGATTCAGCCATTTACAGTCGATACTGGAGGAAGACAAGTCGATCTCGGTTATAACATCGTCGGTTATCAACAAGGTGCTGCAGGTTCTTCGATTCTTGAATGGCAAGAAGGAAATTGGCGGTTACGAATACGTGCCAGCAATATTGACGGACAAGATCCTGTACCTTTGGCGAAACAGATCGTGACTTACTTGGAATCTGCCCGCTTACCTGCACCGGAAAAAGTCGGAACGATCGAAATCAATATGACCGATGGCACCAATCAAAATACTCGGATCATTTGGCAACAACCAACCACTGTTTATACAATCACGAATCAAGATTCGATGAATGCATTAAAAATGGCTGTTTCCATGGAACAACAATAAAAGAAGACTAGAATTGCCAAGAACCACATGCTAAAATAGACAGGAAACGATAGAACACTCTGAGTCCAAAAGCAAATCGTGACCAAGCAGAGTGACAAGAATCATGAAAGAAATGAGGACAAAAGTTGACTGAATATCTAAATGTTGGCAAGATTGTCAATACCCAAGGAATCAAAGGCGAAGTCCGTGTCATCTCAACCACAGATTTCCCTGAAGAACGTTACAAAAAAGGTGAAGTTTTGACACTCTTCCAAGAAGGAAAAGCTCCTGTAGAATTGACTGTAAAAAGTCACCGTAAACATAAAAACTTTGATTTACTCAGCTTTGAGAATCATCCTTCCATCAATGACGTTGAAAAATACCGTGATGGTATCTTACGTGTATCAAAAGAAAACTTAGTTGAATTGACAGAAAATGAATATTACTACCATGAAATCATTGGCTTGAAGGTCATCGATGAAAACGAGAAAGAACTAGGAAAGATCAAAGAGATTTTATCTCCAGGCGCAAATGATGTTTGGGTCATCCAACGACCAAAGAAAAAAGATGCACTGATCCCCTATATCGATTCCGTCGTTCAAGAAGTCGATCTTGAAAATGGCTTGGTTCGTGTGACATTATTAGAAGGATTGATCGATGATGAAGATTGACGTGTTGACTCTGTTTCCGCGAATGTTTGAAGGCCCGATGGGGGAATCGATCATTGGTAAAGCAGTAGCAAAAGAATTGTTAGAAATCAATGTTTCTAATTTCCGTGAGTATTCGGACAACAAACACCAAACGGTCGATGACTATCCTTATGGTGGTGGAGCAGGGATGTTATTGAAAGTCCAACCCATCTATGACAATATCAAAGCCATCGAAGAAAAACATCCAGAGACTAAGAAACGGGTGATTTTACTTGATCCAGCTGGTCAACCGTTCAATCAAAAAATGGCAGAAGAATTTTCGGAAGAAGAGCATCTGATCTTTATTTGTGGCCACTATGAAGGCTATGATGAGCGCATCCGTTCACTCGTAACAGATGAAGTCTCATTGGGAGATTATGTACTGACCGGTGGAGAGCTAGGTGCCATGGTCATGATCGATGCGACCGTTCGGCTATTGCCGGATGTTTTAGGTAATCAAACATCTGCCCAAACAGACTCGCATTCTACTGGCTTGTTGGAACATCCTCAATATACAAGACCTGCAGAATTCAAAGATATGAAAGTACCAGAAGTATTGACCAATGGTAACCATAAATTGATTGAAGAATGGCAACTAAAAGAGTCCTTACGCCGAACATATCTTCGACGTCCAGACATGTTAGAAAAATTAGACATGACACCGCAAATGGAAAAAATGCTAGCGGAGATCAAAAAAGAAGAAGCTTGAGTTGCAACAAATAAATGAAAATTTTCTTTACACTCACCATAGAATATGATAGTATTCTATGGTGAGTGTAAAAACACTTAACTATTACGATGTTCCGCTGTGAGAAATTACTCATAAGAATGTTTGGAATAAGGAGAAGAAAACAATGAATCCATTAATCGAAGAATTAACAAAAGAACAACTACGTTCTGACATTCCAGCTTTCCGCCCTGGTGACACTGTACGTGTTCATGCGAAAGTTGTCGAAGGTACTCGTGAACGTATCCAGTTATTTGAAGGTGTTGTAATCAAACGCCGTGGTGCTGGAATCAGCGAAACTTATACAGTACGTAAAGTTTCTAACGGTGTAGGCGTTGAGCGTACATTCCCATTGCACACACCACGTGTTGCAAAAATCGAAGTTGTCCGTTACGGTAAAGTACGTCGTGCGAAATTGTACTACCTACGTGCATTACACGGAAAAGCAGCTCGTATCAAAGAAATCCGTCGTTAATTTCTTGTTATCAGACAGAGGAAGAACCCTTGAATTTTCAAGGGTTCTTTTTTTTTTCAATTTTTGATGACCTTGATTTTATGTTTTTCCCTTCCAATGCTTCATTACTGTAAGATGTTTGGAAGGCTTTCTTTATATTTAGTTAGAAAAGCCAGTTGCTTACGATAAATGTCGATAATCCGAATGAGAAAATACTATTTAAAAAACTTTCATTTGATATTTACATATATTTATTAGATTTTGCTAATCTTTAAATGTTTTTTTTATTTTTACAGTTAATTGTTAGTGTAAGAGCCAAATCATAAGGAGAAGCCATGAAGAACAAAAATCAGAACCTATATATTGCGCAATTTATTGCAACGGTTTGTGTTGTCGTTGTCCACTCTGGAACGATTGTTAGTGATCCAACATTGCATTTTATAGTTAAAAGCATGATTTGCCGAATCGCTGTCCCGTTTTTCTTCGTAAATAATGCGTACTTCTTTCGATTGAACAGCAAAAGAGAAGGGCATTCGCTGAAGTGGCTGAGAAAGATAGTATATCTCTATGCAGTGACATTTATGCTTTACATACCTTTTGGTATTCAGTTGATACAACAGACAGTCCAAGTTCATTTAGGATTACTACCAATAGCACTTATTGTCTCTTTCTTTTACAGTGGGAGCTTCTATCATTTGTGGTATTTTCCTGCTTTAGTCTTCTCGATAGTTATTGTGAGATACATGCTTCAAAAACTAGGTTATAGATGGATGCTGCTGATTTGCTTCTTGCTCTTTTCGATTGGCTCTATTGAAACATATTCAGCATTTTTTTCTAATCCGTTGCTCGTTTCAGGCGTGGAAAAATATTTCAGTGTGTTTGCGACTACAAGGAATGGCTTTTTCTTTAGTCCGATATTTGTTCTCATAGGGTTTGTTCTAGCAGATAATAAGTATAAATTAAAAAAATACTCCAAGTCACTTTTCTATGGATTGTTCTTAGCTAGTCTTATTGGAGTTTTTGAAGGAATGATCGTATTTCAAAATCAAGGAATCGATAAGAATTTTATGTACTTCACTATTCCATTTACGGTGTGTTTGTTTGGCTTATTAGTTATTACGAAAAACAAGATAAGCGGATTTGAAAAGTTGAAACCCTATAGTCAAAGTGTTTTTTTGCTACATATGATACCTATTCAAATTTTTAATTTGTGGCATAACGAAATTACTGTCGTTAATGGCTTATTTCGTGTAATGATGGGAGTGTTAATTCCACTCATTATGGTTTGGGGTTTTAGCATGGTAAGAAAAACAATGTCAAGAATAAGCCTTGTCAAAATAAAGTAGATCCAGGCGGATTTTGACTCCTTGATGAATTGAAAGAGAGGTAGGTGAGAGAAATCAACGACTATCTAACTATCCTGAAAATAAAGTCAGGAGATGTTGACGCTTGGGAAAAACTTATTGATAAATATTACGACAAAATTTTCAATTATTGCAGAAGAAGGTTTTTTGGAAAAAGTAGATTAGCTGAAGATTTAATCCAAGAAACGTTTTTGAAAGTGATAAGCAGCATTGATTCTTATAAATTTTCAGGAAGTTTCTTCAATTATCTTTTCACCATTGCTGTGAATACGTGTAATAGCTATAGCAAGAAAAATGATTTTGACGAAGTAGTATTCGATGAATCTTACAATAAAGAGTTAGAAGACCAAGACTCAAGCTTTGACTTCATAAATGATCAAAACAGGAACATTCAGCGTGCGTTAGACCAACTGCCAGAGTACCAAAGAGAAGCGATCATACTTAAATTTTTCTATGATATGAAAGTTAAGGAAATAGCACAGTTAACTAAAACGAGTGTGCCAACAGCACAATCAAGGATTCAACAAGGACTAGACAAAATGAAACAAATACTTAAAAAGGAGGACTATTATTTTGAATAGAGATTATTTGAAAAATGATATTTCTACCCAAGAAGCCAAAAAAAGAATAGTGAGATTGGGAAACAAGCAAATGCTTAAAAACCAAATTTCAAGAAAATCCTATTTAAGTTTGTTTTTATCCTCAATTAAGTTTGTGGGATGGAAATTGTGGAGTATTCAATTTGAACTTCTAGGATTCTCCTTGTTTCTTATGTTTTCAAAGGGTGAAATGAGCTATGAACATGTTCTGAGAGGGATAACAGGAATGGTTCTTTTTTCAGTGATATTTTTCACAGATGAGCTGTTTAAGAGCTTCACGAATAATATGTGGGAGCTAGAGCAGACGTTTAAATACGATTTACGGCAACATACAGCGATGAAAATGCTTGTTTTTGGTGTATTTGATTTGCTTTTGATAGTGATTCTTGCGGTGGTAGGTAAGCAGATATTTCCTGTGTCTTTCTTAAGTTTTGCGTTGTATCTTCTCGTTCCGTTCAATGTTTTCTGTATTGTTTTATTCTCAATTTTTACTCTAATACGAAATAACTTGTCGAACCTATTGCTTTGGACTAGTTCGGGAGTACTAGTCGCAGTATCGATTATTATCGAAGGGATATTCAACATTTATAGTTTTCCACTTTCTTATTGGACGATTGTTTATGTGATTACTTCAATTGGACTTCTTGCATTGATAAGACAAATGTTAAAGCAACATAACATGGGAGGTGATTTTATATGAAATTAGAAATAAAGAATATTACTAAGAAATTCGATGAATTAAAAGCCTTAGATGATGTTTCTCTAACGTTGAAAGCAGGAGTTTATGGCTTGCTTGGAGCCAATGGTTCAGGAAAGACAACTCTTTTTAGATTAATTTGTGGAGTGATCAAATCCGATAGTGGGAAAATTTTATATAACGATGAGGATGTGACAATAAATAGTGAAGCATTTAGATCGGTACTAGGTTTCTTACCACAAGATTTCAGTTATTATCCAGATTTTACAGGGATAAAGTTTATGCTTTATATCTCAGCATTAAAAGGATTGAGAGGGAAACTAGCAACAAGACGATGTTTGGAATTGCTTGAATTAGTTGGGCTATCAGAGCAAAAGAATAAAAAAATAAAGAAATATTCAGGTGGTATGAAACAACGTTTAGGAATTGCTCAAGCACTGATTAATGATCCTGAAATTTTGATACTTGATGAACCAACAGTAGGATTAGATCCAAAAGAGCGAGTGAGGTTCAGAAACTTAATCAGCTCCCTATCAGAGAATAAAATTATTATTTTATCTACTCACATTGTATCTGATGTGGAATATATTTCGGATGAAGTGTTGGTTTTAAATAAAGGTGTGGTTCAAGATAGAGGATTAGTAACTGAATTAATGAATAATATCGAAAACAGTGTGTGGGAAGTTAAAACATCGCTTGACGAGATTGAATCATATTACCAAAAATATCCTGTAAGCAATCAAAAGTATGTAGATGATCGTGTCATATTAAGAATCATTTCGACGGTCAAACCGAATGACAATGCTCTCCATGTGAAGGCGAACTTGGAAGATTTGTATTTATACTATTTTAGAACTGAGGATCAAACGAATGCAGATTTTTAAATTTGAAAGTGAAAAGATACTGAAAAACAAATCGATTATTGGATCTGGGCTTGTCTTGTTATTGAGTCTTTTTGCAATCGTCTATATTGGCTTTTTTCAGTCGCAACTTAGGGGAGCTAAAAATATTACTGATGTTTCGGGTAGGGAATCAATTGAAAGATATCTAGATTTTACAAATGAGTACCAAGGTGAGTTGACTGATCATAAGGTTAAAAAAATTACATCTGACTATTTGAAGATTTATCAGGACAAAAAAAGAAAAAACATTCAAATATTTGATTACTTTCAATGGTCAGTGGTCGATACATTCACAAATCACGAGGAGCAAGATGTTTATGTTGAAATGATAGATGCCATTAGGGACGGTAAAAAATATACCATTGACGATGTGAATCTTTTATCTATGAAAAACGTGGGCTATAAAAAAATGGGATTTCCGATCAAAATAGGGAATTTTAAGACTTGGACGGATTTGTTAAATGTCACTTCAATTGCTTTTATCCCAATTTCGCTGTTTGTCATTCTGATATGCTCGATTCTTTTTGCGAATGATACTTCAAAAAATATTATTCCTTTGTTGTTGTCTACAAGGTACGGCAGAACAAAAATGATAAAATCAAAAATTCTGGTTGGAACAGGTATGGCTATAGCTTCCTTCCTGATCGTTCAGTTAATCATCTTGATAATATTTTATATTTATTATGGATTTAGTGGGTGGGATGTGAGCGTTCAAGCCAACTTGGATTGGAAGGTCTTTGATTTTCCATTGGGATGGAATATGCTTCAAGCTTACTTGTTCGGTGTTGTTTTTCAGTTAATAGGAGTGCTGTTCATCGCTGGCGTAACTATGCTGATTTCCAGTTTGAGTAGTTCACCATTTAGTGCGCTAGCTATTTCACTAGGACTCTTTGTCATTCCGCAACCACTGACGCATATTTTTATGTCGGGAATACCGAATAAAATACTGTATCTCTTCCCAATCAATACATTTGAAATTGATAAAGTGTTGTTATGGATGAGTCGAGATAATATGTTCTTCTTTCACTCTTTTGTTGCCAACGTCGCTTTAATACTTATCGTTCTGTTGGTGACAAAAGTGGTATTAGATACAAGTATTTATGTGAGAATGAAAAAACTCAGTCTTTCTTAAAGGATACAAAGAGAAAGGTAGCTAAAAATAGAATTTAGATAAAGACCGAGCAGGATATGTTGGTTGGATCTTAGTCAATATGATCGACAGTGGAGAGCTATCAGAAAATCGCTATATGAACTATTTGAAATTGCAGAAAGAACTGCTCTTTCAAGAAAAGAGAATCCGTGAAAAGGAGAAGCTGAAGAACAGAAGAAAAAGAAAATAGCTCACGGTAAAATAATATCGCTCTAAAGAAGTAACCACAGCCTAAAACGTTCGATACGTTGGCTGTGGTTACTTTTTTTAAAACTAGATACAAAGAAATAAATAATTAAGACGGACGGCTACGGATCGCAGCCTGTGCCACCGCTAATCGAGCAGCTGGAATCCGGTAAGGAGAGCAGGAGACATAGTCGATTCCAATGGCTTGAAAGAAGGGAATGGATTGAGGATCTCCGCCGACTTCACCACAAATGCCGATCGTCATCGTTGGTTTGGTTCGTCGTGCATTAGAAACAGCGAGTTTGATCAATTGACCAACACCTTGTTGATCCAAATGTTGAAATGGATCATGGGTCATGATCGCTTTTTCTTGGTAACGATTGATGAATTTTCCAATATCATCTCGAGAAAATCCATAGGTCATTTGAGTGAGATCATTTGTACCAAAACTGAAGAAATCAGCTTGTTCTGCTAATTGATCCGCAATCAAACAAGCGCGAGGTAACTCGATCATCGTACCGATCTCGTAAGAAAATGGTACGATGTTTTGAGCGTTGAAAGTTGCTTCGATCGTTTCGATCAATAAAACTTTAAGGTGCATTAGTTCTTCTTTTTCAGCAATCAATGGGATCATGATTTCTGGAACAACTGGTATTCCTTCTTGTACTAGCCGAATCGCACTTTGAATGATTGCTTTGACTTGCATCTGATAGATTTCTGGTGTAGTGATACCTAAGCGACAACCACGATGACCTAACATCGGATTGGTTTCTTTCAAGTACTCGATCTTTGCTGTCAGCTCATTGACTGATCGGTTCAGTTTGTCTGCTAAATTCGCAATGTCTGGTGCCTCATGGGGAAGAAACTCGTGCATCGGTGGGTCAAGTAGGCGAATGACCATTGGTTTATCTCGGATCGTTTGGAACATCTGATAAAAATCATTTTCTTGAAATGCCAGCAATTTTGTCAAAGCTGTTTCCATTTCTCGGTGATCTTCTGCTAAAATCAAGCGGCGCATTTCTAAAATACGATCTTCCCCGAAAAACATATGCTCGGTCCTTGCTAACCCGATACCTGTAGCCCCAAAATCAAGAGCAGTGGTTAAATCAGTCAACGTTTCAGCGTTGGCGCGCACTTCTAAGTCGGCGAGTTCATCAGCCCAAGATAAAAATAAAGTAAGGTCCTGATTGTTTTCAGCGATAACTGTAGGAAGTTCCCCTAAGTAAATCTCGCCTGTATTGCCATTGACGGAGAGAATATCGCCTTCTTTTAGCCGAATGTCATTTGTTGTTACAGTTTTTGCTTCTTCGTCGATCGTCAAGGTTTCCGTACCAGTCACGCAACAAGTACCCATCCCACGAGCGACGACAGCGGCATGAGAAGTCATCCCGCCACGACTAGTGACGATGGCTTCACTAACGATCATTCCTTCGATATCTTCTGGAGAGGTTTCGTGACGAACTAAGATGACCTTATTTCCTTGTTCATATCGTTCTTTTGCTTTTTCGGCAGTAAAGACGATCTCACCTGTGGCAGCTCTGGGACTTGCAGGTAAGCCTTGAGCAAATGGTGTTGCTTGTTCGAGGGCTTCAGGTTTAAAAATCGGATGAATTAACTGGTCGATCATTTCTGCTTCCACTCGCATCAAAGCCTCTTCTTTTGAAAGAACGTTCTCATTCACTAAGTCAGTCGCAATCTTTAAAGCAGCTTTAGCTGTGCGCTTGCCGTTTCTCGTTTGTAAAATAAATAGCTTCCCCTGTTCAACGGTAAATTCGATATCTTGCATATCTTTGTAATGGAGTTCTAGCATTTGTGCGTAGTGCAAGAAATCTTGGTAGACATTAGGTAATCGCTCACTAAGCTCTTGGATCGGTTGAGGCGTGCGAATGCCAGCGACAACGTCTTCTCCTTGTGCATCCAGCAAAAATTCACCAAAAAGCTGATTGTCACCTGTAGCGGGATTTCGGGTAAAGACGACACCTGTACCGCTTTCATTTCCGCTATTTCCAAAAACCATTTCTTGGACATTGACAGCCGTGCCTAAATGATGAGAGATACCATGTAACTCTCGATAAACGTTTGCTCGTGGATTGTTCCAAGAGTGGAAGACCGCTTGGATCGCTTCTTTTAGCTGATCCATAGGATGTTGAGGGAAAACTTTATTATGTTTGATAAATAGCTCTTTATAATTTTTGATCAATGCTAACTGTTGTTGTTCGTTGAAAACATTAACCGTTTTATTGTTTTCTTTTTCTGCTTTTGTGAGTAGAAGATTGAATTTTTCTTTGGGGATACCGTAGACGACATCGCCAAACATTTGCAACAAACGACGGTAGCAATCATAAGCAAAAGCTAAACTAGTTTGCTCAGCTAAAGCATGTACTCGTGAATCATTTAGACCTAGATTGAGGATCGTATCCATCATACCAGGCATAGAAAAGACTGCACCACTCCTTACAGAAACTAGCAATAGCTCATCATCGTTCGTAAATGACTTGTTTGTTTTTACTTCTAGCCGTTCGATAGCTGTTTGAATCTCTGTTATCAATTGTTGATCAAAGAAAGCGACATTTTTAAGATAACGCATACAACTTTCTGTAGTCAGGGTAAAGCCAGAAGGAACAGGCAATCCTAAGTGAGTCATTTCCGCTAGATTTGCACCTTTTCCACCCAATAATGCTTTATCTTTGCTTCTGCCTTCGTTAAAGTCATAGATCCATTTTACCATATGATAAGCCTCCATTGATTTAATGTGAGTCATTTATATTGTAAATACATCTTAATATGACTCATATATATCTGTCAATAAAAATAATGAAACACAAATTTATTTTGAAATCGGTTTATATATGTGTATAATAAGAAATGAAAATGAGGAAGGGAGAGAAAAGGCACAAATGAAATTGAGTGAACGACAAAAAAAGATCATCGAGATCGTCAAAGAGACACAACCTGTCAGCGGAGAAAAAATTTCTGAACTCTTAGATGTTTCAAGAGCGACACTGCGGTCGGACTTATCCTTTTTGACAATGTCTGGGATACTAGAAGCTACGCCGAAAATTGGTTATACGTATACAGGTTCTGACCTAGAAACGCTTTTTTTCTTTAAAACATTCACAGTCAAAGTGGATGAGATCATGGTGCCACCATTGCTGATTGATTTGAATACTTCGATCCGTGATGCGATCACGACATTATTCGTGTATGATGTTGGCTCGATTTATGTGATTGACGGAGAAAAACAATTGGTGGGTGTATTATCTCGAAAAGATTTGTTGAGAGCTTCCTTAAATACTGAAATCGATCATACGCCGGTCGCTCTTTGTATGACACGAAGTCCGCATATCAGAACTTGCACGAAAAAAATGGATTTATTGGAAGTAGCGACGATCCTTCAAGATTTTGAAGTTGACTCTCTGCCAGTGGTTGATGAAGCAAATGAGCGAAACGTAATCGGTAAGATCACTAAATCAAAAGTATTGAATTTTATCACTCAGCAAGCGAGAAATGCTGAACGAAATCGATAGGGGGAGTTTATAAATGCAAAATGAAGTCATTGTTTATTCTATCTCAGATTCACTAGGTGAAACGTCGCAAAAGTTATTATCCGCTGTGATGGTCCAATATCCTAACTTGGTGTTCCATAATAACTATAAATTTCCTTTTGTGAATCAGAAGGAAGAGCTGTTGCCGATTTTAGCAGATGCTTTACGTGATAAAGCAATTGTGATCAGTACACTCGTGAATCATGAACTGTCGGAAGTGGCAAAATCTTTTAGTCGGAAAACTGGTTTATTATATATCGACTTGATGCATCCTCTTTTCGAGATCATTCATGCAAAAACTGGGATGCAGCCCATTGAAGAACCAGGGGCTGTCCACAAGTTGGATACTGAATACTTCAATCGGATTTCTGCCATCGAGTTTGCTGTAAAATATGATGATGGAAAAGATCCTAAAGGTTTTTTAGATTCAGATGTCGTACTTCTAGGTGTTTCTCGAACGTCAAAAACACCTTTAAGTATGTATCTGGCAAATAAGGGGTACAAAGTGTCCAATCTGCCATTGATCCCTGAAGTACCATTACCCAAAGTATTAGAAGAAGTAGACAAAAGTAAAATCGTTGGTTTGACTTGTCATCCAGAGAATTTAGTGAGAATCCGGAGCAATCGCTTAGATTCTTTAGGTTTGCATCAATCGTCAAGCTACAACAATTTAGAAACGATCCACAAAGAATTGGCTTACTCGCAAGAGATTTTTGATCACTATGGAAATTTTGTCATTGATGTGTCGGATAAATCGATTGAAGAAACTGCTTTTATCGTTGAACATCATTTGAAAAGCTTGTAGTGAGGAATGAAATTAAACGCGACCTATGTAAAGATCATTTGACTTTACATGGGCCGCTTTTTTAATTTATTACTCTTTGATGAACGTATTGATTTGTACAGAAAGTTTTTTAGTCGCTTTTTTGATTTCTTCTTTTGCTAGGATCGCTGAAACCACAGCAAATCCTTGGACGGGGCAAGTTTTGAATTCTGCAATCGTTTGTTCGTTGAGACCACCGATCAAAACAACAGGGATCGAAACGTGTTGAAGAATCTTCTTGAGTTCATTTTTAGATACGATGATGGCATCTGTTTTAGTAGCGGTTGGGAACATCGTCCCGACACCTAAATAATCTGCCCCAGCTTGTTCAGCGGAAATTGCTTGGTCGAGGGTTTGGACGGAAGCGCCGATGATTTTTTCAGGTCCAATCATTTTTCTCACCACAGCCACAGGTAGATCTGTTTGACCGACATGAACACCTTCTGCATCACAAGCTAACGCAATGTCTACTCGATCGTTGATGATCAATGGAACATTGTATGGTTTAGCTAATCGTTTCAACGCGATCGCTTCCTCATAAAAATCTCGTGAATTGGCTTTTTTTTCTCTCAACTGTAAGACAGTGATACCACCTTCAAGTGCTTGTTGCACTGCTTCTTGGAGTGTTTTCTTTTTCAGCAGTGACTGATCGGTCACTAGGTATAAGGAATAGTTGATGTCATTTTTCAAGATAGTTTCCTCGCAGTAGTAATGTTTCCCGATCAATGCGGCTGATTTCATCAATCAATGCGATCCGAAAACTTCCCGTACCAGCCGTTTGTTCCAACGTAAGCTCACCAGCAATCCCCATGGTAAGAACGGCTGTGGTTGTGGCGTGGAAAAGATGTTCAGGAAAACCCCCACAAAAGCTAGCAATCAATGAAGTGAGCATACAGCCAGTGCCAGTGATCCGACTCATTTCAGGACAACCATTGTGCACTAAGATTTTACGCCGCCCATCAGAAATCACATCTGTCGCACCGGTGATCACTACGATACATTTGTGAGCGGTTGCTAATTGATCAGCAATCTGTTGGGCTTCTTCAATGGAGCTTGCATCATCTGCCGAGGCATCAACACCTTTCGTTGTGCTTGCGATCCCTGCTAAAAAGCGGATTTCTGAAATATTGCCACGAATCACTGCGCATTTCAAGTTTTCCATGATCGTTTTTGCTGTTTGATTACGAAACTGTGAAGCCCCTGCACCGACTGGATCAAAAATGATTGGGATACCTTTTTCATTGGCTGTTTGCCCAGCTAAAAGCATCGAAGCTACGGTACGTTCATTTAAAGTACCCATGTTTAGTACCAATACCTGTGACATTGCTGTGATTTCTGCTACTTCTAACGCTTCATCAGCCATAATCGGTGAACCGCCGATCGCAAGTGTGACATTCGCACAATCATTGACCGTTACATAGTTCGTGATATGGTGGACCAAAGGATTTTTCATACGGACCGTTTCTACAGCTGTTTTTAAAAATGTATTCATTGACTTTGTTCCTCCTTAAGACCATTGCGATAGAGTGAATAGAAATGATTGGTTGGGCCATGACCTTCGCCCAATTCTAGTGAATGTGCGATTGCAGTAGTGATATATTTTTTTGCCTTGGAAATTGCTTGGTCTAATGGTACGCCCAAAGCGAGTTGTGAGGCAATCGCTGAAGAGAAGGTGCAACCAGTGCCATGGGTGTTTTTTGTGGCGATTCGTTCAGACGTATAGGAGTAAATATTTTCCCCATCATACAATATATCAGTGGCTTCACCTGAGCGATGCCCTCCTTTGATCAAAACTGCAGAGTGACATCTTTCATAAATGGCTTTTGCTGCTCGTTCCATTTCTTCCAGGGAAGTAATCGAGCAATCTGCGATTTTTTCTGCTTCTGGAATATTTGGAGTGATCAAAGTAGCTAATGGTAAAACGTTTTTGATCAATGTATCGATTGCTTGTGGCTCCATCAAGGCATCGCCATTTTTTGCATACATCACAGGATCTAGTACAATATTTTTAGGTTGCCATTCTTGTAGACTGCTTGCGACAGCTAACATCGTATCTGCACAAGACAACATACCGATTTTGACTGCATCAGGATAGATGTCCTCGAAAACAGCTGTCATTTGTTCATTGATAATTGTTGGTGCGATGTCTTGGTATGAGATCACACGAGCGGTATTTTCAGCGACTACTGAGGTGATCACAGACATTCCATAAACACCATGAGCGGCAAATGTTTTTAAATCGGCTTGGATACCGGCGCCCCCGCTACAGTCTGAACCAGCAATAGTTAGTACTTTTTTCATCAGATTCCTCCTTAAAATAGAAAAAAGACATTCTTCCAGTATAGAAGAATGCCTTGATTGTTTCGATTTCGCATCAACAAAAAGGACATTTGCTCCCTACGCTGGTATCAACCAACAGGTTCAAAGGGTCAGGTTTTACCTTCTCAACGCGATAACGTCCCCCTGCAAACAAAATCATATTTAGTTACGAACCAATGATATCTGAAAAAAGCAGAAGATTCAAGTTTTACAGGAGCAAGCCTACATTGAGCAGCTAAAAGAAACAGTTTACTTTCTTTCGAAGTAGCGTTCTTATCTGAATTGCTAGTGCGTTTCTCAAAATGGTATACTAAAGAAAAACGATAGAATATTCTAAGTGTACTATGCAATATATCAAAGCCAGACTTTTGGAGGGAATCTCATGACAGAGTTAAGTAATCTACCGAATATAGGGAAAGTATTAGAAGAAAATTTACGAAAGATTGGTGTGACAACGGAAGAACAATTTAAAGAAAAGGGAGCGGAATAGATATTTTTTGAAATTCGTCAAAAGGTGGACAGTGGCGCCTGTCTCCATATGCTATATGGAATCGAAGGAGCGAGAAAAGGCAAGCCTGTGCAAGCTTTATCAAAAGAGGAAAAAGAAAAGTTGAAGCAATTCTATCGAAGCCTATGCTAAAAAAATAAGCAATGAAATCTGGACATGGTGGCTAGTTCCGGATTTCATTGCTTATTTTGGTGTACCTTTTTTAAAAAAAGTTAATTGTTATAGACAGATGAGCAATCATTTTATTTTACTTTTCTGTTCAACATAATCGATAAAGTTAGAAAATATGAAGTGATTAAAAAAATATATTTGTGAATTTAATAACATTGTTGAGTTTTTTTATAACTTCAAATAGAAATATACATAGCTTGAAAGAAGCAATGGAATTAATTTAATTTAATAAACAAGATAACTTAAACCAAAAATAGAACATATTTAATTACTGTTTTATTGGCATTCTGAGGATTAGGTATGTAAAAATTCATACAATTTTAATGTTTAATTTGTTATAATTTACTTGAGATTAAGATATTTATCATCTTTATAAACTGCTAAAAACAGCTGATTAATTAAAAAATAACAATTTCAAAGGATAATCTAAGGCTTTTATATTTTTTGTAATATTAATAATAAATTAAAAGCGAATGGAACATCACAACTAAATAGAGAGGCAGGAGTTTAAATTTATGATCGAGTTTATTATCATTATTTTTTTCGGAAAAAGGGGGTTTAATAAATAGAGGTATATGCGATTTTTATTGTTCATCATTGAGCAATTTAAAGTGTTAACACAATATGGTTATTGACTTCATGCCAGAATGGAGGATCATTATGAAAAAGATAGTATCGTGTTTTATTGTTTTTCTTGTATTTGTAGGGTTCAACCCAAATGTTTCTGCGGCAACTTCAGGAGTCAATTCAGAAGTGTCTTATTCTGCAAATGGCATTGATTATTATGACGTCGGGGAAGATGAAATGATCCCGTGGCGCTTTAATGGTGCACAAATCAATCCTGGAAGTTCTCCAGGGATTTTTTCAACACAAGTGAAGCTATTATCTCAAAATCAACAAAGTGGTGTGGCAATGGTCATGGTTGATCTAAGTACGCTAGATAATACTGATGCGGAAAGAAGAAATCCTAGTGAGATGGAGCTGGAAGTTTTTCTAAATGGGACCTCATTAGGAAAATATCAGGTCGGCGAGCTATTCAGTCATACGAATCCATACCTAGATCCAAGTGTACGTATGATCGGAGTTCCATTTTCCATCGAAGGTGAAATCGGTGATATAAATACACTTGAAATTCATGTTTCACTACCTGTAGATGCATCCAATGCTTCGCGAGTAGCTGAAATTAGAGTAAATGCCTCATTTACACCAATTGAATCCTATACGGTGAGTTATGTCGATGGCGTGGAGAATGAAGTTGTATTCGAGGATCAAACATTCAAACGTATTGAACCAGGAGCTACGACACCTACTTTTGGTGAAGAGCCAACAAGAAAAGGTTATACATTCGCTGGTTGGAGTCCAACCGTCAGTGAGACAGTAACTAGCAACGCAATCTATACAGCCATATGGGAACCCGTTCCGACTTATCAGGTCAACTATACAGACGGTGTACCAGATGAGGAAATTTTTGCAGATCAAGTCTTTAAAGATTTAGTCGCCGGTTCTGCGACACCCACATTTAGTGGGCAACCTACAAGAGCTGGGTATACATTTAAAGGATGGGATAAAGCAGTAACTGATACAGTGACTGGTGATGTAACTTACACAGCTATTTGGGAACCTGTGATTCCACAAACCATCAATTACCAAGTGATCTATACAGACGGTGTAGAAAATCAAACTGTTTTCGATAATCAAGTGTTTTCAGATTTGACTAAAGGCGTAGCAACTCCGGCGTTTAGTGGAACGCCATCAAGAGAAGGCTATAAATTCATCGGTTGGACGCCAACTGTCAGCGAGTTTGTTGAAGGTGATATGACTTATACCGCACAATGGGAAAAATTGCCAAAATTCATTGAGCCTGTGTCACCACCAATCAAACAAGCAGAGGTAAAGAAAGTGAGTGAAACAGTCAAAACGACTGAAATAACTAAAGCGATAACAAAAGTAATGAATAAGGAACAAGTCACGTATACTAAAACCCCCATCAACCATTCAAGAAAAGTCAGACAGCTTCCGAAAACAGCAGAACAATCGATGTACTCGAATATCTTGGTTGGCTTGGGTATGATCATAGTCTTTATAGTGGCAATATACTGGTTGAAACGTTCAAAATCAGAAGGTAGCCGATAAAACTGAAAGATAATGCTCATGTAAAAAAATAGAATAGAGCAAAGAACTAGTAAATAAAAAAAGCATCACTTATAAAAAGACATTAAGTCAGATTTTTTTTGGAAACTCAAAAAAAGTCTGGCTTAATTATTTTCCTCTACGTAGCTATACTGAAAGCGTAAACAAAAAAAGGGGTGATCGCTTATGACAAATTGGCTGAACATTGAGGGGAAAACGATTATTGTAACCGGAGGATCTTCTGGTATCGGGAAAAGTATCGTCGAAAGTTTATTGGAACAACATGTCAATGTAGCAAATTTTGATATTAAAGATTCGACACTTAAACATCAACGATTATTGTTTGTAAAAACCAATATAACATTACGACAAGAGGTAGAAGCTGGAGTTGCAAAAGTAAAGGATCACTTTGGTACGATCGATGGGTTGGTCAACAATGCAGGAATCAACATTCCGCGCTTATTAGTGGATAAAAAGCACGCGCACGGGGAATATGAATTATCCGAGGAAGTCTTTGACAAAATCATCGCAATCAATCAAAAAGGTTTGTATTTGATGACTCAAGCAGTAAGTAGAATTTTAGTTGCTAAAGGAGAAGGAGTTATCATCAATATGTCTTCTGAATCAGGACTTGAAGGTTCAGAGGGACAAAGTGCTTATGCTGCAACGAAAGCCGCTGTCAACAGCTTTACTCGATCTTGGGCAAAAGAGTTAGGAAAATCAAATGTTCGGGTAATAGGGATTGCTCCAGGAATCATGGAGGAAACCGGACTACGCACACTTTCTTATGAAGAAGCCTTGGCCTATACTCGTGGCATCACGATTGAAGAGCTTAGAGCAGGTTATGCCAAAACAAGCACGATTCCATTAGGTCGAAGCGGGAAATTAAAAGAAGTCGCTGACTTAGTTAGTTACTATCTATCTGATCGTTCGAGTTATATCACTGGAGTAACCACAAATGTGGCCGGAGGAAAAACTAGAGGATAAAAAGTGGGGGAAGTAAATGACGGTAGTGAACAGATGGTATCAAATTCTACAATTACTGGTTACCCACAAAGAAATGAGAATCGGCGGGTTGAAACAAAAGCTGAATACAAGTACGCAAACGGTGAAAACCAGCATTGAATCTTTAAACGAAGAATTGATTGGAATTGCAGAAATCGTTCAACATAAGAATGCTTTTCATATCGAAATTGAAAATTTTGAAAAATTTGACTTGATAATGAACGGCAGTTTGAAGCGGAAGAGCGATTTTAATTCTTGCAGTAAAAGAGTTTTCTTTATTCTCAAGAAGCTGATCGAGCAAAAAGATTTTTTGCTGATCGATGATTTGTCAGAAGCATTAGGGGTCAGCCGAAGTACTGTCGTCAAAGATCTACGAGTGATGAAAAAACTGATTTCCTCTTTTGATGTCGAAGTGATTGGCACGCCGAATCGTGGACTGCGTATGCGTGGAGAAGAACTGGATCTACGACTGTTACACCTTCATTATGTACAAGAATATTTTGCAGAACGTCCATTATCAGAACGCACACAAGATTTCGTAGAACACTTAGTTCAAAAATTTAATTTACCTAAAAATCAGGGTCTTCTTTTGAAAAAAACGATTTCTATTACAATGAAACGACTCCTTAAAGGAAATATACTGGTAGACTTGCCAAATGAGTATATGGACCTTATGACGAGTCATCCTGCTTTTGTCGAATTGATCCATCATTTGGAATATGAATATAGCATCACACTAAGCCAAACAGAACAAGCTTTTCTTAGTTTTCCTCTTAATATAAGTGCTATCGTTGGCATGGATAAGTCTACTATTGATGAGCAAAAAATCGAACAGTTATTTCAACAAATGATAGAGAGAATCCATAAAAATTTACTAGTAGAATTTGATGAAACCTTCTTAGTTCATGAAATAAAAGAGCATTTCATTTACATGCTCAATCGTTTGATTTTTCGAATAGAGCTGCAAGATCTGTTCTATGGTGAAATCGAATCCCAATATCCTCTAGCCTATGAACTGGCAAAAATTGGTCTACAGCAGATTGGGGAGCAGTTACAACGAGTGGTTCCGACTGTAGAAATCAGCTATATTGCCTTTTATTTTGAACTTGCATTGAGGAAACAAACCAGTAATAACGAACACAAAGAAATTGCAATTGTCTGTAATACCGGAAAAGGAACAGCTTTGATTATTCGCCGTCAATTGGAACGGGTTTTGGGTCCTCAAATAAGCATGGTCCATTTTTCTGAGGAGGAGTATCAGCAGGAAGACTTAGACCAATATTTTGCTGTTTTTACAACCATTCCTCTGAAAAATGTAAAGAAACATACGCCAATCATTCGATTGATCAATCTATTCAACGAAACTTGGTTGCAAGAAGAGTGGCGTAAAGCAGAAAAGTTGAGAGCTGCAAATGTTCATCACTTAAAACTAGATTTTGAGATTTTAAATGAAAAGAAACCCTACAAACAAAATCTTGATCATATGCTTGAATCTCTTGAGAGCAAAGGTATGGTCGATCAAGAATTTAAGGAGCAATTGTTTATTAGAGAAAAGTTAAGGAGTACGATTTTTGAATATGGAATTGCTTTTCCTCATGCCATCAATAAAAAATCGGCTGAAATTATTTTATCAGTGGGGATCTTTAGGAAAGGGATCTCCACGATCAACGGACAAGTGCAAGTCGTCTTGTTGTTAGCCATTCCACAAGATCTAACGATGGAAAAAGAAAAAGAATTGCTAAAACTGTATGATCAGCTTTTTGCTGTTATTGGCGATCCTGAATTTAGAAGTGAACTATGTCGTTTGGATGATTTAGTTGGGTTACAAAATTGGATGATACGAAAGGGGGTCATAACATGAACTTCATATATATATTCGGCGCATTTGCACTTGCTGCTTACGGACTGCAAGTAATATTTGGAATGAAACAAATCAAACACTTTAATCAAATCTATCTAGAAATGCGCAGAAAAGGGAAGGTGGCTATCGGTCGTCGATCTGGAAAAATCAAAGCAGGAACGATCGTCATGTTTGCTGTCGATCAAAAAGGGATCATTATTGATGCGCGAAAGATGCAGGGCGTAACTGTCCTAGCAAAATTTCGTCTATTGCCACAATATATTGGAACAGATATCCACTACATCGACAACTATCATCCTTTGGTGCGAACAGAAAATAAATTGGTGCAACAAGCAATGGTAAATGCCAGAGAAATCTATTTGCGGGTAGAATTAGGCAATTATCAAGAAGAATCGCTACCTTCCCCACTTACGATGCTTGGCATTCAATTCAGTTTATGGAAAAAACAATACCTATCAAGAAAAAGGAGTGTTGAATAATGGAATATATCACAAAATTTGCGGAAGGCTTCATCGGTTTATTTGAAACGGGTGCGGAAACTTTTGTATCTTGGATGACTGGTATCGTCCCTGTAGTGTTGATCCTAATGGTAGCAATGAATACACTGATTGCTTTCTTAGGTGAAGAACGAGTAACTAAAGTTGCCAAACTATCAACGAAGAATCCCGTCACAAGATATTTGATCTTACCTTTTTTATCTGCCTTTATGTTGGGAAATCCGATGTCTTTTACAATGGCTCGCTTTTTGCCTGAATATTACAAGCCAAGCTATTATGCTTCTCAAGCACAATTTTGTCATACGAGCAATGGCGTCTTTCCCCACATCAATCCGGGTGAATTATTTGTTTGGTTAGGAATCGCCCAAGGAATCACAACCTTAGGATTGAATTCAATGGAATTAGCTGTGCGTTATATGTTTGTCGGAATTCTTATGAATTTTATTGGTGGCTGGGTAACAGACTTTACAACCGCATATGTTTGTAAACAACAAGGAGTCACTCTGAGTAAAACAGTAGAAACAGCGACAGAATAAGGAGGAAGTGAAAAAATGAGCTATCACAGTATTCGAGTTGTAAGAGGAACTGGTGGGTTCGGAGGACCATTAGTGATCACACCAACAGAGGAAAAACATAAATTTATTTATATTACTGGTGGGGGAGAAAAACCAGTAATCGTCGATAAAATTGCTGAATTGACAGGAATGGAAGCAGTCAATGGCTTTAAAACTTCTATCCCAGATAATGAAATCGCTTTAGCAATCGTTGATTGCGGAGGGACATTGCGTTGTGGGATCTATCCAAAAAAAGGAATACCTACGATCAATGTCGTACCAACAGGAAAAAGCGGACCATTAGCACAATACATTACAGAAGACATTTACGTATCGGCAGTAGGGGTCAATCAAATCACGCTGACTACTGAAGAAAGCACGGTCGGTCATTCTGACAACATAGGAAATAAGAGTGGGCCAACACGTGAATATAAATACGATACAAGCAAAAAAATTACTGAACAAAAAGCGGAACAGCAGAATTTTATTGCAAAAATCGGCATGGGTGCAGGAAAAGTAGTGGCAACTTTTAATCAGTCCGCACGCGAAGGTGTACAGACGATGATCAATACGGTCATTCCGTTCATGGCATTTGTTTCCTTGTTGATCGGGATCATACAAGGATCTGGTATCGGTAATTTCTTTGCTAATATCATGGCACCTTTAGCAGGAAATATTTGGGGATTGATGATCATCGGTTTTATCTGTTCCTTACCGTTTCTTTCTCCATTATTAGGACCTGGGGCAGTCATCAGCCAAGTCATTGGGACACTGATCGGGGTGGAAATCGGTAAAGGCAATATTCCGCCACAGCTCGCTTTACCTGCGTTATTTGCAATCAATACTCAAAATGCTTGTGATTTCATCCCTGTCGGATTAGGCTTAGAAGAAGCAGAGGCTGAAACAGTAGAGGTTGGCGTACCTTCCGTTTTATATTCACGCTTTTTAAACGGTGTACCCAGAGTGTTAGTCGCATGGATAGCAAGCTTTGGAATGTATAGTTGAATCTAGGAGGGAAAAAATGTCAGTTTATTCAACAAACGTAACTTCGATTGGGGCAGAAGCTACGCTATTCAAAGAAGAGAAGATCGTGATTCTATTTGGAAAAGATGCACCAGATATGCTATCAGCCTATTGTTATAATATTGAACTCCAGCCAATCCACGGAGAGATCAAAGTAGGACAACAGCTATTCGTCAATGAGACAAGCTATCGCATCACGTCTGTTGGAAGTTTGGTCAATGATAATCTAAAAGAGCTTGGACATATCACAATCAAGTTTGACGGATCAGTAAAACCTGAATTACCAGGTACTTTATATGTTGAAGGGAAAGAAATCGTAGAGATTGGTATCAAGACTAAAATCAGTATTAAATAAATTACAAAGCAACACATCTGTTGAAAGGATGAATAAAATGGAATTTATGTTAGATACGATCAATATTGAGAAAATTCGTTATTATCAATCGATCCTCCCGCTATCTGGAGTAACGTCGAATCCCTCAATCATCAAAAAAGAAAGAAAGATCGATTTGTTTGCTCACTTTAAAGAAATCAAGCAGTTAATTGGAAAAGCCAGTTTACATGTTCAAGTAGTTGGAGAAACAGCAGAGGAGATTTTAGCTGATGCCCAAGTAATCATGGATCATCTTGGTAAGGATATTTTCATTAAAGTACCAGTGAACGAACCAGGATTGGCTGCCATCAAACAACTGAAAGCCAAAGGAGTAAATGTCACTGCTACCGCTATCTACTCTGAAATGCAAGGATACTTAGCAATTGCTGCAGGTGCCGATTATGTGGCACCTTATTATAACCGTATGGAAAATCTAAATATCGATGCTGTTGCTATTATCAAAGCACTAGCAATGGAAATCGAACGAACGCAATCTCAAACCAAAATCTTAGCAGCTAGTTTTAAAAATGTCGCACAAGTCAATCAAGCTTGCCGTCAAGGGGCGCATAGTATTACTGCGTCACCAGATATCTTTGCACAAGTATTCGGTATGCCTTCTATTCATAGGGCAGTGACAGATTTTAAGAAAGACTGGGAAGAGACATTCGGGGTCAAAGATGTGAAAGCATTAGAAGAATCAGAGCAATAAGTTCCTCTAAATAAAAAGAATAAAGAGTCATAGAATGGTTGATCTATCCGTTCTATGACTCTTTTTAAATAACGTCATATTTATTATTTAAACCATTATCAAATAGCCGCTGTGCAGTTTAAGCAACAATAGGTAGCTAACATCTAATGTCCATGTACATACAGTGTATATCGTATAAAATAAATTTTTTTTATGAAATTCAATGTACAATTATATCTACTTTATGACTGGATGTTTACTTAAAAAATAAATGGTTTATTTCATCTGTTGAATCAAGAATGGTTATATTCTTTTCTGTACCGATTTTGGTAAATAGGAGTGGAAATAACTGTTTTGGTTGACTCTTAGTAAATAGACCTTTATAACTGACAACTAGTCTTTCTAAGTGATATAATTTATATAAATAGTAGATTAAAAATAACCGTATGTATTTTTTATAGCATGCTTTTATTAATGAAGGAGGCAGTTGATGAGGATCATAATTGTTGGAGGGAACCATGCGGGGATTGCCGCAGCACTTCGTATTCGTGAGGAATATCCAGACGATGAAGTAATCGTATTTGAAAAAAAAGATGAAATAACATTTGTCTCTCAAACAATCCCATTATTTTTGATGGGACATCAAGATATCCACTCCCAAGCAAATTATGCAACACCGCATGAAATTATTGCTCAAGGAGTGGATTTACGCATTCAAAAAGAAGTAACTAACATCGATGCGAAAAAGAAGACGTTGAATTTTAGAAATGTGTTAAGTCAACATGAGCACGAAATATCTTATGACCGATTGATCATGGCTGCGGGCTCGTATCCCAACCTTCCTCCAACTGGCGGAAAACTAAATGAGACACTTTTTCTTTTGAAAGAGCGTAAGGATGCTGAAGCAATTGAAAAATTTATATCAGAAGCCCATCATGCGGTAGTGATTGGCGCTGGACTGGTCGGCGTAGAAATTGCTCGTATCTTAGCGCAACGAAAAATGAAAGTCACTTTGATCCAGTCAAATGCAAGAATCCTTGACAAATATTTGGATGAGAATGCCGCAATCGAAGTAGAGAAGCAACTAGAAGAAGAAGGTATTCAACTATTACTAGGTACTAGAGTGACAAGTTACCATACAATTGATAAAAAAATCTGGAGCCGACCTAAAATCGAAGTTGAAACTTCTTCTGATTTGACTATCCGTGCAGATGGCGTCTTTGTTTCTGTTGGCTTCCGACCAAATTCGTTCTTATTAGCTGGACAAGTCGAAACCGGTGACCGTGGAGCAATCGTCGTTGATAAGTACATGTATACAACCGATGATTCGATTTTAGCGGTAGGGGATTGCTCTACGACTTATATGGACTTGACCAAAGAAAATATTTATAATCCCCATGCTTCCGATGCGTTTCGTCAAGGGCTGATCGCTGCTGTCAATATCCACGAGAAAAAGCAAGAAGTAGCAATGACCACAGGAACGTATAAATTCAATATGGATGGATTTACCATTGCGAATACAGGAATCACACTCAATCAAGCAAAAAAATTCGGATATGACGCAGAAGAGGTACACTATCAGAATCGTTATCTAGAACGTGGTGGTCAGTTTGTCCATGAATCAATCGTCAAATACTCACCAATTGAGAAAGGTAGAAAAAATCATTATTCAAGTATTTATCTTGTTTATGAAAAGAAAACTAAAAAAATCTTAGGATTGCAGGTCCTAGGAACAGTTGATATTTCTCAATATGTCAATATCATCAGTTTAGCAATCCAAAAAAACGTGACCGTGCCAGAAATTGAATTTACGGATTTCTTTTTTGAACATGGCTACAAGAATCCACTAGGTTTTACAAAAATATTAGCCTCTTTAGTTAGGGAAAAAGAAAGAGAGAGTGGTCGTGATGGCAAAGAAGAAAGATCAAATGAAATTAAATAAACCAGATAAAGAGATGTCAAAAAAACAAAAGCGAATGATTGAAGCTGGCGCACTGTTGACAGTTGGTGCTGGGGCATTTATCGGTGGCGTCACGATTCCAAATCTTTCTGCCTCTGCAGACAGTTCCTCTTTGTCCGAAAAGCGACTTGTTGAAGATGAGACCATCCAAGATATTGAACATACTTCTGTGGATGAATTAAATCAATCCTTACAAAAAGGTCAAAGTAGCAGTGTGAAGACAAATACTGGCTTTGTAGCTAAGTTAATGGATCAACTACCAAGTAAAGAAAAACTTTCTTCTATGTATGAAGGAGAAGGGATCAAAGTCAGTGATACCCATACGGCATATGATATCCAACAAATTTTGGGAATCAAAGATGCGGACGTTTATTACCAAACTTCTACTTTATCTACAAGTGATGCGCAAGTAATGAAAATGTCAAGCTATCGGCAATTGATCCAAGCAAATCCTAATGTAAAGGTAACTTCACAAGATAATTATAAAACGGTCTCTCCTCATTTATATGAATCCAAAGAAAAGGCTTATGAAGATTCTGCAAACTGGAAAGATTCAAAAGTAGTTGCAAGTACGAGAGAAAAATCCTTAAGTTTCTCATCTAAAACGAAACCTGAAAGCACCAACTTTACCGCGGATGATGGTGCAGTATTAGTAAATATGAAAATCGATACAGGTTTTTCTTTGAACGTGAAAGCAGAAAATGGGCAAGCAAAATTAACAGATGAAATCAAAAGCGACTTTGAAGATGCTATGGAGAAGAATTTTTCAATTACCTATGAAGGAAGTACCTATTATGCAGTTTATCATGATGAGTCTATTTCTACCGATCATGGTAAAAATCAAGCAGATGGTTACTTCACGTTTTCTTCATCGACCCATGGATTGCCTTTAGAGATCAACGGACATTACTTGGTTTCCCCTGTTCAGTTCGGTAGTACAGTGGACAGCTTGAAAACGTCTTTATCCTTGCACGGTGTAAGGAGTTTTGAGAACACAGATTCTTGGTTAAATACAGATGAATCCAATATCAATGTAAAAGTAAATTTCGTTGATCAATTAGCGGATGAAAATACAACTTACTATGAAATCCAAGCAAAAGATCAAGTGATCGAGTCATTGAAATATGAATATGTGACCGTTAGTTTAGACGAGCAAAAAGCCACTGATTCAACTACAGCATACGCAGATGAAATGTCGATGCCAACGTATAGTGGTTCTCAATCAGGTATTAGTCCTGGTGGAGCAGTCGATGGTAATCTTGCCGAAGACGCAGCTGGATTAGCAGGATGGAATCAGACAGCGACGTTTTCTGGTGGTGGGTATGGTGGTCACACGATTACAGCGAATTCGGCAGTAACTGTGAAAACAGGACAGGTTTCTCAGACAAACTTTTCTTCAGTTATAAGTACGGTCAATATAACAGTAGACGGTGTGTCTTATAATCAGTTTGTTGCTCAACCAATCATGGTCAATGGAGTTCAGTATGCTGGCTATTTAACCGGAGCAAATGGAAGTGGCAGTGATTTTACAATCGTTGTGAAAGATACGAACTTTAATATCTACCAAATTGGTGGAGAATTTGCTTATATTTCTTCCTCAATGACGGATATGGCCACACCAGATGCAACAACACCGGATGCAACGAATCCACAAGTTTCCCCAGGTACGACAACACCGGAAGTAGACCCAGGCGCCGGTGGAGGCGAAACTACCGATCCCGGCACAGGCACACCAGAAGTAGACCCAGGAACAGGCGGCGAAACCGATCCAGGTACGACGACGCCGGAAGTCGATCCAGGTACGGGAGGCGGAGAAACAGATCCTGGCACAGGCACGCCAGAGGTAGACCCAGGTACGGGAGGCGAAACTGATCCAGGTACAACAACACCGGAAGTAGACCCAGGCACAGGCGGAGAAACTACCGATCCCGGCACAGGTGGCGAAACCGATCCAGGAACGACGACGCCGGAAGTAGATCCAGGTACGGGCGGAGAAACAGATCCCGGCACGACGACGCCAGAAGTCGATCCAGGTACCGGAGGCGAAACAGATCCAGGAACAGGTACGCCGGAAGTAGATCCAGGTACGACCACGCCAGAAGTAGACCCAGGTACGGGAGGCGAAACAGATCCAGGAACAGGCACACCAGAGGTAGACCCAGGTACCGGAGGCGAAACCGATCCGGGCACAGGCACACCAGAAGTAGACCCAGGAACGGGAGGCGAAACCGATCCAGGAACAGGTACGCCGGAAGTAGACCCAGGCACGGGAGGTGGCGAAACCGATCCAGGCACAACCACGCCAGAAGTAGACCCAGGAACGGGAGGCGGAGAAACCGATCCAGGAACAGGTACGCCGGAAGTAGATCCAGGCACGGGCGGAGAAACAGATCTAGGAACAGGTACGCCGGAAGTAGACCCAGGTACCGGAGGCGAAACCGATCCTGGCACAGGCACACCAGAGGTAGACCCAGGTACAGGTGGAGAAACCGATACAGGCACAGGTACGCCGGAAGTCGATCCAGGTACCGGAGGAGAAACCGATCCGGGCACAGGTACGCCAGAGGTCGACCCAGGAACGGGAGGCTAAACAGATCCAGGAACAGGCACACCAGAGGTAGACCCAGGAACGGGAGGCGGCGAAACAGATCCAGGAACGACAACGCCGGAAGTAGACCCAGGTACCGGAGGCGAAACAGATCCAGGAACAGGTACGCCGGAAGTCGATCCAGGTACCGGAGGCGAAACAGATCCCGGCACGACGACGCCAGAAGTAGACCCAGGAACGGGAGGCGAAACAGATCCAGGTACGACCACACCAGAAGTAGACCCAGGCACAGGAGGAGAAACCGATCCGGGCACAGGCACACCAGAAGTAGACCCAGGAACGGGAGGCGAAACCGATCCAGGAACAGGTACGCCGGAAGTAGACCCAGGCACGGGAGGTGGCGAAACCGATCCAGGCACAACCACGCCAGAAGTAGACCCAGGCACGGGAGGCGGAGAAACCGATCCAGGAACAGGTACGCCGGAAGTAGATCCAGGCACGGGCGGAGAAACAGATCTAGGAACAGGTACGCCGGAAGTAGACCCAGGTACCGGAGGCGAAACCGATCCTGGCACAGGCACACCAGAGGTAGACCCAGGTACAGGTGGAGAAACCGATACAGGCACAGGTACGCCGGAAGTCGATCCAGGTACCGGAGGAGAAACAGATCCAGGCACAGGTACGCCAGAGGTCGACCCAGGAACGGGAGGCGAAACAGATCCTGGCACAGGCACACCAGAAGTAGACCCAGGAACAGGCGGCGAAACCGATCCAGGTACGACGACGCCGGAAGTCGATCCAGGTACGGGAGGCGGAGAAACAGATCCTGGCACAGGTACGCCGGAAGTAGATCCAGGTACGGGAGGCGAAACAGATCCAGGCACAGGTACACCAGAAGTCGACCCAGGTACCGGAGGCGAAACTGATCCAGGTACAACAACACCGGAAGTAGACCCAGGCACAGGCGGAGAAACTACCGATCCCGGCACAGGTGGCGAAACAGATCCAGGAACGACGACGCCGGAAGTAGATCCAGGCACGGGAGGTGGCGAAACCGATCCCGGCACGACCACGCCAGAAGTAGACCCAGGAACGGGAGGCGGCGAAACCGATCCAGGAACGACAACGCCGGAAGTAGACCCAGGTACCGGAGGCGAAACCGATCCAGGCACAGGTACGCCGGAAGTCGATCCAGGTACCGGAGGCGAAACAGATCCCGGCACGACGACGCCAGAAGTAGACCCAGGAACGGGAGGCGGCGAAACCGATCCAGGAACGACAACGCCGGAAGTAGACCCAGGCACAGGAGGAGAAACCGATCCCGGCACGACGACGCCAGAAGTAGACCCAGGCACAGGCGGAGAAACTACCGATCCCGGCACGACGACGCCAGAAGTCGACCCAGGCACAGGAGGAGAAACCGATCCGAGCACAGGCACACCAGAAGTAGATCCAGGTACGGGCGGAGAAACCGATCCGGGAACGACGACGCCGGAAGTCGATCCAGGTACCGGAGGCGAAACCGATCCCGACACGACGACGCCAGAAGTAGACCCAGGAACGGGAGGCGGCGAAACCGATCCGGGCACAGGTACGCCAGAGGTAGACCCAGGTACAGGAGGCGAAACCGATCCTGGCACAGGCACACCAGAGGTAGACCCAGGTACAGGTGGAGAAACCGATCCCGGAACGACAACACCGGAAGTAGACCCAGGCACGGGAGGCGAAACCGATCCGGGCACAGGTACGCCAGAAGTAGATCCAGGTACGGGAGGCGAAACCGATCCAGGTACGACGACGCCAGAAGTAGACCCAGGAACAGGAGGCGAAACCGATCCTGGCACAGGCACACCAGAGGTAGACCCAGGTACCGGAGGCGAAACCGATCCAGGCACAGGTACGCCAGAGGTAGAACCAGCGACTCCAGATAAGCCAGAAGCAGGTATTCCAACTGTCAACCCAATTTTGCCAAGTCAACCAGGAGCAAGTATTCCAGGTTTAGATATCGTAATACCAGATAAAAGTCTAAACACGGTCACGCCAGAGATTGATCCGTTAATACCTATTAACCCCGGCACGATCACACCAGAAGTCGATCCAGGTACAGGAGGCGAAACAGATCCCGGCACAACGACGCCAGAAGTAGACCCCGGCACAGGCGGAGAAACAGATCCAGGAACGACAACGCCGGAAGTCGATCCAGGTACCGGAGGAGAAACTGATCCAGGTACAACAACACCGGAAGTCGACCCAGGAACAGGAGGAGAAACTACCGATCCGGGCACAGGAGGCGAAACAGATCCAGGTACAACAACACCGGAAGTCGCCCCAGGAACAGGCGGAGAAACTACCGATCCCGGCACGACTACGCCAGAAGTAGACCCCGGCACGGGTGAAGGCGAAACAGATCCAGGAACGACGACGCCAGAAGTAGACCCAGGCACCGGAGGCGAAACCGATCCGGGCACAGGTACGCCAGAAGTCGATCCAGGAACAGGCGGAGAAACTACCGATCCCGGCACAGGAGGCGAAACAGATCCAGGTACGACCACGCCAGAAGTAGACCCAGGAACGGGAGGCGAAACAGATCCGGGCACAGGCACACCAGAAGTAGACCCCGGCACGGGTGGTGGCGAAACAGATCCCGGCACGACGACGCCAGAAGTCGATCCAGGTACCGGAGGCGAAACCAATCCGGGCACAGGCACACCAGAAGTAGACCCCGGTACCGGAGGCGAAACAGATCCGGGCACAGGTACGCCGGAAGTAGACCCAGGCACCGGAGGCGAAACAGATCCGGGCACAGGTACGCCAGAAGTCGATCCAGGTACGGGAGGCGAAACCGATCCCGGCACGACGACGCCAGAAGTAGACCCAGGAACGGGAGGCGAAACCAATCCGGGCACAGGTACGCCAGAAGTAGATCCAGGTACGGGCGGAGAAACTGATCCGGCCACTGGCACGCCAGAAGTAGACCCAGGCACGGGAGGCGGCGAAACCGATCCGGGCACAGGCACGCCGGAAGTAGACCCAGGCACGGGAGGCGAAACCGATCCAGGAATGACGACGCCAGAAGTAGACCCAGGCGCTGGTGGAGGAGAAACTGACCCAAGTACGACAACACCAGAGGTAAATCTAAGCACCGGTGATGGAGGCGAAACTGATTTAAGTAGTACCACATCAACTGAGACGACCGATACAGATAATCAAGTTGCAAGAAACCAAGTACTAAGTGATAACAGCTCTAATGATGGATTATCTAGTAATAAGCAAACGAATGACCAAACGAGTAACACACAAGAGATAAGTGACTCTGAAGATGTTTCAGGTAAGCAATTACCTAAGACTGGTTCAAGTTCAGGTATGTTTGGAAAATTTGTTGGTGGGATACTTGTTGCTTTTGCAGGATTCTTCGGACTGTTCAAACGCAACCGTCGTGAATTACAAAATGATGAAGATCGTGTCGAACGTGTGATCAAAGAGGAAGATGAAGAACAAGAAAATAAAGAGGAAAATAAGGATAAAAAGTAGAAAATAAGGTAAAAATAGAATACTTTTACCTCGATAAGTCAGCGTTCAGGACAGAAGTGTTTAGCCTCGAAAGATAAGGCACCATCCACTAAAACAATTTTCGTAGATGGTGCCTTATTTCCAAAGAAGTTACTTCTGTTCCCGCCGTTTATTCGGTTTTAGAATATGCGAGAGGACTAATGTCCTACTCGCTTTATTTTGAAGTAGTCAATTTGATTTACGCATTCCGATTAAATAATAGATAAAAATAATCATATAAAATAACCCATGAACTTCCGGAAATAGTTTCCTATTTTGGATTTCATGGGTTATTTTCTTATAGCTATTAGTCACAATGTTTATTCTGCTAGGTTTTTATTAGTTTGTTCATCTAGAATAGGCGAACTCTCATTCACTAAATCAATCGGCTTAATAGCTAAAAATTGAGTTTGAAATTGTAATAGTTTTTTCATGAAAAATGAAATGAGATAAATAGAGATGGCAGAGATAACCGCTTGTCTTACCCCCAGAATCACAAGGTTTAGAACTATGATCACGGTATTTGTCAGTAAAACACCTAAAGCATGTTCGATCCCAAAATATTTTTTGAAAATCAATGGAGGAACCGTAACTCCGCCGTTTGAGGCACCGATTTGGTAAAGAATGAATATTCCAAGACTAAATAGAAAACTGCCAGCGACTAAGGCGATTGGGAAATGTTGGGTGATTGTCAAAGTCGGTGTGTGTGCTAAAATAATCGGAAATATCAAACTACCTATCAGGGTTTTAAAAAAAACAGCTCTTTCCAGAAAGATAAAAGCTAAGCAAAGCATCGCTAGATTGATTGCCCAAACAATCAATGTCCGATCGATCAGCAAGACCATTTCTAGAAGAAAACCAATTGATCCTACGCCTGCTGAAGCAATTTGATGTGGAAGCAAAAACATATTTAGTCCCACAGTAATACTAATGATTCCAACAATAATCACAGGTAATTTTTTTATTTCTGCTTTCACACGCGTATTCCTTTCTTTTTTCACTATTTCTATAATTATAGCAAGTAGTCCAGGTAAGAAAGTAACAACTTTTTCAGACTAAACTGAAAAAAATATTTCGCGGGTTTGTTGCTTATTCGTTGACTAGATAATTATTTTCTTGTAAAGAATGTGCACTATTTTGTTTCTTTTTTCGATACTCTTTAGGTGAGATTTTTTCTTTTCGCTTAAAAATAGAACTAAAATAATTTGGATCATTGTATCCCACTTCTGAGGCTATGACAGATAGTTTTGAATTGGTTTCCCGCAAAAGTCGCCTAGCCATGCTCAATCGTTGTTCAGTAAGATAGTCAATAAATGTTTGTCCTATCCCTTGAGAAAAAATCGTACTGAAATGTGAGCTACTCAAATGGACATGATCAGCCACTTCTTTAAGAGAAAGCTCTGGTTCAAAATAGTGGTTCTCAATATACGTGACGGATTGTTCGAGTACTTCTTTATATTGATTCATGTGATTCTCAAGTACCATTTCTTTTAAAAAGTAAATCATTTGTTCAAGGTATTGGATGAAGAGAGGCGTGTCTGACAGAATGTTCGGGATTTCCTCTGTAGTGGTAAAAGAAACGACTTGATTGGTTTGTTTTTGACGTATCGTTACTAATTCATTCAACTCATTGATGATCAGATGCCTAACGAGAAGTGGATCGGCATGTTGATTGGTCTGTTTAACCAACTTCTCAACAAACGAAGAAATTTCGCTTTTTCTTAGTAAACGAATGGATTCTTTTAGATCAAAAGATTGTCCGTAATTACCAAGCTTTTTTTCATAATCTAAATAAGAAAGAATTTTTATTTTAGGATCGATCTTCAAGTAACTGAGCAAATGAACAGCAGTCTGATAACTATGTGGAATTTCGCTGATTCGTTTGACAGGATAACCGATTGCGATAACTAAATCATCTGTCGTATGACCTAATGTTTTATGAGAAAGCAATGCGACTTGATTTGCTTTTTTTTGTAATAGATCTTCATTTGGATCAAAAATCAATAGTTTGATAAATCGTGAAGAAAGGGAAGAAAAAAGTATTTGTTTATCGTTATCGAATAGCTCGGCCATCTTTTCATGAAAAACATCATAATCTGAAAAAAATTTATTTGTATGATTAGCGATCAAAAGAACCATATATTTATTTCCGGCGATTTCACGTTCCAGTTTTCGACCTTCTTCAATTGCTTCTGAAAGTAGTAATTGATTATTAAATAAAGCATTCAAGTAGAAGTTTTTTTGTACTTCTAAGGAATAGCCATTTGTTTCTTTAGACTGTTTCAATAAGGAAACAGCATCTAATTTTTGGATGATTTGTTCTAGACTCTTTTGTAGTTCATTAGGTTTGATCGGTTTTAACAAATACTCAGCTACTTGAAGTTGGATCGCAGCTTTTGCATAAGTAAATTCATCATATCCGCTAATAAAAATGATTTGGATATCGGGCAAGAGTTTTTTTACTTCATTTGCTAGTTCAATCCCATTCATAAAAGGCATACGAATATCTGTCACCAAGATATCTGGTTTTTGTTCTGCAATCATTGATAAAGCAAGTTCGCCATCGCTGGCATCTTTAATAGAGCCCAGGGGTAGAAAGGTTGAAAATTCAGTGATCATCCTCTTCAATGATTCGCGAATCAAATGTTCATCTTCTGCGATAAAAATTTTATACATTTGCTTCATTCCTATCTATATTTTTTGTAGGGACAACGACATGGACGACTGTTCCGTGATCGATTCTGCTAGAAATCGAGATACTTGCATCGGTTCCATAGTACAAAAGTAAGCGTTTGTTGACATTAAAGAGTCCATATCCTTTATGGAAATTAGTATCTAAACCATCTGCGAGTTCTTGGTTGATCTCCTCTAACTTGGTTTCAGTAATCCCTTTTCCGTTATCAATGATCCAAAAATGGATAAATTCTTCTTGGTCTATATACGCTTTTACGTTGATTTTCCCTGGCCGACGAACCAATTTAGTTCCATGATAGACTGCATTTTCAATCAATGGTTGAAGAATCATTTTCAATATTGGATGATTATTGACTTTTGGATCAATGGTTAATTGATAAGATAATTGGTCTCCATAGCGGATTTGCAAAATCTTCAGGTAATTGTCGCAATGTCGAATTTCCTGTTCGACTGGTATCCAGTCTTTTCCTTGGCTTAATGAAATGCGGAAAAAGTCAGATAAGGCATATGTCATTTCTTTGACTTTTTCAATTTCGCCCATTTCTGCCAACACCAAAATGGCATCTAAACTATTATAAATAAAATGGGGAATGATCTGAGCTTGTAGTGTCCTGACTTCACTTTGCGCAAGATTATATTGCTTCAACGCATTTTCCTCTAACAAAATCACTAAGTTATCAGCCATATCATTCATGCTATTACTTAATTTTTTTAACTCATTATTTTGTGGAGTTTTGATCCGATGATTTAAATGTCCTTCTGCTAAAGCATCAGCCATCTTGATCATTTCATCCATAGGCTGTTGAATTTGGTACATCATTTTCGTGTTGAACTTTCTTGTCAATAGGAAAATCAGCACGATGATAACAGCCTCGATGGTGGAGAGAATCACCAAGGAACTGCGAACTTCTTCACTTTTTATGGAAGCCGTATCGATTTCGATTTTGACAAAATCTTGTAAGATGTCATGGGCAAGTTTGACCGCAGATTCAACATGTAACATCAATGCTTGATTTTCTGCGAATGTTTCTTTTTGATGGATATTTGCAATGATTTTGTCTAAATAGTCAGAAACATTATCAAGGGAGCGCAAAACGATATTGAGTGTTGCTAATTCTTGTGAGTTTTGAGTACTGACTTTGATGGCACTGATTTCTTCTTTGATGCGATTGATCTGGTTGCTCTGTTGAAATTCTTCGGGTGTGATCTGTCCATAAGTTAATCCAAGAGCTTCTTCGATGATTGTTTCTTCTACGTTACTGGCGATTTGATTAGCAATCGAGATATTATGGATACTTTTTTCATAGGAAAAAAGATAATGTGTATAAAGTGCAATGCTAATGATCAAAGGCGTGATTGCTAAAGATAACATGAGCCAGCTTGTATGTCGAAGTAGTACTTTAATGCTTTCGTTCTTTTTCATTTTTCCTCCTAATACCCCCGCGGTGGGATCGTTGAAAAATCATTTTGGTCTGAGAACACCGTATCAGAAACGTAGATGTCTTGTGGAATCGCTTTCTTTTCGAAGTAGCGTTTGACTGTATTGGCAACTAGTTCACCCATAAAAGGATTGCATTCCACCACACAGTTGACCTTTCCTTTTTTTAATTGATCGATCATCTCTTTTTGTGCATCAATGCTGACAATCACAAAATTCTTTTCAAGTTTTTTTTCCTTGATCGCATCTAAGGCACCTAGTGTCATTTCATCATTGTGAGAATAAATGACATCGATTCCCTCAAGTTTTCCCTCATCAATGGCTTTTGAAAATTGTTCTTTGGCTTTTAAGCGAATATAGTCTCCGGTGATCACTTGCCTGACATGGATTCTTGGGTCGCGACCGATGGTTTCTAAAAAGCCGTCTGATCGCAAGCGAGTGGGAGATGTGTTTTCTGAACCACGTATCTCAAATACTTGGATCGATTCTTGTGTTTTTTGCTGGTAATGATTGGTGACATAAAGGCCTGCTCGACTACCTTGTGCTTTGAAACTTGAACCAATATGGGTCAAATAGAGATCTTGTTTTTCCGTTGTGATGTTACGATCAACGATGATGACTGGGATATTCGCTTCTTTCGCTTCTTCCAAAACAGAATCCCAGCCTGTTTCTTCGATAGGAGATAACACGATCATATCGACTTGATAGGCAATGAATGTCATCACATCTTGTATCTGTTGTTTTGGATCAGAGTAACTATTTCGGTGAAGGACTTGGAAATTTTGTTTTTCCAGCGCTTCTTTGATGGATTGATTTTGAACTTTGCGCCAATTACTTTCGGTGCCAGCTTGAGAAAAACCAATGGTCAACTCTTTTTTTGTAGGCTCAGTAGAGTTGAAAGTACACCCAGCCAACAACAGGCAAAAAGCTACCAGGATAAAAAAACTTTTGTTCTTCATAATGAATCTCCCCTTTTATCTATATCATATAGCGTTTTCAATTTTCATATTAGCATGTTTGTCAATTTCGTAAGAAAATCAAGAATCGTCAAAAGAAAATGAAGAAAAATCAAAAGTTTACATAAATTCACGAGGGAATTTATAGAAACACAGAAAAATAATCAATGAAAGCGTTTTATATTTCGATTATGATGAATACATCAAATAAGTATTTGGAGGGACACACATGAAACGAGTTGGGAAAAATTGGTTGGTAGCAATTGTTTTTTTATTAATATCAGTGACAGTATTCGCCGGTTGTAGCAATGGCAGTGCAGCCGGAGATGAAAAAGGATTCGTAGGTATTTCGATGCCAACAAAATCTGCAGAGCGTTGGATCGCAGATGGCGACAATATGGTCAAGCAACTAGAAGAAAAAGGATACAAGACGGATTTGCAATATGGAGAAGACAAAGTAGAAAACCAAGTGGCACAAATCGAAAATATGATCACAAAAGGAGTAGATACGTTGGTCATTGCTTCGATTGACGGTTCAGCATTGACAGATGTCTTAGAAAAAGCACATCAGGCGGATATCAAAGTCATTGCGTATGACCGTTTATTAATGAACTCTGAATATGTCGATTATTATGCAACATTTGATAATTTTGGTGTAGGTGTTTTACAAGCTTCTTATATCGAAGATAAATTAGGCTTAAAAGATGGTGCTGGTCCATTTACGATCGAATTATTTGGCGGTTCACCTGACGATAACAACGCATTGATCAATTACAATGGTGTGATGTCGATTCTTCAACCATATATCGACAGCAAACAATTGAACGTCTCATCAGGTCAAACGAAATTCAATCAAATCGCGACGCTTCGTTGGGATGGCTCAACTGCACAAGCACGTATGGATAACTTATTAAGTGCTAACTATACAGATGAACAATTAGATGCAGTTCTTTCTCCTTACGATCCAATCAGTTTAGGGATCATTTCCTCCTTAAAAGGAGTGGGCTATGGCTCAGCCGACAAACCACTTCCAGTTATCACAGGACAGGATGCAACGATTGCTGGAGTGAAATCCATCATTGCAGGAGAGCAAACACAAACGATCTTTAAAGATACACGGGTGCTAGCTGATAATACGGTAGAGATGATCGAAGCAATCAACAATGATAAAGAAGTGCCGGTCAATGATGAGGAAACCTACGATAATGGTGTGAAAGTCATCCCGACTTATCTAGCTAACCCAGTTTCTGTAGATAAAGAAAATTACAAACAAGAGCTGATCGATACTGAGTATTACAGCGAAAGTGATTTAGGCCAATAAGAGGGCTTTGGAACATTTGTCCTCTTGTACCATTAGAACCGAATAAACGGTGTTTAGAAGCTGACCTTCAACATTAAGCAAAAAATCGGAGAAATATAACCAACTATTTTTCAATTTTCTCTCTTATTGCTTAGGTCAAAACGCTTCTGGTATAACCTCAATAAATAGTGTTTCAGTAGTAGCTCCTTCAAAAATAAGCGTGAGATCTCAAAATTTGAAGAACAATTTTCAGGTTTCGCGCTTATTTTTCGGAGTTGAGCACTTCTATCACACCCTCGATTAGGAAGTGAAAAAATGGCAGATTATATTTTAGAAATGAAAGAAATCATCAAAGAATTCTCTGGTGTTCGTGCGTTGAACAATGTCAATCTCCGCATCAAACGTGGAGAGATCCACGCCCTTTGTGGCGAGAATGGTGCAGGAAAATCCACGTTGATGAATGTGTTGAGCGGTTTGTATCCTTATGGCAGTTATTCAGGCGAAATCATGTATGACGGTGAGGTATGCCAATTCAAAAATCTTAGAGATAGTGAAGCGAAAGGGATCGTGATCATCCACCAAGAATTAGCCTTGAGTCCTTATCTATCGATCAAAGAAAACATTTTTTTAGGGAACGAACAAACAAAACATGGCGTGATCGACTGGAACTTGACGGAACGAAAAACAGAAAATCTACTAAAAACAGTGGGCTTGAAAATCGATCCGAACACCTTAGTCTCACAAATCGGTGTCGGGCATCAACAGTTGGTAGAAATTGCGAAGGCTTTTTCTAAAAATGTTCGATTACTCATATTAGATGAACCAACAGCAGCACTGAATGAAGAAGAAAGTGCCAATCTTTTAGCATTGATCAAGGAGTTTCGCAATCAAGGGATCACTTCGATCATCATTTCGCATAAATTGAATGAAATCGTTGCGGTGGCGGACAGGATCACGATCTTACGAGATGGCCAAACGATCGAAACGTTAGAAAATACAGCAATCAGTGAAGAACGGATCATTAAGGGGATGGTTGGTCGTGATTTAACGAATCGTTATCCTGATCGTCATCCTGATATCGGTGAGGTTTATTTTGAAGTCAAGGATTGGACGGTCCATCATCCATTGACCACCGACCGAATCATCAATGATCATATCGATTTTTCGATTCGACGAGGAGAAATTGTTGGTATCGCCGGATTGATGGGGGCAGGACGAACTGAATTTGCCATGAGTATTTTTGGTCGATCATATGGAAGCAATATCAGCGGTAAGATTTTTAAAGACGGAAAAGAATTAGTGATCAAAGATGTTTCTCAAGCAATTGATCATGGGTTGGCGTATGTGTCCGAAGATCGTAAGTCTGTTGGCTTGAATCTTTTAATGGACATCAGAGAAAATACGACGATTGCTAGTCTCAAAAAAATTAGTCGAAGTGGCATTTTAGATCAAGAAAAAGAAGTGATCGAAGCAGAGAACTTTCGGAAAAAAATGAGGACCAAAGCCACCAATGTGTTCCAAAACGTTGGTAGTTTAAGTGGAGGGAATCAACAAAAAGTCGTTTTAGCTAAGTGGTTGATGACAGAACCGGAAATTTTATTTCTGGACGAACCGACTCGTGGTATCGATGTCGGGGCAAAGTATGAAATCTACACGATTATTGAAGAAATGGCTGCCTTAGGAAAATGTGTCTGTATCATTTCTTCTGAACTACCTGAGATCATCGGTATGTGTGATCGGATCTATACCATGAATGAAGGGAAAATGACGGGAGAAGTGCCTAGAGAAGAGGCAAATCAGGAGTTATTGATGAACCTGATGACAAAAGAAGAGGAGGCAGTGGGCTGATGGAAAATGTCACAAAAAAAAGTCAGGAAAAAAAAGCTTGGAATGTAAAAGAAAAGATATTGGATATCTTTAGTAAATATAGTATGGTCATTATTTTGGTCGCTTTGTTGATCGCTTTTCAACTAATGACCGGCGGGATCTTTTTAAGACCGCTGAATATAACGAATATCGTGTTGCAAAACAGCCATATTTTGATTTTGGCTGCAGGAATGTTGTTGGTCGTACTTTTAGGCTACGTGGATTTATCGGTAGGTTCAGTCATGGCATTTGTAGGGGCGATGGCGGGTATGTTGATGGTCAATAACAACATCAGTCCTTGGCTCGCAGTCCCTTTATGTTTATTAGTTGGTGGGGTGATCGGTGCTTGGCAAGGATTTTGGGTCGCTTATGTAGGAATCCCGGCGTTTATCGTAACACTTGCTGGTCTGCTGATGTTTCGTGGCTTGACACAAGTTGTATTAGGAGGGCAATCTTTAGCGCCTTTCCCTGGAGGTTTCCAAAAAATCTCGACGGGTTATTTACCAGATATCTTTGGTGTTCCTGGAATGCACTTATTGACGTTGATTTTAGGTGTCGTGTTAGCTGTTAGTTTAGTATTTGCTCAATGGCGTGCGAGAGCGCGAAGAAAAGAAAATTTATTTGAAGTACCATCAATGAACGCATTCTTGATCAAAGCAGCATTGACGATCGTTCTTGTCTTAGGATTAAGTTATATCTTTGCTTCATACCAAGGATTTCCAGTAATATTGATCATTTTAGGTGTGATTGTTGGGATATATGGATTTTTGACCAATCGGACAGTCGCTGGACGACAAATTTATGCCACAGGTGGCAATTTGAAGGCCGCTCAATTATCTGGGATCAAGACGAAGAAAATCACCTTTTGGGTATTTGTGAATATGGGCGTCATGGCTGCTTTAGCAGGATTGATCTTAGCCGCTCGTTTAAATGCTGCTACCCCTCAGGCAGGGACTTCGCTTGAATTAGATGCGATGGCTTCTGTGTACTTTGGAGGAGCTTCGACTTCTGGAGGGATTGGAACGATCACTGGAGCAATCGTCGGTGGCTTAGTCATGGGTGTGCTGAACAATGGGATGTCGATCATGGGAGTCGGAGTAGACTGGCAACAGGCAATCAAGGGATTGATTTTATTGCTTGCTGTCGTATTGGATATTTACAATAAAAAACGCAAAATTTCTTGAGGTGGTGAACGGATGGAATCGACAGAGGAAAAACGGATATTATTGATTTGCACCGCTGGGATCACTTCTGGTCTGCTAGTAAAAAATATCCAAAATGCAGCAAATGAAAAAGGGGTGCCTCTACATGTATATTCTGCACCAGCAATCGTGGCAGAGCAAGCGATCCAAAACCAACATATTGACGGACTGATGATCGGTCCACAATCAGAGTATGAAGTGGAACGGTTAAAAGATTTTCTGACGGTAAAAGCTGTTCCTTACAAATTGATTCGTAAAGAAGATTACGAAACATTTGATGGTGAATCTGTCTTAGCAGATATCTTACAATTCTTTTGAAATCACTTGAAGTAAAAGTTGAAAAAGAGCAGTTGTTCCTTACAAAGCGCTAATAAAAAGAATCTCACAGATATTTTTTTGTGTTAATAATCCTTTCCAAAACAAGTTGTGCTACAATGATATCAAATAATTGTTCGGACAACTTGTTTTGGAAAGGATTGGCAAAGTAACCATGGATAAAACAAAATATCAAATGATCGCAGACGAGATAAAGGATAAGATCATTGACCAAATTTTTAAACTAAATGAACCGATACCACCTGAACTCCAATTACAAAAAGACTATCAAGTCAGCCGTCATACGGTAAGACAAGCGATTGGATTGTTAGTCAATGAAGGGTATCTACGTAAAGAAAAAGGTTCTGGAACATATGTCGATGACGCGTATAAGAAAACATCAGAAAGTAGAAAAAATCAAAAGACGATTGGCGTGATCACGACGTATTTATCGGATTATATATTTCCCTCGATCATCCGAGGAATTGAAAAAGCGTTGAGTGAACAAGGATATTCACTCTTATTAGCTAGTACGAATAATGATCATCAACAAGAAAAAAACTGTTTAGAAAAAATGCTGCAGTTTGGTGTAGATGGCTTGATCGTAGAGCCAACAAAAAGTAATGAATACAATCCGAACCTTGCGCTCTATGTCCGATTGAGAGAACAAGGAATCCCGATGGTCATGATCAATGCTGTCTATGAAGAATTAGCGGTCGCCTCGATTTGTGTTGATGATGTAAAAGTTGGCTTTAAAGGGACAGAGTATTTGATCCAGCAAGGACATCAGCGATTACTGTTCATCACGAAAATTGATGATTTACAAGGAAAATATCGGATGAAAGGATTTATTCAAGCGTGCGAAGCCTACGGTATCCAATTTTCGCCGGAAGATATCATTACCTACACGACTGATTCTCGTGGGAAACTAGGTGAAAAAGTCCTCTTACAGCTAAAAGAATCGGCAAGCACCGGCATCATCTGCTACAACGATCAAGTTGCTAGCCAGTTGCTTGATGAGGTGATCGCAAAGGGTTATCAAGTACCGCAGCAATTGTCGATCATCGGAAATGATGATTCCTCGTTGAGTCAGATGGGCGCAGTGAAACTGACCACTTTAACTCATCCAAAAGAGCGGATGGGAAAAGATGCGGCAGAATGGATCATTCACACGATCCAAACGGGTGATCAAGGAGAAAACATCGTCTATGAACCTAGTTTGTTGATCAGAGATTCAGTAAGTGCAGCAAAGAAGGGCGAGTAGCTGAGGGGAAACGCTAAGTGTACCAGATACGATAAAAATTTATTTAATGAAAATTAGTCAATGTCTAGCAAGATATTATTTGCTCTTAAAAAGGTAAAGAGGGGGAATTTACTCTCTTTGCCTTTTTTATATGGCAAATGTGAATTTATCAGGAAAAAGAAAAAGGTTTATGTACGAACAAATAACTATAATATCGTTGACATGTACGTACAAAAAGTTTTATACTGTAACTATCATAAAGAGAAACTAAGGAGGCGTTTGACATCGAAGCGAAAGAAACTAGGCTGAAACGAATAGAAGCGATTCGCACAGGGCAAACAGCACTAGGTATTGAGCTAGGTTCAACGAGAATCAAAGCAGTGCTGATCGATCAACACTATGAGCCGATTGCAGCTGGAAGTTACGATTGGGAAAACCAGTTAGAAAACGGTATTTGGACCTATTCACTTGATGAGATTTGGAAGGGGTTACAATCGAGTTATGGACAGTTAGTCGATGTAGTTTCTGCGGAGTATGAGACGACACTGACTACGATAGGGGCTATCGGCTTTAGCGCAATGATGCACGGCTATCTGGCATTCGATCAAGACGATGAATTGCTTGTTCCTTTTCGCACGTGGCGCAATGCCATTACCGCAGAGGCAGAAGCAAAACTGAGCAAAGCCTTTCATTATACGATCCCACAGCGTTGGAGCATTGCCCATCTATATCAAGCGATTTTAAATAAAGAAACACATTTAAAAGATCTTAGTTACTTTACAACTTTAGCTGGGTACATCCATTGGCAATTGACCGGACAAAAAGTATTAGGAGTTGGAGATGCTTCAGGAATGTTTCCCATCGATCGTCAAACGAAGGGATATGATGCACAAAAGATTGCTATTTTTGATCAATTGGCACAAGCGGAAGGCTTTTCGCAACCGTTAGAAACGCTTCTTCCAGAAATTCGTTTGGCTGGTGAGGTTGCAGGGACGCTGACTGAAAAGGGAGCCAAGCTCTTAGATCTATCCGGTAACTTATCTGCAGGGATTCCTGTTTGTCCACCAGAAGGGGATGCTGGCACAGGCATGGTCGCAACGAATAGTGTGGGGTTACGTACAGGGAATGTTTCAGCAGGGACATCGGCGTTTGCAATGATCGTACTAGACAAAGAGTTAGTAAACATCCATCCAGAGATCGATCAAGTAACAACGCCTGACGGAAGCCCTGTAGCGATGGTTCATACAAACAATTGCTCATCGGAAATCAACGCATGGGTCAAGATTTTCAAAGAGTTCAGTGAGAGTCTTGGCGTGACGATCGATACACAGCAGATTTATGAAACCTTATTTTTGAAAGCGCTACAAGGGGATGGCGACTGTGGAGGATTACTCAGCTACGGGTACCACTCAGGCGAAAACATCACAAAAATGGAACAAGGCAGACCACTATTCGTGAGACAGCCGGATAGTAAGTTTGATTTAGCGAATTTTATGCGGATGCACCTGTCAAGTGCTTTTGGGGCGATGCGTCTAGGGATGGAGATTCTTAAATCCGAACAAGTCACGATCGATCGTTTAGTCGCACATGGTGGGATCTTTAAAACGCCGAAAGTTGCTCAAACGATTCTAGCTTCAGCAATGGAAGCACCTGTCACAGTCATGGAAACAGCCGGAGAAGGAGGCGCTTGGGGGATCGCCTTATTAGCTGCTTATCTCCAAGCGGCAGAAGCAATGACTTTGGAAGAATTTTTAGCAAAAGATGTATTTTCAACTAGTGAAGGTCTGACGATCGAACCAACGGAGGAAGACTTAAGTGGTTACGAACGGTTTATTGAGCTGTATGAAAAAGGGTTGCCTATCGAAGCATCCGCGATCGTATCAATGGAAGAAGGAGTGAGAGAATGTTAGAAGGTCTGAAAGAAGCGGTTTATCAAGCGAATTTAGCTTTACCAAAACAAGGCTTGATCAAATATACGTGGGGGAATGTCAGTGCGTTTGATCGAGAAACAGGATATTTTGTCATCAAGCCTAGTGGTGTGAGCTATGAGGAAATGAAAGCAGAAGATATGGTCGTTGTTGATTTGAATAATCAAGTCATCGAAGGTGAACTAAATCCATCTTCCGATACACCGACACATGCGGTTCTCTACAAACATTTCCCTGAAATTGGTGGGATTTGTCATACGCATTCGACGTGGGCAACGATTTGGGCGCAAGCGGGTCTCGATTTACCCGCCATGGGTACGACTCATGCAGATACTTTTTATGGTAGCGTTCCTTGTGCAAGATTTTTATCGCAAGAAGAAATCGATGCTGGTTATGAACACGAGACCGGCAATGTGATCATTGAGACATTCCAAAATAGAAATATTGATATCATGGCGATCCCGGGAGTGTTGTTACATGGTCATGGACCGTTTACTTGGGGAAAAGACGCTTCTCAAGCGGTGATGAATGCCGTTGTACTGGATGAAGTGGCGAAAATGAACTTATTTACTCGCCAATTGAATAGTTTTTCCGAACCATTGCCACAACGAATATTGGATAAACATTATTTACGCAAGCATGGTAAAGATGCGTATTATGGCCAAAAAAAATAAAAAAAAGAGGAGTTATAAACATGTTAGCAATCAGTGAAAAAGAATTTTGGTTCGTCGTAGGTTCACAACATCTATACGGAGAAGAAGCTTTAGCACAGGTCAAAAAGAATGCGGAGACGATCGTTACAGCACTAAATGATCACCAAACGTTGCCTTATCCGATCGTACTAAAAGAACTAGCAGTGACTGCTGATACGATCACTTCGATCATGAAAGAAGCGAATTACCAAGAGCAAGTAGCAGGTGTGATCACTTGGATGCATACTTTCTCGCCAGCAAAAATGTGGATTCGTGGCACACAATTATTACAAAAGCCTTTGTTGCATTTAGCTACTCAATTTAACGAGAGCATCCCATGGGAAACGATCGACATGGACTTTATGAACTTGAACCAAGCAGCTCATGGGGATCGGGAATATGGTTTTATCAATGCACGACTCAATAAGAAAAATGAAATCGTGGTTGGTCATTGGCAATCCGAAGATGTGCAACGTCAAATCTCAGACTGGATGCATGTGGCTGTGGCTTATAATGAAAGCTTCTCGATCAAGGTTGCTCGTTTTGGCGACAATATGCGTAATGTGGCTGTGACCGAAGGAGACAAAGTTGAAGCACAGATCCAATTTGGTTGGGTGGTCGACTATTATGGGATCGGTGATTTAGTCAAAGTGATCGATGAAGTCACTGATGAAGAGGTAGCGTCATTATTTGAAGAATATAAACAACTTTATGATTTTGATTATGCCAATTATGACCATGACACTTGGGAGGCACATGTCAAAGTACAAGCAAAACAAGAAATCGGGATCAGACGTTTCTTGGAAGCGGGCAATTACAGTGCTTTCACAACAAACTTTGAAGATCTTTACGGTATGCAACAATTACCTGGCTTAGCAGTCCAACGGTTAATGGCAGAAGGCTACGGATTTGCCGGTGAGGGGGATTGGAAAACAGCTGCTTTGGATCGGATGTTAAAAATCATGGCACAAAACAAAGACACAGGTTTCATGGAAGATTACACGTATGAATTGACGCCAGGAAAAGAAGCAATTTTACAGTCTCACATGATGGAAGTAGATCCAACATTGGCTGTCAATCGACCAAAAATCGTTGTTTCGCCATTATCGATGGGTGATCGAGAAGATCCGGCTCGTCTAGTGTTTGATGGTAAAGCAGGCGATGGTGTTGTAGTTTCTATGGCAGATTTTGGGACGCATTACAAATTGTTGATCAATGAAGTGGAAGCTTTTGAACCAACGGAAGCAGCCCCACATTTACCAGTGGCACGCGTACTTTGGAAAGTCAAACCGAATTTCCATGAAGGAGTAGGTGCTTGGATCCGCACAGGTGGCGGACACCATACCGTTGTGTCATTGCACCTTACGACTGAGCAGATCCAAACGTGGGCACGCTTGGTTGATTTAGAAGATATCGTCATCAAATAAATGAAACGACTAAGTAAGAGACTTTAGAAAAACTTACGTCTGATGCCTCTTTTCAAAGAAGTAGAGCGTTATGATGTCATTTATTAGAGATTCAAGTTAAAGTTAAATAAATACCGTAATGTTATCAACTGATCGAGGTCGATAGCATAGGCGAGCAGTCGAAAGAAGCGACGAAGATGAGTCTGGACACTCTGGTAAAGGCCAGACTCATTTTTTGTTCTTTCTTAGGACTAGCAATGATTGAAGGGGTGTTCGATATGACAAACGTAGACAAACAAATAGAATTTGAACAATTAGATGCTTGGTGGCGGGCTGCAAATTATATTTCTATTGCTCAAATGTATTTAAAAGATAATCCATTATTACGCCGTCCATTAACTAAGGAAGATGTAAAGACACATCCTATTGGGCATTGGGGAACAATAGCTGGGCAAAATTTTGTGTATGCACATTTAAATCGTGTCATCAATAAATACGATTTGGATATGTTTTACATAGAGGGTCCCGGTCATGGTGGACAAGTGATGGTATCTAATTCTTATATTGATGGTAGTTACAGTGAAATCTACCCAGAATTTACAGAAGATGAAGCCGGATTGGCTCATCTATGTCGGGTATTTTCTTATCCTGGCGGAATTGCATCCCATGCCGCGCCGGAAACACCAGGATCGATCCATGAAGGTGGAGAACTTGGTTATTCCCTTGCTCATGCGACAGGTGCAATCCTTGATCATCCCGATGTGATAGCGGCGACAGTCATAGGCGATGGCGAAGCAGAAACAGGACCATTAGCTGGCGGTTGGTTTTCAAATGTCTTTATCAATCCGGTCAATGACGGTGCGGTGTTACCGATTTTGAATTTGAATGGCGGGAAAATTTCAAATCCGACCATCCTTGCCCGCAAGAGTGATGAGGATCTTCGAAAGTATTTCGAAGGAATGGGCTGGAAACCTTATTTTGTTGAAGGGACAGATCCCGAAGTTGTTCATCACATCCTAGCATCAACGCTAGATACAGTGATCGAGGAAATCAAAGAAATCCAAAAAGAAGCAAGACAAGCACCTGCGGAATCAGCCACGATGCCAAGATGGCCCGTCATTATTTTTCGGACGCCAAAAGGTTGGACAGGACCAAAGACGTGGGAAAATGAACAAATTGAAGGAACGTTTCGTGCGCATCAGGTACCGATTCCAGTCGATTCTGAGCATATGGAACACGTCGATCATTTGATTGATTGGTTACAGTCTTATCGCCCGGAAGAGTTATTTGATGAACAAGGAAGAATCAACCAAGAAATCAAAGATCTCTCTCCGAAAGGCAATCGCCGGATGTCGACAAACCCAATCACAAATGGCGGAATCGATCCCCAACCGTTAGTCATGCCTGATTGGAAAAACTATGCCGTAGATACTACAACACCAGGAGCTGTCGTTGCACAAGATATGATGGTCTTTGGGGAACAAGCGAGAGATGTAATCACGAAGAATCCAACCAATTTTCGGATCTTTGGTCCGGATGAAACAAAATCCAATCGCTTGAATAAAGTATTTGAAGTGACTGATCGACAATGGTTGGAACCTAAAGATGCTTCAGATGAGTGGCAGTCTTCTGTGGGAAGAGTTATTGATGGTCAATTGTCGGAACATCAAGCAGAAGGATTTTTAGAAGGCTATGTTTTGACAGGTCGGCACGGATTCTTTGCTAGTTACGAATCCTTTTTACGTGTCGTTGACTCGATGTTGACGCAACACTTCAAGTGGATGCGTAAAGCCAGTGATCAGCCTTGGCGGAAAAACTATCCTTCATTGAACTTGATTGCAACATCCACTGTTTTTCAACAAGATCACAATGGTTATACCCACCAAGACCCTGGTGTGTTGACCCATTTAGCAGAGAAAAAAGCAGAGTTTATTCGCGAGTACTTGCCTGCAGATGCGAATAGTCTGATGGCTGTGATGGATCGTGCGCTGCAAGAAGAGCAAGTCATCAACTTGATTATTTCAAGTAAACATCCACGTCCGCAATTTTATTCTGCAACAGAAGCAGAAGAACTAGCTAATGAGGGGTTGAAAATCATCGATTGGGCTAGTACGGTTTCTGCGAATGAAGAGCCAGATCTAGTGATCGCAGCAGCAGGTACAGAACCAAACCTTGAAGCACTTGCCGCAGTCTCACTATTGAATCAAGCATTTCCACAACTAAAAATCCGCTTTATCAATGTGGTTGATATCTTGAAGTTAAGACACCCATCTGTTGATCCGAGAGGGCTAAGTGATGAAGTGTTTGACACGTTCTTTACGAAAGACAAACCAATTCTGTTTGCTTTCCATGGCTATGAAGGCATGATCCGGGATATTTTCTTCTTACGACACAATCACCAATTGATGGTCCATGGCTATCGAGAAAATGGTGATATCACCACGCCGTTTGATATGCGCGTCTTTAGTGAACTGGATCGCTTCCACTTAGCGCAACATGCAGCGGTGACTGTCTATGGTGAAGAAGCTTCGACTTTTTCTGAAGAAATGACCCAACAGTTGAAAGAACATCGAGAGTATATTCGGAAAGAAGGTCATGATCTGCCAGTAGTGGAAAACTGGAAATGGTCAGAGTTGACTCGGTGAGAATAGTTAAATGATATAAAGATAACATTAGTCAAACTGATCTTTTGGTTTCTAGTGTTATCTTTTTTTGGGTTACAAAAGAATCAGAGGATCGAGACACGCCAATAAGCATAGATTCAAAGTTGCATAAATAAACAAGTTGAGAGAAATAGATCATTGTGCGCTCGTTTCTTTATTACAATGCATTTTTCCTATACATCCATGAAAAATTGTGTCAAGTTGGCTTCATCATAGATGATGAAAAAACTATAATTATTAGCATAAATAAAATTTTTTATAGGTTTTTATCTTATTAAGTAAGCGCTACCTAATTACATAACGTTATAAGCATAAAAATTCATTTAAAAAATAAAGTGTGTTATTCTTTGTTTAATGAAAGCGATTGTCAAAAAGTTTACATATTTTTACTTTGAAGTTAGGCTTTTCCTTTATCTATACATAATGGCGTTTGAAGATTTTCAGCTTCTTTTGTATTTAAGTAGAAATAATTGTCATTCAAATGCTGTTTACAAACAGTCCAAGTATAGACATGACTGTTTCACAAGTCTTCTTCATTCAAACGGAAGATAGATAAAGGGGGAAAACCTATGGAGATGCTAAATAACAAAAAAACGAACTCGTGGTTTTTTTGTATGTTATCGTTTATTTTTATCGCTTTTTTAGTTGGAGGCGTTTGCTCTATTTCTTATGCCGATGAAGATCAAAGCCAACAAACAAAGCCATTTGCCCAAAATGAGCACCTTGCCTTTTATCTTGAAGAAACAGATAAAGATGTCAAATTCCACGTAGATAAAAGCTTACCAGAGTCTTTGCAATTCATGATGACTATACTGGACTCGAAGGAAGCGAAAGTCCCTCTTTTCTTAAATGAAGACTCAGTGTCTGAGAACCAGTGGCTAACAGAAGAGCAAGTCACGTCCTTGTCCTTTACCAAACCAATGCAACCCATTCGACTGTTTATTCACTATCAGAGGAATGATGGGGTGGTGAGGGAGCTTACGCCACCAGAAGGACAGTTAGTTCAGATGACTCCGCAACAAGCGAATGCTCAATCAACTGTTTCAGAAAGTGAACTGACCGACAAAATGAATAGCAGTAGCAGTACTGTGGAAGAAAATAGAGAGTCTGGAGAGAGTCCAGAGAAGGATGAGACACAGCAATCATCCGGTGAATCAAAAGTAGCGGAAGAACAGGACACGTCCTCTTCTGACTACCAACCACCCATGGCACGAGCAGCCCAAGCTTTTGCAACAGGGACAGGATCTCAATATGTACCGCCGGGAGCTATCCCTATCAGTGGCGCATTTGCCGCACCAAATGGTGGGGCTGTGGTGTCAAATGTCACGAATACAAATGACAATGGAGGAAAACCATTTTCACAAATTTCTCTTTCAGGTAGTAATAACTGGACGTCGATTTGGTCAAATGACGCATATCGCTTAGATTTCACGAAATCATTTTCACAACGTGTCTATGTCAATTTCGGCACACAACAAGCAGATGGCGTGGCGTTTGTCATGCATAACGATGCAAGAAAAACAACTGCCATTACGAACTCACGGGCGGTAGGTGTCGACGGTCAAAACTTGGGAGTCTACGGAGCGACTGGCGGCTACTATGAGTTATTGGCTCAGAGAACACCAGAAACGACAGCTATTCGTAATTCATTTGCGGTTGAATTTGATCTATTTGCCAATGAAGCAGTAACTGGTAGAGCACGCTATGACGCTCAGATTCCTGCTGGAAGTACGCCACATATGGCGTATACTTTTCCGGGTAACCTAAGCCGAACGTATCAACCAATCAATGCAGTGAATGGTGATTTAGGAGCAAATGATTGGTTCACTTTGACCCTCGCTAATCCCGGACGGATCAAACACAACAGCTTGATCCCACTTAATGGAGCTGTCAGTACCAATGTCCAAGATGGAACATGGTACGAGTTCAATTATAGCTTTAATAGCGCCACACGGAACTTTACCTATTCATTTAGGAATCCTGTCAATGGGGCAAAAACTGCTGACACAACGATACCTTGGGGGGATTTGAACTCGGAATTGCAATTAGCGACCAACAACAATCGAGCCTACTGGGGATTTACAGCGGCCAACGGTAGCGTATCAGGACAAGTTCGTTTTGCTTTTACTCAGCCACCGATACCGATAGGCGCGACAGTGACGAGTAATGTATTGGACAACGCCAATACATCGGTGACTGTTCCAAGTACAGATACAAGTAAAAGTAAATATTTGATGAGCGAGCAGCCTGCTAAGATCCAATCAACGATCAAGGTAAATACAGGTGAAGCAGCCTTGAATACTACGAGGTGGACGACGGTGCTTGATGCGAAAGCAATCAATTTGGCAACAAATGCGACAGTCACACCGACGATCACGAAAACGACTGCCGCAGGGGTGACGTCAACGATTGCCCCAGCAAATTTATCAACAGTCGTGACAAATAACGCGACGACTGGCGTGATCACAGTGGTCACGACGATAGCCAATAACGCAATCAATCTCAATCCAGGAGATTCAGCGACACTGAGTTATTTAGCACCAACAAGAACATTGTCAGCCGATGCACTAACTAGTTACGGAAGTTCAGTCTTGGCAAATCCAGTGGGAACGACGCCAAATGATACAACAAACGTCACCTACTATGGTGATACCGTGTATTATTGGGTTCGAAAAACGGATCAATTTACTGCTTTGTCATGGGAAAATGTCAATATGGTGATCAATTTTAGTGAGACGCTTGATATCTCTGCGAATCGCGATCCTGGGTACCAAAAAACATTCTATTGGAAAGATTTAGATGTCGGCGATCGATTGAGTTTCAAAGTGAGAAAGGGAACGACTTATCTGACCGATGTTCCATTCTCTGATGTCACGACAACAGGGGCAACAAGTTTTAATGCAAATACACAATTAGTGATCCCTACAAAATATTTTGATTATGGTGAAAATAAATTTGTCATCGAAGTGTACTCTTCTGGGAAATTGACGAAACCCGAAGAACCGGCAGCGTCATTGAATCTGACGGTCGCCTACACTGGAGAATTAAGACTTGAACAGGCACCGAGTACATTCAAATGGACGAATCGAAAGGTTCGTCAAAGTAAAGGGATCTTGGATCGTGATGCGGGCAATAGCTTAGAATTAAAGGTATGGGATTCGAGAGATCCACGAACAACAAGAAATTGGTCGGTTGGTCTTTCGATCACGAGTGGAACGAACGCACCTTTTTCTTTCGTCTGGAAAACAAGTCCTACGAGTGCCGTTCAAAATTTGGGTAATTCACCAATCAAAGTGTTTGATTCTGCGAGTGTGACACCGACAGGTTATCTTTATACGCTGAATATGAGTGAAAATGCCGGTGTTTTGTTGAATAGCTCGAAACTCTTGCCTGTGGGTGATTATAGCGGACGAGCGAAAGCCAATTGGAAGCTATATGACACAGCTACGATCGAATAAGGAGGCGATGAGATGAAGCGAATAACTACCAATCTTTTGTTCCTGCTTAGTGTTGTTTTGTTCACTGGCTTTGTGCGAGTCGCTCCTGCGTTTGCCGACGAGGTGATTGCTTCCGATCAGCAAGAAATCCAGTTTGAATTATATGAAAAAGACGAAGTTGCTCCCACAGATAAGGGTGAAAGTGGAACGAGCAAACCGCAAGCGGAGGGGATGCTTCCGCAAACGGGTAGTTTGTTGTATGGAACGTCTGCATTTCTCGGTACATTGCTGATTGGATTTGTCGGACTGATGTATCTTGCAAGGAGGCAGAAGCGATGAAGCCTAAAATCAAATGGTTGCTACTATTTATCTTGCTAATGATGTTAGCTTTCCCTTCTAAGATCCGAGCATCTTCTGTGGGTGAAGAGAAAAAATCAGCAGTGAATGTCCAAATCATCGAACCTGCTATTTATTTAAAGAAAGTGATACCACCGACTTTTGATCGCTACCCAGTCCCTGAAACGGACATTGAAGTACCAGCAAAGCAAGATCTAGTGATCGAAGTGGTTGACAATCGTTCTGGAACGAATGGGTGGAAACTCGATTATTCCTTATCTGCTTTTAAAAATCAGCAGGAATATGCAGCAAAACTTTCTATGAAAGATGGACAGTTGACGACAGAACAAACAACCGTCTATCAAGTCAATGATATAGAAAATATCAGTTATGGCGAAACGCAAGAACTCGTCAAAGTCAGTCAAGGAACAAAACAAAACTTTCGATTGATCTTCCCGAAAGAAAGTATTAAGTTGAGTGTTCCTGCTAATAGTCCAAGTGGTACCTATAAAGCGATACAGACGGTCAACCTCGTAAATGTGGTTGCCGATGTAGATTAATTGAAAATCAAGGAGGAATAAAAATGAATCACAAAACAAAAACATTGAGTGCAGTATTCGCAGGGTTGATTTTAGTAAATATAGGTGGGGTAGCAGCATTCGCAGCAGAGGTACCAGGACAAACTGGAAGTACACCGACGACTGTGACGATTACCGATGCTACTTCAGGAGATTTAAGACTCGATGCCGTTCCAGCGACTTATGCGTTTGAAACAGAAATCGAAAATGGTACGTATTCACTTAGCACTGGAACGATCGGTACACCAGGAAATATCGTTGTTTCAAATGATAGCATCGCTCAAGCTTGGTCAGTGAGAGCAACTGTTGCGAATAATCAATTGACGCGAGCAGCTGCGCCAGCCACATTTACTGTGAATTCATTCCAAATCAATGGCGCACAATTAGTTGGTACAGGTGCAACTGGAATTGTCGCTCAATCAGCTACTACACCAGATGCCGGAAATAATACCGGTCAAATCACCACTCCGGTAACATCGATCGCGATTGGTTTTACTGATCCGAGCAATGTCTTACAAGTAAATAATGTCTTGAACGGTACGATCAATTATCAATTGTACAATACGGCAAATGCTTCTTAATGGCTGTGCCCGAATTGAGAAGATTGGAGCAATCGCATTCAGCGATTGCTTCAATTCTTTCTATAGGTTTTTGTTCATGATCAAATCTATGGGAAAAACCAAATGAATCGATAAATGAGGTGTAGTGATGCGGAAAATAATTTTAGCCATTTGTTTCATGTTTACTTTTTGCTTCCCCTTAGTCACCGAGGCAGAGACTGAGAGTGAAGTGGGCTTTCATATCAAAGCAATTATTCCAGAAAATCAAGCCAATAAAAAATTAACTTATTTTGATTTACAACTAGAACCTGGTCAAAAACAAACGATCAAGTTCCTGATAGAAAATACATCGAATGGAGAGTCAACTTATCAGGTTGCAGTCAACCAAGCCTATACGAATGATCAAGGATTTATTGATTATACGCAACCAATGGATGAACCAGATATACCGGACGAATTTCAAATCGACAACATTGCGAAAGTTCCAGAAAGCATCACTTTAGCTGGTGGAAAGTCGCAAGAAGTTAGCGTTGACCTTACAATGCCAGAAAAAGAATTTGATGGACAAATCTTGGCAGCCATCCATGTCATGAAAGTAGGTCAAGCGGAACAAGAGGGACAAATCGTTAATAATTATGGCTATGTCTTAGGATTGAAATTAACGAATAACACGAATGAAGTGCAAAGAAAGGTGGAATTGGCAGGCGTCGAACCAGCCATTTCATTTGGGAAAACAAGTGTGGTAGCAACCTTGAAGAATCCAACGATGGATGCGATCGGTCATTTGAAATATGTAGCTGAGGTGAAAGATGCCACAGAGGAAGTCATAAAAGAAGTATCCTATGATAAAGAGATGCAAATGGCGCCCTTGTCGACGTATCGATTTGCGATCGATTGGGACAATGAGCGACTGGAAGCGGGAGATTATTCCTTGCATTTGACAATCTCAGATGCAAAAGACAACGAGTGGGTATTCGATCGCAAATTTACCATCAGTGAGAGTGATGCGAAAGAAGTGAATAAGGTAGCAATCTCTGAAGTAAATCAACAGTCGATCCCGACGTGGGTCTATGTAGTTGTGGGTGTCTTACTTGGGGTTATCATTCTATTGATCATTTATTTTCTATTCATACGTAAGAAGAAAAAAGAAGAGTAACCAAAAGGGGTTGTGATCCTTATGTTAACACGAGTCTTAGCATAGGGATCACAATCTCTTTCTGTCAGTTAGCGTTTTTTATAGAAATAATAAAGCACACTGATAAAAAAAATCACAGATATTAGAAGGCCGATTTCGTAATATACAAACACCCTCAGAGAATCGTAAAAGTAGTATGCCATGATTTTAGTGATAAAATAAATCACTGGACATGCAGCTAGGAACACCAAGAAAGTGCGCTTAGTTAATTTAAAGAAATAAAAAAATGCTAGCACGGCAATACATAAAGGAAACCAAAATAAAAACTTGCTTAACTGAACCAACATCATTCACTCCTCTATTATCTTCGTAAATAAATAATACCATTTCTGTGTTATTTTTAAAACTATTAATAGTATCATAACAAAATGTTTTTTTTGATTTCAAAATAAGAATAAGGAGTTATTATATAGGAAACCATGATTTATATTAGTTTGTGATTAGTTGATCATGTTAAACCTTTGTTTTTTTAATAACAGCTATAAAAATAAAATTAGGTTCCTTTGTTATATATCGACCATTTTTTTAAAATGATTTTAACGAATTTGTATGAATAAACTGTAAAACCATTTCAGTGATCCAAAGACAGTCATGACGGCGCATACTGAATGGTTGGTACCCATTATAGCGATAGATATATTCATTTTTCCAACCTTTTGTTTTAGTCTGCTTCATTTGTAATAAGTCAATCAAAGGTTGTAAAGCCTCTTGATCAAGGTCATTAGTATGAGAAGCAATGTAGATAAGATCGGTCAGGGATAAAACATAGCCTTGTGGAAACATATTTTCTGTAATATGTGCAGAAATGGGCTGTCCATTCGACAAACGTTTGAACCATTGATGTTTTTCCATATATATCACACCATCAGTAATCATTTGTTTTACTTGTGGATCAGATTGATCCACCATTTTTTGATAAGTGATCAATGCACGAACACTTTTTCCGATGCCAATGTAACAAGGAGTTTTTCTTAAGCAACCACCATGTTGGCAAATACCACGTCCTGTCCACGAGGTTGTTTGATTACGTTCAAAGAGCTGATAGTTTTTGATCCACGTGAGTGCTCGCTGGGCAGGGAGTGTCTGTCCTAAACCGAGACGAACATAGGTCTCCAGTAACATCGCGTTGTAACAAGGAACGATATCTTCTGCTTTTCCGGTATAAGAAAAACCGTCTGGTGTCGCAACCATTTCTTCTACATATTGGATCAATGACTGGGTAACTGGTAATTGATTTGCATAAGGGATTTCTGCTAAACCGATTAAAGCAAAAATTTTACCTAGACTGGATAGATTCTCTTGTTGCTCATATTTTTTGACGATCAGTGATTGCTCAAGATAGAGCATCGGATCTTCAATCGGCTCATTTTGTTGTATTTTCATTTTTAATCGATAAGCTGTATCCATAAAAGCATCACTCCTTCCATTGCTTATTGTGACTATTTGATAAGGGTTTCATCAATCAAGTATATCATCAAATGGTTGATCAGTAATGGAGAATCCATAGAATCATAGTTGGAACATTTTAATGTTCTTTTTTTTATTTCTTTAAAAAAATATGATACTGGGAGAATTCTAATAATTCAGCGTTCTTTTATAGCAATAATCAATGGCGAATAATTCTAATTTATTGGTGTTAATTTATTTCTATAATAGGAAATAATAAGCACGATAATGATGATAAATGGTGTTATTATTCTTGGTGTAAAGGATGTGGATTGTTATTTCTTTACAAAAAACCGCCAATAAAAGGGGGCTATGAATGGGTGAAGAATCTATTCATAGATAATTGGTGAGCTAAATTTTCTTAGGAGGATGATCTACATTATGAAAAAAAGGAAAACAATGTGTCAATTGATGTTGCTCGGTCTCACTGTGTCAACAATGATGGTGCCAGTTTCCCATGTGTCAGCTGCAAATCAATCAGTAGAAAAGAGCAAGGAGAATGATTCTATACAGACGAGTCAACTAAATCAGTCTTTACTAGGATCAATCACCTCCGTCCAAGAACAAATCAATAGTTTAGAACAAAAGTATGAGTTAGTCGCTTATGATGCCACTGTCTTGCCCGAAAGAATTGACTCTGCCTCACTCTTAGTGGCTGCAGATGTGAAAGTCGTTGATGAAGAAGGGGAGCCGCTAAGTGGCTTCACACCTTATATCAAAGGAACAACTGTTGAAGAAAAGCCAGGGGAATATCAGATGACCATTGGCTTAAAAGAAGATGCCAGTGTGGAAAAGACAGTAAACGTTACAGTTTTAAATGATAAGCAAGAAACAAAATATACGATTTTAGCAGAAGACGTGACCGTACTAGTAGGACAAACTGATACTGATTACATTCTAAAAGTTGCTGGTGCCTATGCACGTAATGAAAAGGGCGAGTTATTTGATGTGATCGTAAAAAGCTCAACCGTTGAAAATCAATTAGGTGAGTATGAAATGACATTAGGGATCAAAGAAGATCCTCGGGTGGAGCGTACGATCAAAGTTACTATCACAGATAAAGAAAGTTACACATTCAGTGCGCAAGATGCTACAGTCATGGTAGGACAAACGGATGATGCTTCAATCATCGCAGCTGCTAATGTCGAGATCACGAATCAGCGTGGTGAAGCAGTGGATGCAAAAGCCGTGATCAAGTCATCGACTGTGCAAGACATCCCAGGAACTTACAAGGCACTGATTGCTGTAGATAAAGATCTAAGTCTTGAAAAAATGATCACTGTCACTGTGATGCAAGAAAATGATGGAGTGACAGGTGTTCACGAATATCAATTTCTCGCTGAGGATGCAACAGTTTATGTTGGTCATACAGATGAACAATCGTTGATAGATGCAAGCGGAGCTTATGCTTTTGATGTAACAACAGGAAAAGTGGCAAGAGTAATCATCAAAGAATCAACGGTGCAAGATACTCCTGGAACCTACGAGGTCATATTTGGGATTGAACAAGATGCTGCTGTTGAAAAAAAGGTGAAGGTGACTGTTCAACAGCTAGAGAACCAACCAAAGTATCGCTTGAATGTGTGGGAAACAAATGTCACTTTGGAAGTTGATCAAACGGATGAGGAAGCGATCCTCTGGGCAAGTGGTGCAGAAGTCGTTGACAAAGATGGTGGTTTATCCTATGAAGCCTATCCAATGATCAAATCGTCAACCGTTGAAAACAAAGCAGGTATCTATGAAGCAACGATTACAGTTGATAAAGACCTTTCAATCGAGCAGAAAATCCAAGTGACAGTCATTGGTGAGGATACAACTGAACCTGAATTGTCCTATGAACTTTACGCCAATGATGGGTTTACTACGATCGAACGTACAGATGATCGTTCAATCATCGAAGCAACGAACGCCTATGCCTATGATAGTCAGGGAAGAGCGATCACTGTTATCGTTAAAGATTCAACAATCAAAGCGGAAGTTGGTGTTTACCAAGTCACTCTAGGGATTAAGCAAAACCCTTCGGTTGAAAAAACAGTCACTGTAACGATTGAAGAAAATGATTCTGAAAATCCTGCTTTTGATTATATATTGTTAGCAGACGATGCAGAAGTGATGGTCGGCCAGACCGATGATTATTCCCTTCTTATAGCAACGAACGCGTATGTGTTCAACCAAACGCTAGGAAAACAAGGTACACCGATTATCAAGGCTAGTACAGTGAAAGATACTCCAGGAGAGTATGAAGCGACAATCGGTATCGAACAAGATGACCGTGTAGAAAAAACAGTGAAAATCAAAGTAGTTGGGGAACAACTACCACAACAAGAGTATATTTTAAGCGCAGCGGATGCTGCTGTAACTGTCGGTCAGACCGATGACCAATCAATTTTAGTGGCGGTCGGGGCCACTGTAACGGATTTATCTGGTCAACCAGTAGAAGCGTTACCAGTGATCAAAGCATCGACAGTCAAAGATGAAGTTGGCTACTATGAAGTAACGATTGGTATTGATAAAGGGGATATTGAGAAAACAGTCAAAGTGATCGTTCGTTCTGAAAATTTGACAGAAGGCTATGTGTTTATGGCAGAAGATGCCGTTATTACGGTGGATGAAATAGATGATGCCTCTATCATCAAAGCAACAAATGCACGAACCGTCTATAGTGATGGCAAAGTCGTGAAAGGTGCAGTCATCAAAGAGAACAACGTGTTGCCTATTCCTGGCGAATACGAAGTGGTACTGATGGCGAATCAGTATGGGTTTGGGGAAAAAACAGTCAAAGTAACAGTCGTAGCCGTCAACTGATACGTAGTTGCTAGGAAGTGATCTGTAACGTGCTATGATCCCAAGGCTACTTAGTTCATTGATCATAGCACAAGAGGTGGGAATAGAAGTTTTTAGTCTCAAAAAATAAAGCGACAGCCATGAAAATTGCTTCTTTAAATTTTTGTGGCCGTCGTCTTTTTGTCGAAGATAGTACTTCTGTTCCCACCGTTTATTCGTTTCTAGGGTGGCACACAGTCTTCTTTTTATTTCAGGGAAATGATACACTGGTTAAAAGAACCCAACGATCACCAAAGGAGAAAAAAATGAAAAATCACTGTCTGATTTACCGAGAGTTTGGTTTACCGCAAGAGGTTGTGCAACTAGAAGAGCAGCCACTCACTTTAAGACAAGGAGAAGTCTTGGTCAAAATGCTGATGGCGCCAATCAATCCTTCTGATTTGATACCAATCCATGGGGCTTATGCGCACCGTATTAGCTTGCCACAAATCGCTGGATATGAAGGTGTCGGGGAAGTAATCCAAGTCACTGATCCTCAGGATGAGCAAATGATAGGACAATACGTCTTACCACTACGAGTAGCAGGAACTTGGCAAACCTATCACATAGTATCAAAGAAAGACCTCATTATTGTCCCGTCTTCGATCGATCGACTGACAGCTGCTCAAATGTACATCAATCCTGTAACTGCTTGGTTGATCTGTACAAAAGAATTGGACCTGAATAAAGGAGATCATGTTTTGCTTAATGCAGGAAATTCCTCCATTAGCAGAATTTTTATCCAATTGAGTAAAATTTTATCATTTAAAGTCATTGTAATTGTTCGACACGAAAAATATAAAGAAGAGTTAACCGAACTAGGAGCAGATTTGGTCGTTGTTTGGGATGAAGAAACAACATTGACTCAAATTTTGGCACATACAAATGCCAAAGGGGTCCGCGCAGCCGTTGATCAAGTTGGAGGGGAAAGTGGTGAGATCCTTGCACGAGCGGTCCAACCTTATGGGAAGTTCATTGCGATCGGGTTGCTATCTGGTCAACAAGTTGATTGGTCATTTCTCCATACGTTGCCGATCCAAGCCAAAGTCTATCATCTAAGGCACTGGGCTGACTCGGTTTCAAATGAAGAATGGCAGAAAGTATTTCAACAATTATTCCGTTTGGTTGAGGAGGGACAATTGAATCTACTAACCACAGCTCCTGTATATCCAATCTCTGACTATCGTCAGGCTTTAGAGGAGGCAGAAAAGAAAAAAAAGAAAATATTTTTAAATTTTGATAGTGTATCAGATAGATGACCGAACAAAAAGAGTAACCTGTGATCAAAAGCAGGTTACTCTTTTTTTATTTCGCGAATAAAGGACAAGTAGCGTTTTTGTTCTATTTATTTTCTAAATAAGCAGGCAAAGACAAATAAGTGATCGTCTCCATTAAAAGACGCCAGTCCGCAATCGTCGGAACATTGGAGATGCGATGAATTTGGCAAGTCTGTTCATCGATCAAATGAAGATCATAATTACAAACTACTAGATCAGCTTGGTAGGTTTCGATCGATTCTTTTGTGACAGCATGTTCAATTTGAAATTCGATCGTTGAACGTTGCATAAAGAGTGTCTCAATTTCATTCAGGATATAATCATCTAAAGATGGCGGTCCTTGGATCGTAAACAAAATACGTAAAGGACGATACGACTGTCTCATCAAAAGCGAAGCATGAAACGTTGTCAACGCAGCTGCGAGATAATCGATATGAACAAAACCAAACAATGGATTATTTTTTAGAAGCGTCAATTTTTCAAGCCATACTTGGTAGATCTCAGAATAACGTGCTTTCATTTGAGTAACCATAGTTGGTGAATGTAATTCGTAAGTATGGCTCATTTTAGAAAGTAAACGCGCATTGACTAAGTAGGCTTCCATTTTTTCTAGTGTCCCGTTTTTGATCATGTGTTCTGGGAAAACAGTCGCTAGAAAACGTTGGATCACTTCGATGACAGTAGGGTTTTCTTCTCGATAAAATGCATAGGAGCGTCCATCATCTAAATTACTTTGACGTGTGTAGGAAATACAATGAAGTGAGACTAAATATAACCACATCGTTTCATTTAATGAGAGCGTTTCATTTGAGCGTGAAAGATAGTAATCCTGTAATAATGGCTCAAGTGAAGAGAAGCCTTTACTACTTTTGATCAACACTTTGATACTTCGATTCAAGTTGCAAAGTTTTTTACACTTCCACCGCGCTTTTGCAATCGACAGCCATAAAGCGGCACGAAAATGGCTAAAATGTAAAAAGGCGTGATCTCTTTTATGACCTTCGTCAACTAAATACTGAGCATCGATCTCACTATCTGAATCAATGATCGTACTATCGCCAAAACTTGAGTAAAAGGCAAAAAAGCAAAAACGAATATCTTCCTCTCTACCTGACAAAGTCAATGGTCCAGTAGTGATCGTCACGCTGAATTCCTTCAAGATATTATTCATATGACGAATCGTTTTAAAAATTGTACTTCTAGAGACCATCAAGGCATCGGCTAATTCATCGGTTGAGTAGGTCACATTATGAAGTAATAGATCCATGATTTGGTAAGTGATGGTCCTTTTTGCTAATAAGGTGATCATCGAATCGATCGTCATTACTTTTTTGTATTGGAATGATAATAGTCCTTTATGATCAATCTTTAGTGAAACACACTGCTCATTCAACGCTTGATTGATTTCTTCAATGTCTTTTTTGAGTGTAGGCTTTGACTTCTCTAAGTCAAGAGCAAGATCATTGATTGTTAACTGGTTGGTTTTATTTTTATGTACTAAATTTAAAATTTGATATTGTCGTTTAAACTGATTATCAAGTTGTAAGGTGATGGGTAAATTTTCCATTATTCTGGCTTCCAATCTTTATTTTTCTATAGATATGTAAGAAATAGAGTCTCTCTTTAATGTTAAAACACATAGTTAGATAGGCTAAGGGGAAGATGTGCATAGTATAAGTATACAAAAAAAACAAACGTTTTAAATGGAAAATTCATGATAATTTAAAAATAATGTGTTTTAAATCAAGGAGGAATAGTTGGAATTGCAGTGTTTTTTATCGAATAATTGTTTTTTAAATAATTTTGTTATTTTTTAAAAGTGAGGAGATTTTGTTTTTCCAATAAAAATTATGCAGAAATTTCCTAGGTGCATAGTGTGATATTTTTTTCTAAATAATAAAAAAAAAGTTTTTGACTATGGGCGCGTGTATTGTAACCAATGACTATTGCTAGAATTACGGAACTTATAGAAATAAGGTAGTGCTTTATTTTTTTTGTTTGAGAAAAAAATAAAAATAAACAAAAAGTAGATTAGTGTTATTATAATCAAAAGATGAAAAAATAATAGTTTTATTACATTGTTATTTAATATCATAGTTTCATCTGGATAAGAAAGGGGTGCATACAATTAATTAGTCAAACATACAACTAGCGGATATCAAAAAAAGTAGGCATGTTCTATTACGAAGAACAGTTGTGTAGGGTATCAATCGTACAATAGAAGATATTAAGTAGAAAACGAAGCACCATAAGTCAGTACATTCAATACATTGAGTATAACTTTCTGCCAAAAAATCAGCAGATTACGTCACGTCAAGTAATACGTGTAGAGTAGGAGGAGGAAATGACTCATTTTTATAAGAAACAAATTTTACATATGATTGTAATTATCTTGCTGCTTTTTTCGTCATTAGGAAATAGTATCAGCGTTATTGCTGAGACGATCAACGAGTCAAGTGTAGAAGAACAGGTAGAAGATATTGGTGAAACACAGGAAACAATAGAAGAAACATTGGTAGAAAGTGAGGAGGCGACTGAGGACGAGAGCGAACCGGTAGAAGCGACGCCAGAAGAAGTGGTGGAAGATGGACCTTTATTAGATAGGGAACCAAGAAATGCGCAGCTATTGAATACGCTAGATAATTTTTGGATCTCTAGATTTTTACAAGGAAATGCCAGTGGAAACCGTACACAGTTTCCAACAACTTTTAGGAATTATTTTTTAAATGACAGCCGAGCGTCCATTGTATGGTCGGGGAGTAATCAGTTAGGTAACCGAACAGGAAATAGTATTGTAGGGCGAATTATGTTGCCTAGGCAGTTTTTATATCGCGACGGAAATAGTTTGTTGTATGCAGGAGTCGATTTTTATGGAATGCCAACAAGAAATCAGTATCAATTTGGAGTGAATACGATTCAACATGGACAAGGAGATTTTCACTTTACTATTCAAGAAACAACACCTTACCAAATAAAAGGTCCAGTTTTATCGCCATCCAATCTGAATGAAGGGACTTTAGCGGATTTTCAAGAATTTACTATACGAGTTGAGCGTATCCGTGATGCTTCTTTTACTAGTCAAAGAGCAAATTCATTTACGGTAGATTTGGATTGGATATTCAATACCTATTTTTATTTTGCAACTATATGGAATCATTCATATTATCCGAACTTTGTAGCAACGGTAAACCAAGCGATCCGTGGCAGTTTTACAGAATTACCCGCTCATACTTTGGCATTTGCTAGAAATCCATCGCAAGGAGCGAGTGCAAATCCATCGGCGCCTGTGACCACACTGGCACAAGGTGCAACAACGACGGTCACCGCTGCAGCCCCAGCGACTGGTTATCAGTTTGCAGGATTTGATGTGAGTGGTACGGGAAGTTCAATCACGAATGTAAATACATCTAATCGAACAGGCACGTTTACCATGGGTTCTCAAAACGCAACAGTTACTGCACGTTACGAACTGAGTAATCGAACCTTAACTTTAGCACGTTCGCCACAGGCTGGAAGTGCAAGTAATCCGACTGCGCCGACGACTAGTCTGGTGGTCGGTGCAACAACGACGGTCACAGCAGGAGCACCGTCTCCTGGCTATCGTTTGGTTGGCTTTAATGTGACAGGAAACGGGACGATTACGAATGTTAATTTAGCAAATCGCACCGCAACCTTCACAATGGGGACTGAAAATGCGACAGTCACAGCGGAGTATGCCTCGACAGTCATTCGCAATGCAGAGGATCTCGGAAAGTTTTTACGTAGCGAGTTTCCTTATGATTCAAATGAACAAACATACACGATCGAACCAGAAACCAATCAGACAATCGATATGTCTGGACAAGGGAACTTTTCAGGTCGTAGTCAATTTTCTGGTAACTTGATCGGGAATGGTACGATTATTAGAAATCTTTCATTAGTATCTCAAAATGCCTCCCTTGGATTGATCCAAACAATCAATGGCAGTAATCTTTCACGAATCGAGAATCTGACCTTAGCTGGCATTTCGCTGAATAATACACGATCATCGTCTAATTCAGCTGGAATCATCGGTCAAGTAGCAAGCGGGAAAACAGTCGAGCTTGAAAATATTACGATCGATGAAAGTAGCCAAATTGCTGCCAATCAACCCGCTGGAAATGCAGGGTTGATTGGAAACAACCAAGGTTCAGTAACGATCAAAAACAGTGAGGTTTCAGGAACCTTACATTCCAACACTGCTAATGGATTGATGGGCGGATTAGTTGGGCAAAACCAAGGACAACTAACGATTGAAAATAGTGTCTCTCGTGTTACTTTTACTGGAGGAGGCTCTTACACCTTAAATATAGGAGGGTTAGTTGGTGAAACCAGTAGTGAGGTCACAATCACTGATTCTAGAAGTGAAAGTCACACCGCAATCAATTCAGCGAGTGGGACATATCGTGGTGGTATGATTGGTCGAGTCACATTCTCAGGGAATGTGATGATCCAACGAAGCATCAATGCTAGTGATATGCGGGGAAATAACAGTATTGTCGGTGGATTTATCGGAAGAATGTCAGGAACTGCTCGAATCGAAGAAAGTTACCATAATGGGCATGTCCAAGGAAGTACAAGTCTAGGAACCGCAGCATTCATCGGCTTGACTGAAGGCGGTGGAGCCCTTGGCATCATGGATAGTTATAGTATTGGTTCTTCCAACGGTAATGGAGTGATCGGAGTCAATCAACTAGCAAGTAATGTTACGTTGAATCAACTCTTTATCGCTGGTTTCACGGGAGGGCAACCAATTACCTCAGATACGACAGGTATCACTGCGACCAATGTTTATTATGATTCCAGTACCACGAATAAAGCAACAACGACAGGTGTAGGGGAAGCGAAAACTACGCTAGAGTTGATCGAATCAACAACCGCTATGTTAGGTTTTGGGAATCGTTGGCGGACCGATTTTTCAGTCGCTCAACGAACGAATAAAACCTACCCTTACCTGAGTTGGCAGACCCAAGGCGCGCAACCGGTAATGTTTTTTGACAGCATCGATCCAATGGTCGATCGTCAAGTAACGGGTAATCAAGTGTCGGTAACATTAGATCTACAAAATGAGCCATTGAAACTATTCAATCCATATAGTTCTGGCTTAGCTGGTGAAGCGACAACAGGAACCTTCACTTTCAATCGTGGATCTATTGCAAGAGTGTCGATTGGTGTCATCAATCAGCAAGGCGTCGTTGGATTTACCGCACGGCGAATGACGGCGACGAGCGCTCGCAATCCAATCGCTGGTAGCGATCATGATCCGGAGATTGAAAAAAATGATTTTCTTGAAGGCGAAACGACACAGATCAAAGCAGCTGCACCTAACCAAGGGTATCGTTTTGTTGGATTCAGTGTAACTGGTGCGGGGAGTTCAGTTTCCAACATCGATTTGAACGCACGAACAGCGACAGTAACGATTGGAACTGAAAACACGGTCATCACAGCAGAATACGCCTCAACGATTATCCGTAATGCCGATGATCTCGGAAAGTTTTTACGAAGTGAGTCTCCTTATGATGCAAACGACCAGACTTACACGATCGAACCAGAAACAAATCAAACGATCGACATGTCAGGAGAAGGTGATTTTTCAGGACGTAGTCAATTTTCTGGTCATCTGATCGGAAATGGCACGATCATCAAAAATCTTTCATTAGTATCTCAAAATGCCTCCCTTGGATTGATCCAAACAATCAATGGCAGTAATCTTTCACGAATCGAGAATCTGACCTTAGCTGGTATCTCGCTGAATAATACACGATCATCGTCTAATTCAGCTGGAATCATCGGTCAAGTAGCAAGCGGTAAGTCAGTGGAGCTTGAAAATATCACGATCGATGAGAGTAGCCGAATCTTAGCGAATCAACCGAATGGAAGTGCAGGGTTGATTGGGAATAATATGGGTTCAGTAGTGGTCAAAAACAGTGAGGTTTCAGGAACGTTACACTCCAACACAGCTAATGGACTAATGGGTGGACTTGTTGGTAAAAATGACGGTCCATTGACCATTGAGAGTAGTCTTTCTCGAGTTACTTTTACTGGTGGTGGTTCATATACATTAAATATCGGTGGACTAGTGGGCGAAACCAGTAGTGAGGTAATAATCACTGATTCTGTAAGTGAAAGCCAAACAGCAATCAATTCATTGAGCGGAACATATCGAGGTGGAATGATTGGTCGAGTGACCTTCTCAGGAGATGTCACGATCCAACGAAGTATCAATGCCGGTGATATGCGAGGAAATAACAGTAATGTGGGTGGATTTATCGGAAGGATGTCAGGAACTGCTAAAATCGAGGAAAGCTATCACAATGGACATGTCCAAGGAAGTACAAGTCTAGGAACTGCTGGGTTCATTGGTATGACCGAAGGCAATGGCGCACTCAGTGTCGTGGATAGTTATAGCATTGGATCCTCCAATGGCAATGGTGTGATCGGGATCAATCAATTAACGGATCGAGTGACACTCAGCCAACTATTTGTTGCAGGTTTTACAGGGGTACAGCCAATTACCTCAGATACGACAGGTATTACTGCGACCAATGTTTATTATGATTCCAGTACCACGAATAAAGCAACAACGACAGGTGTAGGGGAAGCGAAAACTACGCTAGAGTTGATCGAATCAACAACCGCTATGTTAGGTTTTGGGAATCGTTGGCGGACCGATTTTTCAGTCGCTCAACGAACGAATAAAACCTATCCGTATCTCAGTTGGCAGACGCAAAATACGCAACCATCGATGTTTTTTGATAGCATCGATCCAATGGTCGATCGTCAAGTGACGGGCAATCAAGTGGCGGTCACGTTAGATCTACAAAACGAGCCTTTAAAACTATTTAATCCATACAGCTCTGGCTTAGCTGGTGAAGCGACAGCAGGAACCTTCACTTTCAATCGTGGATCTGTTGCAAGAGTATCGATTGGTGTCATCAATCAACAAGGAGTGGTTGGATTTACCGCACGGCGAATGAGTTTGACACTGGTCCGTGATCCCTTGGCAGGAAGTGCAGCTGATCCAAACGCTGACCGAACGAATTTTATCGAAGGGGAAACCACAACGATTCAGGCGGCTGAAGCAAATGCAGGGTATCGCTTTGTTGGATTTAGCGTGACTGGCACAGGGAGTACGGTGACAAGATTTGATCAGGAAAATCGAACGGCTACTTTCACGATGGGGACAGAAGATGCAACAGTGACGGCAAATTATGTACAAACGGTCATACGAACGGCAGAAGATCTAAGTCGCTTTCTGAATAGTCAAGCGCCTTTTGATAAAGATGATGAAAACTATTCGATTGAACCAGAAGATGGAATAGCAATCGATATGGCAAATGCAGGTACTTTTTCTGGTAGACAAGTATATGGAGCGAAATTGATCGGTAATCATGCAGTCATCAAGAATTTGACGTTGACTAGTGGAGAAATAGACTTAGCATTTATTCGCTCAGTCGGAAACGATCCTTTACGAATCGAGAATCTAACATTTGAAAATTTACGAGTGACGAATACTAGAGGTCAGTCATTTACCAACTATACTGCAGGAGTGATTGCCGTAATCAGCGCAGGAAGTATTGTTGAACTTGAGAATATCAGAATGGACAGTAGCAGTAGTATTCTTTCAAACCAGTCGAATGGGAGCGGGGCTTTCGTTGGAAACAACAGTGGACAACTAACGATTACGAATGGCCAAGTCTCAAGTAATCTTCACTCGAATACTTCAAACGGTTTACTAGGTGGTCTCGTTGGTCGCACGACAGGAGTGCTTACCATGAGTCATTCTAGTTCAAAAGTGAATTTTACTGGTGGTAATAATTACTCCTTGAATCTAGGAGGATTGATCGGTGAAGTATCTGGTACAGTAACGATCACCGATACGCATAGCGAGACTCGCTCAACGGTCAATTCTTCAATATCTAGCTATCGTGGAGGGTTGATTGGCTTTGTTACAGAAAATGGTCAAGTACACATTGAACGAAGTATCAATTCGAGTGATCTTCGAAGTGGAAATAGTTATGCTGGTGGATTTATTGGTCGTTTAGCAGGAAATGTGACGATTAATGAGAGTTATCACAGTGGCTATATTCTTGGAAATGTTGCTAATGGTTCTGGTGGATTTATTGGTAGGATTGAAGACAGTGGTCAGTTAGTGATGACCGATAATTATGGTGTTGGTTCATCAAATGGACAAGGAGTGATCGGAGCGATAAGTGCAACTGCAACCGCACAGCTCACGAATTTATTCGTCGCAGGATTTACTGCTGGAGAACCGATTTCGAATACTACCACAGGAATTACAGCAAACAATGTTTATTTTGATGCAAGCACTACAAGAAAAACGACGACAAGTGGTGTGGGTGAAGCGCGTAGCACTACAGGATTGATCGATGCAACCATAACGGAGCTTGGGTTTGGTGAAAAGTGGTTCACAGGTTTTGCTTTGGGGAGCAGTGCCAATCGAACATACCCATACTTGAGGTGGCAGACGAATGGGGCACAAACTTCCGAGTTCTTCAACTCGATCCAACCAGAAGTAGATACAGCTGTTTCAACAAACCAAGTAACAGTAACTTTAGATCTTACAGGACACCCTGTTCGCTTATTCAATCCATATCAAGCGGACTTGGCAGGAGAGGTCACAACAGGTACATTCCAGATCAATCGGAATAATGCCGAGCGTTTTTCAATCGGGGTCATCAATGAACAAGGCATCATTGGCTTTACTGGTATCGGAAATTACACAGATATCCAGCCGAATAGCCAAGTCTTGAACTATGGATATGGAGAAACGGATTATCAGGCAAAAGACTTTGTCAAAGTCTTCAAAGATCAAACTGAAACAGATGATTATGACGCGCGTTTTGTAAGTTTCCCAGATTCACTGAATGGTCAATCTGCACGTGTAGAGGTTTCAAAAAATGGCACAGTATTGGCTACGATCGATGTACCAGTCACTTATCAGTTTGGTCATTCGTTAAATGTAAGAGGAATTAGTTTTCAAGGAACAGACCTACGAGCAGCAACTTTAAGCTTGAACAGTGATCAAACGCAAATTGTTGCGACCTATAATAGTGCATTAGCTGGAACTTCGGTTCATTCCTATTTTGGAAATGATATGTACTATCAAATCAGGCACTATAACCAAGTAACTGTTTCTAATGGTCCAATGAATGCACAAACGCCAGATTTCGATTTTTCTGTTAATGGTAATCAAAGGTTGGATACCTTGAATGGTTTCGGAACAAATCGAAGACTATCAGTGGCGAAAGGCGATATCGTAGAAATTTTCCATGCGGAAGCCAATGGCAGACTGGACAATATCAAAGATAATGTGGTGCAACCAAGGATATCGGATAATCGAAGCCGTTATCAAATCACTGCGAATGGATTTGAACGAATAAACATCGATCGTTTAAATCCAAGTGAACAAAAAACAGTGTTAGGAATGTCTCGTGAAGATATGGATCGTCAAATTGGACGATATTTAGATATCAGTCAATATCCTACCTTGAAAATTGAAGGTTTCACTCAATATCCCGATACGTCCAAAGAAGGAACGACGACTGGCAAGATCGTTGTCAGCGAGTCATTGGTTAATGGTGAAAAAGCCACATGGGAATATACCGTTCCTTTTGTGGTGGAAAGTGATCCAGCGATCCATGTAACGTTACCAGTCCGAATGGCTTTTGACGTCTTAGACGATCAAGTGACTAGTGATGATTATCAGGTGATCAATCATTCGACAACGACAGAATTGACAGTTTCCTTCCATACCAAAAACGATGTGGAGTTAGCAAGTACTTCGAATATTGTCTTTTTAGATTCATCGGAACAAGAAGCGACGAGCGAATCAATGTTTTTATATTTGCAACGAATCGGTGCGACGCCATCTGACAAGCCGTTAGTTGGACAAGCAAGTACTTTTGCTGGTGCACAATGGACCGAATCAGTGCCATCAGATTCCCAAATGTCACTTGGTTTTACAGGGAAATATTTTGGTGATCCCACACAAAATAATAAAGTAACAGGCAAGTTGAGTTTACACTTTGCTGCGAAGATAAATCGAACACACACAAGAAGGTGAACATGATCACACAGGAAACACAGAAAATAACTGAAAAAAATGAACAACAAAAGAAAAAAAGATTACTGGCGCTTCTTTTATTATTGCTTACGATCGTTGCGATTGGTTGGTATTGGTATGTCAATAACCAACCAACGCAGATTTTGTCGGACGATTTTCCGGAGATCAAACATGCGGAAAAAATGACAGGCGACCAATTGAAAAAATATGCCAATCAAGCGGTAGATGATAGTAATGTAACTATCAATGTGTATCCAGAAGTCAGTGTCAATGCGGATGGAAAAACGGGCAATATCTGGATCCAAAACTTGCCGACCAATCGTTATGGGCAACAAGCAATATTGTCCATGAAGGATTCTAAAGAAACATTATATGAAACAGGCTTATTGGAGCCTGGATATGAAGTAACTGAATTGACATTGGCAAAAGAGTTAACGACAGGCACGCATCCAGGAGTAGTAGAATTAGAGTTTTATGATTTAGAAAATAAAAAGCTTATGGGTAAAACGACGGTTGACGTGACCATCAATGTCAATCAATAAAAACGGAATAAAGCAATCATGCTTTAGGATATAAAGACATAAATAAAGGAGAAAACAAAATGAAAGTAAAAAATATTCTAGCAACAGGTTTGATGTTCGGCACGATTTTAGCAGCAGGGGCCAGTGTTCAAGCTGATGTGATCATCAATGGGGATGACCAGACGATTGATAATTCATTAGGTGGATCGATCGATAAGACGGCAGATGTGGCAATCGATGGAACTTTAGGATTTGACAACACAGATCCGGAGGCACCGGAACCAGGCAATCCAGATAAATGGTTGAATGTGACGTTACCTTTAAAAGCGGTCTTCTTCACTGAACCAGAAGACTATAAGACAATTCTAGGTGGAGAGCATAAGATCACCAATCATTCCGGTCGTCCAGTAAAAATCAGTCTAGGAAATTACACAGTTTCTTCTGGAGATATCTCAGCAATCGATCGGTTAACATTGGTTGGTAGTTTAGGAGCCAGCAATCTTTTGATTGAAAATGGTTCGGTAAATACAACCATATCAGAAGACTTTATGACTTTAGCTTCACCGAATGCACGTCCAGGTGATTTAACAGGAGCTAGTACAGCGACGTTTACTTTTGAAGGAGATGTTGATACTGATGTTCTTGATTTTCCAACGGATAAAGGATCAATCTCAATTGCAAGTACGTTGACACTGAATATTGAAGCGCTAGATGAAGCTGGAGATCCGTATCCATAGTTCAAATCGTGAGGTGATTGGATGAAACAAAAAAAACAAACAATTCTTTGTTTGTTCATGGTTTTAGGTCTATTGATCATTGGATTGCCACAAACGCACATAGAAGCTAGTTCTAATAACATTGAAGTCACTGGAGAACTAAAGTTTGACTCAAATGGGACACAAGAAACAAGCCCTACGAAGCCGGATACCGGTGATCCGAAAGAATCAGTGACTCCAAGCGCACCGCCTAAAAAAAACGTTTTACCACCATTGGGAGAACAAATACAAGTATTGTACGTTTTGACAGGCGTGATTTTGATTTTGATCGTTCTTGTTAGTTATCAAATTATTCGTGACAAGCGACGAAATCCAAAAAAAATGAGTGAAATCATTGTGAACTATTCATCGAAGAAATAAATAAAAACCGTAGATTGAAGGATCTACGGTTTTTTTTATAAAAAAATAGCTTTAAAACAGTATGATCAACATTTTCGCTAATTAGAATTATTTGTTAAAAAAATCACTTGACTTAGAGTTCGGTTCAAGGTGTATGATTAAGCAGAAATAAAGGAGGGAAATCTATGTTATTAAAACAAATAAAAGGTCCTCAAGATCTGAAACAAATGACGCAAGAAAAGCTTCAACAAGTGGTAGAGGAAGCACGTGCCGCGTTATTAGAAAAAATCAGCCAATACGGTGGGCATAATGGCCCCAACCTAGGTGTTGTTGAAATGACGGTGGCGCTACATTATGTGTTCGATTCACCAAAGGATCAATTTGTTTTTGATGTCTCACACCAAACCTATGTGCATAAAATGTTGACAGGAAGAGCACAAGCGTTTTTAGACCAAGCGCATTATCAGGAAGTCTCGGGTTACACGAACCCATTAGAAAGCGAACATGATCTCTTCACGATCGGGCATACATCGACTTCATTGTCTTTAGCAAATGGTCTAGCTAAGGCGAGAGATTTGAAAAACGAAACAAATAATGTCGTTGCAGTGATTGGCGATGGGTCTTTATCAGGTGGTTTAGCCTATGAAGGTTTGAACAATATTTCTGAACTAGGTACGAATACGATCATTATCGTCAATGATAATGACCAGTCGATCGCAGAAAATCATGGGGGACTTTACAAAAATCTCAAAGAGCTAAGGGAAACGAATGGTCAGGCCACGAACAATTTCTTTAAAGCCTTAGGACTTGATTATCGTTATCTTGATGCAGGCAATGATTTAGCTGCTTTGATCGAGTTATTCGAAGAAGTAAAAGATCAAAAAGAGCCGGTTGTATTGCATATCCATACCGTTAAAGGAAAAGGGTTCTCCTTTGCAGAAGAAAATCGCGAAAAGTTCCATGCGGGAGGGCCGTTTAGTCTCGAAACAGGCGAGTATCTGCGAGCGAAAGGGGCAGAAACCTACAGCAGCCTAACAACAGACTTCTTATTGCACAAAATGGAGGAAGATCCGACAGTTGTGGCAGTAAATGCAGGCACACCGATGATTTTATTTTCACCGGAACAGCGTCAACAAGTCGGCGCACAATTTGTTGATGTAGGGATTGCCGAAGAACATGCGGCGACGATGACTGCTGGATTAGCCAAAGGCGGGGTAAAACCTATATGGGCAGTCCATTCACCGTTTTTACAAAGAAGTTATGATCAAATCTCTCATGACTTAGCATTGAATCGCTTATCGGGTACGATCCTCGTGACACTTGCTTCTGTAAATGGAATGAATGATGAAAGTCATTTAGGGATCTTTGATATTCCATTTTTGAGTCATATCCCAAATCTAGTATACTTAGCACCGACAACTAAAGAAGAATACTTAGCGATGCTTGAATGGTCGATCGATCAAACGGATCGATTAGTGGCAATCCGCGTACCAGTCGGCCCAATCACTTCTTCTGGTGAAGTAGATCGAACAGATTACAGTCAATTAAATAAGAACAAAGTCATCCAAAAAGGCGAAAAAGTAGCAATCATGGGTGTAGGTAATTTTTATGGTTTGGCAGAAGAAGTGGCTGTTGAATTGAAGAAAGCTCTCCAACTAACGGCTACGGTGATTAATCCAGCGTTCATCTCTGGTTTAGATACTGAATTGCTGGATGAACTTAAAGAAACGCACGATGTAGTTGTCACATTTGAAGATGGTATCTTGGAAGGCGGCTACGGTCAAATGGTCGCTGGCTATTTAGGAGATGCAGCGATCCGTGTGCAAACTTACGGCTTAGATAAAGCCTTTCATGATCGCTATGAAACAACGGAACTATTAGCGGAAAATGGTTTGACAGTAGAGAATATCGTGAAAAATATTGAAGAAACGCTCGCCGATCAACGTTAGTCAAGTCGAAGAAGTGCTGATTTTCGGAGAGAGATTTAGAACTAGGCGAGCTTAAGCTTGAATCAAATTTACATCAAGTTTATAAATAAAATAATTGAACAAGTAATTACTGAAACAGTGGGTTGCTTTCAATGCTGAGGATATCGCATTGAGGCAAGCCACTGTTTTTTTATAGAAATATTTATCTGAAAATCATTAGAAAATTTACACAAAAAATATATATTCCTACAAAGAATTTACTTAAAGTTAATCAGAAGTAAAAAGTGATTTTCTACAATTAGCAGTATAGAAAGAACAAAGGAGTGAACGCATGTTAAAGCTAGATGGTATTAGTAAGACGTTTAATCATCATGAAGTTTTAAAAGAAATCAATGTATCGATCGATAAAGGTGAGATCGTTTCAATACTCGGTGCTTCGGGTTCAGGAAAAACAACTTTATTGAATATTATCCTTGGATTGGAGCAACCAACAAACGGTCAACTATTTTATGATGGCGAAGATATCACAAAACAGGTCATGGAAAAACGACCATTTAATATTGTCTTTCAAGACTATGCTTTATTCCCTAACCTAAGTGCTTATGAAAATTTGGTCTACGGGTTGCGAAAACAAAAAAATATCACTTCTAAAGAAGAATTACAAGAGTTGATCGATCTATTGGATTTGAATGATCATTTGGATAAACGCATCCACCAATTATCTGGCGGGCAAAAACAACGGGTGGCATTAGGTCGGACTCTGGTGATGAAACCCCAAGTATTGTTACTTGATGAGCCATTAAGTGCATTGGACGGTGTCATCAAAGAATCGATCAAAGAACGTATCCAATTGATTGCAAAAAAACTGAACTTAACGACGATCATCGTCACACATGATCCAGAAGAGGCATTGACCCTTTCTGATAAAATCATGGTTTTGAAAGATGGTCGGATCGCACAATACAGTACACCGAAAGATATCGTGACAAATACGATGGAACCCTTTGTACAGGCATTTATTGTCGATCAGCTAAAAATCAAACGACGCAATATTGAACGGATCTTTACTCAAGCAACCGGCGTAGTTCATGAAAAAGTGGTTCGCTTCTCATGAGAAGGATGAAAATAGAAACGCTATTGCCAACGATTATCTTATTTGGTTTTGTCCTCGTATTGTTTTATCCATTAGCGAATGTTTTGAAAGAAGCGTTGACTGTTGAAGGCAGCTTTTCCTTTGAGCTGTTCCGAGAACTAGCAAGGGACTTCGATTGGCTAAATGCGTTAAGTAATAGTTTGCTCATTGCTGGGATCACAGCGATTTTTGCGACCTTCTTTGGCTTTTGGTTTGCTTACGGGATGCACTTTACGAATCTACCTAAAGGATTCAAGTGGATGATTGAGAAATGCTTTATATTACCAATGTTATTACCGACCATCACATACGGCTTTGTGTTGATCTATTCTTTTGGCCGTCAAGGATTGTGGACACGACTAGTCGGTCAAGAGTTGTTTTCGATCTATGGAAAATCAGGTGTGATCTTAGGGTTACTGATCTATACGATCCCAGTGACTTTCTTGTTGATGAATGACGCCATGAATTATTTGGATAAACGCTATTTGACGGTATCCAGATTGATGGGAGACGGATTTTTTAGAGGATTGAAAATCACGATCCTGCAACCGTTGGGCAAAACATTTGGTGTTGCTTTCGTCCAAGCCTTTTTCATGAGTTTTACGGATTTTGGTATACCTGTAGCGGTGGGTGGCCGAGAACCGTTTATCACGACTTTGTTGTATGAGTACTTTATGGGGTCGATTCCAGACTTTAATCGCGGAGCCGTCATTGCACTGATCATGTTAGTTCCTTCGATCATTAGTGTTCTGTTTTTGCGTAAGATCCAAAAAAATGATCATGCAACCCCCGGGACAAATACGTCAGTAAAAAGCAACCCTGTCAGAGATTTTTTCTTTGGTGTAGGACTGACAGTTGGTGGCCTGTTTATTGTGGGAGTCTTCCTCGTGATGTTCCTTCTTCCTTTTGTCGAAGGGTGGCCCTTTGATATGACTTTTACCACACGCCATATCGAAGCGTTCCTACAAACGTCTGATTTAAGAAGAACGTTGAATACAGGGATTTTCGTTGCCCTATGGACGGCGCTGTTTGGAACAGTAATTGCTTATTTGGCAGCAATTTTCACCGCTAGATCCACAAAACAAAGCGTGATCACAAAAACGATCGATAGTCTCGCTTCTGTCACGAACTCGATTCCAGGTATGGTTTTAGGGATTGCCTATTTGCTGGTGTTTAGCGGAACGACTCTTCAAAGTACGATCAGTATTTTGGTGATTGCCAACATGGTGCATTATTTTGCAACTCCTTATCAGTTAGCGAAAAGTGCCTTATTAAAAATGAATCCCAACTGGGAAAATACAGCGAAGATGATGGGGGATAGTTGGCTTGATACAGTGATTCGAATCATTCTTCCAAATTCAAAGCGGACGATCGTTGAGATGGCTTGTTATTATTTTACAAATTCGATGGTTACGATCAGTGCAGTGGTGTTTCTGACAAGTGCCCGAACGATGGTGATCACGACCAAAATCAAAGAATTACAGCATTTCGGCAGATTCACAGAAATCTTTATCCTATCTATCTTATTATTATTGATCAATTTAACCGCAAGAATACTTGCACAATTTATCATGAGGAGATTTGAAGCAAATGAAAAAACTAGTTCAAAAAGGGTTCATTTATCTGTCATTCGTCAGCGCTTTAGGAATTTTAGGGGCGTGTAGTACGTCAAATGCAAGTGAGAATGCCAATGACAACAATGAAAAAGTCATCATCTACACCAACGCAGATGAAGAGCCGGTTCAAATCATCAAAGATGTCCTTGATTCGAATGGTTTTGAAAACCAATACTTGCTGCAATCCTTCGGTACTTCGGAATTGAGTGGTAAACTTTGGGCAGAAGGCACAGATATTGAAGCGGATTTAGTGACAATGAGTACGTTCTATTTGGATGGTGTTCAAGAAAATGAACCGATATTCAAAGAATTGGCGTTAGAAGTCCAACCGATGGATGATCTGCCAAACTACCAAGCACCGATGACGACACAAGAAGGTGTCATTTTCTACAATACTCAAGCACTGAAAGAAGCGGAGTTGCCTGTACCGACGAGTTTAGCTGATTTAGCTGATCCAATCTACGAAGGGCAACTAGCGATTTCTGATATCAACCATTCCTCAACAGCTTGGTTATTGTTCCAAGGATTGATTGATCAATATGGAGAGACAAAAGCGCAAGCGATTTTAGCCGATATTTATGACAATGCAGGCGACCATATTGAAGCGTCTGGTTCGGGTCCGTTGAAAAAAGTCCGCGTCGGTGAAGTGGCGTTGGGTTTTGGGTTACGTCATCAAGCAATCAAAGATAAAAATGAAGGATTGCCAATCGATTTTGTAGAACCAAGTGAAGGAACATACGCTTTAACAGAATCACTCGCGGTGATCGATAAAGGAGAAGCGACGAATCCTTTAGCCGAAAAAATGCTGAATGTGATCCTTAAAGAAGGTCGGGCAGATTTATTACAATTCTACCCAAGTAAACTTTATGAAACAGATGATCTATCGGGGGTTGAAACCGCCAAAAATCAAAAAGTCTTTCCGGAGGCATTAACCCCAGATCTACTAAAAAAACATGCCAGTCTAGTTGAATAGGAGAAAGAAAATGAGTGGAAAAACAAAGGTGATTGAACAGTATGAAAAAGAAATCAATCACAGTAAAATCAATTATAAATTATTGACACCAGGTCCTCTGACCACGAGTCGTACAGTGAAAGAAGCAATGCTTGTCGATCATTGTACATGGGATGATGATTTTAAAGTCATCACCCAGGCGATTCGTCAACGATTGCTTGATCTTGCTAGTGTCTCCAATGAGGCTTATACAGCTGTTTTGATGCAAGGAAGTGGCAGCTTTGCAGTTGAATCTGTGTTAAGTTCAGTTGTTGGCTCGACAGACCGCTTACTGATCTGTACAAATGGTGCTTATGGCCAACGGATGGTGCAAATGGCTGAATACCACGGCATTGATCATGTGATTTATCAAGTGGCTGAAAATGAAATACCACAAGCTGAAAAAATCGAGGAACTATTAGTGTTGCATCCTGATATTACTGCACTTGCAATGATCCACAGTGAAACGACTTCTGGTATTTTGAATCCTTTAGAAGCGATTTCAGCAGTGACAAAGAAACACAAATTGTGTTTTATCGTTGATGCAATGTCAAGCTTTGGTGGCATTCCGATCCCTGTTGGAGAGTTAGGAATCGATTTTCTTGTTTCGAGTGCAAATAAATGTATCCAAGGAGTGCCTGGATTTGGCTTTGTGATTTGTCAAAAAGAGCTACTAAAAAAAAGTGCCGGACAAGCACGCACGTTGAGTATGGATCTTTATGATCAATTTCGTGTGATGGACATTGATGGGAAGTGGCGTTTCACTTCGCCAACACATACTGTATTAGCGTTTTGGCAAGCGCTAGAAGAGTTGGCGGATGAAGGTGGTATCGATGCTCGCTATGACAGGTATCAGTTGAACAATGAGCGTTTGCGTGAACGAATGGCGGAAATTGGGTTTGAAGCCTATGTTAGTGAGAATCAAGGACCTTTCATCACGTCATTCAAATATCCAGAGAGCATCCAATTCGAATTCCAAGCATTTTATGACTATTTAAAAGCACATGGCTACGCAATCTATCCTGGAAAAATCAGTGATACTGATTGCTTCCGGATTGGGAATATTGGTGAGATCTATCTGGAAGATATTGAAAAAGTAGCTGGGTTGATCCAGCAATATATGGAGGAGCGAAAAAATGATTAATGTGGTCATCTTAGATTGGGCAGGAACAGCAGTCGATTTTGGTTGTATGGCACCGGTGGCAGCGTTTCGCGAAGCCTTTAAACATCAAGGAATCACTGTGACTGAACGAGAAATCAGAGAGCCGATGGGAATGAAAAAAATCGAGCATATCCAAATGATGCTAGAAATGCCTCGTATTGCTGAAAGTTGGTTAGAAACTCACGGACGTCAGCCTGAAACTACTGATATCGAGGCAATCTATGAAACATTTGAAGAAGTATTATTCCAACAATTGGCAAATCATGCAGAAGTGAAACCAGGTGTACTTGACACAGTCGCGACTTTACGTAAGCGAGGAACAAAAATCGGCAGTACGACTGGTTATACGAGTGAAATGATGGCAATCGTTGTTGCGAAGGCGAAAGAACAAGGGTATCAACCAGATCGCATCGTCACGCCAGATGAAGTAGACGGCAAAGGGCGTCCCTCCCCAGAGATGTTATTAAGGAACTTGAACTATTTTAAACAGGAAAATAGACAAGAAGTGTTAAAACTAGGAGATACGATCTCTGATATACTCGAAGGGAAGAATGCAGGAGTCCTTTCTGTGGGCGTAATTGAAGGAAGTTCACAAGCTGGTTATTCCTTTGACACGTATCAGCAATTGTCAGCTGCTGAAAAAGGAAAACTTTTTGAACGGGTGCGTCAAGAATTTTTAGAAGCTGGTGCAGATCATGTGATCGATCGGTTTTCTGATTTGCCAAGACTCATAGAAATGATTGAAGAGAAGCAAGCTGTTATGAATTGATTCGTCCCACCATCAAGAGGTCTGCACAGAAGTGTTTAACCTCGAGCAATAAGGTGTCATCCACAAGAATTGTTCTTCAAATTTTTGTGGATGACACCTTTTTTTCGAAGAAGTTCCTTCTGTTTTTGCCGTTCATTCAGTTTTAAGTGGTGCAAGAGGGTGAATGCCCCACTTTTTATGAAAAAACAGCAGAATGTTGCAAAAAAATGCAAAATAGCGTATCTTAGATAAAAGGAGTGAGCATCATGTTGAAGGAAGAACGCATCCAGCGTATCAAAACAATGATTGATCAAGAAAAAAGTGCTTCGATCGAAGATTTAGCAGATCGCTTAGATGTGTCGAAAGATACGATTCGCCGCGACTTGATCCAGTTAGAAAAACAGCGCCAAATCAAACGGACCCATGGCGGTGCTTTAGCAATTCAAAAAGAAGCAACGATCTTTGATTATGAACAACGGTCAACGATCCTAAATGATGTGAAAAAACAAATGGCTGAGCAGGCGCTTGAAATAATGGCAGATCCTTCCTCGATCATCTTTGATTCTTCGACCACGGTGGAAGCAGTGATCAGAGAACTACCGGACAAAAAAATCCATGCGGTCACCAATTCTTTATCTCACGCTTTATTATTAGCTAATTATCCGAAAACAGCTATTTCATTATTGCCCGGTAGATTACACAAAGAACAGTTGTTTTTATTTGGAACGGAAACAGTGGAGCAGTTGAAAAATTATCAAGCAGACTATACGCTACTTGGCGTATTTGCATTGTCAAACGAAGGTCTGTTCATCCATACGGAGGAAGAAGGCTTAGTGAAACGCCAGATGATCCAACAAGGACGCAGGGTGATCGCGCTAGCGGATCATACAAAACTAGATAAAACTGGTTTTTATAAAGTTTGCGACTTATCAGCGATTGACTATTTGATAACGGATCAAAAGCCTCCTAAAGCATTAGCCAAAGCACTGACTGAGAACCACGTAGAACTCATAGAAGCGAGGAAGAATGAATGAAAAAAGAAAACATCCAGTTAACAACTATACCAAAACCAGCGATTTTTCCAGATGTTCCCCCTGTTTTTTTGACAGAGGACACGATCACCGAACGAATCAACAAAACGATCGAACGCATGAAAGCCGAAGCGATCGAACTGTTGGTGATATACGCAGATAAAGAGCATGGTGGTAATTTTGAATATTTTACAGGCTTTATCCCGCGATTTGAAGAAGGATTATTGGTGTTAGATCAAACAGGCAAATTCACGATGATCCTTGGGAATGAGAATCTAAAAATGAATGCACATGCGCGGATCACTGCTGATTTGATCCATTATCCAGCATTTTCTTTACCGAATCAACCAATGGACCATGAACAAAATCTGTCAGCTATTTTTGCATCATTAGAGGTAGCAGATAGAAAGAAAATCGGTTTAGTCGGTTGGAAGTTGTTTACGTCTACGACACAAGACAATAGCCAATTGTTCGATGTACCATTTTTTATCGTAGATGCGCTAAAACAAGCAACCACTGCGGAAACGGCTATCGTCAATGGCACTCATCTATTGATTGGTGAGGAAGGGGCGCGTGTCACGAACAATGCAAATGAAATCGCACACTACGAATATGGGGCAAATCTTGCTTCGTCTTGCATGCTACGTGCATTAGATGCCATTGAACCTGGTGTGAAAGAATCCGAGATCGGAGAGTTATTGCACGGACAAGGACAAGCGAATACAGTGATCACGATTGCTGCAACTGGACGCCGTTTTGAATTTGCGAATCTTTATCCGACAGCCAAAAAGATCCAATTAGGTGATCCGCTGTCATTGACGACAGGCTTCAAAGGTGGCTTATCCAGTCGTACAGGATTTGTAATCGAAGAAGAAGCTCAACTGCCAGCAGAACAAGCCGATTATCTTGATCGAGTAGCAAAACCTTATTATGCAGCTATCGTTAGTTGGTTAGAAGCCATCCATATCGGAATGAAGGGGGCAGATCTGTATCAGTTGATTGAAACAGTCTTGCCACAAGCGACCTATCACTGGCATTTGAATCCAGGACACTTGACGGCGGATGAAGAATGGTTAGCCTCACCCATTTATTCTGGTTCGCAAGAAATCATCAAGAGTGGTATGATCTTCCAATTAGATATTATTCCTTCTGTATCAGGATATACTGGAGTAAGTGCAGAAGAATGTGTGGCACTTGCAGATGAAGGATTGAGAAATGAATTGAAGGAGCAATATCCAGACATGTGGGAGCGGATCGTTGGACGTAAGCAATATTTAGCAGATGTCTTGAAGATTCATTTAAGTGAAGAATTGCTGCCATTATCAAACACTGTCGGTTATCTCCGTCCGTTCTTTTTAGCCAAAGAAAAGGCATTCTGTGTAGCTCCAGTTGAATAAGCAAACCCTCTCCTTCTTGACAATCGAGTAATCTGGTTGGGAGGGGGATTTTTTTATTTAAATGAAAAAGAGTATTTTCGTTGGGCCTCCTTTATTGTATAATATGTAAACGATTTCTTTTGTGGAGGTAAAGATGGAAAAGGTTTTATTGATTGATAATGGACGTAAATATTTTTCAAAAGAACAATTGATCCGGATCATAAAAAAAGCAAGTCAATGTCAATATACGGCAATTTCTTTTGCATTGGGAAATAATGGTTTACGCTTTTTACTGGATGACATGACGCTGATTGTCAAAGGAATAACTTATGCCAGTCAATCAGTCAAAGAAGCATTGATTGCAGGAACAAAACAGTATTATGATGATCCTAATGGTACTTATTTGACGGAAACAGAAATGACAGAGTTAGCTAGTGTGGCTAAGGCAGAAAACATAGAAGTGATCCCGCTGATCAATAAGCCTGGACATATGGATGCGATTTTAACAGGAATGCAACAATTAGGTATTCAACATCCCTGCTATCAAACGTCCATTCGCACACTTGATCTGGACAATCAAGAAGCGGTCGCTTTCACGAAAGCACTGCTTGAAAATATGTGAGCTACTTCTCAACGATAGCTAGTTCCTTCAATATAGGTTGCGATGAATTTGCCAATGATTTAACTGATGGCGGGTGGCGAGGACTCCAGCAGTCTGGGAAGTATCGAGATTTTGTCACCTATACCAATCAATTGGCTCAACTGGTTAAAACCTATGGGATGATTCCGATCGTATTTAACGACGGCATCTACTATGAGGAAAAAGAACAATTTGGTCGATTCGATCAAGACTTAATGATTGCCTATTGGACAGCGGGATGGGACAACTATCACGTCAGTTCTGCCGAATTTTTACTTGATCAAGGGCATCAACTAGTGAATACGAACGATCACTGGTATTGGGTCATCGGTCGAAAAACAAGTGAACAAGGACATTACTCCTTTGATACAGCAAAAACCGCACAAGCGACAATCTCAACATCCACTGTAGTTAGCGGTACTGAATTACCGGTGAAGGGGAGTATGGTCGGTATTTGGGCAGATGAGCCACAAGCAGAGTTTGTATTAACAGATTTATTTGAATTGCTAGAAACAAGTACTAATTAATAGTAAAGACAAAAAACTGTCGGTCAATGGAGTAAGCAGTTGCCTCATTAAACAGCAGTTTTTTTGTTATTTTTTTATGAAGTGAAATGAGTGCGCATTCATTTGAGCGGATTTTCATTCGTTTTTTTATTGACACAAGTAAATGAGTAGCGTATATTATTTTTATAAATCGTAATCATTACTGTTTGCAATGGATAGAAAATTTGAGTAAAAGCCGAAATAAGTCCGCGATTGAATCATAAAAATAAGTGAAAGAAGGAAAAAAAGATGCGACAAAACATTACATTAGAATGCAAGGAAACCGGTGAACGGATCTATTTGACGAGTAAAAACAAAAGAAATACCCCTGAACGATTAGCGCTGAAAAAATATTCACCTAAGTTAAGAAAGAAAATGCTTTTTACAGAAGTGAAATAGTATGGAATGAATATTCGAGAAAAGGTGGGATAAAATGGAGAAGCAAGATCTTTCAAGTGCATACAGAAGATTGAAAAGCCCGAATATCAAAACACGAAAACGTGCGCTCAAAATCATCCAACAATCAAAAAGAATGAAGAATAAATACTAATAGTAGTAATATGATTGGTTTCAATACAACTCCTTTTTTTTACTGTATAACGATGATAAAAAACGTGTTATACTATTCAAAAATAAAGGGGGCGAAACCAATCGATATCAAGTATACCTATGCAACGATCAAGGATCTACCGCGAATTGTTGACATTTATAATCAGTCTATCGCATCGAAGCAAGCAACGGCGGACCTAGAACCGATAACGGTTGACTCGAGAATCCCTTGGTTTGAAGCGCATCATCCTGACACCAGACCGCTTTGGGTGATGTATCACGACGATCATATCGTCGGTTGGATCAGTCTTAGTGATTTTTATGGTCGGCCTGCGTATCAACAAACAGCTGAAATCAGTATTTATCTAGACCCGGTGACACGTGGTCATCATTTAGGCAAGGCCGCACTTGCCTTTGTGGAAACTCAACTGCATCGTTTAAAAATCCAGACAGTGCTGGCATTTGTTTTTGATGTAAATCAGGCGAGTAAAAAGTTATTTCTCAAAAATGGATATGCCATTTGGGGACATTTGCCAAAAATTGCCAACATGGGCGATCAAGAAAATGACCTGATCATTCTAGGAAAAAAATATTAAAATCAATAAAAAAGCATACATTTTGTCCATGTGACAAAAATGTATGTCTTTTTTTTTGCTTCTTACTACACAAATGACTCATTAAGTGCTAGACTAATAAATGAAACAGGTGTAAATATCTGTATTAATATTATTTCTATTTATTATGTAATGACCATGTAAATAGCGTTGAAAAGGAAGATGTCTCATGTTGGTTAAGGAAAAACAAGGTTTAGAAACTGTATCAGAAGAAATGATTAAAGAAAAACAAGGCGTAGAAACTGTATCAGAAGAAGTGATTAAAGAAAAACAAGGTTCAACAACTGTAGTAGAAAGTTTAATCAATCATCAAGTTGATTACGTATTCGGTATTCCAGGAGCGAAAATCGATGGAGTATTCAATGAATTAGAAGATCATGGTCCAGAGTTGATCGTGACGCGTCATGAGCAAAATGCCGCCTTTATGGCGCAAGCAATTGGTCGTATTACTGGAGAACCAGGTGTGGTGATTGCGACAAGTGGGCCAGGTGCGAGTAATCTAGCAACCGGACTAGTCACAGCGACAGCAGAAGGTGATCCTGTGTTGGCAATCGCAGGGCAAGTAAAACGAAGTGATTTATTAAAATTAACACATCAAAGCATGAACAATGCCGCGTTGTTTGAACCAATCACAAAATATAGTGCAGAAATCCAAGATCCTGAAACAATTTCAGAAATTATCGCTAATGCCTACCGAATGGCAAAGAGTTCGAAAAAAGGCGCTAGTTTTATCAGTATCCCTCAAGATGTGGTGGATGCACCCGTCAAAAGTGATGTTATCAAACCATTACAAGATCCTAAATTAGGCTCAGCTTCTTCAGGAGATATCGACTACTTGGTTGAACGGATTCGTGAAGCGAAGTTACCCGTATTGTTAGTTGGAATGCGTGGATCAAGTAAAGATGAAACAGCAGCCATTCGTCAACTTGTTGAAAAAACAGGATTGCCTGTGGTAGAAACTTTCCAAGCAGCCGGTGTGATTTCTCGTCAATTAGAAGACCACTTTTTTGGTCGAGTAGGTCTATTCCGCAATCAACCTGGAGATATGCTGTTAAAACGGAGTGATTTAGTAATTGCGATTGGTTATGATCCAATCGAATATGAAGCGAGAAACTGGAATGCTGAAAAAGATGCTAGAATCATCGTCATTGATGAAACACCAGCTGAAATCGACAGTTACATGCAACCAGAACGTGAACTAATCGGGGACATTTCTGCAACATTAGATTTACTGACAGAGTCATTAGAAGAAACACAAGTATCGGCAGATGCGCAAGAATATTTAAATACGTTGCAAGAAAAATTGAAGGCACGAGATATTTGTGAAACCAGTAGTGAAGACGGGATCTTACATCCGTTAGAAGTAATCAATACACTGCAATCGAAAGTAACGGACGATATGACTGTGACGGTTGATGTAGGTAGTCATTACATTTGGATGGCCCGCCACTTTAGAAGTTATGAAGCCCGTCATTTGCTATTCAGTAATGGCATGCAAACATTAGGAGTCGCACTTCCTTGGGCAATCTCTGCTGCACTGGTTCGTCCAAATACGCAAGTAATCTCTGTGTCAGGAGACGGTGGCTTCTTATTTTCTGCCCAAGACTTAGAAACAGCTGTGCGTAAAAAATTGAAGATCATTCATTTGATTTGGAATGATGGTCGTTATAATATGGTCGAGTTTCAAGAAATCATGAAATATGATCGAGCATCAGGGGTTGATTTTGGACCAGTTGATTTTGTTCAATATGCCGAAGCTTTTGGGGCTAAAGGTCTGCGAGTAAGCAATGCAGAAGAATTGGCATCTGCCTTAGAAGAAGGATTTGCTACAGAAGGGCCAGTCATCATCGATATCCCGATTGACTATCGAGATAATGAAAAATTAGGTGAAACGATCTTACCAGACCAATTTTACTAAGGGGATGTTCAGATGACAGAGAAAGTATTATATCAACATGGTACATTAGGTGCGCTAATGGCGGGACTGATGGACGGTACTACTTCCATTGCGGAGGTCTTAAAGTACGGTACACTAGGTCTTGGAACATTGCATGGGTTAGACGGCGAAGTGATATTTTTAGACGGTGAAGCCTATCAAGGTAGATCAGATGGCGCATTGATCCATTTGTCCGGAGAAGAGTCCACTCCTTATGCGGCAATCACTGCATTTTCAGCGGATCGTTCATTTGCAGTCAAACAGCTATCTAGCGAAGCATTAAAAGAACAAATCCTGAAGGACGAAGCAGGAAAAAATCTCTTTTTAGCCGTCAAGATCAGCGGTTTATTTAAAGATATGCATATCCGGATCATGCCGAAACAAGAGAAACCATACCGACGCTTAGCGAAGATCTCAGAATCCCAGCCAGAGTTCCATCGATCAGATATTCAAGGGACAATTGTTGGGTTTTATACACCGGAATTATTTCAAGGGGTGGCTGCTGCAGGCTTCCATTTGCATTTTATTGACGATGAGAAAACATTTGGAGGGCATATCCTTGATTTTGATGTGTCGCAAGGAACAGTAGAAATCAGTCAAATGGAATCTTTGATGCAACATTTTCCGACAAATGATCCGACTTTTATCCAAAATGAAATCGACTATGCAGATCTAGCTGCTGAAATCGAGCAAGCAGAATGATCTAGTCATTAAGAATGAAAAACAAATCATGGCATTGCTCCTTGAATTAGGCTATAATTTTGGGCATAGAAGGAGTGAGTTTGGATGTTATGGACAGAAAAAGAAAAAAGAGATGCTTATGAAATTTTGCTACTCCAACAAAAAGGACTTTTAGAAGCAGAAGATAACTGGTTAGCCAATTTAGCTAATTCCTCTGCATTATTGAATGAAACATTACCTCAAACAGTCTTTGCCGGCTATTATTTATATGATGGACAAGAATTGATTTTAGGTCCTTTCCAAGGTAGAGTATCATGTACCCGTATCAAAATGGGAAAAGGTGTGTGTGGCGAAGCAGCAGAAAAGCAAAAAACATTGATCGTTGCGAATGTGAAAACCCATGAAAATTATATTTCATGTGATTCAGCCGCACAATCTGAAATCGTAGTGCCAATGATCAAAGATGGCCAATTGATCGGAGTACTTGATATCGATTGTGGTGTGACCGAGGGCTACGATGCTTTAGATCAAGAATTTTTGGAACGATATGTTGAGTTATTGTTAGGTGATTTTCCTGTAAATGTTATGAAATAAAGTGAAAAAGAGTTGAAAAAAGGTGTTTGATCACTTTTTTTCAACTTTTTTTAAATTTATTGAATATTTTTGTTTTCATAATCTAATTTTAATGTTATTATCATTTTATGAAATATTAAAGAACAAGAGGAGAATGAGTTATGACAAGCGAAACAATCGTTTTAGGACAAAAATATGTATGCCATCCAATCGGCATCAAAAATAAAGTAGTCGGAGAAGTAATCGGAAAATTAGAAAATTGTGTGATTATGAGTGTAGAGGAATATGATCGTACAGATCACTTAGATATTCTAGAGAAATGTGGGAAAGTTGTCGCAAAATATACAGATATCTTTGAGTTGAGTCCCGTTGAACAGGTCTTTCAGTCACCAACCAAGCTTTACACACAAGCAATGGTATCTTAAAGTGATGAATACGACTATCGCCTATCAGGAAGTCTGATTTGAATAAGCTATTGTTAATTATCAGACTTCCTTTAATTTGCATACATAATAGAAGCAATTGAGCATTCATACATAATCGTCAAGAAATAGAATACTCGAATACAGACAGTTGAAGAAGGGGCAAGTTAAAAGGGAAAATAACTTTTAACTTGCTTCTTTTTCTTTTTACTTTACAAAAGAAAGTAAATGATTTATATTATTGACAAGTCAATAATTGATTAGTCAACGATAGTAGGAGGCGACAGTATGGAGCTGAGAAAGTTAAGTCAATTGCTTTATCAGATAAAAATCATCAGTCAAGAAGGAACAGCTTTATTTGAAAAGGAAACTGGATTTAGTTTAACGAGGTACGAGATCTTGATGTTCTTACAAGAAAATGGGGAATGTTTGCAAAATAAGTTACAGAGCGATTTAAAAATCGATTTGGCAGCTATTTCACGTCATCTAAAGATATTAGAACAAAAAGGATATGTGATCAGAAAAAGAAATGAGAACAATAATCGTGAAGTATTCGTTTCTTTGTCCGATAAAGCAGTGAATGAATTGACCGAGTGTGAAAAAAATCATCAAGAATCAGATGACTCCCTGTGTGTTTCGCTATCAGATGAAGAAATCGATCAACTGACTAAATTACTAGATAAATTATACTAAAAATCAAAATGAAGAAAGAAGCGGTTAAGTAATGAATAAAACTCTAGCAAACAATGATTTCTCTGATATTGTCTTTGGCAGAAAATCAATCCGTGTGTACGACGAAAATGTGAAAATCCCTCATGAAGAAATGTTGGAAATGATCCAAGAAGCAACAACAGCACCATCTTCTGTGAATCTACAACCTTGGCGCTTTGTAGTAGTTGAAAGCGAAGAAGCAAAAGCAAAATTGAAACCATTGATCCGTTTCAACACAAAACAAAATGATACTTCATCTGCCATGGTCTTGATTTTTGGTGATATGAATTGCTACGAATACGGAGAAGAAATTTATGGTCAAGCTGTAGAAGAAGGCAAAATGCCAGCAGAAGTTCGTGACGAACAACTAGCAGCGATCATTCCTTATTACAAAAATTTCACACGTGAACAAATGAATGACGTAGTGAAAATCGATTCAAGCTTAGCAGCTATGCAATTTATGTTAACTGCACGTAGCCATGGGTATGATACAAATCCAATCGGCGGATTTGAAGCAGACCAATTAGCAGAAGCTTTCGATTTGGACAAAGAACGTTACGTACCTGTAATGATCTTGTCAGTTGGTAAAGCGGTCGATCAAGGCTACGAATCTGTTCGTTTAGCTTCAGAAAAAATCACTTCTTTCAAATAGAAAGAAAAAGGAGACGGACGAATGATCATCATCAATGCAAAATTCACTATCAAAGAAGCAAAGCGCGCTGAATTTTTAGAAGAAGCGACACAATTGATCGAAGCGACTAGAAAAGAAGACGGCTGCTTGAGTTATCAATTGTATGAGTCAACGGAACAAGTAAATGTCTTTGTGATGGTTGAAAATTGGCGGGATGAACAAGCAATCGAAGGACATAACCAAAGTCCATTGTTGCAACAATTGTTCAAAAACATGCCTGAATATGCAGAAAAAGAAACAGAATTGAATGTCGCGAAAACACTTGCATAAAACGATTTGCTGACACGTTCTTTTGCGATCGAAGCAGCTAAAGTAGAAAGAACGTTCACTTTAAGAGGGAGCAAGAAAAGTATAATGTCTATTTATCCCTTAGACCTTTCTTGTTTCCCTCAAGAAGTGAAGCATCTACTTGAAAAGCAATCAACCATATTGAAAAAAAACGACATATGTGGTATATTATGTAAGTATCTTGAAAATACCGTAACCCATTTTATTAAGGGGACGTTACGGATTCGACAGGCACAGTTCGAGCTTGAATTGCGTTTCGTAGGTTACGTCTACGCTAAAACGTTACAGTTAAATATAACTGCTAAAAACGAAAACAACTCTTACGCTTTAGCTGCCTAAAAACAGTTAGCGTAGATCCTCTCGGCATCGCCCATGTGCTCGAGTAAGGGTCCTAACTTTAGTGGGATACGTTTCAACTTTCCGTCTGTAAGTTGAAAAAGAGAACATCAGACTAGCGATACAGAATGCCTGTCACTCGGCAAGCTGTAAAGCGAACCTCTAAATGAGTTGACTATGAACGTAGATTTTTAAGTGGCGATGTGTTTGGACGCGGGTTCGACTCCCGCCGTCTCCATTCGGAGAAATCATATAAGTAGCAAAAACACTGTTGTACCAGCGATTGTACAGTGTTCTTGCTACATTTTTTTTGTTTTGAATACGTTTTTGAATACGTTCAGCTCATTGCTAGATAGTTGGCGAAATTAACTGCCGTCTCATCACGCTTCTCGGGTGAAACATGAGTATAGATGTTCATAGTCGTTTGGATATCCGAATGACCTAAACGAGATTGGACGTTCTTATATGTTTTGCTGATTTCGATAATGAAGAACATCAGGATTTTTATTTTAAGTATTAAGTATTGACTATTCCAACTAAATAGAAAAAATTCTTGTGCTAAAAAATTAGTATGAAAAAATCTATCTATCTATCTATCTATCTATCTATCTATCTATCTATCTATTGATTTGATCAAATTGCTATGATATATTTTATTTAACGAAGGGCGCGATGCCTAGGAAAATAGTCCCATTTCATATTTTTTATGGATTGGGGCTATTTTTCTATCATTTTGAAGGGATAATAATATGGGAGAAAAAATTTTTTTATCTTTGGAAGAACAAATAAAAAAACTTGAGTCTCGAAAACTTAGGTTTAGGAATGATGAAGAAAGGAAAGATGCAATATATGCATTGCAAAATAATTCATATTATTCACTAGTTAACGGATATAAAGATTTTTTCAGTATTATAGATAAAAATGGGGAAGATGATTATCAATACGTACTATTTGTAGATTTAAGAGATACATATGATTTTGATAAAGAACTTTCAGCATTGATTTTTAAATACTTATTGAGAATTGAAGATTCTATTAAAGCTATATTTTCATACCATATTGGCAAACATTATGGACATAAAAACCATGATTACCTTGATCGAAAAAAATATAGAAAAGGTAGTTTTGTAAAAAAGGAACAAAAATACGAAATTGAGATTTTATTAGAAAAATTAAATCGAACTATTGATAGGGAAAGAGATTTACAGATAAAGCATTATTCCAATATGTATGGCTATGTACCACCATGGGTATTGGCGGGTTGTTTATCTATGGATACTTTTATGTATTGGTATAAGCTATCTGATAGACAAATAAAAGAGCAAACTGTTAAAACTATGATGTATGATTTCAGCCAGTACCCGTTTTACCACATAACTGATATAGAAGAAAATCTGGAATTTTTTGTAAATCTAACTACAATCATAAAAGAATACAGGAATCGTGCTGCACACAGTAATAGAATCATTAATCATCGCTCTAGACACAATATCAAAATCCATCTTTTAGAGTTATACGCACTTGAAAGAAAAGAAATTAGAAGCTTATATACAAAGGGTATATTAAAAAATGATATCTCTTCTTTATTCGTTACTATAGCCATTATGTTATCAAAGAGACATACAATTAGGAACAACTTCATAAGAGAACTTAAGGCGCTATTTTATAATTTTAAATTAGCTAATCCCAATCTATATACGAGAGTAACGAGTAAGGTTAGGCTTGATTACGATTTTTCAGAACTATTAAGAGATATAATTTAATTTTTAAAAGTTTTTTGTATGAGTATTTCAGGACATTTTTACCGTTCTTTCTTATAATATGCTATGTTTTTTAAAACTCTTGATTAAAGTGACTTCAGCAGTAACATTCAAATCTGTATTAGAATTATTTTGTGTACATAATTAAAACATATTAAAAAAATGAGCAAAATATTCCATTGCATACTCTATCCACAATTATAAGTATCTTTCTTTTTTAAAGGATTTTTCTTTCAAAGTTTTTTCTGAGGACAAATTGTACTTTTCTTAATAATAGATATTTATAGTTAGTCATACTATAAAGCTGTAAAAAAAATTCTATAAAAATTTTCACTAGGTTTAACTATCATAAAAAATAGTAAAAACAAATTATTATATGAAGCGACGTCTATATGGAGTAAATAAAAATGTTTTTTTATTGTATTTTCTTTTTTTTGAGACGAGAAATCATCGTTTCTGTGCGTATAATAGAGCTGAAGGATAAATTGTGATATTATGATCAATTACTTTTTTAATTGAATAAGTAAAATGCAGGTCATAGTGTATTTTTTAACCTATGGATGCTCTAGGCAGGAGGAAAGAAAATGAGAAATGAGAAGATATTGGCGATCGATGAAGATCTAACATTTAGAAGAATGATTTGGAAGGCCTTACAACCAGCTGGTGTATTGATCTATCAAAGTGATTCCGTCGAAAAAACACTGGATATCATGTCTAGAGTGACTTTTGATCTATATCTCTTAGATATTCGTTTAGCCCATCAAACAGATGGCTACCATATTGTGCAACTCATCCGAGAGCAAGACAGTCTTTCTCCCATCGTTTTTTTTACCGAACAACAAAATGAGATTGAAATTATCACTGGCTTGGAGATGGGAGCAGATTATTACATCACTAAACCTTTCAATCCGACACTGCTAAAGGCGCAAGTTCTCGCTATTTTGGACAGACATAAGGTGCTTAAAGAACAAACGACCCAGTGCAAAAAAAATAAAATCAGTATAGGTGATTTTTGCTTTGACAAAGCGCTTTATCGTTTATATAAAAAAGGCAGATCTATTGAGTTGTCTTCAAAAAAAATCAAGCTGATGCAATTCTTTATAGAAAATCCCGAACAGGTTTTTTCAAAGGAACAAATTTATCAAAGTGTTTGGAATGACAGTGAGCTGGATGCCAATACCATTATGGTTTTTATCAATCACTTACGAAACAAAATCGAAGATGATCCAAAAAATGTCCAGTACCTCAGAACGGTTAGAGGACTTGGCTATATTTTCTTACCCTCTGGTAAAGAAAGTAATCCTTCTAATTGAGCGAAAAAAATACCTAATGAAAGTAAATCTGCTGCACCACCAGGGCTTAGATTGCGTTTGGTCAATCGTTGATCATAGATTGTTAATTCATCAAGTAGCTGCCTCCATGGAAGATTTGCTTGATGGATTTTTTTTGTTTCTTGTTGTACTTTCTGCCACTCCTGAATACCGCCGCGGTGAAGTAGATTCCCGTCTTCGATTTCACTCATCAACAAAACCAAGGCACGGAGAAAGACTTCATCTGGCGCATGATAGTTTGCTGAACGTAAGTAAGGGAGAAGAATAGAAGTAAGGCTAGGATAACACTGAGCAGCTTCGCCACGAACACCTGAAATACCGTGCACCAAAAAAAGCTCTTCCCCATGTGTTCGCTGTGTTTTCCGTGTTAAGCCGTGAAAATCCTCTTTGATCAAATCATGGGTCAGTTCTCCTGTAAGATTTAAAATTTGCTCCGTCTGTGTGACGCTTAAAGGAAGTCTTTGGATAAAACGTTGTTGCATGTGCCAACCGATCGCGCCTAAAATGACCGCAAACGAAAAATTCGCTCCTTTATGTGTATTGATATCATTCGTTGCGACAAGCATTGCTTGTTCTGCCTGATACCCAATGCTTCTTAGCTTTTCAAATAATGATTTCGTGTTCCCTTTATGAGTAAAACCTGCTTCGATATATTTTTGGAAAAACGGTGTTAACGTTTCGATACTTATTTGAAATGTTTGAAAATCCATATCATTATGCGCGCCATTTGAAATAGGATCGACTAGTCCTGGTTTTGGACTCAACGCTACTTCATAACGCAATGCGTACGTTGCAGTTTCTGCGATCGTACCTATCAGTTTATGTTCAGTCAATTTTTCTACGCTCCATTTCAGCTAAAATAAATTGTAATGAACGATCTAAATGCTCGTGGGTGATCAAGGTGATTTGTTCTGCGTTTTTTGTTTGCATCCCGCGATAGATCAGCCAATGTTCTTCAAGGGCTTTATCTCTACGTCTGGATGAACGAATGGCGATATCGCGAAAATAAACGAGGTAAGCTTGTAACTCTAAGACAATGGATTTTAAACGGAGCATTTGGCTTTTCTCGTAAATAAACATATTGAAGTCTGAAAAATTTTGCAAGACTTTTTCTGTTTGATCTGCTTGATTGTAGCTTTCACCGCGTAACAACAGTTCTTTTAGTTCAATGAAGTCGTCTTTTGTCATCTGATTCATTGCTTTGATCGTGGCAAGGGTATCTAAAGATTTACGGATATCATAGATTTCGTAAGCATCTTTTATGCGAATACCTTTGACGACGATACCAATCTTAGGCACGTGTTCAACTAATTTTTCATTGACTAATTGCTTCATTGCTAAACGTATGGGTGTACGGCTGATATTCAATTCTTCCGCTAAGACTTTCTCATTGATCCGTGTATTTGCAGGAATATCGCCAAGAATGATCGTTTTACGAAACGCTTCATAAATAAGTGCATTCAATGTTTTATTTTGAGTTAGATCCAAATTTTTTCTTAATGCTTCAACTACTTGCTTCATTTTTTCTCCCCATTTCTACTTAGACATTAAGTTCCTGTTCTAAGTTTATCATGCTTTCCAACCCTCAAGAGAACGAACCAAAAAATATATCAATAGTAATCAAAATGGCTCCTTCACTTTGGCAGAATGTGAAAATTAGTATTCCAATAATGAAGGAGCCGTTCGTTGAGTTAGTCACTCTTGCTGGCACGATTGGTTTTTATTGTGGGATATAAAATGGCATATGTCCAAAAAGAATAATTGTGACAACAAAAATGGTAAAAATACCTAAGGCATACTTTCCAGCTTCTCTTTGCCATTTTCCCATATCCAATCCGGTCAAACGTAACAAGAGATAGATAAAAGCCACTAACGGACTTAGCAAGTGGAAGGCTTGACCCATCAAAGAGGCGAGAGCCATTTGCATATTCGTAAAGCCATAGGCATGTCCGGCTTCTGCTAAAACTGGTAAAACACCGAAATAAAAACCATCATTTGAAATAAAGAAAGTACCGGGCGCTGAAATCAACGCAATAACTAATCCCCAGAATCCTGCTAGTTGTTTTGGAATAAGATAAGTAAAGCTATTCGCGAGTGCTTCAGCCATACCGGAACCTTGGAAAAGCCCCATGAAAACTCCCGCTGCAAAAACTAAAATCACGACTTGCACCGCATCGCCGCCATTTGCACCAATACGTGCGGATTGATCTTTTAGATTAGGGTAGTTGACCATTAAGGCAATACATGTTCCTACTAAAAATAATAAAAGAGGTGGTAAGGCAATCGAAGAGATAAACGAGCTAGCAACTAACCAAGCAATCAACACGATCGTTAGTACACCGTTGAATACAAAATTTTTAGGACAGCGTATTTTTGCCGTTTCAGGATCAGTGATTTTAGTGATTTCTTCAATTTCCTCATTTGATAATTGGGTAATACCTAAACGGTCACGTTCTTGTTTTCCCATCCGGCGTGCAACGAAAAAGATGACATAAAGCAAAGACAAGATCATTCCAGGAGCTAAGTAAGACAAGATATCCGCATCGACTTCCAATACTGCCATCGCTCGAGCGGTCGGTCCACCCCAAGGTAATAGGTTCATGATGGTATTTTGAAGAATGATCAATACCCCTAAGTTCATCATTTTCATGTTTAATTTTTTATAGATAGGAATAAAAGCAGAACAGCAAATCAACGTAGTCGTTGTCCCATCGCCATTCAGCGAAACGGTTGCGGCAACGATCGCAGTTGCCATTAAAACTTTCATTGGATCGCCTTTGGCAAAATAAATCATTTTTTTAGTGATTGGATCAAATAGACCAGCGTCTAACATGATTGAAAAATATAAAATGGCAAATAATAGCATGATTCCTGTATTTGAAGTTGTTTTGATGCCTTCTAATACAAAATCGCCAATATTTCCTTTCTTTGAAGCACCAGAAATCATTGCAACTAAGGTAAATAAAAGTGGAATAACCACAAGGGAAGTAAACGGGGACATTTTCTTTTTCATGATGACATACATGAAGATAATAATCATTGCATAAGATAAAACGGTTAATAACATACGCTTCTCCTTTTCTGATTGTATTGTTTGTAAGCGGTATCAAAATTAGGTGGGTAGAAAACCATTCTAAGGACAGAAAGAGTTGTGTTTTTCTAAAATTGACGCCTCCTTGACGACTTTAGGATAAGCAATATTTTAATGGGAAGATAGATGAAGGGAGAAAAAAGAACATAAAAAAAACAATTTGGTCTACCTAATCTTATCGAAGGCTTAATAGTACCTTAGCAGAACATTAATTCGTTGGGAAATGCTTTTATATCAGTGTTTGTATTGTTTTTTTTTGCCTGATTCAAGAAAAAGAAACAACAAAAAAACAATCTTCTATCAGTTTGGAAAACATAATTGGTTGAATCATCCTATAATAAAAATAAGGACAGAAAAGAAGAAAGGAGCAAGAAAGATGTGGCTGTTTACCAAACGAACAAATAAGCAACAACCAGCAGTGGAGCCAACCCCCTCAGTAGTAGAAGGGAACAAAGAAAAGAAGGATAAATTGAAATCGGTTCCTGCATATATTGATGCTGCGCCAGCTGATGTTCAGCTTGTCAGTGTGGTAGCTGCAAGTTTAGCAGCAGAATATGATCCGGAGAGTCGATTCATCATCAAAAAAATCAAACAGAGAAATCCGGAAGCAATTTTGGTTTCACTGATTGCTACAGGTGTAGCAGCGGGAACCAATCCAAATAGTCAGTTTATTATACGAAAAATAGCCAAAAAATAAATGCTTTGGAGGAGAAAAAATGTTACGGAAATTCAAAATATCAATTGATGGAAAAGAATATTTAGTGGAAATGGAAGAAATCGGTGGAAGTCCGCAAACGAATCCAGTCCCAACACCAGAACGATCTACACCAGTTGAAGTGGTCGCACCAGCAGATGTTTCAACAACTGTACCAGAAACGAAATCCTCAGTCGAAGCGGGAGCGGATGCGATGACTTCGCCGATGCCAGGCACGATTTCTCGTCTGTTAGTTACAGTTGGGGAGGCAGTGGAAATCAATCAGCCTTTGATGATTTTAGAAGCGATGAAAATGGAAAATGAAATCGTTGCTGGAAGAGCTGGTCAAGTGACTGGTATCCATATCAGTCAAGGAGAAATGGTGAATCCTGGTGATCCGCTCATCACGATCAGTTAAATGTTCGCTTTGAAAACAGAGTCGTTTTGGCGATTCTTAATATTCAATATTAAGTAAAAAGGAAGTGACATGTGTGGAAACACTTATTGAAGGAGTTATTGGCATGGGGCAAGAGCCGGGACGCATCGTGATGATGGTGATTGGCGGAGTCCTCATGTACCTTGGGATAAAAAAAGAATATGAACCAACGTTACTCGTACCGATGGGGTTAGGGACGATCTTAGTCAATTTCCCTAATTCAGGGGTGCTGAGTGCCGGGGGTGAGGCCGGCGCATTCCAAATTTTGTTTGATATGGGGATTACGACGGAGCTATTTCCGCTCTTATTATTCATTGGTATTGGTGCAATGATCGATTTCGGCCCCTTGTTACAAAATCCATTTTTATTACTCTTTGGAGCCGCCGCACAATTTGGGATTTTCTTTACGATCATCGTAGCGATCCTATTAGGTTTTGACTTGAATGATGCAGCTTCTATTGGCATCATCGGAGCAGCGGATGGACCAACTTCCATTTTTGTCGCGAACACGTTGAATTCGAAATATATGGGTGCCATCATGGTGGCTGCCTATTCGTATATGGCGCTCGTGCCAATCATTCAGCCAGTTGCGATCAAAGCTGTGACGACTAAAAAAGAGCGACGTATTCGAATGAATTATCGTGCAGGGGAAGTGTCGCAAACAGCAAAAATTCTTTTTCCGTTAGTTATTTCAGTCGTCGCTGGTTTGATTGCGCCTGTTTCTTTGCCACTTGTTGGCTTCTTGATGTTTGGGAACTTGTTACGAGAATGTGGGGTATTAGATCGTTTGTCGATCACTGCTCAGAATGAGTTAGTCAATCTCATCAGCATATTATTAGGGATCGCCATTTCGGTCAAAATGCAGTATGAAGAATTTTTACAGATCGATACGTTGATGGTTATCGGTCTAGGATTGGTTGCGTTCATTATGGACTCGATCGGTGGAGTATTATTTGCTAAATTATTAAATTTATTCCGAAAAGAGAAAATCAATCCAATGATCGGAGCAGCAGGAATCTCTGCTTTTCCAATGTCTAGTCGCGTCATTCAGAAAATGGCAACAGAAGAAGACCCACAGAACTTTATTTTGATGCACGCAGCTGGAGCCAATGTATCTGGTCAGATTGCTTCAGTGATTGCCGGTGGCTTATTGCTCGCCTTATTAGTATAAGAAAGGAGAATAAACGATGTCAGCAGATTTAATCAAATCTCTTGAACTACTAGTTTTAGGATGGGGTGGCGTGTTCGTTGTTATCTTGATTATTTATCTCGCATCAATGCTACTCAGTCGCTTGTTTCCAGTAAGAAAATAAAAAGAAGGTCTGGTACATGTATACAATCAAAAGATTATGGGTGGAAAAGGATGCTCAAGTCTATCGACAATGGATGGAGTTGATCGAAAAATCCGGTCTCACACTGAATGAAAAAGTTGACTATACCGTTGGGATCTATCAAGAAGAGCGGCTGATTGCAACCGGTTCTTATGAGCGAAATATTTTAAAATATTTAGCTGTTGCGAAAGATTTCCAATCAGAAAATTTATTGACGAAGATCATTCAGCAATTAATTGATCATTTATCTGAAGAAAACAAAAGGCATTTCTTTGTCTACACAAGTCCTAGTAATCACCCGATTTTTCATGCCATGGGATTTAAAGAGATCATTACCACTGAAACCATATTGTTTATGGAACGAGGTACACCTGACTTTCAAGATTATCTTGCCATGTTGAAGGCAAAAAAGAAAAAAGGTACAGGCTGTGGCATTGTGATGAATGCCAATCCTTTTACAAAAGGACATCAGTATTTGGTAGAATGTGCAGCCAAACAAGCAGACCAAGTCTATCTTTTTATCCTTTCGGAAGATCGTTCAGAATTTTCCTTTTCCGATCGTTTAGAGATGGTCAAGCAAGGGGTCGCGCATGTAAAAAATGTCACGATTTTGCCGACAGAAGATTATCTGATTTCTTCCGCCACATTTCCTGCCTATTTTTTAAAGGAACATGCTACAGAAGAAGCGGCAAAAGCACAAGGTACTTTGGATGCGCATCTTTTTAAAGAAAAAATTGCACCGATACTTGCAATTGAAAGTCGATTTGTCGGTGAAGAACCGTACTCTAAGGTAACTGAAATCTATAATGAAACGTTGAAAAAGGTATTTGGAGAATCGCTTTCTTTGATTGTCCTACCGCGAAAATATATCAAAAACGAAGCAATCAGTGCAACAAAAGTCCGAAAAGCCTTACAAGAAAATGACGTGCAGACATTACAAGCGTATTTGCCTGCTTCGACTTATCACTATATCAAAAATCATAAACGTAATAGAGGTGACAGGAAGTGAAAATTTATCAAAGTGCAGTGGCTGGAACAATTGAATCCAGTGATATCATGATCACGATCGATCCAAAGATAGAAAAAGGGATTGAACTTTCCTTGACAAGCAATGTCGAAAAACAATTTGGTCACCAAATCAGAAAAGTCATTATGGACACCCTACAACAGTTGGGCATTGAAGCAGCCAAAGTAACAGCTGTCGATAAAGGTGCGCTTGATTGCACGATCCAGGCAAGGACAATTACAGCAGTCCATCGAGCTGGAAAGCAAGATCGCTATGATTGGAAGGAGATCAATTCATGGAACGTTTAAGGAGAACGATGATGTTTGTACCTGGTGCAAATGCAGCGATGCTGAGAGATGCACCATTATACGGTGCAGATTCACTCATGTTTGATTTGGAAGATGCCGTATCTTTAAAAGAAAAAGATTCGGCACGTTTGCTTGTTCATTTGGCATTAAAAACATTTGACTATAGCAAAGTAGAAACGGTCGTTCGAATCAACGCATTGACGGCTGGGGGTGACCAAGACATAGAAGCAATGGTATTAGCAGGGATCGATGTCATTCGCTTGCCAAAAACAGAAACCGCACAAGACATCATCGAGGTCGATCAGGTCATCACTTTAGTGGAAGAAACCTATCAAATCCCAGTGGGAACCACAAAAATGATGGCAGCGATCGAATCTGCAGAAGGGGTATTGAATGCAAGAGAAATCGCTAAAGCTTCCAAACGGTTAGTTGGCATCGCGTTAGGTGCCGAAGATTATGTGACCAATATGAAAACCCAACGATATCCCGATGGACAAGAATTGTCTTTTGCTCGAAATATGATCCTTCATTCAGCCCGAGCTGCTGGTATTGCAGCAATCGATACTGTCTATTCAGATGTTGAAAATGTTAAGGGATTTCAAGCAGAAGTCCGTCTGATCAAACAACTAGGCTTTGATGGGAAATCAGTGATCAACCCACGTCAGATTCCATTAGTCCATGCCCTTTATGAACCAACAGAAAAAGAGATCCAAGCAGCGAAAGAAGTGATCTGGGGCATCCAAGAAGCAGAAGCAAAAGGTTCAGGCGTGATTTCTGTGAATGGCAAGATGGTGGATAAACCAATCGTCGAGCGAGCAGAAAGAGTGATTGCTCTTGCCAAAGCGGCGAAGTTGATCCGAGAGGAGGAGATCTAGAAATGGATGTAAATAAAGTTGGTAAAGAGATTCCACAATCAGCAACAGTTGCTCACCGTCTGTACGAAGGTGAGTTGGTCCATATTGAACCATTCAAAGAAGCCAGTAGAAATATCCATCCTGTCCGTCCAAATGAGAAAAAAATAGTGGGAAGTCTCAAAGAAGCCATTGAAAAAACTGGTCTGAAAGACGGAATGACGATTTCTTTTCATCATCATTTCCGTGAAGGAGACTTTGTACTTAATAAGGTCATGGAAGAGATTGCCTCGTTAGGAATCAAAGATATCACGATCGCACCAAGTTCAATCGCAAATGTCCATGAACCTTTGATTGATCATATAAAAAATGGCGTTGTGACAGGAATTACCACAAGCGGTTTGCGGGATAAAGTAGGTGCAGCGATTTCGCAAGGAATCATGGAAAAACCAGTAATCATTCGTTCCCATGGTGGACGAGCGCGAGCGATTGCATCCGGTGATCTGCATATTGATGTCGCTTTTTTAGGGGCGACAAGTTCGGATGAATATGGAAATGCCAATGGAACCACTGGAAAAGCCATTTGCGGATCACTAGGTTATGCCATGGTCGATGCAAAATATGCGGATCAAGTGGTCATCCTCACAGATACATTAGTTTCTTTTCCTAATATCCCAATCAGTATTGCACAGACAGATGTCGATTATGTTGTAGAAGTGGAAGCGATAGGTGATCCCGAAGGCATTGCAAAAGGTGCGACACGCTTTACTAAAAATCCTAAAGAACTTTTGATCGCAGAGTATGCAGCAAAAGTCATCACTCATTCTCCCTATTATCAACAAGGATTCTCGTTTCAAACTGGTACAGGTGGTGCGGCACTGGCTGTTACTCGCTTTTTGCGGGAAGCAATGTTGAAAGACCAAATGACAGCTAGTTTTGTATTAGGTGGAATTACAAATGCGATGGTGGAATTACTGGAGGAAGGGTTAGTAGAAAAGATTATCGATGTCCAGGATTTCGATCATTTATCTGCGATTTCTTTAGGCGAAAACAACCAACATTATGAAATAGATGCAAGTATGTATGCTTCACCAGCAAGTAAAGGTGCTATGGTGAATCAGTTAGATACAGCCATTTTGTCTGCGTTAGAAATCGATACGGATTACAATGTCAATGTCATGACAGGTTCAGATGGAGTGATTCGTGGAGCTGTTGGCGGACATCCAGATACAAGTATGGGTTGTAAAATGAGCCTGGTGATCACGCCACTCGTTCGTGGACGGATACCCACTGTTGTTGATCATGTCAATACGGTTGTGACTCCCGGAACCAGCATTGATGTCTTAGTTACGGAAGTAGGTATCGCCATCAATCCTCAACGTCAAGATCTGATCGAGTATTTCAAGGGTGTAGATATACCTCAATATACGATCGACGAGCTTAAACAAAAAGCATATGCCATCGTTGGTGAACCTTCAGCCATCCAGTATGGCGAAAAGATCGTTGCCTTGGTGGAATATCGTGATGGCACACTGATCGATGTGGTCAAAAATGTGTAGCAAATTATTCGATGGACCGACTGTGACGCATGAAGAAATCCTTATCGCAAGAGAGGCACGTGCCAACAGACAGAGGAAATTATTGGAAGCAAATCCGCAACATGTATTGCTTTCAACAACTATGAATATACCAGGTCCTGTCAAAACGTCAGAAGAAATCGCACAAGTCTTTCACGTAGTGGTCGAAGCTATAGAAGAATGTGTTTCAGAGGTCACTCCATTGGTCCAGTTGTATCGTAAGAAAAAAACAGGTTACGAGTATTTTTTGCTTCTTCCTTTAAGAAAAGAACGACTAAAAAAGCGCATGATCGAACTCGAAGAAACTTGCCCCTATGGTCGATTAGTCGATCTTGATGTACTTTTTTGGGAAGAAGGAAAGATTCAGCAGTTGAGTCGTGAGATGCTGGGATATAACCAACGGACATGTTACGTGTGTAAAGAAGTAGCCAAAGTTTGTAGTCGCGAACAGAAACATTCCCTTCAAATAATACGCACACATATCCAGCAACTCGTTGAGAAAGGAAGGAAATAAATGGCAAAAAAAATCCAAATGATGGAAACCGTTTTGCGTGATGGGCAACAAAGCTTGATTGCTACAAGAATGACTACAGCAGACATGTTGCCAATCTTGAAAACGATGGATGAAGCAGGCTACCATTCATTAGAGATGTGGGGTGGCGCTACCTTTGATGCGTGCTTACGTTTCTTAAATGAAGATCCATGGGAGCGTTTGCGTATGATTCGTTCACAAGTCAAACAAACAAAGCTACAAATGTTACTTCGAGGACAAAACCTCCTTGGTTATAAAAATTATGCAGATGACGTAGTCAAAGAATTTGTCGAGAAATCGATCAAGAACGGCATTGATAGTATTCGTGTGTTTGACGCATTGAATGATGTCCGAAATTTACAGACTGCTATTGTGACAGCTAAAGAAGCTGGTGGCCATTGCCAAACAGCTATTTCTTATACGACGAGTGAGATCCATACAATCGATTATTTTGTGAGGTTAGCAAAAGAAATGGCGGATACTGGAGCAGATTCGTTATGTATCAAAGATATGGCGGGCGTATTGACCCCGCAAACTGGTTACGAATTGATCAGTCGAATCAAAGATGCTGTTCCATTACCATTAGAAGTCCATACTCATGCAACAAGTGGGATCGCTGAAATGACCTATTTAAAAGCAGTTGAAGCAGGGGCGGACATCATCGATACGGCTATCTCTTCTTTTGCGGGTGGAACGAGCCAACCTGCAACTGAATCAATGGCTTTGGTGCTTGAAGAACTGGGTTATGATACAGGGCTAGATATGAAAAAAGTGACAGAAATAGCAGAATACTTCAATCCGATCAGAGATCGTTTTCGAGATGAAGAGATGTTGAATCCTAAAGTCAAGGACATTGAACCTAAAACATTGATTTATCAAGTGCCTGGCGGTATGCTATCTAATTTATTAAGTCAGTTGACGGAACAAGGATTACAAGATAGATATGAAGAAGTATTAGCAGAAGTGCCAAAAGTTCGAGCAGATCTTGGCTTTCCGCCACTCGTTACTCCGTTATCCCAAATGGTAGGAACGCAAGCGCTGATGAATGTACTCTCTGGTGAGCGATATAAGCTCGTCCCAACTGAAATCAAAGAATACGTCCGTGGACTGTATGGCCGTTCTCCAGCACCAATCGCTGAAGCCATCCAACAAACAATCATAGGCGATGAACAAGTGATCCAAGAGCGACCCGCAGATTTACTAGCACCTCAATTGCCGCTACTCAAAAAAGAAATCAGTGAGTATGCAAAATCACCAGAAGATCTTTTAAGCTATGCGTTATTCCCACAGCAAGCCAAAGATTTCTTAGGCCGTCGCGAAGACCGATTTTATGACGTACCACTGCAAACGGTTGAAGTGATGATCGACATGGACTGATGTCAAAACAAGGATTCGGTTTTTAGCCGCGGTTGAGAGATAGTAAAATAAAGGTGGATATTTGTCATTTTAGAGAAGTTGACTAGATAAAATTCCCTACTCATGGACTTAGGGGCGATGTCTGAATCCTCAGTCTTGGGCGAGATTAACAATAAAAAAGGAACTGCGTGAACAGTCCCTTTGGAAAGCGCCGCTAAAAACGGCGCCAAAAATTTCATTCGGTATAGTAGAAATAGTCGTCCTCTGTTAAAGTGACGGCTATTTCGTTTTGTCATGTTTAAGCAGTTCCACAATCAAATCAATTCAAAATGCTTCAATGCGTGAACGATCCCGCCTTCGGTATTTTTCTTCGTAATGAAGGTTGCAAGTTCTTTTAACTCATCATAAGCATTGCCCATCGCGATTTTGTGATCACAAGCTTCAAGTAAGGCAAAATCGTTCGGCCCGTCACCAAAACCAAAAGTTGGGACATTCTCTAATTTTAATGTTTCTTTTAAGCGTTTGACCCCTGCACCTTTTGAAATACCTTTTCTGACCGTATCGATCGAATAGGGACTATTGCGGTAAAAAGTCATGTCTGGGAAACGTTCATGATAATATTCATCACCTGATTCGGAAAGAATCAGCAACATATTGATCGGATGATCCTGAAAAGCGGAAGGATCGATTGGTGGCACATCTGAATGGATAAAGCTATAAGCTTTTCTCATCGTCTCTGTGTGATGAGTACTCCAAATGTTCTCTCTATTATAAAAACAAAGGGCATGACCTTGCTCTTCGATATGGTCACGCATTTTTTGGCATTCTTCTTTAGAAAAGCGTACAGAATAAATTTCTTCTCCCTCTACGCTAATACAAGAACCGTTCATTGTTACAGCGGAAGTAATACCTGCATCATGCATGATTTGTTTGATTTCCATTTCTGTCCGTCCAGTGGCGATAACAGGTAGGATATCATTGTCTTTTAATGCTTGGATTGCTGCGGCGATCTCAGGAGTTATTTTAGAATGTCCATCTAATAAAGTTCCATCGAGATCGAAAAATGTGATTGCTTGATAGTTTGTCACAAATAAAACTCCTTTTTCATTTGAATATCTTTATCTTATCAAAGAATGAACAAAAGACAAACGTTTCGTGAAGAATTACTGAACTTATTGGTTCAGCAACCATTTTAGAGTATACTATAGACAGAGATTGGAGAGTGAAATCATGATTTTTTTAACAGTTGGTCTTTTTTTGACCTTGATAGGGCTCTTATTTTTAATTTTGCCTTCTAAAGGTAATTTACCTTTCTATGGTTATCATTCAGAACGTGCTACAAGATCCGACGAACATTGGCGGATTGCCCAACGAACAAGCGGAAAATATTTCTTGATTTTTGGATTATTGATGACCTTGATCGGCTACGGATTAAAAATCACAGGACATACCAATTTTTTTATTATTGAAATGTTACTCTTAGTGTTTCCGATCATGCCGATTTTTATATTAACAGAAAAAAAATTACAAACTTACGATTTGATAAATGGAGGAGACGAGCATGAACATTTTAATGATTGAAGATAATCAATCCGTATCTGAAATGATGCAGATGTTTTTTTTGAATGAAGGATGGGAAGCAACCTTCAAATATGACGGTAAAGAAGGATTAGATGCGTTTTTAGAGAATCCGCAACATTGGGATATGGTCACGTTGGATCTTAATCTTCCGACAATGGATGGCATGATGGTTGGACGAGAAATCCGAAAAGTTTCTAGTACGGTACCAATCATCATGTTGACCGCCCGAGATTCTGAAAGTGATCAAGTGATCGGTTTAGAAATGGGAGCTGATGACTATGTCACTAAACCTTTTAGTCCCTTGACGTTGATTGCACGTATGAAGGCATTACACCGTCGTAGCGAATTGGTAGAAACAAAAGAAGAAAATCCATTATCTGATCAAAATTTTGACATCCAAACCGATCACTTCAAGATGAATACGAAAACGCGTGAAGCCTACTTGAATAACCAACCGATCGATGGATTGACACCAAAAGAATTTGATCTTTTATTTACATTAGCAAAAAAACCAAGACAAGTGTTTTCAAGAGAACAGTTATTGGAACTAGTTTGGGATTATCAATATTTTGGTGATGAACGAACCGTCGACGCCCATATCAAAAAACTGCGTCAAAAAATCGAGAAAGTAGGACCACAAGTGATCCAGACCGTTTGGGGAGTAGGCTATAAATTTGATGATTCAGGTGTTGCCTGATGCGCTATTTATACCAACAATTACTGGCTTTTTGTGGGATGATCGCCATGATCATCTTGATCGTCGGTATTTCTTTTACGCAATTGACCAAGCAGACGATCGAAGAAAATAATTACCAACAACTTTTTGGTTATGCCGAGTCGGTGGAGAAAACGACCCAAACCTTTGCGGATACGTTTCCTCAATTCAATCAGGATCAAGCATTCCAAAATGCGTTGGAACTGACTGAACAAGTATTAACCGAACAAAATGTCAATTTTATCTTTATTGATAAATATGAGCGAGTGATCTATCCAACGGCTGGGGTTTACTTGAATTTTACGATTACAGCCGATCAATGGGAAAGTTTGAGAAGCGGTCGCCAAGTCAAGTTTACTTCAAATAAAAATATCTCAGGAGAGAATCAAGCCACTTCCTATGCATTGGTTCCTTTCAACTTGAATCATGAGTTTTATGGGGGATTAGTTGTCAGCCAACCAGCCAGAAACATCGACAATAGCGTGCGATCAGTCACCTTGAATCTCTTCAAAGGCTTCATCTTCTCAAGTATCATTGCGATCATCGCAAGCTATGCCTTTGCGGCTTTCCAAGTCAAACGGATCAATCGTTTGAGAAATGCTACAAAAGAAGTCACGAATGGCAACTTCGATGTGCAATTACCTGTAAATGACAAAGATGAGTTTGACGAATTAGCAGACGATTTCAATAAGATGACCAACTCACTGAAAGAATCACGAGCAGAAATCGAGGAACAAGAGAATCGGCGCAGACAATTCATGGCAGATGCTTCCCATGAAATGCGGACCCCTTTAACAACCATCAATGGCTTGTTAGAAGGCTTAGAATATAATGCCATCCCAGAAAACCAACGAGAAAATGCCATCAAACTGATGAAAAATGAAACCGAACGTTTGATTCGTCTAGTCAATGAGAATTTAGATTATGAAAAAATCAGAACGAATCAAATCAGCATGGTCATCAAAAAATTTGATGGGACAGAAACGTTAAAAAATATTGTCGCCCAATTGGAAGCAAAAGCAGAAGCTGCGGGTAATCAATTGATTTTAGAAGCACCTGAACAATTAGACGTATACGCTGATTATGATCGGTTTGTACAGATCATGGTCAACATTATTCAAAATGCGATCCAATTCACTGAAAATGGAACGATCACAGTCACATTAGAAAAAGGGTATCTTGAAACGATCATCAAAGTGACCGATACCGGTATTGGTATGTCAGAACAACAAATGAAAAGTATATGGGATCGCTATTACAAAGTTGATCCATCTAGAAAAAATACAAAATATGGCGAATCCGGTTTAGGGTTACCGATCGTTCAACAATTAGTGCGATTGCACAAAGGAAAACTCGACGTAACAAGCGAATTAGGAAAAGGAACAACATTTACTGTAAAATTACCAGATGTTGAAATCGAATGATAACTAAATCAAAAACCGTTAAAACAAGACGTTTCTCTTGTTTTAACGGTTTTTTTGATGGAGAGCAACAAGCACAAGTCAACTCGCTTCTTTACAATCAGTGACATAGGGACTTTCGGCAATGGAAAGATCATGCGTCAACAATAAGATCGAAAAAGAATGATCGTTGACTAAATCGCAAAGATTTGTCAAAAGTTCTTGAATTTCGATAATGGACAAATCATCGATAGGGTCTTCAATGATCAGTTTATTTTTATCGGCAAGGATCGCATGCATCAGTTGTAATTTGATTCTTTCAAACGTGCTCAATTCACTTACTGATTTCTTGAGCAACGAGGAATCAATCATTAGCTTAGCTTGCGCTTGTTCCTGTTTGGCTTTTTTTTGTTTTTCGGGGATGTCCAAAAATACTTGTTCTTTTAAATTAAGGTAAGGAAAGAACGGCCAATTTTTTTGAACGATCATCAGATCTGTTCGTTCTGAAGCAAGGAGTTGTGCTTTGATCTCTGTGAAAATCACCTGTTGTTCGGCTTTCGAACCGATCAGAACGGTAAAACCGCTAAATGATATCAGTGAATCATGTTGGTTCATCAATGATCAGCTTCTTTCTTTTTAAAAGTCGATTTGAAATCATGAAAAGACACGTACTAAGTAATGTGCTAATACTAACTAAACAAATGATCGTCTGTCCGATCCCTTTTAAGGTATCTACTAAAAAGTTATCGCTAAAAAAGTCGATCATAAAAAAACTATTTTGGTCAATCGAGATCGATAAACCATTTCCAGATGAAAAGACACTTGGTAAATTCGGTAGTTCGAAGAAATCTAATAGAGCCAAATTGATTTTTTGGAGTAAAGCTTGATAGCCATTTTGGAAAGCAAAAACGATCAAAAGAACGCCAAGACAACTCAGGACTAATGGAATCAAGGATTGCCAAAAAACAAAAAAGAACATTTTTGGTTTGGAAAGACCCGCTAATCGCCAATTGATGATTTCCATACGATGACGATAGAGTGAGAGTAAAAAGAAAAAAAAGAAACACAAGGCAAACAGTGCCAGTATGCAACTGATCACAACCAGATAGGCTTGTTGAAGCGTTTCTGATGAAGGCAAGTTCTCTTTGACATCAGAAGCATCAAATATCAACACCCGATCTTGGATTTGTTTGTGTAAAGTGGTTTGTAGATTATATAAGTTAAAGCTGATCAATAATAGAAAAGCAGAAAAGCTTGAAAACAAAGTATATAGAAATGTTTGTTTTTTGTAATAAAGTAATCGTGCGGTAGAATAACGGATCATATTCATACTTTTCACCTCAAGAATAGTATAAAAAATGAATATGAATAAAGTATGAAAATCATTTAGTGAAAAACCGAAATAAAGGAAGGCTGATCAAGTAGGACAAGCGAAGGGAACATGAAGGCGTAAAAAAACTTCTTTAGTGCTGCTATTCCTTTGGTCGTACTATGAGATCCAGTGCTAAAACTCATATCCATGTCAAGATCAATGAACGAGCAATGAGTCGCCAAGAATGAAATGATTTATCTGGAATTTTAATCGTTTCAGACTTAGAGTATGTATGAGAAGACAGAGGTGTATCGAATATGGTTAGTAGCATCTCTTTGCTCCTTCAATATTGCTGGTAAGATGCTGGTAAGAAAAAAATCACTGAGTAGGAATAAGCAAATCTATTTATATCTAGTTTTTAAATCAAAAAAACACTCGAAGAAAGGATTTCCTCGAGTGCTGTTCGTTGAGTGATGACATTAGCTACTTGTTGTCACGTTGTTCATTCGTTGTTTTCCACTGAATCTTCACTATCCGTAGGTTCCTCGGTAGGAATACCATGGATATCTTGGAAAGTTTTTGTTTCGTAAAGATTTTGTGTCGTTTGATTGTTGTTCTCACTGAAGACGCTTGTTGATTTGTCACCAAGTGAACGCTCGGCATCATTTAGATGTTGCAAGCCATTTTTGTAATCAAACTTAGAAGTATCAAGTGGTTCTAAACCACTTTCTGTATAGAAACGAAGTAGATCGCCATTATTGATCTGGTCTGAAACAGCGAGTTGCTTGCTGACTGCTTCACGTAAGGCAGTAACTTCTGCTTGTTGTTCTTCAGTCATATCGGATAGGACTTCACCTGTTTGGGTATCGTAGACAGCTCCACCATAATAGGTGTACTTAGGTGAAACAAAGTCACCATCACGGAAAGCAACTAACTGGTTATTATCAGGTGAGAAGAGATCTTGTCCTAATTGGATATAATTTTTTGAATCAACACCTAACAAATGAAGCAATGTTGGTAAAGCATCGACTTGGCCACCATACGTATGATTGATTCCGCCTTTTGTTTGTCCAGGGATATGGATCATATATGGCACGCGTTGCATCGCTGCATTGTCAAAATTTGTCCAGGTCGAACTTGTTTTACCAACTAATTCAGCTAAAGATCTGTTTCTTGTATTAGAGATCCCATAGTGGTCACCGTATAAGACGATGACTGAGTTTTCATACAAGCCACTTGCTTTTAAATAGTTGAAGAATTCTTCTACCGCTGTGTCTAAATAGTTAGCTGTCGCAAAGTAACCATTGATTGTTTCATCGTTCGTATTTGCTACTGGGAATCCAGCTTCCTCATTCGTGAATTTTGAATAAGGGAAGTGATTCGATACAGCAATGAATTTTGAATAGAAAGGTTGTTGCATCCGTTCTAAATATTGGACGGATTGTTCAAAGAAAGGTTTGTCATGTAAACCGTATTGGAATGAGTTATCGTCATTCACGTCATAGTATGAAGCATCAAAGAAGTAATCATACCCAAAACTCTTATAAGTTTCGTTACGGTTCCAGAATGTACCAGCATTCCCATGGAATGCTGCACTGGTGTACCCTTTTGTTTGTTTTAAAATATTTGGTGCCGCTTGGAAAGTATTTTTACCACCAAGTTGAGTAAATAGGGACCCTTGGTTCAACCCGAATAATGAATTTTCCATCAATGTTTCTGCATCACTTGTTTTACCAGCTTTTACTTGATGGAAGAAGTTGTCAAAACTAAATGTTTCATTACTGTGGAACAAACTATTCAAGAAAGGCGTTACTTCATGTTCTACGCCATTTTCGTCTTTCAGTTTATAATCGATCACAAATTGTTGTAGGCTTTCTAAATGGATGTAGATGACATTCTTACCTTCAGCTAATCCGTAGAGATCTTGGTTTGGTTGAGCATAATGTTCTTTGACGTAAGTCGCTACTTCTTTCATATCATTTGGACTTGCTTCAGCTCGTACTTGGTTTGTTTGGTAGGTTTGGATACCGTCGTACACCATGAACGCGTTCAGTCCAAGATATTTAACTAAATAATCACGAGAGAAGGTACGTGTCAATAACTCTGGACGATCTGCTTCAGCTAAAAAGAGATTTCCTGAAAAGATCATCACTGCTAAAGTAGTAAAAGCAAACGCCATTCGAGCGCGTACAGGACGTGTGTCCATTTTGATTTTTTTCGTTGCTAAAAGTCCGACGATCAAAATGATATCGATCCAATAAAGGACATCATAAGGACGGAATAACCGTAAGGCACTTTCGCCTAAACCACTTGCGACTTTTCCGGCGCCTAGGATCGCGTTGATCGTAATAAAATCAGTGAACTCACGATAATAGATGATGTTAGAAAATAAGAGCAAGGTCAACAAGAAATAGATGACAAGCATCGTGATATACGCTGCTTTCGTTCGTCTAACATATAAGGCAATCCCTAAAAGAAGGATAGTCGTTGCGATCGGGTTGATGAACAAGATAAAATATTGGATGCCACTTTCAATCCCTAAATGGAAATCAAATAGATAAGTAGCAATCGTTTTGACCCATAACAAAACTGCTAGTAAAGAAAAAAATCCGAGCCTTTTATTTAAAAAAGCGGGTGTTTTTATTTTCAAATTAATCTTCCTTTCTGCACTCTTACATAAAAAAAGAGTGACATGAAACATACTCACGACTCACATACTCCTAACCATTTTACTAGTAGACCAAAATAGTGTCAATTGAAAGTACAAATCAAGCTTGATAGATTAAGATTTTCTTTAAGATCGCTAAGTTTTGTACAAAAATCTACACATGAAGAGGGAGACAGAAGTGCTCAGCACTGAAAAATCATGATGAAAAATCGGAAATCCTTCTTCAAATTGTCGTTTTTTCAAAATGTTTTCTGAAGGAGCTACTTTCGGAACACTGTGTATTTAGTTTTAGTGGGAGATAAGGAGTTTTTATTTTAGCTTTTTTCTAAGGAAAACTACCTACAAGACAAGGAATCTCTAAGACAAGAAGCGTGTTTTTTGTTATACTAAAAGGGAGAATGAAAAAGCAGGTGAGCCAATGAAACTAACAATAAAAAAAAGAGCAGTCAAGAAATTTTTAAAAGGCTATCCATTGATCCAAGAAGAAGATCTAGTCCAAATGAAAAAAACGACAGAATGGGTAGAATTAATTGATCAGCAAGGAAAATTTTTAGGAAAAGGCTATTTAGGAAAACAAAACAAAGGGATTGGTTGGGTACTCAGCCAAAAAGATGAACCATTTGATCAATCATTTTTTGAACTAAAATTTCTGACAGCTAAAGAAAAAAGGACAAGCTATTTTAATGATGAGCAGACAACAGCTTTTCGTTTGTTCAATGGAGAAGGAGATGGGATCGGTGGTTTGATCATTGACTACTACGATAGCTTTGCTGTCTTTTCTTGGTACAATGAAACCTTATATTTGGCTCGTGAAGTTTTATTAAAAGCTTTTCAAGCTGCTTATCCTGAAATTGTCGGAATCTACGAAAAAATTCGCTTTGAAACAACACGATTACCGGAGAGCCAGCATGTGACTGGAGAAGAGGCCAAAGAACCACTACTTGTCCAAGAAAATGGAGTGACTTATGCCACTTATTTGAATGAAGGTCTAATGACAGGGATTTTCCTTGACCAAAAAGAAGTCAGAGGAGCATTGATCGATGGCTTAGCTTTAGGGAAATCAGTACTGAATATGTTTAGCTATACCGGTGCTTTTTCTGTAGCTGCTGCTATGGGTGGGGCAACAGAAACGACAAGTGTCGATCTAGCAAAACGAAGTTTGAAAAAAACTCGTGAACAATTTGAGGTCAACGGGTTGACACCTGATGCCCATAAAATCATCGTCATGGATGTTTTTGAATACTTTAAATATGCACAACGTAAAGGTTTCTCTTATGATGTAATCGTTTTGGACCCTCCAAGTTTTGCTCGGAACAAGAAAAAAGTCTTTCGTGTAGCCAAAAATTATGGTGAAATGGTGAAAGATAGCTTGTCGATCTTAGCCGATGAAGGAATCCTGATTGCCTCAACAAATGCAGCCAATGTGTCGATTGATCAATTTCAAGCAATGATCGAAGATGAACTAATCTCTGCTGAGTATGAGTACCAAATCAGCGGTGTTTATCGTTTGCCTGATGATTTTCAAACCATTGATTCTTTCCCAGAAGGAAATTATTTAAAGGTATTTGTTTATGAAATAAAAAAATAGAGAGGGCGTGAAGTCAATGTTTCAAGTAAAAGGAGTAAGATTTGGTACTGGACGTCCAAAAGTCTGTGCGCCCTTGACAGGTACAACTCGCGAAGAACTTCTGAGAGAAGCAATCCTAGCGAGGGAAGCCGGTGCTGATTTAGCTGAATGGCGTCTTGATTGTTATCATGATGTCTTCAACAAAGAACAACTAAAGGAAACGTTAGTACTGATCTATGAAATGTTAGAAAGACTACCATTGCTTTTGACTTTTCGAACCTTAGAAGAAGGTGGAACGCAAGATATTTCAATCAAAGACTACCACGATCTGTATAAATTTTTGATCGACACAGAATTAGTGGAAATGCTAGATATTGAGTTGTTCAAAATCGAAAGTATGGAAAAGGATCTGCTCCATGATATCCACCGCCGCCAGATCCCACTGGTCATCAGTAGTCACGATTTTAAAGAAACACCAGCAGATCCGGTCTTGCTGTATCGTTTGAATATGATGGAACATTTTGGTGCAAGTATTGGCAAAATTGCTGTGATGCCAAATAATGAACGTGATGTTTTGCGGATGATGGAATTGACTCGTCGCGCTCATGCGTTTGTGTCAATGCCTCTAGTCACTATGTCAATGGGTGAGCTTGGCATGGTCTCTCGACTAGCAGGCAACGTGACAGGTTCAGCCATCACTTTCGGTGCGTTAGATGCGACACGAGCTTCTGCACCTGGCCAATTACCAGTTAAAGAATTAAAACAAATCATTAGTTTACTCAATGAAAATTAAGCTAGACGAAGGTGAAGATTTTGGCAAAGAAGAAACCAGTAAAAACTAATGCTATCCGTATGGTAGAACAAAAAAAGATTGCTTATACAGAACATGAATATGCTTGGGATGAAGCACATATCAGTGCCTCATCCGTTGCTGCTCAGTTGCCAGGAAGTGAATCACGAATTTTTAAAACATTAGTAGCAGTGGGGAATAACACAGGTCCGATCGTTGCCGTTATTCCAGGAAGCACTGAACTTGATTTAAAAAAACTAGCAAAAGTCTCCGGCAATAAAAAAGTAGAAATGCTCCATCTCAAGGACTTGGAAAAAACGACCGGATATATTCGAGGTGGCTGTTCGCCAATTGGTATGAAAAAATTATTCCCAACATTTATTGAAGAACAGGCAAAAGAATATGACCAGATCATTATCTCTGCTGGAAAACGCGGACTTCAAATGGAACTTGCTCCAGAAGCAATCGCTGAGTTGACCAATGCAACATTTGTCGATATCAAAATTTAAAAACCACAAACAAAAAGCAAAACAAATGCTGAAAGATCGATCCATGAAAGGCGAACGACACGCGTTGCCTTTCATGGATGTTTCATTCAAGCAATGTTTTGCTTTTTTTCTCTTACCATTGACTTTGCATCGCTGCGTGCATTCCTGAAACACGTCCCGTAGCAAAAGCTGCCGTGATATTAAAGCCACCTGTATACCCGTTTACATCAAGTAATTCACCGCCAAAAAACAGTCCGTTCAATACTTTGCTTTCCATGGTTTTTGGATTGACTTCTTTTAATGAAACGCCACCACCAGTAACAAAAGATTTCTCGATGGGAAATGTCTTATGGATCAATAGCTCAAAGTTTTTACATAATTCAGCAAATTCTTGGATTTGTTTTTCAGATGTTTGGCTACCAGTTAGTTCGGTCATTTCTAGCCGTTCAAGATAAAATTGGAGTAGACGTTCAGGTAGAAAACCACGCCACGCATTGATCAAATTCTTTTTCGATTCTTTACTTAGTTCCACTAACTCTCGTATCAGTTCTTCGACTGACTTCGTCGGGAAGCAATCTAAAGAAACAGTTACAGGTGCCTGCGTTTTTTGTAACTCAGTGTTGATGAAACTGGAACACCTTAAAGCTGCTGGTCCAGAGATCCCAAAATGGGTAAATAAAAGATCCATCGTGTGCTCCGTGATCACTTTTCCTTTTTGGTTCAAGACACGTAACGTAATATCTTGTAAAGAAAGACCTTGCAACACTTTATCCGCAATAAATGACTCCTCAGAAATCAAAGGAGACTCTGTTGCATAAAGTGGTGTGATCGTGTGGCCTACTTTTTTGACCAATTTATACCCATCACCTGTTGCACCTGTAGAAGGATACGTGCGTCCACCAGTCGTCAAAATGACGCATTTTGCTTTAAATTCATCAAATTCAGTACGCACACCATAGATTTGGTTGTCCTTATGGATCAATTTTTCTACACGTTCGCCAAAAAACATCGTGACGTTCAATTCATTCAGACGATGAACCAGCGCTTCAATGATTGTTTTTGATTTATTTGTCACTGGAAACATCCGTCCGTGATCTTCTTCTTTTAAGTGAACTCCTTGTGATTCAAAGAATTCCATGATGTCAAAATTGTTGTATTGAGAAAATGTACTATATAAAAATTTACCATTTCCTGGGATATGCGCAATCAAATCATCAACAGGGCGATTATTTGTGACATTACATCGACCGCCACCAGTCATCAATAATTTTTTTCCTGCTTTTTTATTTTTTTCGATCAACAAGACATTGGCACCATACTCGGCTGCACTGATTGCAGCCATCATGCCACTTGTTCCTGCGCCAACAACAATCACGTCATAAGTTTTTTCCATTTTCTCACCTCACAGAGAGTGTAGCATATTTGAAGACGATTCGCAGAAAATGTTTTGACCTATGATTGAAATAAGCTAAAATAAAGTCAGATGAATAAAGGAGCGTGAACCTATGTCAAATGCAAAAGAATACGTACAAGCGATACAAGAAAAACTTCACCAAAAAGATGACGGCCAAATCGAGTTTCTACAAGCGGTCGATGAATTTATGCCTACGGTCATCCAATTTTTAGAAAAAAATCCAGAATACATTGAAAAAAATATTCTAGGGATTTTAGTTGAACCAGAACGAGTGATCCAATTCCGTGTTCCTTGGCAAGATGATCAAGGAAACTGGCAAGTGAATCGTGGGTACCGAATCCAATACAATTCAGCCATCGGACCATATAAAGGTGGCTTACGTTTTCATCCAAGTGTCAATTTGAGTATTTTAAAATTCTTAGCATTTGAACAAATTTTCAAGAACAGCCTGACAGGCCTACCAATCGGTGGCGGTAAAGGCGGAAGTGATTTTGATCCAAAAGGAAAATCGGATAATGAAATCATGCGCTTTTGTCAAAGTTTCATGTTGGAACTGGCAAAACATATCGGACCTTCAATTGATGTACCGGCAGGCGACATCGGTGTAGGTGCTCGTGAGATCGGCTATATGTATGGTGCCTATAAACGATTGAAACAATATGATGCAGGTGTTTTGACAGGTAAACCTTTAGATTTCTGGGGAAGTAAGATCCGCACAGAAGCAACAGGTTATGGCTTAGTTTATTATGTGAAACATCTATTGAACGAAGAACAAGATTCATTTGCTGGCAAAACAGTGATGGTCTCAGGTAGTGGGAATGTGGCAATCTATGCAATCGAAAAAGTCCATGAACTGGGTGGGAAAGTCGTTACTTGTTCTGATTCAGGTGGCTATATCTATGACCCAGAAGGTATCGATCTTGATCTATTAAAAGAATTAAAAGAAGTCAAAAGAGCCCGTTTAACAGAATACGCCAAAGAACGCTCATCGGCTGAATACCACGAAAATGAATCGGTTTGGACATTGAAACAAGCGGCTGACATTGCTTTACCTTGTGCAACACAAAATGAAATCGACGGACAATTGGCAGAGATCCTTGTAGAAAATGGCGTGAAGATCGTCGCAGAAGGTGCGAACATGCCATCCACATTAGATGCTGTTTCAGTCTATGAAAAAGCAGACATCTGGTATTGTCCAGGAAAAGCTGCCAATGCTGGTGGTGTAGCTGTATCTGCGCTAGAAATGAGCCAAAATTCACAACGATTAGTGTGGGAAAGCAGCCAAGTCGATGCACAACTCGACGAGATCATGGCGACGATCTATCAAACGTGTCGTCAAACTGCCAAAGAATTTGGCAACGAAAAAAATCTTTTGCTTGGTGCCAATGTGGCAGGTTTTGAAAAAGTCGCAAAAGTAATGGCTATGCAAGGTTTAGTCTAAAAAATGGAAGTTTCTTGCAAATATTAGAAGCTTCTCGCATATTTGCTTGAAAAATAATAAAAAAAAACGTAAAGTATATCTGTAGATTGAAACTTTTAAGGAGGAACAAAAATGGCACACATTCATTTTGACTATTCAAAAGTTGCACCATTTGTCAATGAACATGAGTTAGGCTATATGCAGAGTCAAGTTACTGCTGCAGACAAATTATTACGAGAAGGAACTGGCGCAGGTAGCGATTTCCGAGGATGGATCGACCTACCTACGAACTACGACAAAGAAGAATTTGCTCGTATCAAAGCTGCTGCTAAGAAAATCCAATCTGATTCTGAAGTCCTTGTGGTCATCGGTATCGGTGGTTCTTATTTAGGCGCTCGTGCAGCAATCGATTTCTTACAACATACCTTCTACAACTTGTTGGGAAGCGACAAACGCCAAACACCACAAATTTTCTTCGCTGGAAACTCAATCAGCTCAACTTATCTTGCTGACTTGATCGAAGTGATCGGCGACCGTGACTTCTCAGTAAATGTCATTTCAAAATCAGGAACAACGACTGAGCCAGCCATTGCATTCCGTGTATTCAAAGAATTACTTGTTAAAAAATATGGTCAAGAAGAAGCAAACAAACGCATCTACGCTACAACAGACAAAGCAAAAGGGGCTGTTAAAGTAGAAGCAGACGCAGAAGGATGGGAAACATTTGTGATTCCTGATGATGTCGGTGGACGTTTCTCTGTATTGACAGCAGTTGGTTTATTACCGATCGCCGCAAGCGGAGCAGATATCGATGCCTTGATGCAAGGTGCTGCCGATGCAAGCAAAGCTTATTCAAGCGACAAACTTGAAGAAAACGAAGCTTACCAATATGCAGCAATGCGTAATATTCTTTACCGTAAAGGCAAAGTTACTGAATTATTGATCAACTACGAACCAGGAATGCAATACTTCTCTGAGTGGTGGAAACAATTATTCGGCGAATCAGAAGGTAAAGATCAAAAAGGAATCTACCCTTCAAGTGCAAACTTCTCAACAGACTTGCACTCACTTGGACAATACATCCAAGAAGGACGTCGCAATATCTTCGAAACAATCGTAAAAGTTGAAAAACCACGTAAATCGATTACGATTCCAGAACAAGCAGAAGACTTGGACGGACTTGGTTATTTACAAGGAAAAGAAATCGACTTTGTAAATACAAAAGCTTTTGAAGGTACATTATTAGCTCATACAGACGGCGATGTACCAAACCTATTAGTTAAAATCCCTACAATGGATGCTTACACATTAGGTTACACAATGTACTTCTTTGAAATTGCTGTCGGCATTTCAGGTTACTTGAATGGTATCAACCCATTCGACCAACCAGGAGTAGAAGCTTACAAGAAAAACATGTTTGCTCTACTAGGCAAACCAGGGTTTGAAGACCTTGCGAAAGAATTGAACGAACGCCTGTAAGATGGGGGTTAGATTACTGATAAAAAATCAGTGCTCAAAATATGTTCCCTTCGAAATAAAATGTGGTACCCATTCTGGTACCCAAAACGAAAGGATGGCTGATTTAGCCATCCTTTTTATTTCTAGTTAGATAGTGGCTTTTTGAAATATACTCTGAGTAAAGAAAAGTAGTATTTAGCTTGAATAGAGCTACGATCATCTGTTAGGTAAAGTATTTTTTGGTTCAAGATAGAATACAATAAACCGAGAGCCAAAATGCAAATTAACCTATTTAATAGACAGTTCAATTAAAACGAAAGGGGATAAGGTGGATAGTATCTACAAAATAAATTCAAGAAGGTATCGATATCAATTGAACCAAAGTTACATAAGACTATTTAGATAATAAGCTCAAAAAAACAGTTGGTGAGAGTTATAATTTGTATCCTGAGGTGATACGTGCTATATTAAATGAGTAATCTAATTTGAAACGTAATCTGAGCGATATATTCACACTATAAAAACTCCTTTTACCAAGTAATGTTAATTGCAACAAAACACGTATGATTTACGTAATAGGAGGAAATATATATGAATAACGGTACAGTAAAATGGTTTAACTCAGACAAAGGTTTTGGATTTATCACTGGTGAAGATGGACAAGATGTGTTTGCACATTTTTCAGCTATCCAAGGTGAAGGCTTTAAGACTTTAGATGAAGGTCAAGCAGTTACTTTTGATATCGAAGATGGTCAACGTGGACCACAAGCAGTAAATATCAATAAATAATTCAATAGACGAATTTGAACCATCTCCTTGTGAGATGGTTTTTTTTGTTATTAGGAATAGATACGAAAATTTTGGAAACATTTGAAAAATTAAGTAAACTATTATTTAATGATCAGTAGGTAGAGATAGCAAGAATCACCATAAGTAGTTGATAAGGAATACATGAATTTTGTATCATTCATAAAATTCAAAGAATAATAGATGATTCTTTCGGACATTAGAGAATAGATCGAACAAAAAAGAATAACTATTCTGTCACTTTATTAAGTTTTTGAAACATACAGCTATTTTTAATACGCGTAAAATCAGAAAATCAAATGCTCTTAAAGTAATTAGAAAAGAGGAAAAGTATATGAAATACGTCATTATAACCCAAGAACATTCTGATTGGCTTTCAGTAGCTCATTCTATTCGTCAATTTGAATGGAAAGCAGCAAAGTATATAGCAGAAAAAATGGAAAAACAAGAATTTACAGATTGGGAATCCGTGATTATTGCAAAAGATGGAAATCCTGTTGTAGGATTCTGTACTCTTGTAAAAAAAGACATTATTGATACGAAGGACTACACGCCTAACATTGCCACTGTTTTTGTCGCGCCAGAATATCGAGGGAAGCATATCAGCCAAAAATTAGTTGCAACAGGTGAAAATAAACTAAAGGAAATTGGTTTCGGCAGTGTATATATAACAACTCAACATGAAGGGTTATATGAAAAATGGGGTTATCAGGAAGTAGCTAAGGAAAATGATCGGTTTGGACGATTGATGCGGATATTAGAAAAAAATTTGATGAATGAAAGATCCGAATGAATAGGGTCGGTTCATACTAAGCGATTAATCAGTTATTTGAATAAGTAAAACAAGTATGCAGACATCTTTGTTCGTATTTATTGAACATTGATTTGTCGTTTTCGTAAGCTCATTCTTAGTAAAAATCATGGGAAATTCAATATGTTTTTCACATATTATTTGTAAGATTAAGCGAATTCAAAAATACTGATAAGAGAATTTTTTCATGAAGAGAATTTTAGTGATTGTTTTAGGTATAACTGTGTTATTAAGTGGGAGTATGTTTTGGAATAGTAAAGATGTGGCAGCAAAGGAACAAAGTGGCACTTACCTTCTAGGGTGTACCATGAGAATAGAAGGAAAACAGTATAAATGGAGAGAAGCGTCATTTGGTGGTACGAACAGAGGATATGAAATCAACCCAGGGAAATATCGCTACCAATTAAGTCCAAATCCACATAAAGATCCTTGGTATAATAAAAACCAACTGAAGTTTTATAACCAAGGTGCTGATCAAATCGAAAAACAGGCAAATGAAGAGAAATGGCAGAGCAAAGGATGGCCTGATACTATCAAAAATATTACGATCCATGGTATTGAGTACACATTGACAAAATAAAAATGTGAATGGTACAAATTTATGCTACTAGAATGATGAATCAAAAGAATAAGCGTAAATGTTTGTATTCTTAGGTAATACATGGTATATTAAATAAGTAATCTAATTTGAAACGTAATCTGAGCGATATATTCACACTATAAAAACTCCTTTTACCAAGTAATGTTAATTGCAACAAAACACGTATGATCTACGTAATAGGAGGAAATATATATGAATAACGGTACAGTAAAATGGTTTAACTCAGACAAAGGTTTTGGATTTATCACTGGTGAAGATGGACAAGATGTGTTTGCACATTTTTCAGCTATCCAAGGTGAAGGCTTTAAGACTTTAGATGAAGGCCAAGCAGTTACTTTTGATATTGAAGATGGTCAACGTGGACCACAAGCAGTAAATATCAATAAATAATTCAATAGACGAATTTGAACCATCTCCTTGTGAGATGGTTTTTTTGTTATTAAAAAGTCATAAGAGGAAAACTATATGGACTACTTGATCTTGGCAAATAGATAGTCCATCTGGCTAAAAGGGGCTAACTATAAGGGAAATGATTGGTTTAGACAGTTGGTACAGGTGATAGAAAAGAATTTAATAGGAAAAGTATAATAAAAAACTTGTCATAAGATTTTATTATTTTTTTAGATTCAAAACGAATAAATCCGAGACAAAATTTTACTTAACTATTTATTAAACTACAATAGTTAAGTAAAATAATCTTTTATATCATCAATCATAAAGTCTTTGATCAATGAAACATCGTGAATGTAAGAGCCTTTTTTAAGAACCTCTTCGCAAGAAATGAAAGACCAGTTTTCTTCTTTACCTCGGTAAGTTGGATTATTCGAATAGACTACTCCATCTATACCTGCCCAAATAATCACTGAGCTACACAAAGGACATGGTTCAAAAGTGCTATATAACCAATAACCCTCAGGTAATATATGTGTTTTTAATTGCTTACACGCGCTTCTGAGGGCGTTTACTTCAGCGTGAGAAGTGGGATCATGATTATCTAAGACAGTAGTTTTTCCGATGGATATAATCATATTATTGTTGTCTACAACAGCAGCAACGATGGAATGATCTTGCCTTTGTAACTGAATCAATTTATGCATGATACTTTTTTGAGGATGAAAATTCATAGTCCATTCTCCTGAAATTTTATAAAGATATTGTAGCATATTTTTTGTTGATGAAAGAAAAAAGCAGAATTGGTGATGAAGAAAAAAACAGTAAGCAAATCGCTTACTGTTTCAAAATGCTCAATTTATCTGATCCGCAGCTTCTGTATTAATGTATCCATAAATTGTACCATTTTTTAGTAATTCATAGTAACTTGAATTATTAATTGAATTATAGAACTTTCGATTGACAGTGTACTTATCATCTATTACTGAAATAGATGATTTAGACCAGAAATTTAAATCTCCCCAAATAGTATATCCTGATTTAGTGATTTGTACAGTTGCGTTATTTAGAAGAGTGATCTTTGTATCTTCAAAATTATTTCCTTTATAATAACCTTTCCATTCAGTACAAGTTTCATCTGTATAGACAGAATAGATTGGCTGATTATTTGGTGTATCATAAGAGACGCCAATATAGAAAACACGGCCTCGTTCAGTTTTCCCTTTCGAGTAGTTAGTATCTAATGATGTCCAGAAATCTTCCCCATCTGTATTGAAAGTCACATACTTATTGTGACTAGTTACGCTTACTTCTTCAACTGCTTCAGAATTGATATACCCATATATTTTATTGTCTTTTAGCAATTCGTAGTAACTAGCATTACTAACTGAATTGTAGAATTTTCTATTCACATTGTAATGATTACCAATCACAGAGAGGGAGGTTTTTGTCCAAAAGTTTAAATCACCCCAGATGGTGTAACCAGCTTTAGTAACATTTACTCGCTTATTATTTGGCGTTGTAATCAATGTATCTTCAAAATTATTTCCTTTGTAATAACCTCGCCATTCAGTACAAGTTTCATCTGTATAAACCGAATAGATCGGTTGATTATCTGCAGTATCATAGGAGGCACTAATGTAAAATACACGCCCTTGTTCAGTTTTTCCTTTCGAGTAATTTGTATCAAGTGAGGACCAAAAATCTTCATTATTATTAGTAAATGTGACATATTTATTATGGCTTGTCGTTGTCAAATTTCTAACAGCCTCGACGTTGATAAATCCGTAAAAATTTCCATTTTTATATATTTTATAATAAGTTGCATTATTGGCAACATTTGTTAATTTTAATCTTGCTGAGAAAACAGCACCAACTTTTGGTTTTTCAATTTCGTGTTCCCATTGAAGGTTATTCCAAATCGACCAACTTTTTGTGACCGTAATTGTCTGATTTATTTCTTCGACTGGAGTATAAGCCAAACTGTCATCAGCTTTTAGGTAGCCAATCCATTCGGAAGAATTTTGGTGCTTGTAAATTGAATACAGGTACTTACCATCTCCTAATTTATAGGCACCTTTTACAAAATAAATTTTGTCTTTAGCAGTCTGGCCGATTATATTTGTTTGTTCTAAGTTTCCCCATATTTTTTGTCCACTAGCCTTAGCAGTCAAATACCGATTTATTTGATCAGAAGTTAATTCTTTCACAGCATCAAAATTAATGTAACCATACGTTTGACCATTATCTAATATTTCTGCATATTTGGCGTTATTAATAGGATTAGTATATAATTTTCCGATTTTATAATTATCTCCAACTGTTGCTTTTTTAATCTCTCTACTAAACTGCAAGTCTGACCATATGGACCATGCTTGAGTAACTGTTACCATTTTATTGTATTCTGTAAATGGGTAGTCTGGTTCAGAAGATAGAAGACGTCTTGCAAAACTAGGATAGAAATATTGAATGTTCACAGTGGTGACTGGTTGTCCAGGTTGAGGCGCATGAATCATAATGCCATCACCTTTATAAATGCCTACATGATAAGTATTACCACGTGTTCCGTAAAACAACAAATCGCCCGGTAATAAAGAATTTAAACTTACTTCCGTACCATATGTTTCTTGATTTGTTGTACCCATAGGCAATTCCATGTTTACGGCCTGTTTGTAAACATATTTTACCAAACCACCACAATCAAAAGAATTAGGTCCAGATGCTCCCCACTCATAAGGCTTTCCTATCTGTTCCATTGCTTTATTGATAACTTTAGTTTGATTTGGAGTCATAGAAGCGTAGGGGGCAATAGTTTCATCACTGGTTGATTTTGTAAAATTAGGAATCTTCATAATTTGTTCAAATTGTTCTTCAGTAAATCCAGCTTGTAAAGCATTCTTTTTCTCAGAATCGTAATCAATCGCTCTATTATTATCTGAATCAGCGAAAGTATTTACAGTACACAGAGAGAAAAAAACTCCTAAACAAAATAATGCAACAATATAACCACTAACATTCAGTTTTTTTTTCATAATGACACTCCATATAGTTTTTTTGCAAGCGCTTGCTATAAAATGGTAACATATTTTAGATGTTATTGTAAAATATTATTTAAAACAATTTATTTTTATTTAATGTTAATTGAGTTATATAACGTTATGAAAAAAATAAAATTAATGTGTTGCTTTATCATTCGTTTTTATATAAAGGGTTTGTTATGTAGCACAATAAGTAATTTACGAGAAATTCTCTAAAAATAATATGATTAGTTTGTTTTATAATTTTATTATTGTTATTGAAATAGATGATTTGCTATAATACGAAAAAAATAAACTAGTTATATATAATGAGTGAATTATACTTTTTCTAAATTTATTATTTTGTCTTTTATAGAAGAAAATAGAGGTTTTTTCATTGTACTTTTAGAGGTAGATGCCATATATTGATTGTTAATATTAAATAAGTTTAATGAATGAAAATAGCTATTAGATGAAAAAAATATAAAACTACAAGACTTTTAGAAAAAAAGACCTGTAGCTTATTCTGTATTAAATCAAAAACCGATAACAACTCTCTGGAAGGCCATAAAGTCTTGTCAGCTCTTCCACTTCTCTTGGGTAAGTTTCCGTATCTTCTTTGTACAAGGAAACGATCAAATTCGAAGCAAAGCAGTTGGCTTCGCTTTCAGATTTGCTTCTTGAATTTCTAGAGGACACATAGTAACTAGATATTTCCCGATGGAACAAAGCGTGTCCAAGTTCATGGGCACAAATGTAAAAACGTTCTTCTGATTCTTTCAGTGAGTTGTTCAATAAAATAATAGGGGAGCCTAATAGTTCTTGAAACTGTCCTTTTGGATTATCGAGAAAAGAAACATATCTGATTTCTATTCCTAATTTTTCAGCAATCACAAAAGGATTGGCGGTATCATAGGTACGCTTCAGTTCGCTTACTAGTTTGATAATATCCATCTCCATATATGCTCACTTCTCTTTGCCGCGTTTTCGAAATTCCCAGAAAAGTCCCGTCAATACATCTTTTACACGTTGCTTTTCCTGTTCTGTCAAAGTTTCTCCACCATACGCCATGTTGACATTTGAATTGAGCATTTTGTCTAACTCAAATAAATCATCTTTATTTGCCCATTTTGGCGCTTGGTTGCTGCCCAATAAGAAATCAGTTGTTACCCCAAAATAATCTGCAACTTTTTTTAAATTTTCCGACTTTGGTGAAACACGATCCCATCTTCTGATCTGGCCATTAGAGATTCCCACGGCACGTTCGACTTCAGCAAAGGTTACGTTTTTTTCTTCTGCTAATTGTTTGATTCGCGCAACGAGTGTCATAAGGAACCACCTTTCTTGATATTTGGATAGCATAAAAGTTATTATAGTTGACAATTAGCTTTTAAGCTATTATAGTTTGCTTATAGATTGATTCAATTGTTCGAAAAGTGAAGAATACAGTCACTTAAAAGTTCTTTCAATCGATCATATTAAGATAAAGCGTATTCTTTTTATTTCTAATGACTTTATAATAGCTTAAAAGTTATTTGGTGTCAAAGATGATGAACATTGAATTCTAATTAACAATGTAGTAGCAGGTTGCGATGGGTAAGGATAAACAAAGGTTAGGTATTCCATAAAGTGGAGGGTGAGCAAAATGATTGTAGAGAATGCTGTGGTATTGAATGAGTTTAGAAATCTTGTAAATAATGTGTACATTCAGATTTTTGTATTGATTCTATGTCTTGATTTTATTAGCGGTATCTGTCTGAAAACAGGGAAAAAGAAACGATTTAAACGTTCTGTGATGAAAGATGTGATCAAATATTTACTGATTTTCCTTATTGTTATGATTGCTTATCCCTATCTAAAGATTACAGGATTTGAAGCAATTGGTATTGCTTTGGTGTTCTCGTATTCTGCCATCTATGGCTTGTCTGTTATTGAAAATCTAAGGAAACTAGGAATACCTGTACCTGATTTTGTTAAAGTACGTTTGAAAAAATGGCGTGATTTCTCAGAGGAGCAGGGGAAGTACAAAAAATGATCGAGAGGATTTTCTTAAAAAGTACTGCAAGGATATTCTTATTATTTGGAGCAAACAAAAAAGACGTTTCTATGGCTCGTTTAGCCAAAAACGTCTTTTAATTCTCTATAGAATTATCAGCTGACATGAAAAGGGAACACTCCTTAGTTAGATTCGTGTAGCGCTTTTACTGCTTGCTCAATGGTGATCCCATAAGCGATGTGTTGTTCGTTCATTGCATCGATTGCCATGAAGCGATTCGTTGAACTATCAAATGCTACACGATAGCTGATGCTTGTTTTTGTGAATGTCATAGATATTTCTCCTTTCATTGGTATTTGTGTATTCATGAAATTTTTCATAAAACTTCCGAATACACCTTAAGTTTAGCACCATTCTAAAATTTGGGCAATCAATGTGCTATAAGATAGCTGTTGCTAGTTTACTTGAAATTAATTCTCTGAAATTCCCATCAATAATCCAATCATTAATAAGATAAATATACCAGTTTGAATATAGACCATCATTATTCACCTCTTTAAGCCCAGTGTATCTCTTTTTTGGTTTGGACTCACGAACAGTGGGGGATAATGTTCAAACAAAATTGTCATATTTTGGGTTGAAATGACTGGAATAATAGCAAAACAGGAATCAAAATAGTGAAAATTGAAAGCGTTGAGCAAACACTTGCTTTGAGATATTTCGCAAACTTCATTATAATAAAAGAAAGGGGGGCGAATCGCTATGCAAAAAAGAAAAAATTCTGGTAAATTAAGCATTTTTCTAGCAGTTATATCTGCTATACCTGCTGTTTTAGCAGTCGTTCGAGCTATTAAGGAATCAAAGCAAAGATAAACTAAATAAAACGTGTCGCTTACTTATCCGATGGGATAGTGAGCGACACGTTTTTATATTAACCAACACCTAGAACAAAGTTTAATAACTTGTCTGAGTAAGTAATTTCTCCTTCTGACTCTCTGACCGTATCATTCAATGCTTGCATATCATCTGTAATAATACCATCTACACCATAAAACATCATTCGGCTCATGTCGTCTGAATCATTAGGTGTCCATACATAGACTTTCTTACCATCCTGATGGGCAGAATCAATAAAGTTACGATTGATCGTGCTGTACTCCATGGTTAAGAAATCCGCAGGTGTTACTGGAGGGCCAACTAGATTAAAAGGCAAAATGTAGCCAACATAAAAATTGGGGTTTTCAGCTTTTAGATCTGAGACTGTTTGATAAGTCAAACTTTGTAAAATATGTCCATGTATTAAAATAGTTTCTTCATATTTTTTAACAAAGTTTTTGACTAAATTATCCGAATCTTTTCGAGTCGTTTTGATTTCGATCAACAACTTCTGGTTCAATTCATTTGCTCGTTTTAAATACGTATCGAATGAAACCAATGGTTCTTTGGCACCATTTTCAGTCACAGTCAATTTTTCCAGTTCTGCTAAAGTTAGGTCTTGCGGTGCTTTATTGACTCCAGTCAAATTTCTTAAATTGAAATCATGCATGACCACGAATTGACCATCTTTTGTTTCTTGGATGTCCATTTCTACATAATCTGGATGATAATCTTTGCTCGTCTTTTCTAGTGCAGCAATCGTATTTTGTGCGCTGTTCCCTAAGCTAACGCCACGATGGGAAATCGTTAAAGGTTTTGTTTCAGAAGCAGATGTCAGGTAATTCATATTGTAAATACAAACACCAACACCAAAGAAAACAGCAAATAAAGTAAACGCAGTATTTTTTAAAGCTGTGTGTTTTTTGGGCACTTCTTGTGAAGAGAACCAGCTGGGAATATCTGGTAAGAAACCTTCATCATCCATAAAGTCTACAATGACGTAAAAAATTCCGACGGTAGACATCACAATATTGAACAAAAGAACGCCTTGTAAGAGTGTCATGGCAAAAACAGCACTAATCAATGAGTAATCGGAGAAATATTCCTCAACAAAGATCTGACCTGACAAGATTGCCAAGTAACTGATTGTTGAAATCAATAAAATCGTACCACTGATCACTAAAAATTGACCTGAAATCGCAAAAAAACGTGCTTTGGTCAAACGCCAACTCTCACGGATCGCTTCACGAAAAGGGCGATCTCTTAAAATCATTTCAGGTAATGCAAAGATTAAACGAATCCCGATATAGCCGAGGAAGACATAGACAAGTAGAAAAGAACTTACGATGATCCAGCGGTTAGTGAAAATAAAATCCATAATAAATGCAGGAATTTTTATTTTAGAAAGTAAGTCTGAATTAAAACTTAATCCGCTGATTGGTAAAATCAAAAAAAAGTAAGCTAAGAAAAATAAAAAAATCATCGGACGAACTTTTTTTATTTGTCGGATGGTCAACTGCAATAATTGCTTCAATGAAATTGGTTCTTGTTTTTTGATGAAATAAACACTCATTAGCAAAAAAGTAAACTCAAAATAGACTAAGAGCAAAATCAACAATAAGACAGCAATCAAGGAGAAGAAAACTCCTGGATGTTGCGAAATCAGTGTGGGGATATTATCCGTTGAAAGATAATCGATCGACCCACGTTGTAAAATCAAGCGTGTCATACTACCAAGCAAAGGCAAACAAATAAACAAAATAAACCCATGCATCAGAACTACATCACGAAAATAAGCTTGTGTTCCTTTAAGGAAGTCCCAAGCATTTCCTAAACTTCGTTTTAAATAAACGATCATTATTATCACCTACTCCTAACATTATAGCGCAAAAAACATAAAAAAGGAGTACTGCAGGAATCTTTCATTGCAGTACTCACAGTGTATCTATTAAGAAATTATCCTAACAAGCCAGTCAGGAAGTTACCACCATAAATCAATGCCATGCTGTACAAAAAGATCGATAAGGGTTTAGCAATCAAAATAATCAACGTGTATTTTTTGACTGAGATATTTGTCAAGCCAGCCATTAAACACAAGGCATCGTCTGGTGCTACTGGTAAGAAGATCGCTAGCGCAAAAAGCTTTTCAAAACGACTTTGGTTTTCTAACCAACCAATATATTTGTCATATGTTTTATCACTAATCATCGACAGGATAAATGGTTTTCCATATTTTCTACCTAATAGGAAAATAATGATCGAACCGATACAAATACCAACGTAATTATAGATAAAGCCAGCGTAAGGACCAAAAATCAGGACACCTGCTGCGGTGCTGATCCCCCCAGGAATGATCGGTATAACGACTTGCAGTATTTGGATCAAGATAAAGATTATCGGTCCTAAAATAATTGAATCACCTACAAGACCTCTTAATGCGTTCAAATCTTTAAAGACGCCTAGATTAATAAAATAAATCGTAAGTGCAATTGAAAAACCAATACCGATGATCGATATAATATTCATTAATTTACGTGATACTGCAACGTTCATCCCTAGTCAACTCCTTCGAGGTTTTCATCTGATAATTGTATTTTACCTGAAAAGCGTAACTGCGCGCCACTATTTCAAGTGAGAAACAACAAACAATTTTGTAAGTTCAAACCAAGTATAGAGGATGAAACAAAATAAAACATCCATCTAGAGTCTTATTTACTTAATTTTATGATCTATAAAAGGTTCATGGCTATTTCACATTTAAATTCGGCGAAAAATCTTGATGTTTAAAATTGGCGAATCATACATGATTTCTACATCATCGATCAGATTCCCAAGTAATCGATAGGATTCTTGGCCATGAGAAGGGGTGCCTAGCAACTCGTGGTAATAGATCTCCATACTAGGATCTCTAGGTGTATTCAACAGTGAGGCCAATGTATTCAAATCTTTTGGCGGATTTTTTGTTGTTCCTTGGAATTCGATATATAGTCCTTCATCTGTATACTCTAAGCCAATACGAATCTCCTTGATCTCGTGTTCGTAAAGATACGTGAGAAATTCATCAATGATCCTCTTTGATAGTTCTTTTTCCATTTCCATGTGCGTTCTTTCCCTTCCCGGTAAACGTAAAATTTTCTAGGATAGGCACTAGTATACCAGCAATAAATCCCGTTGAAAACCCACTATTATATAGATTCAATCCTCCATGCAAGTTACTGAGATTATGGACAAGAGTAATATGTAAAAAGCCTGCAATCACTCCATAAACGCCGCCATAAAATCCACTGATCGGGGCAAGCCCTGTACCGAAAATCGCAGCTACGAGCATGGTCGTATCGGTCATATCATGCATCGTTCCTAATATTGAGGCAATGTAGATACCAATCAAAATCGGAAAACAATTTTTAACATGACTTCCGAATGAGCTGAAACCAGCCACTGAGATGATTCCTCCCACCACAGGCCCATTTAGCACACCACCGATCAGCAAGACGTAAGACATCAATAACAAGCCAACCAAGCCCATATTGATCAAGGTGGCGCCGATACCTGATGTGCCGATGAAATCTGTTGTAAGTTTTCCAGAAGACTCAAAGATTTCACGTAGCCCTTTCAATTTGGATGCGTTAAAGAAGAAGCCACAAACAGCGGTTGATAAAAAGAATAAAAAGATGATCCAAGTCAATTCGTGGTGGTAATCAGTCGAAAGAATCGAGTGTACTTCGATCGAATAACTAAATTGCCGAAGAATACCTGTTACCAACATAGCAATCAACCCTGAAGTAAAACCAATATTATAAAGTGTAAAACCACGATGAAAGGTCAGAGTCTGAACAGCTAGGATCGGCAATAAAAAACCAACGATCAAACCGGCTAAATTACCCAAGAAAGCACCTTGAAGGATTGGTAAACCCATCCCGAACGTAATATAGCTGACAACTGGAGAGAGTGCACTACCAAATAAGCCAATCATTACATATTGAGAAAATGGTTTGTGCATAAAATAGGCATATAAATAAACACCGAGGATAATGGAGATGGAATTGTATAGATTTTTCCCAAAGAATGAAAAACCCGCGACAGTCAATATGGAAGCAAACATCGCACCATTCAACATGACTTTATGGCGATAGGCGAGTAACACAGAAGAGAGTGTAAGTAAGCCTACATTCATAAATGCGCTTCCAAATCCGCCTAAAGCAATATAATCAGTCAAGAGATTACTTGGAGAGGTCATGATGACCGTTAGTCCAACAAGATTATTTGTCAAAGAATCACTGAGCAAGCCAATAATCAAAAAAAACAATCCTGAAAAAATAAGGTAAAAATAGTTTTTCCTTTGAGAAATGATTCTTTTTTTAGGATGAATATAAATAACGTCACTTTTATTCTTCATTACACACCTTCTTTTCCTTTTTATTTAACTATAACTTGAAAGAAAACTTTAGGTCAACTTAAATTCAACACAAAATCAAAAATTGTAAGGGGAAACAAATTACGTAAAAAAATATTTAGAAAATTGAGAAAACCAATAAAAAACACATATATGCTTTAAAATATAACAATTTAGGTATATTATTTGCAAAAATTGATCAATATCGGTTAAAATAAAAGAACAGAGACTGTAGCATGAAGTGGGGGAGTTTATTATGAGAAGAAAAGTCTATACGAAGGATCAAATTCTGAAAGCTGCATATGAAGTTGTTGCTAAAGAAGGATTTAAAGGTTTCACTGCACGAAATATCGCGAAGAAGATGGGGATATCTACCCAACCGATTTACTTAGAGTTCAAAAATATGGAAGATTTAAAAAATACGCTATTAGATGTTATCTTCCAACAGTTAGAAGAAGAAGTGTTTCCTGTAGAGCGTACAGGAGATAAAATCATCGATTTAGGATTGAATTATATTTATTTCGCTAAGAAAAACCATAGCCTTTATATGGCTTTATATATCGATGAGCATGGAAATGGTCAAAAGATGCATGATTTTTCTTATAATTATTTCCGCAAGTTATTAAAAGAGGACGCACGTTATAAAGATTTATCGGAAGAATATATCGATGCACTGCATACTGGTACTTGGGTAACTATCACTGGTATCGCTTCATTGATGTCTTCTAGTATCATGCATCCTACAGAAGAGCAAATCATCTCGATCATCAAAACGACGGTCGATTCCGTACTTGCAATTGAAAATCCAGAAAAAATACGCTAATTGCCACATCATGAGGTTGTGACAAAAGTGTTTAGCCTCGAGAAATAAAGCGCCATCCACGAAATTTGTTCTTCAAATTTATGTGGATGGCGCCTTATTTTTTCGAAGAGGTTACCGCCGTTTATTCAGTTGTAGATGGTGCGAGAGGATGAATATTGCATAAGCTACTTTATTCTTAGCGAATAACTTGAACAGTGTTCTTGGATTTAAACATAACAGTTATGGTATTTAAATGACCAGTTTACAAAACAAACAAGATTAACAAGAGTGCATAATACCTCTTGACATTTTTAGAAAAAAGATTAAAAATAGTAGGCATGGAAGGTTGGCAGAGTGGTAATGCACCGGACTCGAAATCCGGCGAACCGGCTAACACCGGCGCGCAGGTTCAAATCCTGTACCTTCCTTTATATCAACGTTTCTGAGCTATCTGGCGTTTGCCGGATAGCTTTCTTTTTAAAAAAGAGTACCCCTTTTAGTACCCCTTTTTGACTTTATCCCATTCATCCTTTCATATAATTTGAAAAGTTAGAAATAGTGGTCTTATTTTTATTTTCTGTAACGTGCGTGTAGATATTCGCTGTTGTTTGTATGTCTGCATGTCCTAATATTGCTTGAGCATCTTTTAGAGAAGCACCAGATTCAAAAAGTAAACTTGCGTGTGTATGTCGAAATCCATGAGCGGAAATTCGTTTCAGATTTTCGTTTTTCTTATAAATTTGTTTTAACCAAAACCGTGTAATTGTTGGATTATACAATTCTCCATTATTGGAAAAAATTAAATTTGTACTGTCGAAAATATGAGTAAGTTTATTACTGCTTTTTTTATATTTTTTTAGAGCATTTGATAATTCATGATCTAAATATATAGTTCTAACTCCATTTTTCGTTTTTGGCTCATTTACAATTAAACGCCCATTTTTGCCCCTTGTGATAGTTTTATTGACGGTTAGGGTATTTGTCCTAAAATTAATATCCGACCATGTCAGAGCAAACGCCTCGCCTTTGCGTAAGCCAGTATAAGCTAACAAATAGAAAAAAATATAAATAGTGTCTTTTTCTCGCTTAGCAGCATTCAAGAATTCTAGTAACTCATCTTTAGTGTAAAATTCAACATCCTTTTTTTCTATTCTTAGGATTTCACCCTTTGGTACTGTGATAATTTTCATAGGATTGCTTTCTGTTTCCTGAATTGAAACAGCATAGTCAAAAACATTGGAAGTATAGTTTTTATATTTTTTGAATGTTTTTGGATATTGTTCTGACCATTCATTCACAGCTTTCTGGCAAAAAAATACGTCTATTTTGTTTATAAAGTTTTCTCCAAAGACGGGTAGAATATGAAGCCTAAAAATTTCTTCGGTAGATGCCCAAGTACTTTCTTTTACAGTTTTTTTATAATTTTCGAACCATAAATTATATATTTCCAAGAATTTTTTACTTTGCTTTACTTTTACTGAGTCAGCACCTTCATTTTTTACTTGAGTTTCAATCCTTCTTAAAGCTCGGTCTGCTTCAAGAGCAGTTTTAAAGCCCATTTTTTTCACTTTTCTCTTCTTGCCAGTCATTGGATCTACACCGGCGTAAATGTAGAACATGTATTTTGTTTCATTCTTTTTTGTCAAATAGCTTTTAATGCGTTTATCGATTTCTCGTTTCGCCATCTTCAATCTTTCCTTTCGTACGTTTGTTCGGTTGTACAGCGGATTTCGAGATGGTAAAATAGGGTACAACAAATAGACCTACTTTACCGTAGTTCTTTGCACATTTGCGTTCTTGGTCGGGCGGCAAGTGTGCTTTTTTATATATTAATAACCATTTTCGTTCCAAAATGCGTTTGTTAAAGTTTTGGCAGCCATTTTAGGGACTGTTTTATCATCTTTGTTATCCATGTAGTATCTTGGTTGAATGTAATATGCGGATGATAAATCATAAAAAGCTTCAGAATCAGCAGTTACTTGATCGACCCAATTATCAAAATTGATGTCCTTAATTGTAGAATCTTCAAACATCGCTGAAATTAAAACTCCTTCTGAGCTATTTCCTTTTTCATCTAAAAAATCAGTATTTACTTTGACAATAATATTTTCGTAACCTTCTTTTTGAACTACCTTTAAATCTTTTGCAGCAAGCTCAGGGAAGGCTATATTTATAAATGTGTTACCTGAAGTAATGATTTCATCTTTGATAGTTATTATTGCGTTTTTACCATCAACCTTAAGCTCTGTATTTTTACTAACTTCATTCAATTTCTCTTCAATAGTTTGAGGTTTCTCTTCAGTTCTATGAGAATAACTATTAAAAAGGGTGACACCAAACGATGTAACTAGGACAATTACTATTATCATTAAACAACCTAAACAACCATTTGAATCATTTTTTGTATTTATTTTTTGCCTTTTCATATCACATTCCTCACAATCAATTAAGTATAATAATATTGATATCACTGTAAGGTGAGGAAAGGGTCCGTGTTGCAGCACGGGCTTTTTTATTTGAATAAATCCCAAAAACTGAAGGTGGTTTTCTTATATACTTTGTTATATGCAGCTTTCTTTGGATTTTTAATCCAGCCAGTTCCTTTCTTTCCATAACCAGGAATTACTGCTTTTTTCACAGTGCGCTTAGCTCTACCAGTGGTTCGAGCGCTAACTGATTTCTTTATACTCGGCTTTCTCATTCCTATTTTCATTGATTAATCTTCCTTCCAACTACTCTTAGATATTCGCCTGTTGTTACATAATGCACAATAAGCTGCTTAACGTATTCCTCATAATATAAGTCAATCCCATATATTTCCATAAACGTCATGTAATTAAATTCACTAAGATGGACAAAACTATTTTGAACGTATTCTTTTAATAGTTTTCTTATCATAAATTTATTTGCTTCATACTCCATCTTCGAATGGAATACAGCTTGCTGATAAAGAGCCGTAAGCTCATTATGATCTAGAGCATGACGAGCTTCATGTAACACTACTTTTCTTTGTTCCATTTCTGATAAATTTTGATTTACGAAAATTGTTTTATACTTTGGTAAATAAAAACCTTTATTATCAATGTCTGTAATAATAATTTCAATACCATTTTCACTTAAAGCTGATTTAACATATTCCAATTTTCATCAACCTACCTCATTATTTACTTTTTCTTCCCTCCAAAAAAATTCTTACTGCTTCTTTATCTTTGTCAGTTAGAGGTTCACCGTTCCAAGTCATAGCATTTTCTAATGCTTTCTCTAATTCTATTTCAGAAATCTTGTTAGTGTTGGTTTCATCGTCTCTACCTAAAAGATAGTCAGTTGATACACCTAAATAATCAGCTACTTTTTTTAAATACTCAGATTTAGGCTCTTGAGTTTTCCATTTGTAAATAGTACTTGGTCCAAAACCAACACGACTAGATAGCTCTTTAATAGATAAATCTCTTTTTTTTGCCAATTCTTTTATTCTCTCAAATGTTGTCATATCAAGGTTCCTCCGACATGAAAAGATAAAATTTACCCCGTAAGGTCAAAAAAACTATTTACAAATTATCCTTTTAGGGTTATTATCTTTCTTGTAAGTTAATTTGATAGAAAAAACCAAAAAATATAGACCTTCAATACGAAAGTTTGCCGACTTTTCAAAATGTTAAAGGTTATAATTACAGGCTTTTTGCTATGTCTTGATGTTACCCGATAGGGTTAAAATTGTCAATGAACTTTATAAATTTTTCTATCATTTTAACTTACATATTTAAGCATTAAAAAAGTATAGAAGGTGATTTATGCAACGAGTATCATTATTTGTATTTTATTTGGGAACTATTTGAACCTATTAATCTTTCGATAAAAGGGATGAGGACAAGAAAGGAAGTGAGGATGTGTCAAATTTGGATAACGGTCGTGAAGCAATAAAGAAGTTCATGAAAGCAAATGGAATTACTGTGGATGATTTAGCTACTGCATATGGGTATACACGAGTTCGAATGCAACAAATCATTGATGGTCATTGGAGCGGGCCAAAAGCGAATAAAACTATTTTGGAAATTATTCGTGATTATAGAATTCGATAGGAGGATTGAAATGAACATTCTTAGTGATGAGTTTTTAACCCATTTGAGAGTTGCGATTGTAGAAATCATAAAAGATGCAATTAAGCAGATTTCAACTAAAAACTTGTCAGAAACAAGATATCTAAAAAAAACCGAAGCAAAAAAATATGTAGGAGGTGTAAACGAAAAAGGTTTTGAAAAACTAATAGCTCATGGACTAAAAGAAATTCGTATCGATGGTTTCTTAAGATACGACAAGAAAGACATCGATGAGCTAATGGCTAAATACAAAATATAAGAAGGGATAATACATGGACAAACTTAATACAACAATCGTATTCAGCGCGCCAATCATCATTTATCTACTGAGTATCTGGGGAAGTGAACAAGCTTTGATTGGGGTAATTGCCTATTTAGTATGGATGTTCGCAGGACTAGATGAAGCTGAATATCAGACTAAAAAAAGACACGACCGCCGCCAAGCATAATCGTGTCCACAAAAATAAAAATCACAAGGAGATTTTATCACATGAACGTAAAAATTGAAAACTTAATTAAAGAATTAGCGAATGAGCTACAAGAGCAAGAAGCCGGAATGTCGTTAAGTATTGTCAATTCAGAAGGCGAAACAATCATTGCACAAGGAGGCAGCGACATACTAGTCGGTTTAGGGGTTCTTGAACAATATGAAAAAACAAAAGAAAAATTGGAATATAGCGATTGTGATTGTCCCGGCCATCGTGAAGTTTTCAAAGGGTTTGGTATTGAACGTGAATACAGCGATGAAGTTACAGAAGAGACAATCAAAGATTTTACTGACTTCCTTAAATTCTTATCCAATGGAATGGGAGGTACAAAAAAATGATTTCAGTGACTGGATTAGGCGATGAAATATTCGAAGTAATGATGAACAAGGCGCAACAAGACATCCAAGAACAAATTTTGACTGCGGCTTCTCAAGGTCAAACAAGTTGTACTGTTCGTTCAAAAGGACTGACACCATCATTTCTATCAGCGTTGGAAAATGAAGGTGTTTCGAACATTCAACGTGAAGATGGCTCAGTTAAATTATTTTGGGAATTTTAGGAGGTAGGCAATGAGCGAGAAAACTTTTACTGAAAAAGTAGTAACTATTCAGACAGAGCTTAAGGCACCAAAAGGGCAATTCAATAAATTTGGTAATTACAAATATCGATCACTAGAAGATATAAACGAAGCGCTAAAACCATTGCTAGCAAGAGAGCAATTACAGTTAACAGTTAGTGATGAATTAGTACTCATAGGTGAAAGATACTATGTAAAGGCAACCGCAACTATTTCAGATAGTGATGGTAATTATGTCGAAGTGCATGGCTATGCGAGGGAATCGAAGGACAAGAAAGGAATGGATGATTCTCAAATTACTGGAACAGCTTCATCTTATGCTCGGAAATATGCGATGAATGGTTTGTTCTTAATTGATGATACAAAAGATGCTGACACAGATGAATATGCTAAACAAACAAAAGAATCAGCAAGTAAAAAACAGTCTCAGCCTCCAAAAAGTAAAAGCATTTTAACGGATAGTCAAAAACAAACTGCTGTTTCAAAAATGACTGAGTTTGCTAAACAGCAAAATATGAAGTTAGAACAAGCAGTAAACAAATTATTCCCTTATCTGAAGTTAGAGCCTGATTTGGCTAAATTAACGCCAGATGGTTTCGGCATATTGATGAATTACCTTAACAAAAAAATGGGAGGGCAATAATGAAAAACGAAGTTGCTTTAAAAAATGAATTGAACTTCTCGGTTGATTTTAAACAATCTGAGATTACTGTTGCAAATAAAGAAGAGTTTGAAAAGGCGATTAAGGCTTATGCAAATAAATATGAAAATTTGATCATTGATCCCAATAATGTCGCTGATGCAAAAAATGTTCGTGTTGAAATCAACAAGGTAAAAAAAGGACTTGATGAGAAGCGAAAGGAAATTAAGAAAAGTTTCAATTTACCACTATCACAATTTGAAACATGGGTTAAGGAACAGCAAAAGGAAATCGAAAAAGTATTAGCCCCTATTGATCAAGGGATTAAAGAATTAGAAGAAATTGAACAACAAAAAAGAAGGCAAGTTATTGAACAACTGGTTAAAGAAATGTGTGAAACACATAATGTAGATTTTGAAGAAATCGAAATCCATAACTCGTGGTGGGAGCCTTCCGGATCGTTTACCAAAAGTAACAAGCCTACGAAAAAAACTATTGAAGCTATTTCTTTTAGTTTAAATCAAATTGCGGAAAGAAAAAGACAACTAGAAAACGATATTGTAATTGTTTCTAATTACGCACAAGCTGTTGGTTTGGAACCTGAATCATGGACAGTACAAGTCAAAAATGGGGGGACTCCTACTCAATTGATTCAGATGATGGATGAAGCCATTCGAGAAAAGAATGCTAAACAAGAGTATGAAGAAGCTATGTCAAAACTCGAAAAAGAAGAATTGAAAGTATCAGAAAGCGGAACTTCTTTCAACCCAGAAACTGGAGAGGTAGTATCAGAAAATCTTTTTGAAGATGAATTTCCTTTCGATCCTGATGATCCATTTCCTGATATTCCAGCAAAAGAAAATACTATTTTAGTTAAACTGTCTGGACCAAAACATTTATTGATCCAAGCAAGACAATATATTTTGGGCTTGGGTATAAAAATGGAAGACGTTGGTGATTAAGAGTGAAAGTTTTTGGGAAACTGATAAGTGTTTCTGGGAACAAGATAACTCTAGAATTGGAAGATAAAGCAAATATCAAACGAATTAGTACTTTTTCAGATGGGGCAGTTCCTACTGTGGAAGTCGATGTAAAAGATGCACGGAAAATTACAGCGGCACAAAGAAAATTTATCTTTGCCTTATGTAATGATTGTGACGACTGGATGGGAATAGAGCGAGGATATATGCGCCAATGGTTTAGAGATCACTTTGAATTTTATTACGGATACGACAATTTCAGTTTATCGAATTGTTCAGAGGAAGAAGCAACATTGTTTATTGACTTGATTTTGGACTTTGTCTTTAAGCATGAGGTTCCACTACCAAAAGGAATACAAATCAACTTGATACCTAAAAATCAACAACATTATTTCTATTTATGTTTGAAATATCGTATCTGTTGCATAAGTGGGCAACCAAACGCTGAAATTGCCCATTACAATGCTGTTGGTAACCGTAAGAGAAAAAAAGTGGATCATAGAAAACTGTTATTAATGTCTTTATCCCATAAATATCACATGGAGCAACATCAAATAGGAATCAAAGAATTCATGAACAAATACCATGTAGCACCTATTTATCTTGATACTGAGACAGTTATAGAACTTGGCTTAATGACTCGAAAACAAGTAGATGAAATGGACAGTATGGCTCATGAATAGTATGGAAAGTTGGTGCTAAAAATGGATAAAAACATACTCAAGCAAGAGGATTTATTGTCAAAGGGTTACGGTATTATTCCAAAACTAGTGATGAAAGATTTGAAAATAAGTGCTGAAGCTAAAGCAATATATGCATATATCTGTTCTTATTGTGGAGCAGGTGATACTGCGTTTCCTTCTGTTGAATTAATTTGTCATGATTTGGGAATAAGCGAAAAAAGGTATCAGCGACATATAAAACAATTGAAAGAAAATGGGTATGTCATAGTTACACGCAATCGCATTAAAAGTGGTTTTAGCAATAATATCTATACTTTGCCTAAAACCGTAGCAGTACAAAATGTACCGGTACAAAGTATACCGGTACAAAGCTTACCGGTACAAAATGTACCTACTAATATTAACAGTCTTAATAATAACAATCTTAATAGTAACAAAAAAGATAATATGTCGAGTTCAGAAAAAATACCATTTAAAAAAATTATTGATCATTTAAATCAAGTAACCGGATCACGGTTTAGTTCTAAGAGTTCAGATACTCAAAAGCACATCAAAGCTAGATGGAATGAAGGAAATACGTTGGAAGATTTTATTTCTGTAATTGATATCAAAAATAGTCAATGGAAAGACAATGATGATATGAGGAAATATCTTCGTCCATCAACATTGTTCTCAGCTAAAAACTTTGAAAATTATAAAGGAGAGGCGATTGCAGAAAAGAGAAAAGCAAATCAAAAAGAACAAGTTAACGATATTGATTTACACGAGCTAGATAAATTATTTGGTGATGATACATGATTAATAATTTTGAAATGCAATTCACAGCTAGTTTGTTGAATGATCCAAAACAAATAAATGATATTTCAATCAACCCAGATTGGTTTATCAATGATTCTTTTAAAGAAATAGTTATTGCCATTCAAAGCAAAAACGGTGAACAAGAGCTTTTAAGTGATATTTTAACAACTATTAAACAGCTCTATCCATTTAACAATATCACGATTGATGAGTTGATTATGTTAAAAGATAGTGAACCAACGAGTTCAATGGCGGATTTTTACGCAATCCAAATTCATAAAACCTTTGTAAGACAAGAGCTTAAACGATTAACAGATAGCTATAGTGCTTCAGAAGATGAAAGGTTATTAGAACAGATAGCGGATTATCAAGAAGAACTACAAAGTTTGAATAAAAAGAAAATGGATGGATCCATTAAAGGTTATGAACAGTTTATTGAACATTTAAAAGCAGAAAAAAATAATTTTATCAAAACATTTAAACCTTTAGATACATCACTAGGTGGTGGCTTTGGACCAGGGGAATTGGTTGTTGTAGGTGCAAGACCAGCAGTAGGGAAAACTGCTTTTGCTATTAACTTAGCTTTACAGTCGATAACCAAAAACGAGGGAATAGCGACTGATATATTCACTTTGGAGATGACACAAGAACAAATGATGTATCGCTTCGTATCTAACAAAGCCAAAGTTAACAACATGCAAATTAGAAATCCAAAAGGGTTAGATCGTTCAAAAAAACGACTTGCAGCAAAAGCTTATCAAGAAATATCAGAAATGAATTTAAGGATATACGATCAGGAATACACTCAATTGAATGACATAATCACAGCTATTAAAAAGAGAGCAGTAGAAGGAAAATATCTTGCAATCATTGATTATGTAGGTTTGGTTTCTGTAACTGATTCTAGAAAAGACCAAAGACAAATTATCAGCGAAGTGACTAGACGATTGAAGCTATTAACAAATGAACTCAAGATAACGATTATTCTGTTAGCTCAGTTGAGTAGAGAGACAGAAAAAACAGGAAAAGTTCCTACTCTAGCAGATTTAAAAGATTCTGGATCATTGGAACAAGATGCAAATATCGTGATGTTCTTATATCGACCTGATGAAGAAAATAGGCAAGCAATCAAGGTCAAAATTGCAAAAAGTCGTGATGGAGTAATCGGAGAAATTCCATTCAAATTTATCGGTCAATTTATGGATTTCAGCCCAGAGGTGCAGTACGGATGACTTACAAAGAATTTACGAAAATTATGCAAACTGAAGAACTGGAAGAAAGCGAGCTAGTTCGCTATTACCTGCGTGAAGCGGGAAAACGTCAAAAATACATCAAGACTTTGGTGAAACACAATTCACCAAGTGAAGCTATTCAAATTCAAGAAGATAAGAAAATAGAATATCTTTGGCAAGCATTATTCACTGCTATTGATGAAAAGAAACAAGGTTGGCGTTACGTGGAAGATGGTGAGAAGGTAAAACCTATGCTTTTACAACAGCTAGAAGATATCCGAGTGTCGGAACATTTGAGGAGGGAAGCTCAATGACAATCTATTCAAACGAAATCAAGATAGTTGTACCTGGTCAGCCGGTTCCTCAAGGCAGACCTCGATTTGCTCGGAGAGGGAATTTTGTTTCAACATACGATCCAAAACCCAGTGCAGATTATAAAAAAAGAGTGAAGAGATACGCTTCGCGACTAAAGTTGGATAATTTATTGACTGGAGAGCTTGAAGTCGAAGTTTTGATCTTCAAAGAGACTTTGAAAAGCTTCAACAAAGCCAAACGAATTGATGCAGAAGCAAAACTTTTAAGACCAATTACAAAACCTGATGCAGATAATTACGCCAAAGGTGTACTTGATGCGTTGAAAGGAATTGTTTGGAAAGATGACGGACAAGTCGTTGATTTGATTGCTAGAAAATATTATTCCTCTGAACCAAGAGTTGAAATTTACATTAGAGAACTCACAGCTACACAACAACAATTATTTTAGGAGGTTGTCAATATGACAAGAGTAGAATTCAGACCAAATTTAAAAGAGGTAAAAACAACAAACGGAAAGACTAGATTGATTCTAGAAATTGATAAACATCTTTTAAAAGGATGTATGGAAGATTTATCTATGTTGGAGGGTGGCAAAATCACCGCCTCTTTTCGCCCAGAAACTATTTCTTACTCGGTTCCATATGATAAGACTACTAATACGCCAACGCTTCGCTACGAGCAAAATACAAGCGGAGAATGGGAAGTAATTAGAGAAGAACAAACCAATCTGATGGGTGAAGACGATATTGAAAAAAGAAATTTCTTAGTTGAACTTGATATCGTTGATGAATTTATTAAAACAGCAAGATTAGATTATCCTGGTGAAATTAATCCTGATGATGTGTTAGAACGTATTGAAACAGGAGAAAGCCTTGATGATATAGCTTTGGACTACGAAATGATTGTTGAAGATTTAGAGATGGAGTTAGATCAAGCAAGAAATTATTATGCGCCTTATGCGGCTGCTTGGGATGAAAAAAGAAAGCGTGAGGATTAAGCATGATTAATAACGTTGTATTAGTGGGACGGTTAACTAAGGACCCAGACATAAGAAATACTCAACAAGGAACGACGATCGCTAGTTTTACACTAGCGGTCAACCGTAACTTTAAAGACCAAAATGGAAAGCGTGAAGCAGATTTTATTAATTGTGTTGCTTGGCGTAAGACAGCTGAACTAATCGAAAATCATGTTAGTAAGGGACAACAGATTGGTGTAGTAGGACGAGTACAAACACGGTCGTACGATAATCAGCAAGGGCAGAAAGTTTTCGTGACGGAAATTGTTGTAAATGAACTGCAATTTTTAGAATCGAAAGGAAATAGAAACCAGAATAATAATCAAAGCAATACTGATTTTTCAGATCCGTTCGGTGAAACATCGATTGATATCAGTGATGATGATTTGCCATTCAGCTAAAGGAAGTGGGAATAATGATTCAATTAGCAGGTATTCAGACAGGAAAAATCTACTTTTCAGGAGATAACAAAAGCGAAGCAAATAAGTGGTTGCTTAAAACATACACGAACAATAAAAAGCTAAGGAAAAAACATCCGGATGTATTTTTGAAAGATGATCAAATTATGCCGGAACCGATGCTTATAACTACTAAGGAGGAATAGCAAATGGTTGGATTAACAATATTCTGGTGTTTCATCGGTGGTTTACTAGCTTTATTGGGCTTTTTTCTAATTGGTCGTAATGACAAAAACGGAAAAGACACTACGGTCTTAGGTACAGCTCTGTTAGCGCTAGGCATAATGATTGTCGTTGGTGCAGAGTTAAACATTTATGTAAATGGTACGCAAGAAGATTTGGTAAGGTTTATGTTTTGGACGATAGATTAAGGAGGACAGCAAATGAAAGCCTATATTGTAGCAATAACTAATGGTCAGTACATGTTTCCGGTTAGAGATGGAAAGCTATATAAATCAAAGTCAGCAGCAAAGAAGTTTTGTGATCAATACAATCAAAAGCTACCTGTTGCTACTGAGTCGAAAGCAAGAGTATTAGTTGCAGACAATTGGCATGAGGAAAGAGAGGACAGCAAATGATACCGAAGTTTCGAGCATTAAATATAAAGACAGGATTTTGGTTTGATGAACAAGAATTAGTTTTTTGTGATGGTAAATGGTTCCAGGATTGGCGTAGTTTTGAAGACGACTTTCCGTTGGATATGCGAGATTGTGTTGTTATGCAATCCACAGGACTGAAAGATAAGAACGGCGTGGAGATTTTCGAGGGGGATATTGTGAAAAAAACAAATGGATCAATTGGCTATGTTGTTTATCTGCAACAAGAAGCAGGCTTTGTAGTTGTACTGAAGAAAAGTGATTATAGATTGGGACATAGAAATACTGGTGAACCATATAAGGAAGCAACTAACCACGAAGTTATCGGAAATGTATACGAGAATCCAGAGTTATTGGAGGTAAAGTGATTGCCTAAAATATTAGATGCATGTTGTGGTAGTCGTTTATTCTGGTTCGATAAAGATTGTAGTTTTGCAACGTATATGGATATAAGAGAAGAAGAGTACGAGATTTACGGAAAGAAAATAAATGTGAAACCAGATGTTGTAGCTGATTTTAGAGATATGCCTTTTGAAGATAATGTTTACGATTTAGTTGTATTTGATCCGCCTCATTTAAAGTGGGCTGGCCAGAATTCGATTATGAAAGGTCAATATGGACAGCTAGATAAAGATAAATGGCCAGAAGATATAAAACAGGGAATGTCTGAGTGCATGAGGGTTTTAAAACCAAATGGAACACTGATTTTCAAGTGGAATGAGAACCAGGTAAAACTCAAAGATGTTTTGAAAGCTATTGAACCATATAGCCCATTATTTGGAAACAGGAGGAGTCAAACACATTGGTTGGTTTTTATGAAGGAGGAACAGCGGTGAGGTTAAAAGTTCTAGAACAAAAACGCCTCGGAAATGAAACAGAAGCAATGTTGCTCTCTGTTGAAGATGGTGAGGTTTATCAAGTCAGCCTTATCATCACGAGGTTTGAAAAACCGTATTACGGTAATCAACTATATCAAACATTTGCGTATCGAGAAGAAGCAAAAGAATTTTACAACAAACTTTGTGAAATGAGGGAACAAGATGAACAAAAGGCAACGAAAGAAAAAAACGACTGAACCTGTATATATTTTTCATGGTCACGATGTTGTTTCACCAAACATGTGGAAAAATGGAAACTACAGAACCAGACTTTTATATAAGTTAGCAGTGAAATATGGGCTGTTAGAACAAACAAGAGAATATAAGCTTTAGGAGGAACTGCGATGAATAAACGGGATTTGATTGGAAAATGGGAGAATAAGAAAGGTGCTCCTTCATATGAAATAAGCGCCTTTCCGGTTAATCCATCTTTAAATGAAATGTATATTGCAGGATATGGCGTTGCTAAAACAGAAATCCTAGAAGATTTAAAACAACTAGACGAACCGCAGAAGCCAGTGGTGCCGGAGTTTGTGGCGGAGTGGTTTGAAGAACATAAAGATGATTTAGAATTTCCTATTTGGGAATTGTGTGCAGATTCTTATAATGCTGAAGATGAACAAGGAATGCTTGATTGGATTCAGTGTTCTGAAAACAAACCAATCGAAACCCTCATCCGCATGAAAGACGGCTATGAGGTCGAAAAAGAGCCATTGTACATGGTTCCATTGCTAACAGACAAAGAAGGTAACAAAAAGATACTAGTCGAGCGTAGAGGACAGTACGACATCATTTGGGATTATGAGAATGAGGACGACTGGCATGAGTTGCTGACCGAGGAACAGATTAAGTCGGTGAATCCTGATTACTGGAAGTTTGCGGTGCTATATGAGCCTAGTGAGGAGGTGGCGTAAGGATGAGCGAAGAAAAAAGTTTAATTATTTGGAATAAAAACGGATCAACAATGAAATTTGAAAAAGTAACAAATTTTATAGAGGACTGGCAAAGAGATCAAATTTCTTTTGAATATTTTGGGATTAGCACTCAAGTGAGACGTGAGGCGAAATTCTACACTAAAAATATTGCTGGCTATGCGTTAGAACAGGAGGAATCATGATGGCAACTAAAAAGACATATACATTTGAAATTACATGTGATGTTTGTAAAAAGAAAGAAACTATCCATGAAGGTGATCCACAAAGCATTTTTCCTGTAAAGAGTGCTGTTAGAAAAATAGGGTTTTTAGACGATCGTGGGCATCTCGTTAAAGCGGAAGAACAACCGCTGTTAATTGAATCTTTAGATTTATGCCCTGAATGCAGAGAGAAATCTTACACAATGATAATTGCTAGCATTGATCAACCATATACTACGATTGCTAGATATTCGTTTTTAAGCAATAAAGAGTTGGAGGAAGCGGAATGATAAAAATGACATTGGAAGAACTACAACAAAAATATAAAAGAGGCTGGTATAGAAAGGGTAAAACGTATCGTTTTCTATGTGCTATTGATGGTATGGGATTTCTAATATATAAAACAAAATCAGCAATGAAAAAGAAAACATCCACGGTGTGGGGAATTAATCCAGAATGTGATGAGTGGTTTTCTAAAGCCGATTATATTGGATTAGACTTGGAGGAAGCTGAATGAAAGTAAAAGACTTAGTTAATCTACACTATGGTGATATCAGAATAGATATTGAAGTTGAACCACGGCTATGGGATTACCAGTTTAATAAAAAGGATTGTATCGTGGAATATGGGGATGCTGAGGTAGAACAATTCTGTGTTGATATCGAAACGAATGAAGCAGGCTATCCTTAACGTATTCTAAAAATATCGTTACGTGAGGTGGAAGCGGAATGAAGGAAGCCATAAAAGAAAATTTCAAGTACATTTATCTAATGATGTCCTTAATCATGATCATTATATTTGGGTTCAATAATGAATTTGTTAAAGCAGTAGTTATAGGGATTTTCGCAGTTGAATACATCAAAATAATGATGTTATCTGAGCTATCAGAATATTTGAAAACGTCAGTAATAATTCTATATAAAGGCAACGAAAGTGAGGATTCAGAATGAACGATAGACACCGTAGAGTAGCAAAACTCAAGAAACAAGAACTAAATGCAGCAAAAGCAAAACTTGCGAGTGAATACGGAGTATCTATAGAACAAGCGATTGAGATCGCCCAAAGCATTAAAGAAGCATTTCGCAAGATAGGTACGTCCTTACAAGTGCTACTAAAAAATAATCATGAAAAACAATAGATTTTGACAGAAAAGTAAGTAAAAAAGAAAGTGGCTGTTTTCCGCCAGCCACTTCTCAAGTAGTCTATAGTTGTCAAAGGACACATCTAATATAGCATGGGCTATTTTTCCTGATGTTTCAATTTATGTATTTTGATGTGGTAATTAATGTATCTCATCATGATGAACAAGGTAAAAGCGAATAAAAAAAGCCACCTCTTAACGAGATAGCACCACAAAACTATTTTACCATAAGGGGTGGCGTTTGTGAGGTTTCAGTGGTTAAAAGATTATCAAGAACTTGATGAGCAGATTCTTTACTTAAAATGGAATCTTAATAAAAGTAAGCTTGAATTGAGTCGGTGGGTTTATGGAGATTTAGCAGACGTCCGCATTGAAAAAAATTCCAGATCATCCATGTTAGAAGAAAACATTCAAAAGATCGAAAATGAAATTGAAATACTCGAAGAGCAACGCAAAGAAATGCTTGCTATTATTAACTCCTTCAAGGGGATTGATAATGAGATCATTCGAAAAAAGTATGTCGAGGGTTGTTCATTAGAGATAATAGCGGAAGAGATTGGCTACAGCGCATCTTATGTAAGACAAAGACATGCTGATATTCGTAAAACTTTGGATTTCTTGGATGAATATGAAATGAACAAGTTAAATAGACAAAACAAGCTTAGTGAGATTGATTATTACAATAAGGGTAGGCACGAAGCTGCACAAATTAGTTTGTTCTAAAATTCCAATGTTCACTAAATGTTCGAACATTGTAGCTATGTCAGTCTTGTATACAGCGTGATATTCTATTAGTGTCAAAAAAATATGAAAGAGCCAAGATATCCCAACCGTTTTATTAATTGGTATCTGTGGCTCTTTCTATTTTTTTGATTAGACAGCGATCAATAAAAATTATGTTAAAGGATGTGAAACAGCTCCTTGTAAAAATAGTTCGTTTGATTCAACTGGTTGCTGTCTATTTTCTTAATAAGCTAATAGGATATTGAATTAAAGAATCATCATTAATAAAAGGTAAATCAATTGAACCATCTAATGTTTTGAAGTTCCAAACTGAAGAATATGTTGGTTTCTGTACTTCGTTAGGATTTTCAATCCGAGATAAGTTGATTAATTCATTCATTAGTATATGTGGGTATTCTTCTAATTTTAAATTATCAATAAACACCTGATCAAAATATCTATAAACTTTATGACGTACAACACTATATAGATCATTTGTGCCTGCTCGTGAGTTTGTTTGATGGTATTCTCCATCCTGAAAATATTCATCAATAATCGGAAAATTAGGGCTAGAATAAATAATGTTATTGCCAAAAGCTGGTCCAAATGTTGTACTCCATAAGATTTTAAATTCTTTAAAGTTTTCTTTCTTTCTTTTTGCCATTTCGTTAAAAACATCTACGGCGTACTCAAATGCTTGTAATTCAGTTTTGTTCACAATATCACTCCTTGTAAGTATTATCAGCGGACCACTCGCTGATAGATAAAATTATACGACATGTAATTTTTTTCACAATGAAATAAAAAGTCAATTTTAGTTATTAATAAATACACTTTTTGAACATGCACGTTAGTGAGTTTGGGTTTACGGTGATCCCAAGTTACCAGTTAACAAAAACCGTGAAGAGTCATAACTGCATCTCGTTGATGAGGTGTAGTTTTTATATACTGGATCACTCGATGAGTGGTCTTTTTTTATTAGAAAGGAGAGAATCAGAATGGCAATGACTAAAATTAGAACATCAATTACAGGAACAGAATATTGGGATTCAGAAAAGAAAAAGACTGTTGTGGTTCCGAAAGGTCAAGAACCTAACTTTGAAGTAACGGAAGAAAAAGGAATATTAAGTGATGGCAAAACCTTTTTGTCTGTAAATGGTGAACTCATAGCTAGTAGCAGTGAAATTCTTGATAGTGATGGAAACACTGTCGCTGACTTTGACGAAGACGAAGTTACTAACGATCAGTCCAATGAAAAAACAGATGAACTGGATAACATGACTGCAAAAGAATTGCGTGCATATGCTAAGAAACATGGCATTGATATTCCAGGTGCTATCCGTGCAAAAGGAGACATCTTGAATATTATTCGTGAAGCAGAATGAAGTACTGTCAGTTTGACGGATGCACGAACAAGATAGCAAAGGGAATCTATTGTGCCGAACACAAGCGATCAAGCAAATCACGCAAGAAGAAGCAAAAAGCAAAGTCTGTTTATCATCATGAGAACAAACCATTCTATCGAACGCAAGCATGGAAAGATATGCGCCAATTTATTTATGAAAGAGAAGGTGGACACTGTCAGCGGTGTGGTCAGTTCATCTTTGGAAAGAGAGCGCACGTCCATCACATTGTACCAATCAAAGACAACGAACTGCTCAAGCTTGATCCAAACAATCTTATGCTCTTATGTTCAAAATGCCATCCAATTGTTGAAAACGAAACGGAAGAAAAAAAGGTTTTCCCATCGTATTTCAATTGAAGCCCCCCTATCCATTTTTAAATTTTTTTGTCGTGGGGGGATAGGGTAGCGGGGAGGCACGCGCATCGTTTGGTCAATTTTTTCAAAAAATAAAGGGGGGTGTATACAAAAATGACGACTAAAGCGCAACGCAAAGCGATTGTTGATGAAAAAGTAAGTGCTGAAAAAGCTCGTATTTTAGAAATAATGCGTAAGTCTGATTTGTACACTATCACTCTTGATCCGCTGATTGAATCGTATCTGGATATTTTTGAAATTTACCAACATAAATACCTATTGTGGAAGGAAAAAGGTTTTCCGGAGACACAAAAATATACAAATAAAGCTGGTGCTACGAATCAATCAAAACATCAATTAGCTCAGCAAGTGGAAACTTGGGCTGATAAGAAAATGAAAGCATTGGATTTGTTAGGTTTAACGAACAAAACAAAAGCAGGTAGACAAATAACTGGTGGTTCGACTGCAAGAAAAGATGAGGAAATCACAAGACCGGAAGAAAAGCCAGTTGATGAACTTGCAGCACATAGAAATAAGTGGCGTAAAAAGGCAGGTGCAGAAAAATGATTGAGCCTGGTGTGAATTATGCTGATTTATTTGCAAAAGAAGTGCGTAAGAATCCTAAGAAACATACAAAATCGGAAAGAATGGCTATAGATCGTTGGTATCGTTGGAAGAAGCGTAAAGATATTTGGTTCGATGTCGATCGTGCCAACGAGATGATGGATTGGGTTGAATCTTTTATTGTTCATACCAAAGGAGATATGGTTGGAAAACCATTCATTTTAGAACCTTGGGAAAAATTTGCCTATTCTTGGATTTATGGTTGGGTACATGAAAATGAAAATGGCGAAGTTGTACGAGTTACTAACGAAGTATATATACAGATACCTAAGAAAAACGGGAAGACACTTCTAGCTGTCGGTGCTTTAGGCTACGCAATGTATGGAGAAGGTGCGATATCAGTTGATTGTTACGCCTGCGCCTCTGATTTTGCTCAAGCACAATATGCGGCTAAACCTTTTGCAGCTACTATTTTAAATAATCCTGTTTTACTCGAGGGAACTAAAATATTTAAAGGGCCAAAAGGTACTGTTTCAAGTATTATTTACGATTACATTCATGAAGGAATGGCTTATTCAAATAAGTTTATTGTCCAAACCAAAAACATTGAAAATATTGAGGGTTCAAATCCTTATTTTGTTTTGAATGATGAATTGCATAAGCAAGAAAAAATGGAGCAGTATGACAATTTTAAGTCTGCTCAAGTTTCGTTAGCTGCTGTTGGACAACCTTTGATGTTTAATATCTCAACAGCTGGGAAAGGTTCATCGTCTGTAGGGATGCGAGTCTATCGAGAAGCGAAAGAAGTACTGAAACGTGATGATAATGATTCAAGCTTTGTTTTAATCTACGAACCAAATAAAGGATATGACTGGACAGATAGAGATGTCTGGGAAATGTGCAATCCGAACTGGGGTGTTTCAGTGAACTTCACAGCATTGAATAATGCTTTTAAAACTGCCCAACGTTCAGCCCATTCAAAAGCCGAATTTCTGACAAAACATTTAAACGTATTTGTAAATGGTGCGGATAACTTTTTCGAACAAGATCAAGTAGAACCATGTTTAGTAACCACACAAGAACTTGGTGATTTAAGTGGTGAACCATGTTACATCGGCTTAGATTTATCACGTACACGAGACTTAACTTGCGTATCTCTAAATTTCCCAACATGGGATGAAGACGGAAAAGCAATTCTCAAAGTGAAACAGCTCTATTTTATTCCTAACGAAGATTTAGAGTTTAGAGAAAAAGAAGACAATGTTCCTTATAGTAATTTAGCTGAGCAAGGATTTGTTGAATTTTGCGATGGTAAAATGATTGATCAAGATCAGATATTACAGTACATCGAAGACTGCATGGATTTATACGATATACAGCAAGTGAATTATGATCCGGCAATGAGTGACAAACTTGTAGAAAAATTGGAAAACTTAGGGTTGGAATGTGTTGAAGTAGCACAATATCCTAAAGTGTTGAATGCGCCCTTTGATGATGTTGAAAGATTATTTTATGAGAGACGTATTCAATATGATAATCCATTATTTCTATACTGCACATTGAACGTTGTAGCAATCACTAATATAAATGGACAAAAAGCGCCAAGTAAACGCCAGTCGAAGAAAAAGATTGACGGTTTCGTGGCGTTTTTGTGTGGTCATAAAGAAACGATGAATCAGATGACAGATATTGATTCGAACGAATTGGATGAGTATCTCGATAGTATTTACAGGTAATTAGAAAGGCGGTGAGAAAAGATGAGAATTCGAGATAGAATTTCAAACGCAGTATATTCATTCATGGAAAAGCGTGGCTACATCGAAGATATATTCGGTCAAACCACTCGCTACACTCAAAGATATGTCACAGACAATTCAATTATGGAGTCATCCGATGTTTATGAGTTGGTTCAAGATATTTCAAATCAAGTAGCACTTGCGACACCAGTTGTGATTGGTCCTGATGGTAACGAAGTAAAGAATCATTTCTTGCTTAAAATATTGCAAAGTCCAAATGATTATCTAACAGGTTTTGAATTTTCAAAGCTTGAGACGAACACGCTACTGATCAACGGAGAAACCTTCCCATTGACTGACCGAGATCAACTTCATTTAGCATACGGTGTGACAACTAAAATAAATGAACGTCTACAAGAAGAGTTTGAAATGAATGGTCAAAAAATACCAAGTCAGATGATTCGTCACATTAAGAATATCGGTACAGATTCACTAAAAGGTGCAGGGATAATCGATTTAGCAAGAAGCACGCTAGAAGGCGTTCTAAGCGCAGAAAAGGTTTTGACGGATAAATATACCAAAGGCGGTTTACTCGCTTTTATGCTTAAACTGGATGCGCATATCAACCCGAATAACAGTGCTCAAACGAAAATTGTTAAGGCAATACTTGATCAGCTAGAAGGAACACAGGATGACAGTAATCACTCGGTCAAAATGATCCCTCTTGGTAAAGGGTACTCAATTGATACACTGAAAAGTCCAGTAGATGACGATGCAATCTTGAACTATTTAGGCGTGTACAAAAAGGATTTGGGGAAATTCTTAGGTATAAATGTTGATACCTATCAATCACTAATGAAGACAGATATCGAGAAAGCGATGATGTATCTGCACAATAAAGCAATCAAACCAATATTGAAGAACAAGAGCGAGCATTACTCGGCTCTTTTTTTTATGCCTAATTCTGGCTATCGAGTGGAATGGAAAATCAATATTTTGGATTTCGTTCCTTATTCAACAAAAACAAATATTGGATACAACATCGTTCGTACTGCGATTACAAGTCCAGATAATGTGGCAGAAATGCTTGGTTTCCCTAAACAAGGAACGCCAGAAACTGAAGCTGTATATATTTCAAATGACCTAACGGAAATCGGCAAGAAGCATGCAACAGACGATTCTTTGCCTACGAATAACCAAAACTTGAAGGGAGGTGATGAGAATGCCGAAGAAGGAGATTCGAACAATTGACATCACCGATCTTTCAACACGTTCTAACGAAGAAGCACAAACAAGAACGATTAGTGGCTATGCAGCAGTTTTTAATAGCCCAACAAGATTATGGGAAGACTTGGACGAAGTGATCGCTCCTGGTGCCTTTTCAAGAGCTGTTAGCAGTTCAGATGTTCGTTGTCTATTTAATCATGATTGGTCCAATGTTTTAGGACGTACAAAAAGCGGCACGCTACGTTTATCAGAAGATGAACGTGGGTTGAAATTTGAAGTTGATCTTCCGGATACAACAGTTGCTAGAGATTTAATCAAATCGATGGAACGTGGCGATATCAATCAATGTAGTTTTGGATTCATTCCAACTGAAGAAACGTGGGATTACAATTCTACACCAATGCTTCGAACGATTCACGAGGTGGAATTGTATGAAGTTTCTATCGTGCCGTTACCAGCATATGAAGATACCGAAGCCGCTTTAAGAAGTAAGGAAGACTTAGAAAAAGTAGTCGAAAAAAGAAAAAATTTAATCAAAAAAATCAATCAAGCACTAGAAGCTTAGGAGGAAATTCGTATGAATAAAGAATTATTAAAGAAAATGAAAGCACGTCAAGAACAAAGATTGGAAGAGTTACGCGGAAAAATCGAATCTGGTGAATTGCGTGAAGCAGACATCGAAGGCGTGCAACAAGAAATTGATGCAGTCATTGAAGAACTAAATGGAATCAAAGATGCGTTGGCAGATAATGGTGATCCTGGTGATACAGGAGATGGAAAAGATGGTGGCGCAGGAAATGGTAATGATGATCCTGACAATCGTTCTAGTGATGGACCTAGTGGAGAGGGTGCCGATGGCGAAGAAGATGATCCTGAAAATCGTTCAGGCATGATTTCGCAAGAACAACGTGCTGGATTGTTAGATTCGATCAAATCAGGATTGGAGGCAAGAAACAAAATGACAAAAGAACAAAAGGAACAACAAATTCGTTCTGCATTTGCTAATTTTGTTATCGGCAAAATTTCCGAATCAGAAGCTCGATCATTAGGTATTGAAGCCGGAAATGGTTCTGTAACAGTTCCGGAAGTGATTGCTTCGGAAGTAATCACATACGCACAGGAAGAAAATTTATTACGTAAATATGGTACGGTAGTGCGCACAGCTGGAGATGTGAAATATCCATTCCTAGTCAAAAAAGCTGAAGCGAATGTTAATAAGAAAGAGCGTTCAACAGAAATTACTGAAACTGATATTGAATTCGATGAAATCACTCTTGATCCAGCAGAATTCGATGCGTTAGCAACTGTAACTAAAAAATTGTTAAAAATGTCAGGCGTTCCAGTTGAGGATATTGTTGTTGAAGAGTTGAAGAAAGCTTATGTTCGTAAAGAAATCAACTACATGTTCAATGGTGATGATACTGGAAATGAAAACCCTGGTGCGTTAGCTAAAAAAGCAGTAGAATTCACGCCTGAAACATCTGTAGATTTAACGGCAACCGATGCTGGACAAAAATTATATGATGCTTTGATTGAAATGAAAAACACACCTGTAACAGAAGTAATGAAAAAAGGGCGTTTCATTATCAATCGTGCTGCTTTGACTGCAGTTGAAAAAATGAAAACTGCTGATGGATTCCCACTATTACGTCCATTCACGCAAGCAGAAGGCGGGATTGGTCATACATTGGTTGGATATCCGGTTGATTGGACTGATGCAGCAGATAAAAAAGATGAACCTGATACGCCAGTTATTTATTTTGGTGACTTCTCTGCATTTAAAATCCAAGAAGTGATCGGTGCTTTGGAAATTCAAAGATTAGTGGAAAAATTCTCAGGTACGAACAAAATTGGTTTCCAAATTTATAACTTGTTAGATGGACAACTAGTATACTCACCATACGAACCAGCAGTTTACAGATATGAAATCACAAAGTCTGAAGATACACCTGATACTCCCAAATAAGCCCCAAAATCTGACAGCCGTTTATGATGCAGAGAAAATGACTGTCACTGTAACTGCGGACTGTCCAGATGGGGCGACAAGCGCAAGAGCTTATAAAGACGGTCGAAATTTTGGGACAGCTTATATTGTGGACGGAAAGATTACTAAAACATTTGCAGAAATATCAGAAGGAGACACTCATGTCTATGGCTTGAGTGTCTTTTATGATGATGTGGAATCTGAAATCGCCGAAATTAAATTCACAGCAATCGTTGAAACAAAAATATTGACAGTCGATGAATATGTACCAGGAACAAGCACATATGTAACAGGTACGTATCAAGGAACCTTAGCTGAAAAAATAGGATTATACGTTGATGGTACTCATGTGTATTCTGTGCCACTTATCAAGAGCGAATATCCTAAATTCAAATATTATAAAGACAATTTAACTAGTACAGAAAAAGTTCAAGTTTATCTTGCAGATGCAAATGATAAAGAACTTGTTAGAGCGGATGTACCTATTAAACCATCTAGTTTTGAGGTGATCTGATGGCTAATATGGATGAAAAATTAGTCGAAAAGTTTAAGTCGCACATTCATTTTGAAGAGGGCATGGATGATTCCTTGCTCTCTTTTTATTTAGATATGGCAAAAGATTATGTAAAAACTGCAACTGGTGGCCAACAAGAATATCTTATTTTGATGGTTGCTGGTATAGCATACGAATACCGAGTATCTGAAGATGAGTTAGACAAAGCTTTGAGCGCTATTACGCCATTTATTGTACAAGGAGTGATTCAAAATGCCGAAACGACAGACCAATAATCTGCGATGGAAAGCTGAATTGCTAGAAATCAAAACAGGAACAGATGAGAATGATCGTCCAACTACGGTGTATGAATCTATGCGTCCAATTTTCTATGAAGAACTTGGTGTGACTTCTCAAGAAAAATATTTATCACAGCAAGCCAAGACAGACGTTGTCAGGCGAATTAAAGTTAGATGGGATAAATCTATCACAGAGAAGCTAAATGCGCTCAAAATTGATTCTGTGACGTATAACATTACTCGGATTTACACAAATCCAGACACAAGAGAAATGGAGTTGAGTTTAGCTTATGTCGACTAGCTTCAATGAATTAATAAAAGCATTGAAATCAACTAAGTTACCGGTATTTAGAGATAAGGCTGCCTTAGGAACAATGTATCCCTATATCGTGTATTCAAATGTGAGTATTAATAAGAAAATGGCTTCCGGAAAAGTGTATAAAAAGATGCCATACTATCAAATCTCTTTCTTTACGTTAGGAACAGAACAGGACTTGGTAGTCATTGAACAAGCTTTGGAAAAAGTAGGTATCCCTTATGCCGATTTCGTGGGTATACAAGGTGATGAAAATGACGAGACAGTAACTAACTATTACACGTATGTGAGGTGTGTAGAAAATGGCAAGTAAAAACAATAATGGTTTTGCAGACATGGCAGATTATTTAGGGAATTTAGCAAAAGTTGATCCTAAACAAATCTCAATGGAATCTCTGGAAGAAGCGGCAAATTTCTATTTGAAGAATTTAATGCCAAATATCCCAAAATCATTGATAAAGAAAGAACACATGAAAGACCATGTAAAAGTTGTGATCGATAAAGACAGTGTCAAAGTCCAATTTGAAGACACTGCATTTTATTGGCGCTTTGCTGAAAATGGCACTACTAACCAAAAGGCACAACATTTTGCTAGCGGTACGTATGAACAGAATAAAGAAAGAATCGAAGACATTATGACGAAAAAAATTCTTAAATTATGGAGAGGATGATCACAAAATGGATGCTCAAGAAATTAAATTCTTTGAAGGTCTAAGCGACATTTTAATCGCACCAATGTTAACGGATGATACACCAACAAGTGAGCCGACTTATGATGAAGTTGTACGGCTACCAATTGCTACAAAATTGGCAATCAAAGGGAACGGGTCAACTCTTGAAAAATATGCTTCAAGTAAATTATTCCGTTCGATCGGAAGAGAAACTAAACACGAATTAGGGCTTGATCACGTAGGTATTCCAATCGAATTGATGGATAAATTAAAAGGTTTGACACCAGTAAAAGGCGTAACTTTTAGCAATACGAAAGTGAAGCAATTTCCGTTTTTCGCCTTTGGTTTTATTGGAAATATTGAAGGTGGCGCACAGATGGCCGTTTGGTACCCGAAGAGTCAACTATCTAACGTTATCGATGAAGAATACAATACATCTGAATCTGAGATTGATATCGCAGACGTAACTGCAAACATAGTTTCTTATGGTTTAAACACAGAGCCAAATAATATGTATGCAACATTTAATTCATTACGTGATTCAGCTACTGGTGTGACATTGGAGCAATTTATCAAACAGCCGGTTATTAGTGAAGATCAATGGAATGGATTAGCAGGATCAACTACACCGCCAAGTGGTGATGGAGGTGGTAAATAATGGCTAGACTTGCCGATTATGGTATCCACGTTGAAGAATTAAAAAATTCTGCTGTTGTTTCAATTCAAGGACACGAATTTCCAATTGCTTTCACTATGGTAACAATGGAGTACATTGCCGATATTTACGGTGGTGATTATTCGAAATTTGAAACAGATATGAATGCAATGATTTCTAAGAAAAACGGTACAATCTCGATAGCAAATCTAACAAAAAGTGACTTGAAAATTATGCGTGCATTAATATATGCGATGCTTAAAACAGGCGGCTTGGAAGATGATCCAGAAGATATTTTCCTTTTCTTAGGAATGAATCGCGATCTGCTAGATATTTACGGTGTATGTATGGAAATCTTTACGAATCAAACATTCCAGGTGGAAGACGTAAAAAAATCCAAGAAGCCACAAGACTTCAAGCCTTCAAAACAAACTCAAAAAAGAAAAAATCGAAACAAGCGCAAGGGGAAATAGGAACTCCTTGGGCTTTTTATATTTATGTCGCTTTGACTTTACTAGGTTGGAGTGAAGATTTCTTTTTGAAGGCTTCTCCGAACTTGTGGCTTAAATCATTTATCCAATGGCTTGAATACAACAATGAGAACTTCGAAGTTCCGGAAACAATCAGGCTAGACGAAAGTCCGTTTTGGTAAGAAAGGAGCGCTAAGATGAGCGGTAAAGAATCAGATGTAGTACTGAACTTTAAGACAAGTGGAGAAGTTCAGTATGCGAAAACAATCAAAGAAATAAATCAACAAATGAACTTAGCTGCTACCGAGTATAAAAACCAAATATCGGCGATGGATAAAGATGCAACGGAGACGGAAAAGCTAACAGCGGCTAAGCGAAAATTAGAAAAACAAGTAGAACTAGCGAGCATACGAACCAAGCAATTAAGAGAAGAATATCAGCAGTCTGTGAAAGAAACTGGTAAATATTCAACAGAATCCGAAAAATTATATAAACGTTTGTTAGAGTCCCAAACAGGAGAGAATAAGCTGAAAGATGCTTTAGAATCAACAAACGAAGCACTTGAAAAACAAGGGAACATTTCTGTCGAGACAGCGAACAAGCTTAAAAAAATAGAGGAAACTGGTGACAAAATTTCTGGTGTTGGTAAGAAGTTATCAGCAGGAGTCACTGCTCCTTTAGTTGGGATTGCGGCCGCTGGTACTAAGACAGCTAATGAATTAAGTACCTCTCAAACGCAAATTCAAGCGGCGTTCAATTTAACTGAATCTGAAGCAGAAAGACTAAACGAAGCTGTTAAGCAGTATTTTGCTACTGGCATGGTGGATAGCATTGATGAAGCAAAGGAATCAGTAATTCAATTGATCAACCAAATGCCTGCTTTGAAGAATGAAAGTGCTGAATCGATTACAAGTATAGTTACAAGTGCGAAAAGCTTAGAAGATTTGTTTGGCTCTGATATGGAAGAAACGATCAAAGGTGCTAATGCTTTAATGACTGTTTATGGTATGACAGGGCAAGAAGCGATGGACATGATCACAGTTGCTACTCAAAATGGTTTGGATAAATCGCATGAGTTAGGCGATAACCTAGCTGAGTATGCTATTCAGTTCGAGCAAAACGGTTATTCAGCTCAAGAGATGTTTGAAGTATTGCAATCTGGCTTGGAAAGTGGGGCTTATAACTTAGATAAGGTCAATGACTTAGCCAAAGAGTTTGGTATTCGAATCTCTGACGGTTCCATTCAGTCTGCTGTTGAAGAATTAGGTGGAGAATGGCAAGAGCTTTACAATACCATGAAAGACGGTGGCGCAAGCAATGAAGAAATATTTGATGCTTTAGCTAAAAAGATTTCTCAAGTTGGTGATGATACTGAAAAAGCCACTCTTGTGTCTACGATCTTTGGTTCTTTAGGTGAAGACAATGCCACGAAGGTCATTGAAGCGATGGCTGGATTATCTAAGGAAACGGAAGGCGTAAAAGGATCATACGATAATGTTACAGGTGCAAGTAAGAAATTATCTGATCAGATGCAAGAATCAGTTAGTTATCAAAGTGCTATGAATGAACTAATGTTAGCGGGAGCTGAAGTAGGTGAAGTATTTGCACCTTATATCCAAATGGCTGCTGATGCTGTTAAATCTTTCGCGCAGTGGTTTCAAAGCTTAGATCAAAATACGCAAGATTGGATTGTAACAATCGGTCTTATTGCTGCTGCTGTTGGTCCTGCGCTTGTTGTCCTAGGAACATTGGCAGGGTCGGTATCTAATCTTTCTAAAGGAGTCCAAGGCGTTATGAAGGTTTGGGGTAAATTAGGCGAGCTTCTAGGATTATCAGGTGGTTGGGTAACGGTAGCAGTTGTTGCGATAGGAGCATTAATTGCCGGATTAGTATGGGCCTATAATAATGTCCAATGGTTTCATGATGGTGTCAATGCCTTTTTCCAAGGTGTTTCAGATGTAGCAGTCGAGATTTTTAATTATATGAGTGGATATATCAATGGTATTTTTGAAGGAATACTTAATATATTCAACGGATTTTACAACGCTGGTAAGCGAATATTTAATGGTTTTGTTGATTTTATCACTGGAGTATTTACTGGTGATTGGTCAAGAGCTTGGCAAGGAATAGTTGACATTTTTGGTGGTATTTTTGATGGGCTTGTCGCTTATGCAAAAGCGCCATTAAATGCAGTTATTACACTGATTAATGGGGTTATTAGTGGATTGAACGGTATTAAAATACCTAAATGGGTGCCAGGCGTTGGCGGAAAATCATTCTCTATCTCAAAAATACCGTATTTAGCGCAAGGTGGTCACTTAATCAATGGCCAAGCAATTGTTGGTGAAGCTGGTCCAGAACTCTTAACTGCTAAAAATGGTAAAACTACAGTTACTCCACTTTCAGACCAAGAAAAACGAAAAGGAATAAGCGGTAATATTCGAGGCGGTGGGAGCATCGAGCAACATATCCATATCGGCAAAGTCGATGCAAATAATCCATCTGAATTGGACCGAATGAATAGGAAGTTTGCAAGAGCAAATCGTCAAGCCATTTATGATTTGGGAGGTGTACCAGAATGAGTCGTCGATTTATGAATCCAGATGAACCGAATTTTATTTGGAAAAACCTTAATGCCTTGATTGATATGGAATGTATTATTGAGAGCGAGCTTCCTGAAGTTATGCCAGCACAACGATACGAAACATATACAATTCAAGGAAGAAATGGGGAACTGAATGAAACGTTTGGTGATTATGAATCTTTTGACTTTGAAATCGAAAATATCACCGTTCCCCATTCCAAACTTCGTGAGGTTAAAAAGTGGCTTTCCGGAAGAAGTCGACTGATAACGCACAACGATCCAGATAAATATTTAGATGCTATTTGCAATTTAGGTGAAGAAGTCAAATTCGAAAACGAATGGGGCTTCTTTTATACCTTTAGTGTTACGTTTAGATGTCAGCCGTTTAAACGTAAGCTAAATGAACAACCAATCGAATTTAAGACAAAAGAAATCGAGATACATGATCCAGGTGATGAGGTAGCATTCCCTTATTTTGAAATTGAATCGAATGGGGGAGATATCACGCTAACGATTGGAGATAAAAGGCTCACTATATTAAACACGTTGGCAAGTACGGTTATTGTTGATACTGAATTTGGTAAATCAATTCAAGAGGATTTACCACTATTTACCAAAGGAGATTGGCCAACATTGAGTCCAGGAGAGAACGTTCTAGAAGTGAGTGGTTCATTCTCAAAAATCAAGTTATGGAGAAGGAGTGTTTATCTGTGAAGCAAGAGTTTATTTATGCTTACAAAAAGATGCCTGATGATTTAAACATCAATGGTATTGCTTTGCTTGATTGGGAGGATTTACCAGAAATCAATCGCGTGTTAAATGGTCAATATCGATTCTATGGGAATTATGCTAGAGATGGTGAGTTCCGCTCATATCTAAAAAAAGGAAATTTCTTAAAAGTGAAAGTACCCGATGGATCCTGGCAGTATTTTGAAATATATAACGTCAAAAAGAATCTGACTTCTGTTTCAGTAACGGCAAGGCATATTGGTTTTATGGCCAATAAAAATTTTATTATTGAGTCTTTCACAGAAAATGGCAATGGAACACAAATCATGAACAATCTAAAATCTGGTTTGGCTTTCTCACAAAAATTCAACTATCTTTCCAACGTTGGAACAACACATCAGTTCACTGCAAAACAAGTAGCACCGGTTGAAGCTATTATTGGTTCGAATAACGGGAATGAAAATTTAGCTAGTGTGGCAAGTGCAGAATTAGACATGAATAACTATGATTTGAATCTAGTCAAACAAATCGGAGCTGATAATGGATTCAGGATTGACTTTGGTTTGAATCTCGAAGCTATTGAAGAAGAAATTGATGAAGAATCTATTGTAAACAGTCTATTTCTGGTCGGTGGTGTTCCTGACAATGATTACGACGAAGATAAAGACCCTATCACCTATGGATTTTTAGAAATAGATGGTGTAACGGATGAAAATAGGCGCATAGGTAAAAGAGAGAATTCGGATTGTAAAACAATTGACGAATTGAAGAAATGGGGAAATACACTTTTTGAAAATGATCGTATTCATGAACCTAAAGCGACTCATACTGTTAGCATGGTTTCACTAGAACATACTCTGGAATACGGTGAAATATATCGAAAGCTTTCAACTCTTAGCTTCGGAGATGTTGTTCACGTAAGGGCAAAACAGCTTGATATTGAAATCACTGAGCGAGTCGTTGAATATACCTATTTTCCTACACTAGGGAAGTATAAGGATTTAGTTTTAGGAAACGACTTATCTTTATATACCTCAACTGTAAACACACAAACACAAGAGCTTAAAAAGAAAATCGACAATCGGACAGAAACATTAGTGCAAAACGTACTAAATGCAACGGCATGGATCACTGGGAATTCTGGTGGACATGTCGTTTTTCGTCCAGAGAAAGCACCCTCCGAGATACTTATCATGGATACCGATGAAGTAGCGAGTGCAAAGCGTGTTTGGCGATGGAATTTGAATGGGTTGGGTTATTCAGATAATGGAGTAAATGGTCCATTCGGGATTGCTATCACTTCAAAAGGGGAAATTGTTGCTGACTTCATTAAAGTTGGAACAATAAATGCAGAAGTTTTCGAAACGTCCTTCAATGCTTATGGTGATGTGTTAAAACTTGTAAAAGGCACGCTTCAAATTTGGAATGAAAACAAAAAAATCATGGAGCTAACAAAAAAAGGCATGGAGTTTTGGAACTCTAAAGAGTCCATCGGAACAATTGGAACGACAGATTCTGCTGGAAATCCGTTCCCAGATGCAGTGACACCAACACCACTAGAAGAAAATTCTTTAGTAATTCGTACGAACGGTGATGGAAAGTATATTCTCATTTCGCCAACAGAAGGAAAAGGACTCGTTTTATTGGGAAATGGTAAAGCAACATATTTTGGAGATTTAGATATCCAAGGCGACTTGACTATTAAGTCACAAAAAGTAATTCCTGGTCAAAATGGTGGTCCAAGTGGCGGTGGTGGTACAGGTACAGGTGGTTATCCTTCAGAGGTCACGAGTGATTCAGATAAGTTCGCCTGGGATTTATGGGCTTTTTTGATTGCCAATGATTATTCACCACAATCCGCAGCAGGGATTTTAGGAAACGTTCAAGGCGAAGTAGGCGCAGGAATGAATCCTGATACCGAACAAAATGGCGGACCAGGTTATGGTTGGGTTCAATGGGATGGTTCAGCTTATCCACTGGTTGGAGAACCAACGTGGGATGGTAGAGAGTATGTTCAACGATTAATGGCAGCGGCGGGAATCACTCAAGATTATCGAACTTCAGCCGCACAAGCCCGATTAATTAATTGGTGTATGTACAACGGGCAGTGGATTGGGGCTGTAAATCCGACAACTGTTGAAGGGTTTAAAGTAATGACTGATCCAGCCAGTGCTGCGACAGTATTTGAACAGAACTTTGAACGACCAGCGGCAACTCATCCAGAACGTCAAACCTACGCTATAGAATGGTATAACAAATTCAAAGATTTAAAAGCTAGCGGTGCTACTGGTGAAGAAGGATTGAAACATCTTAATTCTTTACTCGGCCAAAGAGTAGGTAACGGACAGTGTTATGGGTTGTCAGCTGAGTATTCAGGATTTTTAGGTGGCTGTGGAATGGGTGCTGGTACACAGTATGGATTGACTCACGTTATTGGAAATACTTCTGCTGCATCTGATATCGGAATTGCTTACGATTGGGCAGCGGTTGGCTGGAAAGTAATTTTAAATCCTAGTTATGATCAATTAGTCGTTGGTGCAATCATCAATTGGGCAAGAGGCGCTCAAGTAGGCTCGTGGTATGCTGACGGCACTTATGGTCATACAGGAGTTATACGTGGATTAGAAAATGGTCGGATGCAAACATATGAACAAAATACAGAAAAAGGAATGGTATGCGCAGAATTGGATAGAGAATTTTTTAATTCGAGTGCAATTTCTTCAATTGTCATACCGCCAAAATAGGAGGGACTAATTTGGCAGAAATACAACACAAAATCACATTATCAACAACAGAATCGAATAATCACATTCAGTTGATCAAAATTCGGCAAGGCGATGTGAACACGCAAAAGCTAGTTGTTGAAATCGTTGAAAATGGGGAACTAAAAACCTTTGAAGGTTTAGTTCCTTTTTTCATCAATACAACAAAGTTCGGTGAGAATCAACCAATCGAACAAAAAGTTCAAAAATACAGCCCAGCTCAAGGTCGCTTGGAATATACGTTGAGCGAACCTGACTGGCAGTGGGGTGGCGAAAATACCGCTCATTTTAGTTTTCGAACATTGAATGGTGACGGTACATGGAGCGAACAATTCAGTACCTTAGACTTCTCTTATCGTGTAGTATCTGGTATCACAAATAGTTGCATCAGAGATTCGGCTTACGTTTGGACGTTTGAAGAATTACTGCGAAGATTCAGAGAGTACATGGAACAAGGTGAAAATGAATGGGCGCAATGGGTCCAAGATAATAAAGACATTTTGGAAAGTGTTGATCCTGGCGGAACAATCATAGCCATCTTAAATGATGCTAAAGGTGATTACGCGAGTTTAGCTGAGCGACTTGATAGCATCGAATTTGAAAGTTTTGACGTTCCTTTAGATGCTAGCCAAATTCAATATGGATTAGTTAACAGATATTTCAATAGCGATACGAACCAATACGAAGAAGTTAAGCCTGCAAATGCAGACAGTGTAATTGAATCAATCGATGATACAAAATTTAATATGGCGTTCATCACTGACATTCATGCGGATGCCCATGTACCAACATCAGAAGGAGATAGTTGGGATAACGGAGAAACCGAATTTGTATCGACTCGAAGATGGAAAGCCATCGGTGAGTTTCAAAAGTTAGGGAATTTATGTGATGTCATGGTCTATGGGGGCGATAATGTAGATGGTCGTGATTCGGGTATTACTTACACACAAGAAGTTCCTGGCAATGGTCAAAGCAATCGATACAAAACCCTAAAAACAGTTGAACGATTTTCTAAGGCAGTAACAGTTCTACAAAAGAAACCTGTTGTGATCTGTGACGGCAATCATGATCGAGGGGGCGTGCCTCATAACGGTAAGCGAACAAAGCTCAATATGCTTTCTCCGGCGGATATTGCGGAAAATTACAATGGCGGTTATGGCGGAATGATTTTTGAAGAAAAAAAAATCGCCCTTTATCGACTTAATACGAATGATTTTACGTCACAAACGGATGAAGATGGTTTCTGGTTAGAGGCTTATGGTCAAGGACCGTCTGGAAGTGATAAACAAGGAAATTTCAATAAAGCACAATTGGTCGATTTTGGACAATGGCTAGAAGGACTCGATCGAACTTACCATGTCATCCTTGTTGGGCATTTTCCCTTACATGATGAGGAAAAAGTGGTGGGAAATAAAAATCACTTTCAAAACCTAGTTGATGCGTTTAAACAAGGAACTAGCATCTCTATCGATTTTACTGAGTGGAGTTCGGTGGATGATTCTGATATCACTGGAGAATATACGTTTGATATGAGCAAAAAAGGAGTCGGCACCGTAGTTGGTTATTTTTGCGGACACTATCACGCCTTTAGTATTCGACAAATGGGAACGACTAAAATTATCATAGGAAACTGCTCAATGTCCGATGAGATCAATACTGAAACCGAAACAGGATTTTATAAGGTTGAAGTAGATACAGAACTAAAAAAAGTCACTGCCAAAGGTGTAGGACGTTGTGAAGATTATACCTTTGACTACTAAAAAGGAGTGAGAAAATGGATTTAACAAAAATGGATAGAGAAGAAGCCATTGATTGGATTATTCGAGAATGGGCGATCCATTCTGATGGAAACGGTCAAAATGCTCACTTATTGGCTACTGAGTTCAACGCCGGTTTTGCTACTCCTGAAATAGTGAGAGGGGCAAAAGGGCAGTACATCATTGACAATGACCTTGGAAAGAAATATCCGGATATGGCAGATATTCCATGCGGTAAATACTGGACCAAGTGGGCATGGGGTGACAATGATATGTATGGAGTGAATGAAGCTTCTTTTATCAAGTTACATGTCTATGCAGCAACGAGTTACTATAAACTCTATGTCGTAATTTCTGGCTATTATGGGGATATTTATTATAAAAATATCCATACGACACCAAATGAAACGACCAATCATGATGGCTATAATCCGCAAGGATGGAGAAAACTAGTCACAGAAAAACTATTGTTCGAAGGAAATGTTTCTGCTCCAGGTAGTACTATCCAATTAAATGATGAAATTAGATACTACAAATACTTGGAACTTCGAGTTGATGGAGACGGAGGACAGGTTTTCAAAGTACCTGTTTTAAGTAAGATGTATTTTCAGGGATTAAATTTAAGTGATGGTGATTCACCTACCACTTATTTTTGGGAAATCGAACTAAATCAACAAGGAACGAATAAGTTAACCATCAAGCGGAATGATCAAACCTATATCAATAATTCTGGTTTGCAAGGGAAATCAACCGGTGCTCTTGCAATTGTAAGCATTAAAGGTTTGAACTAAGTAACATATATAATAACGAAGCGGACTTATTGAAGTTCGCTTTTTTGTATTGTAGGAGGTGTGATAGTTGTCTAATCAAGAAGAAACGATGTGGGTCGAAGTTCTGCAACGTTTAGCAAGAATCGAAGAGAATACCAAACATCTTGATGCAGTCACTGAAAATGCTAGGCTAGCTTTGTCTAAAGCAGAAGAAAATGAAAAAATCATCAAAGAATTAAAAGAAAACCAACGATGGGCGTGGCGAACAATTGCTGGCATGGTTGTTTCGATTTTAGTTTATATGGCAACAAAATTTATAGGAGGTTAAGAGATGATTTTACCTGACAAGTATTACAACAAAATCAAATGGGCAGTGCTTACTGTCTTACCAGCTACCTCAGTGTTAGTGGCTACACTAGGGAAAGCTTATGGATGGGAAGGAACAGATTTAGCTGTTTTTACGATAAATTCCATTACAACATTTTTAGGTGTGGTAACTGGTGTTTCAGCGTATAACTCAAAAAAATAGGAGGAATAAGATGAAAAAGAAGATTTTTGTAGGAGCTCTTGTAGCTCTTTTTTTGTTGCCTGTGAATGTCTTTGCTGCCAAAGGAGATCAAGGTGTCGATTGGGCGATTTATCAAGGAGAAACAGGACGTTTTGGTTACGATAGCGATAAATTTGTCATCGCTCAAATTGGTGGGTACAATGCAAATGGATTGTATACTCAATGGACATATCCCACTCAAGTAGCTTCAGCAATTGCACAAGGGAAAAGGGCGCATACTTATATCTGGTATGATACCTATGGAAATATGGATATTGCCAAACAGACAATGGATTATTTCTTGCCTAAGATTCAAACACCGAAAGGATCAATTGTAGCCTTAGATTTTGAACATGGAGCGATCAATGACAAGAAAGCCAATACTGATACGATTCTTTATGGGATGCGTAGAATCAAAGAAGCTGGGTACACACCAATGTACTACTCCTATAAACCCTTCACGCTTCAATATGTCGATTATCAACGGATTCTAAAAGAATTCCCTAATTCTCTATGGATTGCGGCATATGCGTCTAATTCTGTGACGAATACTCCAAATTATAACTACTTCCCAACAATGGATGGAGTGGCAATTTGGCAATTTACTTCGAACTATATTGCAGGGGGCTTGGATGGAAATGTCGATTTAACAGGGATCACTGATAATGGCTATACTAACTCAGATAAGCCACAAACAGAAACACCAGCAATCAATGCAGGAGAAGAAACAAGTGAAACGCCAAAATCACAGATCAAAGTTGGCGATACAGTTAAGGTGAATTTCTCAGCTAATCAATGGGTAACTGGGGAGACTATCCCACAATGGGTAAAAGGTGAAAGCTACAAGGTTCAACAAGTAGATGGTAATAAATTCTTACTTGCAGATATTCTTTCTTGGATCGATAAATCTAATGTAGAACTTTTGCCAGATTCTACGGCTGTTGCACAACAACCTTCAACTACAACGCACATTGTACAATACGGAGAAACCTTGTCATCAATCGCCACTCAGTATGGCACAACGTACCAAGCTTTAGCTTCTTTGAATGGATTGAGTAATCCAAACATGATCTATGCTGGTCAAGTGTTAAAAGTAAGTGGTGCAGTAAGCACAACTAGAACATATACGGTCCAATATGGCGATAATCTTTCGTCAATTGCGACTAAGTTAGGAACAACGTATCAGTCACTAGCACAACAAAATGGGTTATCAAATCCTAATCTGATTTATCCAGGACAAGTATTATTGTTTTAAAAAGAGTACCCCTTTTGGTACCCCCTATAAGCATATAAAAGTTAATTAAAGTCATTTTTTTAAGGTAAAAAAAGCTGAAAGTAAGCGAAAATCGCTTAAAATCAGCTTTAAACCCTATTCTCGAAATCCGGCGAACCGGCTAACACCGGCGCGCAGGTTCAAATCCTGTACCTTCCTTATATACCAACAGTTAGACACGATTTAGGTCGTGTCTTTTTTGTTGTATTTTTACCCTAAAATATTTTTTGACTCCCCTTTTGGTACTCCTTTTATACTTTTACATACTCCTTTCATATGATTTTTGAATTTTCAAACATGATCGATTTTATGTATAAATAAAGTTCTCTGTAAAAATAAAGAGACAACAAGGGACAGCCTAGTTATTTCTTGCAATCAATCGTTATGACAGTCTTTGCAGCAGTGAGAACAACCATCGAAACTTTTGGATGTGTGGGTTGTGCTTGCTTGATGTAGTGCTTCTTCACATGTAGAAAATACGCCAATAAAAAGTGCATCTTCTGGACAATGCGTACATGAGATCACGTGGACTTCGTGATTTCCTCGATCATCTGTGTTTTTGTTAAAATAATAAATTGCCATCTCTATCTACCATCCTGATTTATTTCAACGTTTTGCTCGTTGATAATTTGATTATACTGGATGGTTGAGTGAGCATGAGGATTATTTTTTCACTATGATGGAATAGGTTGTTTTAAAAAATTCATGAAATAAGCAGGATAGAAGAAAAAATTTTATAAAAGTAGTGATTGCCCATTTTGATTTTTATGTTATCGGGGTTCCAGTGACTTTTTGGATTGCAATATGAAAATCGGTGACCTTCGTTTCTTGGGCAAACAATAAAAATTTATTTACAAGAAGATAAGCGCAGAAATCCAAATGGTGGTGTAGTCTTTTTTGGGTTGTGCGCTTGTTTTCTTGTATTCAAGTAATCTGTTCTCTTTTTTGATATAGATTTTCTATTTATCTGAAATCAACTAATATAGCCATGATTTTTTAAGGATTTTTGATGTTCGCAAGGTGTTCCAACGATCGTGAAAGGAGTTATTTTAGTCGTCGTCGTTTGGCCATTCCATTCATAGGCGTAATTTCTGCCACTCCAATTCGTGTCGCAAGCGAAACAGTGATATTCTACCTCTATTCGTCCAGTTGGGTCTTCTGCTTGAATCCAGCCGATTGACTGAGCGGTGCCATTCGTGATATTCGCTTGATTTAGATCCCAATCATAAGGATCTGAGCTAAAGGCGGTCAATGGTGTAGCAGGTGTATTTAATGCTTTTTCCAAAATTGGATCTTGTGTTTGTCCTTGTTCTGCAGGTGTTTGATTTACCAGCTGTTGATCATTTGAGCTTGTTGTTTCTGTTGTAGTTAATGAACGTTCGGTACTTTTTGTCTGTGAAGTATTCGTGGCTTTTTGAATTGTCGTGTTTTGGATTTCTGGTGCAAATAACGGGAATAGCATGATACCTAATATAAATGCTCCAATAATAGTTGTTACCCCTAACAATATCCCTAATAGTACTTTTCCGATTTTCATGTTGATCCTTCCTAACTTTAAAATAAAATATGTTCTTAAATTGAGCATCTCCGAAATTCGTTTTTTCGTCAAGTGATTTGATAGCAGGTTATAGTTATTGTATATTGAATTTTATTTATTGAAATTTACCTACTCTGTATAGTGAAGCAGGTAGTACAAAGAGATACTTAGTTATTTTCAAATATAATAAGAGGCAAATAAAAAGTTTTTTTAATATTGTGCCGAGTAGTTCTCGTTTCTACCAAACAGAATAACTGACTTTTTTTTCGCATGATGATTCTCTTACATGCTGACGTAAAAGACAGTGATGGATAAAAGGTATCCTATCAAAGCGCAAACAACGAAGATTTTAGATTGAAATAAAAAATGAAATCGCTTGTTATTTTGAAGATATATGTCTACAAAAATCTCCCTATTTATGAATAACATGAAATATTTGTAAACTATAGGAGAATCCAGTAGCTTCCTAGGATAAAACATGTTAAATTAATTGTTGAGTCTACTTTTTTTAAAGATAGAGATTTTTCATTTTATTTGTTTTCATGTGACGAAATTGTAAGAGTGAAAATCATTCATTCTGAATGCCTTCCTGTGATAAGATTCATGTGGACATAATAATGGAATAGTAATTTTAGTAGGATGTGAAATAAATGTGCGGAATCGTAGGATTTGTTAATAACAAAGATAATAAAAAAGCAATCATCAATGACATGATGGATCGCATCATTCACCGCGGACCGAATAGTTCAGGTGAATACATTGATCGTGATGTGGCTTTGGGTTTTAGACGTCTAAGTATTATTGACTTAGAAGGGGGCACACAGCCCATTTACAATGAAGACCAAACAAAAATCATTATTTTTAATGGAGAAATCTACAACTATCAACCACTTAGAAAAGAATTGATCGATGCAGGTCATATTTTCAAAACTCATGCAGATACAGAAGTTTTATTACATGGCTATGAAGAATGGGGAACTGAGTTATTGCAAAAAGTACGTGGGATGTTTGCTTTTGCGATTTGGGATAATGAGAAAAAAGAATTATTCGGTGCAAGAGACCATTTTGGGATCAAACCGTATTACTATGCTGAAATGAACGGAACTTTGATGTTTGGTTCTGAAATCAAGAGTTTTTTACCACATCCAGATTTCAATAAAGAATTGAATCGGGAAGCATTGAAACCATATATGACGTTCCAATATTCTCCTTTAAATGGGGAAACATTCTTTAAAGGCGTCTATCGTTTACCAGAAGGTCATTATTTCACTTACAAAGATGGCCACATGGATATCCAACAGTATTGGGATGCGAACTTTGAAGAAAAAGGCACACAAAGTCGTCAAGAATGGATCGATCAAATTGATGACACAGTGAAAGCATCGATCGAAGCACACACGATCAGTGATGTGGAAGTTGGCTCGTTCTTATCAAGTGGGGTCGATTCAAGTTATGTGACTTCTGTTTTGAAACCAGACCATTCATTCTCAATAGGCTTTGATGATAAAACTTATAATGAAGCAATCGAGGCACGTAAATTAACAGAAATGCTTGACTTGGATAACACCGCAGCTGTCATTGATGGAGACATGTCCTTTAAGGCTTTCCCTTTGATTCAATACCATTTAGATGAACCAGATTCTAATCCATCTTGTGTACCGTTGTATTTCTTAGCGAATCTTGCGGCACAAAGTGTACGAGTCGTTCAATCTGGCGAAGGGGCAGATGAATTATTTGCTGGCTATCAATCATATGGCTTCCACACAAATTCAAAATTTATCCGAGTGATTGCGCAAGGCTTGAAAAAATTACCGAAAGGCACGCGCTATAACTTAGGTAGAAAAATCGGAAAGATGCGTAATTTCCATGGTAGGATCCATTTATATGAATCATTAGCGCCTGCCAAAGAATATTTTATCGGACATGCACGGATCTTTGAAGAAAACGAAGCGGCCAACCTGTTGACGCCAGAATTTCAACAAGCCCCAACAGTCAAAGAAATCATGGCAGAACATTATGCGAAAACTGAAGGAATCCAAGACGAGATCAACAAGATGCAATATGTTGACTTACACCAATGGATGCCAAAAGATATTTTGTTAAAAGCCGATAAACTTTCAATGGCAAGTTCACTGGAAGTGCGGGTACCACTTCTTGATATCGAAGTAATGAAATTAGCGCAACAAATCCCAAGTAAGTATTTATTGAATCAAAACAATACGAAAGATGTCTTTAGACAAGCTGCGAACAAGCATCTGCCTGAAGAATGGTCAAATCGTGTAAAACTTGGTTTCCCTGTACCGATCAAAGCTTGGCTGAAAGAAGAACATGGCTATCACCAAGTAAAAGAATTATTTGAAGCTGATTTTGCGAAAGAGTTCTTTGATCAAGCGAAAATCATCCAATTACTTGATGACCATCATGAAGGTAGAAGTGAAGAACAACGTAAGATTTGGACGATTTTCAGTTTCTTGACGTGGTACAAAGTTTATTTTGTGGATGAAACGATTCCTCAAGCTGAACCGATCCAATATGTAACAGTTTAGACGATCCAACGATGTTTCTATTGAACGCAAAAACGAAGAGTGCCGATCCATAATGGGCAGACTCTTCGTTTTTTTTTTGCCGTAAATCGGAATGAGTTGATTTTTTATTCAAAGGGACGATAATATACAATCAGTAATGGACTTCTCGCTCGAATGTGCCATCTTTTTTATAGATCATTAAGGATGTTTCTTTATTACGAGCTACTTCTTTTCCTTTTTCAATGGCATCTTCTTTATGATCGAAGTGATTGCTTGCTTTTTCAGCGCCTTTAGAGCGAACGATCCAATGATCTTCTTCGAATTTGACTTCGACTGTGGCGTCTAATAATTTAGCTGCTCGCGGATTGCTATCATGCTTGTCATTTTTTTGTGGATTTTTCTCTTTTGAGAAAGCTTTCTTCTCTTTCTCATCTGCACTTTCCACCCATTCTTTCGCTTGACTGATTGCGATCGGGATTGCTCGATCATCAGGATAACCTTCATCTAAAAGCGCATTGCCGATATCGATTGCTTTCTTTTTGGTCAACTCTTCCAAGTTCTTCATGGCTGGTGGGAAATCTTTCATATTCCAAGGCATAGTTAACTCCTCCTAAAAGAATAATTGATTTTACTACTATAACAAGTGTAATCTCAACTTGGTAAAAAGAAAAATCATCTGTTTCAATTTTTCCTGAGCTTGTTTTTTGCTCGTCAAGTAGAACTACTTAACAAAATCGTCAAAAAGGCTAGCAATCTGATAAAAATCATGGTAAGATAATCAAGTCTGAGAGTCATCTTAGAGGATTCTAGTATAAATGGGAGGGAAAATCATGCGCGTAAACATTACTTTAGAGTGTACTTCTTGTAAAGAACGTAACTACCTAACTAACAAAAACAAACGTAACAATCCTGATCGTTTGGAAAAGCAAAAATATTGCCCACGCGAACGTAAAGTTACTTTGCACCGCGAAACAAAATAATATGTCTAAAAAAGTTTGGGTCTGTACCCAAGCTTTTTTATTTTTAGTATAATCAAGTAGTAGATGAAAGGAGCGAGTCAAAATGTTTATTTCCATGTGGGCCCAAGACAAGAATGGATTGATCGGTAAAGATGGGTTATTGCCTTGGCGTTTGCCAAATGATATGCGTTTTTTCAGAGAACATACGGTGGATCGTTTATTAGTGATGGGGCGTAAAACATACGAAGGCATGGGCGACCTATCTCTTCCTTATCGCCACGTCATCGTGTTGACTACCCAAGAAGATTTTGAGGTCAAAGAAAATGCAGAAGTCATGCATTCGATCGATGAATTATTGGTTTTTGCGGAGACTGTTTCAGAAGATATTTATGTTTCTGGTGGAAGTCGGATCTTTCAAGAACTATTGCCCCAGACTGGGATTATTTGGCGAACACTGATCGATGGTGAGTTTGACGGAGATACGTATATTGGAGAGATCGACTTTAGTGATTTTGAACTAGCAGAAGAACATATCGGTATCACGGATCAAGAAAACCATTATGCGCATCGCTTCCAAAAATGGGTAAGAAAGTAAGTTCTGATCATTGATGTATAAAATGAATGAGTGAAAGAAATAAAGGGAGATGTTCAAGATCATGGGAGCATCTTTTTTTTGTCTTTTTTATAGAGAAACAGCTAAGTCAAGCGAGGGTTGCTCCTTAATATTTAGCTGTTTTTTTGTGTTGTATAAAGAACATATAAAGAAATTTCTTGAATATTAACACTATCTTTATAGTCCTTTGTCTATGATGAAAACAAAGGAGAGGAAGAAAATGATCTTATTTTTAGGTTGTATCAGTATGATTTTGTTAGCTTATCTATTCTGGTTTTTATTTAAGGGGGAAGAGCAATGATGAGTGCAGTATTTCAAGGATTGTTTTTCTTTTTTATTCTACTTGTTTTAGCCGCACCTCTTGGGTGGTACATCAAGTTGATCATGACGGGGGAAACACCAAAATATGTACGTTTTATCCAACCAATCGAACGCTTTTTTTATCAATTGATTGGTCCTGAGAGTCAAAAGAAAATGACGGCGAAGCGCTATTTAGCGCATGTGTTGGGTGTTGGGATCTGTTCTTTGCTATTTTTAACGGGATTATTGATGGTCCAAGGTTGGCTTCCTGGCAATAATGGCGTGGAAAATCTGTCATTTGATTTAGCCGTGAATACAGCTGTTAGTTTTATGACAAATACCAACTGGCAAGCTTACACGGGAGAATTGACACTTTCGAATACGACGCAAATGCTTGGTTTGACTGTTCAAAATTTCTTGTCAGCAGCTGTAGGTTTAGCAGTTCTTTGTGCATTGATCCGCGGAATCATCCAAAGGAAATCGAACCAATTGGGCAATTTTTGGCAAGATCTAGTACGTAGTTTACTTTACATTTTTTTACCACTTTCATTGATTACTGCTGTACTTCTGATTTCCCAAGGCGTGGTTCAAACGTTTAGTCATGGGCTGTCTTACACTGATCTATCAGGAGAATCTTTATGGTTGTATCTAGGACCTGTGGCCAGTCAAGTAGCCATCAAGCAATTAGGAACCAATGGTGGTGGATTTTTCGGTGCAAATTCCGCTCATCCATTTGAGAATCCGACGATCTTTTCTAATTTCATCGAGAATCTCGCCATCTTGTTGATACCTACTGCATTGATTTTTGCTTTTGGTTATTGGGTCAAAGAATGGAAACAAGGTCGAACGATTTTGATCGTTTCGTTTGTTTTTCTTTTTGCAGCTTTTGTAGGTGTAGCAATTAGTGAATATCATGGGCCCGCTTTTACGGATGTACTGGGTTCACTGAATATGGAAGGAAAAGAAGTACGCTTTGGTGTAGGTTGGTCAAGTTTATGGGCTGTTAGCACAACAGCGGCATCGAATGGATCAGTCAATGCGATGTTGGACAGTTTTACGCCTCTCGGTGGTGGTATCCCGCTTTTCTTGATGCAATTAGGGGAGATCATCTTTGGTGGTGTGGGTAGTGGCTTGTATGGCATGTTGGCATTTCTGCTCTTGACAGTATTTATTGCCGGTCTACTTGTTGGACGTACGCCAGAATATTTAGGCAAGAAAATCGAGGCTTTCGACATCAAGATGGCTAGTTTAGTGATTTTGACGCCTGTATTATTGACGTTGTTTGGTACGATGGCAGTTTCACTGCATCCTGATGTTTTAACTTGGTTGACCAATAAAGGGCCTCATGGATTTAGTGAGTTGCTTTATAATGTGACTTCTCTAGCAAATAATAATGGGAGTGCATTTGGTGGGTTGACGGCAGATACACCGTTTCTAAATCTTTTAGGAAGTGTCTTGATGTTGTGTTCTCGCTACATTCCGATCGTTGCTATTTTGTTCTTGGCTGAAAACATGGGAAGGAAGAAAACGATCGCGATCAATGATGGAACACTTTCAACAACGAATGGCACATTCATCTCCATGTTGATGATCGTTATCCTTGTTGTCGGAGCATTGAGCTTTTTACCAGCGTTGGCGTTAGGTCCGATCGCTGATCATTTTACCTTAAGTTAGAAGGAGCAAAATCAAATGAAAACTATTTATGTATGGGCAATCAAAGAAGCCTTTGTCAAATTAGACCCAAGACAACAAATCAAAAACCCAGTGATGTTCATGGTCTACATCGGAGCGATCTTAGCGACGATCCTTTGTTTTGAACAAACAACGGTGCCTTTATGGTTTACTATAACGATCACCTGTTTGTTATGGATCACTTTGTTGTTTGCAAATTTTGCCGAAGCAGTCGCAGAAGGTCGCGGAAAAGCGCAGGCAAATAGCTTGAAGCAAGCAAAAAAAGAAGTAGTCACTTATAAGATCAATCGCTTAGAAGACATTGAAAACCAAGAATTTATTGAGATCAAATCTTCTGATCTCAAAAAGGGGGATCTGATTTACGTAGTATCGGGTCAACAAATTCCGGCGGATGGTGATGTAATCGAAGGAGCTGCTTCAGTGGACGAAAGTGCCATTACAGGGGAATCAGCGCCAGTGATCCGTGAATCAGGGGGCGATCGAAGTGCCGTTACTGGTGGGACGACGGTGGTTTCTGATTACTTGGTGATCCGTGTGACATCCGAAAATGGGCACTCCTTTTTAGATCAAATGATTTCGATGGTGGAAGGGACACAACGAAAGAAAACCCCGAATGAGATCGGGTTACAAATCTTTTTGATCACGTTAACGATCATCTTTTTAGCGGTCTCTGTTAGTTTAGTTCCTTTTACCGAATTCAGTAGTCAGCTGTCAAGTAAAGGGGCGCCGATTGCGACGATCGTTGTCATTGCTTTATTCGTATGTTTAGCGCCAACGACGATCGGTGCATTGATTTCATCGATCGGGATTGCTGGAATGAGTCGGTTAACGAAAGAGAACGTGATCGCAATGAGTGGTCGTGCCATAGAAGCAGCGGGAGATGTTGATGTATTACTGTTAGATAAAACAGGAACGATTACTTTAGGAAATCGTCGGGCAAGTGAGTTTTTACCTGTCAATGGCGTCACAGAACAACAATTAGCTGATGCAGCACAGCTCTCATCTTTGGCAGATGAGACGGCAGAAGGCCGCAGTATTGTCATTTTAGCTAAAGAAAAATTTGCTTTGCGAGAACGCATTTTTGAAAAATCTGAAGTGAAATTCATTGATTTTAGTGCGCAAACCCGCATGAGCGGCATGGATTATCGTGGCGATCAGATTCGTAAAGGTGCCGCAGATACGATCAAGAAATATGTGCAGGCACGTGGTGGACAGTATCCAGAAGAATGTGATCAAATCGTCGCAAAAGTTGCCCAAGCTGGCGGAACTCCTTTGGTGGTTGTAAAAAATGATCAAGTGATGGGGGTCATTTATCTCAAAGATATTGTAAAAAATGGTGTACAGGAAAACTTCGCAGATATGCGTAAAATGGGGATCAAAACTATCATGATCACAGGAGACAATCCTTTGACAGCAGCGGCGATTGCGGCTGAGGCGGGGGTCGACGACTTTCTTGCAGAAGCAACACCTGAAAATAAAATGGATCTTATTCGTGACTATCAAGAAAAAGGCCATCTTGTAGCAATGACAGGGGATGGAACGAATGATGCGCCAGCATTAGCACAAGCGGATGTGGCAGTGGCGATGAATACAGGGACACAAGCAGCAAAAGAAGCGGGCAATATGATCGATTTAGATTCTAGTCCAACGAAGCTATTGAAGGTCGTACGTATCGGTAAACAATTATTGATGACTAGAGGTGCTTTGACCACGTTTAGTATTGCAAATGACGTCGCAAAATATTTTGCTGTGATCCCAGTCTTGTTTTATGGGATCTATCCCGAATTGGCCCAGTTGAATATCATGGCACTAGGTAGTCCTCTTACAGCGATTTTATCGGCTGTTATCTATAATGCAGTGATTATTGTCGCATTGATTCCTTTAGCGTTAAAAGGAGTCAAGTATACAGAAAAACCTGCCAGTCAAATTTTACGACACAATCTATTGGTATATGGATTAGGCGGTTTAATTGCCCCATTCATATTCATCAAACTGATCGATCTCGCTTTGAGCTTTTTCTTGATATAAAAAGAAAGACATTTTACAGAAAGAAGGAATTCACCTATGAAAAATATCCTTAGAGCACAGCTTAGTTTTTTATTCCTCAGCATACTACTCCTTGGTGGGCTATACACCTTCGCTGTTACTGGTATCGGTCAACTTTTCTTTGCCCAGCAAGCCAATGGTAGTCAGAGAGTTGTTTCAGGGAAGGTGGTCGGCTCTTCGTTGATTGGACAATCCTTTCAACAGGCAGCTTATTTTAATGGAAGAGGGCAAGACGTGACCCAACTTTCACCAACCTCATCGGAGCAAAAGAAATTAGTAGAAGATAAAACAGAATTGGCACAACAAAGCAATCAAACTACGGAGATCCCAATCGATCTAGTCACAAACTCTGCAAGCGGTGTTGATCCGCATATCAGTGTGGCAGCCGCAGAAAATCAAGTCTCTCGTATCGCTAAAGAGCGGGGACAAGACGTTGCCAAAATTCGTGCTATAATACAGGAAAAAGCACAGAAAGATTGGTTTTCAGATCGAATGTTTGTCAATGTGCTTGAATTGAATCTGTCACTTGATAACATGTAGGTGGCAGAGGGGTTAGGAGAAACAAAGATGGAAAGACAGGATGTTTCAGAAATGTTACACCAGCGTGAAAAAAGCCGAGGACGTCTACGGGTTTATTTTGGCTTTGCGGCGGGAGTCGGCAAGACTTATGCGATGCTGGCGGAAGCACAAGAGCTTAGCGTACTAGGTAAAGATATTGTGGTTGGCTACATCGAACCTCATGATCGCCCGGATACAAACCAATTATTAGAAGGATTACCACAGATTCCTTTAAAAGAAGTGACGTATAAGGGGCTGACTTTGAGTGAACCTAATATCGATGCCATTATCAAACGTCAGCCAGAAATCGTTTTGATCGATGAATTAGCCCATAGTAATGCGCCAGGATCAAGAAATCGCAAGCGATATCAAGATATCGAAGAATTATTGAATGCGGGGATCAATGTCCATACGACGATCAACGTCCAACATATTGAAAGCTTGAATGATATCGTTGAAGAAGTGACTGGGATCGAAGTAAAAGAAACGGTTCCGGATACGTTTTTCCAACAGGCGACATTGAAGGTCATCGATGTGGAACCAGATGAATTGATCGATCGTTTAGCGCAAGGGAAAATCTATGCCGATGAAAATGCAAAACGCGCCTTGCAGCACTTCTTTATTCCTAAAAAATTGGAACAGTTACGAGGTCTAGCGATCCAACGGGCTTCGGATCATATCAATCGTGTGATCGGTAAAACAAATGGTGTCCAAAGCAAACTAATCACGATCGTTCAAGATGCTTTCCCTAAAATGGCTGAGAAAAGTATTCGGTGGACTGCTCGGTTAGCTCAAGGCTTGGGGGCAGAATGGATCGTGCTATACATTCGTTCCGATGATCGTTTACAGGGGACGAATGACTTAGCGGAGAAACTTGGTGCAGAAGTCGTGGTGATCGAGGAGGATCATTCATTTGAAACAATCGTCGAATATGCTAAACTGGTCGGTGCAACCGATTTGATCATCGGTAAAAATTTGGCGAAACCGTGGACGGAGCGATTGTTTTCAGAAGAGCTGGATGTTCGATTGCTCAAACGATTGCCAGAAACTGAACTTCACTTGATTCCTTATAAAGAAAAACGTTCAACCATCCTTTCCCACTCCAAGAAACTAGTGGAAGGGGGAGGAAAAGATGTTGCGATTTCATTGATCTGTGTGTTCGTAGCAACGCTCTTGACTGAGGTGATGCAATATCTCCACTTCGGAGAACAAAACTTGATGTTGGTGTACATTTTCTTTATCTTACTTGTTGCCCGTTTGACCTCTGGCTATTTTTGGAGCGCATTATCTTCTATTTTAAGTGTCTTGGCTTTCAACTGGTTTTTTGTCGAGCCACTGTATTCCTTGACCGTATATAAACAAGGCTATCCGATTACTTTAGTCATCATGCTGATCGTTGCACTGATGATCAGTAATTTGATGGTTCGTCTGAAAAAACAGGCTGTCCATGCCAGAGAAAAAGAACAACAGATGGAAATTCTGTATGAACTGAACAAGCAATTTGTTTTAGCAGAAGACCAGCAACAAATCGTTGAATTATCTGCCACTTATTTAGGTAGACTATTGGATCGGGAAGTGATTTTCTTTGATAAACATGCCATCAAGCTAAGCCAATATACACCAAAAGATGCCCCATTTTTACTCGATCATCCAGAAGAAGCAGCAGTAGCTTATTGGACGGCTAAAAATCAAAAAGATTCAGGTTTTGGAACGGATACATTAAGTGGCGCAAAAGGTTTTTATTTACCGATTGTCGCAAACGGCAAGACGTTAGCCGTTTTAGGGATTCGTCGCAGTCGTGGGCTTCCAATCGAGGATAGTCAATTGAACTACTTACGGTTAGTGTTGACCCAACTCGCTGTTATCTTAGAGCAAACAGAGCTTAAGAATGAAAAAGAGCAAATCGAGTTAGAAAATGAGCGTGAAAAAGTCCGCAGTAATCTATTGCGTGCGATTTCCCATGATTTGCGTACACCGCTGACTGCGATTTCAGGGATTGCGGAAACACTCTTGCAGACAGATGAAGAGTTGAAACAAGCAACGCGCCAAAAATTGCTGACCGATATCCAGACAGAATCCCAATGGTTGATTCGCATGGTGGAGAATCTGTTGTCGATCACACGGATCAATATGGACACGATGCAAGTGAAAAAAACAACAGAACCGATTGAGGAAATCATCGAAGCAGTCTATGAACATGTCACAAAAGTTTATCCTGACAAGGAATTATTGGTTCATTTACCGACAGCGGTTTTATTTGTCGAAGTTGACCCTATCTTGATTGAGCAAGCGATGTTCAATCTGGTGGAAAATGCGTTTCGTCATGGATCGACACAAGGGCAAGTAGAAGTCAGCGTGTTTCAAGAGGGACAACAGGTCATTTGCGAAGTGAAGAATGATGGTGAAATCTCATTGAAGCAATATGAAAAAATCCAGATGAATCTATCCAATGAAGAAGAAGTACCAATTGATTCAAAAAATGGTCTTGGCATTGGATTAAGTATTGTCAAAACCATCATCCATGCCCATAATGGGAAATTAGAGATGGCTGTATCAGAAGGGAAAACAGTGGTTCGCATCTATTTGAACAAGAGTGAGGAGGTGACGTTACATGAGGAAAGTACTATTGATTGAAGATGACCCAACGATCACTGATTTTATGGAAGTCGTGTTGGCAAAAGAACATTATCACGTTACGATTGCCACAACAGGCATGGAAGCTTTGCATGTGTTCCAAGAAGATTCCTTTGACTTGATTTTGCTCGATTTAGGTTTGCCAGACATTGATGGTATCGAATTATTGAAAATCATTCGTAAACGACTGGCTACACCGTTGATCGTGATCTCAGCGCGAAACAACGAGCATGAAAAAGTCAAAGCCCTCGATCTCGGTGCTGATGATTACGTCACTAAGCCTTTTGGGATGAACGAATTGCTTGCTAGGATCAGAACCGCTTTTCGTCATCGTAAACAAGAGGAATTACCTTCAGTCATCACCAATGGTGAATTGACTTTGGACACAGAAAGCCAGCTGTTGACCAAAGCAGGAGAACCGATTCATCTCACTAAGAATGAATATCGCATTTTGCTTGTATTATTCCAACACCTTGGGAAGGTCGTCACTTATCGCGTATTAACATCAGAAGTTTGGGGGCCTTATGGAACAGATTCCCAAGTGTTGCGAGTGAATATGTCAAACATTCGGAAAAAAATCGAGAAAAATACCATTCGTCCAGAATATTTGATCACTGAGATCGGAGTTGGCTATCGGTTACGTGATTACCGAAATTCTTAGTAAGCGACAAACAAATTGAATATCGAATAAAACGACAATCACCGAAGAATTTAACCTCTTGGTGATTGTCGTTTTTCGATGTGCTGTTTACCAGCTAGCACATGGAACACTTCTTTTATTTACAGCGCAAGCCAAATTGTGGTTTTCACGTTTTTACTTTAGCTCGCCTTTGATATCATCGATCATTTGACGACTAGCGATTGGTCCATTATATAACCAGCTAGAAGTTGGACCAAATTCGAACACTTGCCCCGCTTTGACTGCTTTCAGATTTTGCCAAGTGGGTTCATTGAACATCGCTGCTTGTTCATCACTATTGACTAAGATGATATAGTCTGCGTCTAATTCAGCTAATTTTTCTGATGAAACAGCTGACCAATCAGAGGTTGCCTCTTTTGATACTTCTTCCACTAAAGATGGCACACCGAATTGTAGATCTTCATAAACGATGCGACCACTTGAACGATTCTGGCTGACCATAAAGGCAGAGTTGTTCGTGACCCATAAGACGGCCGCTGTTTTCCCATCGATCTGATCACTCAATTCTTCTCGTGTTTCTTTCGCGTAATCTTGATAATCTTGAATGATTTCCTCTGCTTTGTCCTCTTTATTCAATACTTTGCCAATGTCTTGCAACTGTTCTTCCCATGTGACATCGGTACCATTTTTAACAACATAGGTTGGAGCAATTTTACTATATTGCTCGTATTTGCCGCCTTCAACAGTGGCTGAAGAAGAAATCAATAATAAATCAGGTTCAAAACTTAACACATTTTCATAGGGTAGATCATAGGAGATAGTTGGGACATCTTTCAGATCATCTTGTAAATAATCTTGGATCGAACCACTGCCGACTGTCCATTGAGCAACCGGGGTTTCACCTAACGCAACAAGATAATCCTCTAAATAACTGCCGATGATCCGCTTGGGTTGGTTAGGTATTTCAACTGAATGTCCTAATGTATCTGTCAAGGTATGCGTACCATTATCAGCAGTAGTCGATGATGCAGTTGTTTCTTCGGTTGTGGATGAGCCTGGCGAGCAAGCACTAAGTAATCCCACCAAAAGTAATGCGCTAGAGATTGTGAATAGTTTATTTTTAAGTCTCATGTCTTTCCTCCGATCGTAATTGAGAATGTTTCTCAATTGCTATTATTCCCCAAGAAAAGGGCGCTGTCAACTCTTTTTACTAACGTAAACGACGAAATTTGTGCTTGACGAATTTGTGAAGTACCGTCATAATTGAGAATGATTTTCAATGAGAGGGGGAAGTATATGTCTAGATTAAATGCAGTTGAAATTACTACCGGTTACCCCAACAAAACGATAATTGAAAATTTGTCTGTCGCTATACCAGAAGGGAAAATCACCAGTTTGATTGGCCCAAACGGCAGTGGTAAGTCTACATTATTAAAAAGCTTTACCCGCATACTTCCTGTAAAAAACGGCAAAATATTAGTCAACGATCGTGACTTGACGACCTATCATTCGAAAGAACTAGCTCGGAAACTTGCCTTACTAGCCCAAACGAGTGAATACCCATTAGGAATGACAGTTGAAGAAGTCGTTTCTTACGGTAGATATCCCTATCAAAAACTATTCAGTGGCATGGATGATCAAGATCTGCAGGCCATTGAGTGGGCATTGACAGCGACGGATCTGATCTCGCTAAAAGATCGAGACTTAGCGAGTTTATCCGGAGGTCAAGCCCAACGAGTCTGGATTGCGATGGCGTTAGCTCAAGAAGCAGATATCTTGATCCTTGATGAACCAACAACTTTTTTAGATCCTGCGCATCAACTGGAGATCTTAGATTTACTGAAAGAAATCAACCGAATGAAAAAAACAACGATTTTGATGTCGATCCATGACATCAATCATGCCTCCCGCTTTTCCGATTATTTAGTCGCAATGAAAGAAGGGCGATTAATCGTCAATGGGACCCCAGAACAAGTCATCACGAAAGAATGGATGAGAGAGATTTTTGAGATCGAAGCACAAATCGTTCAATTACCTGAAACAAATAAACCTGTCTTTTTAACATATGATCTCATCAAGAAACCGGAGGGAAAATGATGAGGAAAGGGAAAAAAATAAATACCCTGTGGCTGCTTCTGTTATTGGCAATCATTGTCTTCTTTTTTGCTTTGTATAATGGTGCTTCTACAGTTAAAGGCAATGAAGTCTGGCAGGCGTTGTTCCAGTTCGATCCGACTGATCAAGCCCAGCAGATCATTCGTAATATCCGTCTGCCTCGGGTCATCGGAGCATTTATTGTGGGCAGTTGTTTCGCCCTCAGTGGCGCTTTGATGCAAGGGGTAACGCGAAACAACTTGGCAGATTCAGGATTGTTAGGAATCAATGCAGGTGCGTCGTTAGCCATGGCATTTAGCTTTGCTTTTTTACCTAAAGCTTCGCCGTTTTCAATTTTTCTACTATCATTGCTCGGGTCGTTGATCGTGACGATGACGGTTCTAGGTTTCTTTAGTTTTTCAAAAATCGGACTCAGCACCATGCAGATGATTTTAGCCGGTGTGGCGATCAGTTCTTTTTTTACGGCAATCAGCCAAGCACTGACCCAGTTATTTAATCTACAACAAGATTTGACTTTTTGGTTTGTTGGCGGTGCGGCTAATATTACTTGGCAACAGTTGCTCGTTCTTTCTCCTATCTATTTAGTGGCGGTTATTGGCTCTTTTCTATTAGGAAAGTCGATTTCCCTGATCCATTTGAGTGAATCCCATGCGATCGCCTTAGGAGGACATCCACAGCGCACACGGGTCTTGGTTTTCATCTTTGTTTCGATCTTAGCAGCGTTAGCTGTTTCTTTAGTTGGGCCCGTCTCATTTATTGGTTTGATGGTTCCACCTGTTGTTCGTGGCTTTGTCGGTACGGATTATCGGTATGTCTTGCCAGCTTCATTTATCGCTGGGGGAATCTTAGTCATGTTAGCAGACTTTGTGGCACGAATGATCAATCCACCTTTTGAAACACCATTTGGCTTAGTCATCTCCTTGATCGGTGTCCCTTTCTTATTAGTACAAGTTAGGAGGGAACGCGTGTGAAAAAAATATATTGGGGGATTGGCCTGTTACTATTTTTATGGCTTGTGACTGCGGGAATCAGTTTAATGATCGGTACACCGTTTCTTTATATTGACCAATTGATCGATGTCGCAGTTGGTAGAGGAACACAGGTCCAACAATTGGTTCTGACAGAATTTCGCTTGCCCCGACTATTGATCAGTTTATTCGCAGGTTCCTGTCTAGGAATCGCTGGCTATCTTTTGCAAGGAGTAACTAGAAACCCATTAGCCGATTCAAGTATTTTAGGCATCAATTCCGGTGCAGGCTTTTTCGTGATGCTATATTTAGGCTTTTTTACTAGCCATGCGTCACCTTTCTTGTTGCTTTTCGTTGCCTTTCTAGGCGGCACGCTTGCTGCATGTCTAGTCTATTTTGTTGCCTATCAGCGTTCGGGACAAGTGGCGATGAATCGCTTGCTCCTTTCAGGTATCGCTGTGAATGCCGGCTTTTCTGCGGCAATGTTATTAAGTACGATAAAGATATCAAAAGAAAATTATGGCTTTGTAAACGCTTGGTTAGCAGGTTCGATCTGGGGCGCCAGTTGGCCTTATGTCACTGCCTTTTTGCCATGGGTACTTATTCTGATCCCTTTAGCGTTTTTCTATAGTCGCAGGATTGGTCTTTTATCCTTTGGACCAGAACGTGCGCAAAGCTTAGGACTGAATGTGTCACGAAGTCAGTCAGTTTTATTACTGCTTGCTGTTGGTTTAGCCTGTGGCAGTGTGGCTGTCGCAGGTAGCTTGTCCTTTGTGGGGTTACTCGCACCGCATGCTGCCAAAATCATTGTACGTAAAGAAAATCAGTTGACCCTCCTTTTTAGTGGTTTGTTCGGAGGATTATTTGTCAACATTGCTGATATTCTTGCGCGCGTCATTTTGCCAGATGGAGAAGTACCTACAGGAATTCTGATTGCTGTCTTGGGCGCGCCGTATTTTCTTTATTTATTATTTTACATTCAAAAGAAACAACTATCCGTATAAGATAAGAGCAGAATGTTGGAATCAGTTTGGATAGCATAGAGGAACACTGAAGGAGATTTTTCCTTCAGTGTTTTTTAGTCCATTGAGAAATACCTTCAACAACCAGATAAGAAATAAAGTAACAAGACCTATCTAATAGAATTCTCACCCACCGAGAGGTTATGTATTGTTATAATGAATATGTAAACGTTCTATCTAAACATTATGGTAAAGGAGGAAGTTATGGCCACATTCAGCAGTAATTCTCAACAAGCCCAACAGTCCACTTCAAGAATCACCAGTGCAACCAGCCCTTTAAACCAAGCATCATCGCTTCAAAATGACACACGCACCACGCTAATTGGCAATCAAGACATTCAAAGTAGCATAACGTCCGCTAAAAACTCAGCCAATCAAATTGCCTCAGCCATCTCAGGCGCTGCTAATCAATTGCAAACTGCTGCTCAAGGATTTTCTACACTAGACACTCAGTTAAGTCGAGATCTTTTTAAGGAGAGACGCTAATGAATCAATGGACAAATCTTGATACCGAGGAAACGTTGCTGCAAGCAAAAAGAGAAGAACAGGAAAAGAAAATGAAACAACTTGATGCCTGCCGTTCAGATTACCAGAATCACTTTAAAGAAATCGGAAACTTCTTATTTCGATTACAATTGTCTTACCAGAAATCGAATACCTTTACGTCCATCGAAACATTCACCTCGGAGTTTTCACATCAAAGTAGGCGATTGATGAATGGCTTTGATGAATGCCAACATTACGAAATGATCCAACAACAAAAAATCACGCAAAAGCTTGATGAGATTAGCTTTGAGAAAAGAAAAATTTTGTTGGAGGATCAAAACACATGAGTATCGATATGTATCTTTCGGATTCCTTAGCCCAAGCCACGAGCGCCAGTCACTTCTGCCAAAAACAAGTCACTGATTACCAAAATCTCCAACAAGCCATCACTCAATTCACTTTACAAACGCCCAATCTCCAAGGGAAAACCTACGACGCTGCGAAAGCCTATTTTTCCCAAGTACTTTACCCACTCGTCCAAGGAGGAATCTTACTCTCCGAAGCGGTCGAAAAAGCAGCAAAACGATTTCCACAGGAATACATAAATCAAGTTGATTCCATCAGCTTGAAACAATCCGAATTAGAAGCACAGATTCGCCAAATGAATCAGTATATCACTCAAGCCGAGGGAATAAGACAATTGCTTCTTTCACCTCATATGCCAGAAGAACATCAAAGCTTTCAACTCAGTTAGAATACGTTGTTACTCACGATGTATCATGATTTGAAACACAAACTGGAAGAAAAACTCCAAAAACTCTTAGCTTACAACCAAAGCTCCGCGCAATTTTTTACAGAAATCAAAAGTCTCGAACAAGCAGTCAATCAAGGACTTGCTCAAACGAAAACTGCTTGGAATAGCCAAACGAAAACATTCTCTATGCCAAAAGATTTGTCCTGGACAACTACGATCCAAGACAAATGGCAACAAGCAGACAACGAGAAAAAAGGCATCGATCCAACTAAAAACAAAGAACTAGAAAAGTACAACGTCTATGCTCTCATTATTCACGATAACGAGGGCAACCCACGTGTCTTTTGGAAAATCGAAGACAAGCAATCAGGCTACGGCATCGTGAATCCCGAGCTGTATCAATATGTCACGAAAGTAGGTCACTACTTAGACCCTGAACTGATCCAATTCATGACGTACGATACCTACCAAGAGAAAGTCAATGCAGCATGGCGTCAAGGTGTCAATTACGAAACCGGCGAAAAACTAGACCCACTCTTAGGCAGTATTGTCTCTACCTCGCAATACGTCAAAGACGGCTACACATGGATCAATGAATCCGAACTCGGTCAAGCCTTGATGGTATTAGGCTTTACTTACGCCTCATACAAAGTATTGACGACTACTGGTGTGAAACAGGTGGAGAATGGTAAGATTGAGGAGGTGGGTGGTGGAAATATACCAAAGCTATCCACGCTAACTGAAGCAGAGAAACTTAAAATTGCAAATCAATATAAGAAAACAGCACCTATAGATATTCCTGATAACGTAAAAATTAATGCCAAGACAATGAATGCTGGTTATGAACAGATTACTTATAAGTGGAATGATGGTGAATTTAAGTATGAAGTGAGGTGGCATACAAGAACTCCAGGAGCACCTGTAGAACAGGGCAATACATGGGTTATCCAAAGAATACTACCTGGAAATGGAGGGAACAAGCCCCAAAATTTTTTCAAAATTGGTGATAATGAATGGGTAGAAGCGTATAAATGGTATGATGCTATAAATGCAAGAAAAAAAGGAAATGCTACTACAGAACAAATTATAATTTTGGAAAAAGGTCATTGGAAGGAGTGAATGGTATGATTGACAATAAGTTTTATGAAGGTTTTGAAGGAGAAGCAGAGCTTTCTTTTGTAGCTGATGGCAATAAACTTATAATTTGGAACGGGTATTTTGATACAATTTTAGATCACTTATTAGATTGTAATTTAGAAAAAAAGGGGATTTTGAAAGAATACTTTCATCATGAGGGATGGTATGATGATTCACCGTGGTTAATCAAAGATAAATCCCTTATTATTGAACAATTAAAATGTTTTGATATCAACAAAATCAATCAAACCTCAATGAAAGATAGCTTGGAAGAAGTAGTTCAAGCAATTGTTTTATTTTTAGAACACAATTACTTAAGTAAAATCTATATCAACTACGAATAATAAAAGATAGAAATTATAGATGGTAAAAATTCTCTATTCATGAATTATTAAGTTGAAAATTGAAAAACAAATATAAACAAAAAAATCATTCGCATCACTAGTGTTCATCTAGTCTGTGAATGATTTTTCTTCTGCCGTATACATCAAGAAAGAGTAAACTTTATTCATCGATTCCACATAAACTATAATGATTTTCAGTGTTATCTAACGAATGAATGATTGACGATTGTTAACATCAAATGGGGATAGATCGATGTCCTAACTAAAATTAGACAGAACAAATCCAAAAATCTAAAAAGTTAAATTGCTATTTTCTCCGTTTTCCGCTACCATTTTAACAGAAGGTAGGCAGGTGATTATTTGGGACACGAAAAGCAGAAAAAAGAACAGCTCCGTCAATTTGGCATTAATGAACTTAAAAAAATTGCTGCAAGTGGCTATAAAAAAGAAAAAGAACAAAAAATCTATAAGCAATTGTTTGCAACCGAGTATTGGAAACAGGCGCAAGTCATCGGTATAACTCTTTCAAATGAATTTGAAATAGATACACGACCGTTGATCGAACAAGCGAGAGCTTCAGGGAAAATCGTTGTGATCCCTAAGACATTGCCGAAACGTCAAATGGCATTTTATGAGTTCTCTGAGAACACAGTATTGGAACGTTCAAGTTTTGGTGTGTTAGAACCTGTTTCAACGCATCTTTATGAGGCAACGATGATCGATTTATTGATCGTCCCAGGAATCATCTTTCATCCAGATGGGTACAGAATCGGTTTTGGTGGAGGGTACTATGATCGCTATCTGAAAGAGTATCCGCATCAAACGTGCAGCTTGACGTTCAAAGAGATGATTCATAATGATTGGGAACCAGAAGACTTTGATAAGAAAATCCAACATTTATTGAACGACTAAAAAAACAAGGGGGTATATATGAAAGTAAATCGGCAGCAACAATTCAAATTAAAATCTTGGCTCGATGGGCCATTTTTAACACAGATTTTTTTAGTGATCCAAACAATCGTCTTTTTCGCAATGGAGGTATTACCTGGTAATAGCGTGGCTTTTGAACTAGGCATGTCTGGCCAGCATATTGCCTACCTACATGAATGGTGGCGTTTGATCACACCAATATTTATTCATTTTGGGATGATGCATTTTGTACTGAACTCTGTCGTCTTGTATTTTATGGGTTCACAAATCGAAACGGTATACGGTCATTGGCGCTTTTTCTTGATTTATTTACTTAGTGGTATCATGGGAAATGTGACCAGTTTTGCCTTCAATGAAATGAATGTGTTATCTGGTGGGGCAAGTACATCGCTTTTTGGTTTATTTGGTGCATTATTTGTTCTAGGTATTCATTACAAAAATGATTATGTGGTAAAACAGCTGGTACGCCGTTACATGATATTCATTGTTTTTTCTTTTATATTCGGTATATCAGATACCTCAGTGGATATCTGGGGACATGTGGGTGGCTTGATCGGAGGTTTCCTGATAGGGAATCTATTAGGATTACCAAATCGATCCAATGATTACTCGATCCATCATCGTATTATATCGTCGATCGTTTTTCTCTTTCTTTTTATAATATGTGTTTTAGTGGGTTTAAAAAATTATGGAATACTTGTATAATGTGAAGGAAGTGCTTTAAATGGAAAGCTTATACGACGTACAACAGCTATTCAAGAGGTTTGGTATCTATATTTATGTGGGCGCACGGATTTATGATATTGAATTGATGACGATCGAATTACGTAAGCTTTATGATAATCATTTGATCGATCACGAAACATATATGACTGCGTGGCACATCTTAAAAAGAGAACACCGAATCGAAGAGAGCAGAAAGAAAGGAATTTGATCATGGACAAAAAAATTATTGGGATTGATTTAGGTGGAACAACAGCAAAATTTGCGATCTTGACACCTGACGGAGAAATTCAACAGAAATGGAGTATCGATACCAATATTTTGGATGATGGCAAACACATTATTCCTGAAATCATTGAATCTATCAATCATCGTCTGAACTTATACGGTATGAAAGCTGAAGACTTTATCGGTATCGGTATGGGGACACCAGGGACAGTCGACAGCGAAGCTGGTACAGTGATTGGTGCGTACAATTTAAACTGGCGCGAGCTTCAATTTGTCAAAAAAATGATTGAAGAAGGAACGGGCATCAAATTTGCCATCGATAATGACGCCAATGTCGCAGCACTAGGCGAACGTTGGAAAGGTGCAGGCGAAAATGATCCTGATGTCGTATTCATCACTCTAGGTACAGGTGTTGGTGGCGGTATCGTGGCGGATGGTCATTTACTTCATGGTGTGACTGGAGCCGCTGGAGAAGTAGGACACATTACGATCGATCCAAATGGATTCGAATGTACTTGTGGCAAACGTGGTTGTTTAGAAACTGTCTCAAGTGCGACAGGTGTCGTTCGAGTGGCCCGTCATTTGGCAGAAGAATATGCCGGTGATTCACGCTTGAAAGCGATGCTTGATAATGGTGAAGAAGTAACAAGTAAAGATGTTTTTGAATTAGCAGAAGCAGATGATCCATTTGGTTTGATGGTGGTCGATCGTGTCTGTCTATATCTAGGACTAGCTTGCGGGAATTTAGGAAACACGTTGAATCCATCAAGTATTGTCATCGGTGGAGGTGTATCAGCTGCGGGAGAATTTTTACGCAGTCGTGTGGAGAAATACTTCAAAGAATTTACCTTCCCACAAGTGAGAGAATCAACAAAAATCAAATTAGCTGAATTAGGAAATGAAGCAGGCGTCATCGGTGCTGCCTCATTAGCCTTGAAATATGCTGAATAAAGTGGAGGCACGACATGGTTTTATGGATTATTAACATCATTTTATTACTGATCATCTTAGCTATCGTATTTTGGGAAGTTTACTTACGAGTAATGGCTAAACGTTCTGCAACAATGCTTGAAGAAGAAGAATTTCGTGAAGGAATGCGTCGTGCACAAGTCATCGATGTTCGTGAAAAAGATGTCTTTGACGCGGGTCATATTTTAGGCGCTAGAAATATTCCTTATACAGTGCTAAAAAATTCACTTGGTTCGATTCGTAAAGACCAACCGGTTTATATTTATGATCAAAAGAAAAGTTTGAGTATTCGTACAGCTAACCAACTGCGTAAAGCAGGCTACCAAGATATCTATATCTTAAAAGGTGGCTATGATGGTTGGTCAGGTAAAATCAAAAGTAAAAAAATCTAACGAGGAGTCTTGTACTTCTTATGTTACCTTAGTAGCAACAAGAATAAGAGCGGTTATTCGCTCTTTTTTCTTGTTGTTTTTTCTTATTGCAGAAAAATTATGCTATGATGGAATGAGAGGATATAACAAAGGTAGTCAGCACCAAGTATTTTCCTAAATTCGGTTTTTTGATTTACGGATGTGATTTGGAAATCAGTTGTTCACAGAATGAAAAACATGAAGAACTGTTGCTCCTTAGTGAGTTAGCCAAGTAAATCATTGTAGCGCGTATTGAGTGAAATCAAGAGAAAAGATGCGTGATAACCAAGCAAATACATATAGGTAGGTGGATAGATGAGAATTGGGATCATCGGGGCAGGTCCTCGTGGACTTAGCATGTTAGAGCGTTTACTCTATAATCAACAAGAAGAAGATATTGAGATCCTCCTTTTTGATCCAAGTGGAATCGGTGGCAAGGTTTGGCGAGTCGATCAGCCAAAAGAAGTACTGATGAATTCATTGGCGTCACAAGTGACGATGTTTACGGATGAGACATTAAGTAGTGGCGGCGTGGTCGCTAACGGAGTGAATCTTTATCAATGGGCGAAAGAATTTGCTCCTTCTTATCTTAGTAAGACAACTATCAAAGAAAAAGAAGCGTTTTTGTGTGAAGCAGCTAATTTATTAGAAAACCAACCAACAAGTCGTCGCTTTTTTGGCGTCTATCTCCAATGGTTTTACGCGCGTCTACAAGAACGATTTTCTGATCGTTTCAATTATATACAAGAATTAGTCATCGAAGCCACCAAGAAAGAGAAACAATTCATTCTACAAACTAAAGACGAAGCCTATGTGGTGGACCATCTGATCCTAGCAACGGGTCATTGGGAACATGAACGAACGTCAGAAGAAAGACAATTAAGTGAGTATGCGGCTGAGCATCACTTATTTTACCAAGGACCAGCTAATCCAGCCGATGTTGATTTATCGATGATCCCTGCCCAAGAACCGGTGTTTGTTCGGGGGTTAGGACTCTGTTTTTTCGATTATATCGGTTTGTTGACACAACAACGAGGCGGTCGCTTTGAAGAATTGGAAGGTCGATTGGTTTATCGTCCGTCGGGAGAAGAGCCTATCGTCTATTGTGGCTCTCGGCGAGGGTTACCTTACTATCCCCATGGACGCAACCAGAAAAAAGTTGGCGAGGTGGCACAGCCAGTTATTCTGACGCAAGAACGATTAAATACGTACTATCGGACCCAAAAACTGACTGGACAAGATTTCTTTGCGGACTTAAAAAAAGATCTCGAATTGTTCTATTATAAAAAAGTGATTGAGGAACATGGGTTGTCGATTGCTCTCAGCGAATTTCAAGAAGTCTTTCTTGGAGCTACAGAAAAGGAATGGCTGCAAAAATATCCTGCATTAGCAAACCATTTGTGGTCTTGGAACCTACTTGATCACTTGACCGACCACACGTTACCCTATCCACAAATGAGTCGGAGATATATCGAAGATCAAATCAATGAAGCGCAAAAAGGGAATGTGGACGGTCCATTGATTGCGACGTTGGATGCATTGAAAGATTGGCGAAACATGGTGCATCAAGCAATGCTATGGGAAGTTTTTTCTGCAAAAGAATATAAAGAAGTATTGTGGCAATGGTTCAATACGTTTGATGCTTTTTTTACTATTGGTCCGCCTTTACGAAGAGCCCAGGAATTAGCAGCATTAATCGATGCAGGGATTTTTCATTTGGTGGAACCTCCTTTTACTTTTATAGGAAAGGACAAGAGATTTCACCTGGAACCAGAAGGGCTTTCAAGTAGCTATCTAATTGAGGCACGATTACCAAAAAATGACTTACGAACAACGAGAAATCCAGCCTTGATCAGTCTACGTGATGCCCAGGTCCTTCAGCCATTTCAGTTGCATGATCCAAGTGGCGATTTCGTTTCTGGTGCGGTAGCGATCGAACGAGAAAGTTCACGTGTGATCGATGCACATGGGGAAGTACAAAACAATTTGTATTGTATCGGCATCCCAACAGAAGGGGTAGAATGGTTAACAGCCTCCGTTCCGAGACCCCATGTCGATTTTTGGAATCTTAGACAAATTGATCGTATCGCACAACTGATTTTAGCAGAAAAATCATAAAAAGAACGTTCCTTCAGGAGAGTGGGACATTAGTTCTCTCCCACCAACTAAATCCGAATAAACGGCGGGAACAGAAGTAACCTCTTCGGAAATAAGGTGCCATCCACAAAAATTTGAAGAACACTTTTCGTGGATGGCGCCTTATTTCTCGAGGCTAAACACTTCTGTCCCGACCTCTTGTAGGAACGTTCTTTTTGGATAGCACGAGGGAGATAGAAGAAACGCGACTGTGCTATTCGTCAGCTTCCATTCCTGTCGTAACTTAAAAATGTGAGTTTTAGAAAAAACTTGTTAGAAATAAAAAAACCCAAAAAATTGCAGAACAATTTTTGGGTTTTTCGTTTTTGAAGCTGAATGCTTCAATCACTCGTTCTTATCGTGATACACGTTTTCTCATTGCTTTTTTACGATTTTCTTCAATCATTGCTTCTTTTTCGTCGATTGGGTCGATGACTGTTTTCTTTACAGAAGTTACTAAACCAGCCACAGCTGCTACAGTAGCCAAGCTACCTACTAAGATACCTGATACAAATTTTTTCATAATGATTCACCTCATTTATCTATTTGACACTTCTATTATGAAGCAAAACCAGGAAAAACGCTAGTCTTTCGTTTTTTTATTTGAAACCCTTTACAATAAAATGTTGAAAAAATTTACTAAATGTTTTATTATAAATTTACTAAATAAAATGAAAGAAGGTTTTGTCAAAAAAAAGTCCCTGTTTTCTGGTCTTCACTTTTGTTAAAATAAATAACGAATATAATTATATGGATAAAGGAGTCTTAACATGACAATTTTAGTATTAGGCGGAGCAGGCTATATTGGTTCCCATGCCGTCGATCAATTAATTGAAAAGGGCTATGATGTAGCAGTCGTGGATAATCTTTTGACAGGCCATCGTCAAGCAGTTCATACTGATGCACGTTTTTATGAAGGCGATATTCGTGACAAAGAATTTCTACGCGGAGTTTTCCAAAAAGAAACGATTGAGGGCGTCTTGCACTTTGCAGCGAGCTCGTTAGTCGGTGAATCAGTTGAAAAACCCTTAGTCTACTTCAATAATAATGTTTATGGCATGCAAGTATTATTAGAAGTAATGCACGAGTTTGATGTGAAACGGATCGTCTTTTCTTCCACAGCTGCGACTTACGGTGAGCCAAAAGAATCGCCGATCACTGAGGGGTCACCAACGAATCCGAAAAATCCTTATGGTGAAAGCAAACTGATGATGGAAAAAATGATGAAGTGGTGTGACGAAGCATATGGCATGCGTTATGTGGCTTTACGCTATTTTAATGTAGCAGGAGCTAAGAGTGATGCGTCGATCGGCGAAGATCATACCCCTGAAACCCATTTAGTCCCCATCATTTTACAAGTAGCTTTAGGCCAACGAGAATCATTAGCGGTCTATGGCGATGATTATGATACCCCAGACGGAACATGTATCAGAGATTATGTACAAGTGGAAGATTTGATTGCTGCGCATATTTTAGCATTGGAATATTTAAAAGCTGGAAATGAAAGCAACTTCTTCAACTTGGGAAGTAATAAAGGTTATTCAGTCACAGAGATGCTAGAAGCAGCACGAGAAGTCACAGGCCGTGATATCCCTGCAAAAATCGCACCACGAAGAGCGGGTGATCCAAGTCGTTTAGTAGCTTCAAGTGAAAAAGCGAGAGCAATCCTTGGCTGGGCACCTGAATATACAGATGTGAAAGAAATCATCAAAACTGCTTGGGCATGGCATGAAAGCCATCCTAACGGGTATGAAAAGTAGGTGGAAGAAAATGACGATTAGTCAAACAATTGCAGATTTTGTCACATTAGCAATCGCTTCTGGTGGTTGGATGGAAATGGACCGTATCTACTTACAAAATCGTATTTTAGGTCTTATTGGCGAAGAAGCCGGCGACTCTTTTGAAGTACGTCCAGTGCAAGAAGAATCGGTCGATCTATTGAATCGTTTAGTTGAACAAGCAAAAGAAAATGGCTTGGTGACGGATGTAACAGCTGACCGAGAAATATTTGAGGCACAATTGATGGATTTCTTGACGCCACCACCTTCTGTTGTCAATGCTTTTTTTGCTCAACATTATTCAAAAAGTCCAGAAGAAGCGACGGATTATTTTTATCAGTTGAGCCGCAACAATGACTATATCAAAACACGAGCCATCGCAAAAAATATCGTGTATACTTATCCGTCTGAATACGGAGACTTGGAAATCACGATCAATCTATCTAAACCTGAAAAAGATCCAAAACAAATCGCTGCAGAAAGAAAAGCGGTGCAAGTTGATTACCCATCGTGTATGTTATGTATGGAAAATGAAGGGTACAAAGGAAGATTGAATTACCCAGCACGAACCAATCATCGAATCATCCGAATGAACTTAGACGGAGAAAGTTGGGGATTTCAGTATTCGCCTTATGCCTACTACAATGAACACTCGATCATTTTATCAGAAGAACATCGACCAATGCGCATCACAAAAGAAACGTTTGCTCGGTTGTTGAAGATCACTGAAGTCTTACCACACTATTTCGTAGGTTCAAATGCTGATTTGCCGATCGTTGGTGGATCGATCCTTTCACATGACCATTATCAAGCAGGGCGTCATGAATTTCCGATGGCGAAAGCGCCGATGGAGAAATTGATCAAGCTAGGCGAGTATCCACAGGTGATTGCAGGGATCGTCAAATGGCCGATGTCTGTGATCCGTTTACAGTCGCCCGATAAAGATTTATTAGTAGAAGCAGCGGATGCAGTCTTAAACAAATGGCAGAACTATTCAGATGAATCAGTATCAGTCATCGCCTATTCAGCAGATGGTACGCCACATCACACGATCACGCCGATTGTTCGTCGCAGAGAGGATTACTTTGAAATCGACTTAGTATTGCGCGACAACAATGTGTCCGAAGAACATCCTGAAGGGATTTTCCATCCTCATCGTGATATCCAACATATCAAAAAAGAAAATATTGGCTTGATCGAAGTGATGGGGTTGGCCGTCTTGCCACCACGCTTAAAACCAGAATTGGAAGAAGTGAAGCAATATCTACTGGGTGAAGAAAATCAACTCGCGGACTATCATCGTGAATGGGCAGAACAGCTAAAACAAGCAAATCCTGATTTGACTGAAGAGACTGCGACAGTTGTTATCCAAAATGCTGTTGGGCAAGTCTTCGCCAGAGTTTTAGAAGATGCCGGCGTCTTCAAACGGGACGAACAAGGAAGAGCTGCGTTCTTGCGCTTTACTGAAACATTATAAGCATCGGTCAGTTACAGGAGGGGAAACGAATGGCCACAATCAAAGATATTGCTCAGTTGGCGGGAGTTTCTCCTGCCACTGTCTCAAGAGTGCTGAATTATGATGAGAAATTGTCAGTAGGCATGGAAACGAAACAAAAAATTTTTGAAGCAGCTGAACACTTGAATTATAAAAAACATCATAAGAATCTAGCCTCTGAAAAACAAACGATCAAATTGATCCAATGGTATGATACACAAGAAGAATTAGAAGATCTTTATTATCTTTCTATACGCTTAGGAATCGAAAAAAAAGCGGAGGAAGCGAATATTCGCCTGATCAAGGAAACCTGGGATGCCATTAGTGAGCAATCTGCAGATGGAACGATTGCTTTAGGAAAGTTTGACGAAGAGCAATTGAAAGAATTGAAACGTACGCAAGAAAACCTTTTACTTGTCGATTCAGATGGCACAAGATTTGGCATCGATTCTTTAGTCGTTGATTTTGAGTCGAGTCTTCGCTTAGTGATGGATCATTTCTTACAAGAAGAAGTCAAACAACTCGTGATGATAGCCGGAAAAGAGTACACGAAGCAACACCGAACACCGGTGACTGATCCTAGAACGGCAATTTTTCAAAAACTGATCAGTGAAGAAAAGAACCTCTCAGGAAAAATCATTGAAGCGGATTTTTCAGTGGAGGCAGGATATCAAGCTGTTCATGATTTTTTATTGCAAGAAAAGGAATTACCTGATGCGTTGTTTGCTGCGAATGATGCGTTAGCAATTGGTGCATTGAAGGCAATCAAAGAAGTAGGATTGACTATTCCGCAAGATATCTCAGTGATTGGCTTCAACGATATCAGTGTGGCAAAGTATGTCTCACCACCCCTCTCTACAGTCAAAGTGTACACCGAATGGATGGGGGAGTTGGCAGTTGAGACATTGACCCAGTTAATCCATAGTACTGCACCGGTTGCAAGAAAAATCACGATCGCGACAGAACTAATTTTACGAGAATCAACAAAACAAGCTACGATCAAATAGACGATTATCAACCTTAGTAAAGGGGTGGGAATTTCAACAGCGGCGAGAGCCAAACTTGATTTTTCCTCCCCTTTTTTACCTCGAAGTATGCTACAATGATAAACGACATTAGAGTAGTAGAAGGGAACGGTCAAATGATTACATTAGGGATCGATACAGCAAATCAAACCTTAGCTGTTGGCGTATTGGAAGACGAAACAGTGTTAGGTCAAATCCAAATCAATAGAAAGAAAAATCATAGTCTGACGTTGATGCCAGCGTTGGATCAATTGATCTCAGATTGCCAACTCACACCAGAACAAATCGATCGAATTGCTGTGTCAAGTGGTCCAGGCTCTTATACAGGATTGAGAATCGGTGTCACAACTGCCAAGACATTAGCATATACTTTAAATAAAGAATTGGTTGGTGTTTCCAGTCTTGCTGTACTTGCAGCAAATTGCGTAGGAATCGAAGGAATCATTGTACCGATGTTTGATGCGAGAAGAAAAAATGTTTATGCTGGTGCCTATCGCTGGCATCATGGAACATTAGAAAACGTTCTAGAAGACACCCATATTGCTTTTGTAGAATTAACCGAAAAATTAAAACAAATGGATGGATCGATCACTTTTGTCGGTAGCGATTGCCACAAATTCAACTCAGAAATCGCTCAATCAATACCTGATGCTAAGTGTAACTCCTTGCCACTTTGGGATATTCCTAGTGGAGTTGTCGTCGCGCAATTAGGGGCTTCAAGTAATCCGGTCAACGATATCCAAGCCTTCTTACCACGTTACTTAAAACGAGTGGAAGCAGAAGAAAAATGGTTGGAGACACATACGCCAGGAGAAGAAAGCTATGTTGAAAAAATTTAAAGCCTATCTACGGACCATGCTTCAAGAAAAAGCAGATTATCCAGAGAAAACGATCACTGTTGGCGAAAAGCAATATCAATTACGAGAGTTGACAGTTGAGGATGTCAAGGCGTTGTTAAGTATCGAACGGGAAGTTTATTTAGGGGAATTACCTTGGACAAAAAGTGCATTCATCTCAGAGCTGACTTCCCCATTCATGACTTTATATTTAGGGATATTCGATCGAGAAGAATTATTCGGCTTTGTTGGATCTAGAGTATTAGGACTCGATTGCCATCTCACGAACATTGCGGTCAGTCCGAGTTACCAACGGCAGCGTATCGGCACCTATTTAATCAACGAGATCGAGACATTCGCACGGATGAATCAATGCGAGACCATGTCATTAGAAGTACGGATCAGTAATCAGAATGCCCAACGCTTATACAGAAAACTAGGCTTCCAATCGAGAAAAGTAAAAAAAGGGTATTATACAGAAACGAATGAAGATGCCTTAGATATGGTAAAACTATTAAAAGAAGAGTGAAATAAAGTGATTGAAGAAAAAACAGCTTTCAATGATACAAAATTAGCCCAAGCGCTTTGGCAAGTCAGTGACGATGCTTTTTTAAATGGATCACCTTGGACAAAAGAGCAATTTTTGTCTGATATCCAACAACCGCAAACCAATTATTTAGTCCTTCACCAGGCAGATGAAATCATTGGCTTTATTGGATATGCCAAAGTACTTGATGAAGTAGAAGTGACGAATCTTGCAGTTCTGACTGCTGAACAACACAAAGGTGTAGCAAGACAATTATTACAAGAGATGCTGCAACGAGAAAAAGCTAACCAAGCGCATAGTGTTTTTTTAGAAGTACGACAGTCAAATATTGCTGCCCAACACCTTTACGAATCAGAAAAATTCCGCCAAGTAGGTAAACGAAAAGCCTACTATCATGATCCGGTCGAAGATGCGGTCATCATGTGTACAAAGCTAAAAACAGAGGTGATGAAACCATGAATGATAAACAAACAGAATTGATTTTAGCAATCGAGTCAAGCTGTGATGAAACAAGCGTAGCGGTCGTGAAAGATGGACAAGAAATCTTATCGAATATCGTTGCCTCTCAAATCAACAGCCATAAACGCTTTGGCGGGATCGTACCTGAAGTGGCCAGTCGCCATCATGTAGAGCAAATTACTTTATGTCTCGAAGAAGCGTTGGTAGAAGCAGGCGTGACTGCCGAACAACTTACTGCGGTTGCTGTCACAGAAGGACCAGGTCTTGTAGGGGCATTACTCATCGGTATTTCAGCAGCAAAGGCTTTTGCTTGGGCAAATCATCTGCCATTGATCCCAGTGAATCATATGGCAGGACATATTTACTCCGCCCGCTTCGAAAAAGCATATGAATTTCCATTGATGGCGTTGTTGGTCAGTGGAGGGCACACGGAGTTAGTTTATATGGAAGAAGATGGCGCTTATGAGATCATCGGTGAAACAAGAGACGATGCCGCTGGAGAAGCCTACGACAAAGTAGGACGTGTTTTAGGATTGAGCTATCCAAGTGGAAAAGAAATCGATGAATTAGCCCATCAAGGTAAAGATGCCTACCACTTTCCTCGGGCAATGCTTCGTGAAGATAATTATGATTTTAGTTTCAGTGGCTTAAAAAGTGCATTTATCAATTTAGTTCACAACGCGGAGCAACGAGGGGAAGAATTGGATCGAGCAGACCTTGCTGCAAGTTTTCAAGCCAGTGTTGTCGAAGTCTTGGTAACAAAAACGATACGTGCTTGCAAAAGTTATCCGGTGAAACAATTGATCCTTGCAGGTGGCGTTGCTGCCAATCAAGGACTAAGAGAAAGCTTGAAAGCAAGTTTAGCCTCAGAATTACCTGAATTGGAACTGATCGTACCACCATTACGCCTTTGTGGGGACAATGCGGCAATGATCGGTGCCGCTGCATCCGTCGAATGGCGAAAAGGGCATCTTGCTGATTATCGACTGAATGCAGAACCAGGTTTAGTGTTAGGTGAACCAATAGAAAATGTCAGGTAATTTACCTGACATTCATCTTAGAAATTTGAATACAATAAAGATTATATGGATATAATCTAGGTTATTATAAGTGTAGTTATGGAATTAGAGGCTTTTCCTTATCCATACACTTAGCACTGACAAGGCTGATAGGTTAAAAAACTTAAGTTAACTCAGGTTATATAAATTGTGTCAGTTAATTCTATGTGATAGTATAAGAATTGTAGAAAATAAAAAGGATAATGTTATTTTCTATAATGTTTTACCGAAGGCTGAAAGCCTTCACAATTCAATGCAAAGGAGGTCGAATGGATGAAAAAGTTTGTCGGATATTTAGTTGTATTTTTCACTGCATTATTGTTCACTGTCCCTGTAGATGCCGCTGGCGCGATTTCTGCGAATGAGCAACAGATCCTAGACTTGTTGAAAGCACCAGTAAGTATTCAAGGAAAAGAATTCACTGTCCCTGATACTTACATTACACAAGCCGAAAACCATTTGAAACAAAATGATTTAACGGATGCACAAGTAGAAACTGCCGTTACAGGTATTCAAAATGTGCGTAATCTGTTAGGTTCAGTAACAATAGATATGACAGGAGTCAACACGCTTGATGATTTGATCCGTGCTTTACCACGGGATGTCATCATGCAAATCCAACAAGAGGTAACGAGAGTTGCTGACGCGTTGGGATTAGTTGTACTAAGTTGGAATGGAAGTAACATCCAAATCGGTGTGAAAAACGCTGATGGAACAACATCACCAGCTTTTAGTACTAGTTCTCCAATTAAACAAACAGGTGGTAACTATACCGCTAGTGCAATGGCAATTGCTTCATTACTATTAGTCGCAGCAGGTGCGGTTGTAGTAGGAAGAAAGACAAAGATTGCGTAAAAAGCGCAAGCTGCTTAAGAGACTAGGGGCAATGCTTTTTGTCCCTGTCTTTTTTTTGGCAGCTGGTTATTCTCTAATGTACGTCATAGGAAGACCTGTCATTCATTTTGCCACTTCTTCTTTAAATTTGTTTTTACTTTCAGATGTCCCAACATTCGAAACGCAAGAACAAAGCTTTGAAGCTGTAAAAGAAGAAGATGTCGCTAAAGATGAGAACAATGAACTGGCATCTAGCAGTATCGCTTACCCTAGAGGTGGCGAACGTTATGGTGACATCATGGTGGATTCTTTAGATCTGAATGTGCCTTTGTATTTTGGAGATACCGATGAGATATTAAGAAAAGGTGCCGGACAATATATGGGTTCTGTCTACATAGGTGAGACTGGAACTTCACTAGTTGGTGGGCACAATGTTGATGGGTTTGGTAAGCTAAGCGGTATTCAAACAAATGATATCGTGACAGCTAAGACGACCTATGCGAATTACCGCTATCAAGTAAAAGAAATGGTGATTCGTCATAAAGATGATCCGGAAATCAATGAATTGATCAGTCAAAAAGATAAACCAATACTGCTTCTTTATACATGCTATCCTGTTGATAGTTTAGGCATGACGGATGAACGACTTTTTGTTATCTGTGAGTTAGTTGAAGGTCCGTTGATCAATCCTAATAAATAGGAGGAAATCATGAGTACGCAAAAATTCATGCAAAAAGGGTCTCGTTGGCTACTTACTTTTATTTGTTCTTTGAGTTTGTTTGCCGGCATGACGTTAGTTGTATTGAGACTAACGTTGTTCAACCAACAGTTTATGGAAAAAGCCATGGAAGAAGCCAATTATTCAGAAACGATCACCTCTGAGATCAATCAAAGAATCAGCGATCTAGGTCGAGGAAGCAATATTCCTGCAGATGTATTGGCAGACACTGTTCCTCAAGCTTATGTACAATCGAATGTTGAACACTATATTCGCACCATTTATACAGACATTCCTTTTTTGATTGAACGGACAGAGGATGTAGACAAAATCATCCAGAAAAAAGTCGAAGACTATGCGAAAGAAAACAATTATGAAATCAATGCAGAAACACAACAATCAATTGATAATCTAAAAAAATCTGCCATCGAAACCTATAGTGAATATATTGAGATCCCTTATCTTTTGACCTATGGGAAGCAAGTGATGGGGTATAAAAGAACGCTGACCTTATTGATCTTCTTTACAATGACAGTTTCTGCATTATTAGTGATTGCGATCATTGCAATCGACACACGTTTTTTCCATCGTGCGTTACGCTATTTAAGTTATGCAGTGGGGGGCGCTGGTTTAATGCTTTTAGCGTTACCTCTTTTTGTGTACCTTTCCAAAATGGTCGAGCGTATCGGCATCAATTCAAAGTCGCTCTATCATTTTTTAACTACGTATCTAAGCAACTTTATTGTAACATTTATCCAATGGGGAATCGTGCTCATAATTTGTAGTTTCATCATCTGGATGTTGAGCGAATTATTAAGAAGACGAAAAGTTAAGAAAAGATATTAACGATAGAAAGTGGAGAAAACATGGAAGAAACGATTAGTCTAGGAGAATTATTTGAGATTTTAAGAAAGCGTTGGTTGCTGATTCTTGCGACCACGCTTGCCGGATTTGCATTAGCTGCTGGAGTCACGTTCTTTTTGATCACACCTAAATACAGTTCATCAGCTGAGATGATCGTTCAGTCAAAAGCAGAAAATACGAATACGAATCTACAAGATGTCAACGCTAACGTATTGTTGATCAATACTTATAAAGATATGATTTTAGGCGATGTTGTCATCAATGATGTTCAAAGAGAACTTGAACAAAATTATGGACAAAGTCTTACAAAGGGTGAGTTGAAATCGGTGATCAGTGTCAATCAATCACAAAACTCACAAATGTTCCAAATCGTTGCAACTGTCGATAATCCAGATCATGCGACGGATATCGCCAACGTTACAGCACAAGTATTCCAATCAAAAGCAACGGACGTATTGAATGTCAATAAAGTGACGATCACTTCTGCAGCACAAAGCAATCCTACACCTGTTTCACCAAATAACATGTTGAACGTAGTTATCGGTGGGTTGCTTGGCTTGATGATTGGAGTCGGATTAGCCTTTCTTCTAGAGTTGTTAGATAAAACAGTCAAAGATGAGCGTTTTGTCACAGAAGAATTAGGATTGCCGATTCTTGGAGACGTCAATGAAATGACGAAGAAAGAACTTGAAAACGGCCGTATGTTTCAACCAGCAGAAGTCGAAACGATTGAAACAACAGAACAAAGAGAAAGCCGTCGTTCACGAAAACGTGTATAAGGAGAAGTATTTATGAAGAAAAACACTATTTTACCTGTTTCACTCCTCAGCATTACCGATAAAAATGCCATGGTTTCCGAACAATATCGGACGATTCGTTCAAATATCCAATTTGCTTCTGTCGATCGTGAATTGAAGACGATGGTCGTGACTTCATCTGGTCCAGGTGAAGGAAAATCAACAACAGCTGCTAACTTAGCTGTCGTATTCGCAAATAGTGGCAAACGAGTTTTGCTGGTGGATGCTGATTTGAGAAAACCAAGTGTAGCATTGACTTTTCAATTGCCAAATGTCAATGGATTAAGTAATTTTTTAGGCGATCGTGAAGGAAGACCGGAATCATATTATCATACCAGTTCCGTCGAAAATCTTTGGGTCATGACAAGTGGACCAAAACCACCGAATCCATCAGAACTACTTGATTCGAAACGAATGGAAGAAGTGATCGAACAACTAAAAGCAGTATTTGATTTGATCATTTTTGATTTACCTCCCATTGCAACAGTCACTGATGCTCAAATCTTAGCCGCAAAAACAGATGGGACACTTTTAGTCGTCCGAGAACGCAAAACAATGAAACAAGAATTAATCAAAGCGAAAGAACTGCTATCCATTGCACAAGCAACGATTTTAGGTGTTGTTTACAATGGTGCGAAGAAGAATGCAGATTTTAATTATTATTACTATTGATGAGGAAGTGAGCAAAAATGATTGATTTACATTGTCATATTTTACCTGGTATAGATGACGGACCAAAAACGGTTAAAGAATCGATCGCCATGGCAGAAGAAGCTGTTCGACAAGGAATCACCCACATTTTATGCACCCCTCATCACAATCAACGTTTCACCAATGAAAAAGCAGATGTATTACTAGCTGTCGAAGACTTGCAAAAAGAACTCGATCGACAGTCCATCCCCCTAACTTTATTTGAAGGACAAGAAGTTCGAATAAAAAGAAATCTAATAGATGAAATTAAAAGTGACAAGATTCTTTTTGCAGATGTTACCGATCGCTATTTGCTAGCTGAGCTACCAACAAACAGCATTCCCGAATACACAGAAAGTTTGTTTTATGAATTACGTCAGATGGGGATCGTACCAATCATTGTCCATCCTGAGCGGAACCGTGGTTTTCAAGAAAGTCCTAATCTATTATTACCCTACTTGAATATGGGCTGTTTGGCGCAGTTGACTGCACCAAGTATTGCAGGAGTTTATGGCAAACAGATCAAGAAGTTAAGTGAAGAACTGGTTCAACATCGGCTTGTCCAGATGATCGCCTCAGATGCCCATAGTCGAAAAGATCGGGATTTTTATATGGAGAAAGCCTATAGTATCGTAGAGAAAAAATTTGGACCAAGAGTTATCGAAGAAATGGATCAAGTAACAAGAGACATCATCAATGGGGAGCAAGTGCATGCAAAAGATTTTCGACCTATTGTATAAAAGTTTTAGGGGGCGCAGGGGTTGTTTGAACTTACTAGAAGAAGAAAAGTAATCATTTTAGTTTTGGTTGATAGTTTGTTATTAGGCATCTCTATATTATCAAGCTATTATTTTATGACACCATTTGTTGGTATCGATCAAGATTATTTAGCCGTGAATTTAGGCGTATCACTAATTTTTTATATTGGATATGGCATGCTGTTCAAAACATTCACGCGAATCAATCGATATACGAATTTAAATGAGATGGCAGCTATTTTTTCAGCCATTACTTGTACCGTTATTTCATCATTTATCATTCAATATTTGTTTATGCAAAAAATCAGCCTTAGATTACAATTATTAACTTACATCTTATCTATGTTTCTCATCATCAGCAGTCGTTTATTCTGGCGTATATATATCGAACATAAAGCACAGCGTCAAGAATCGCCACTAAACAAACACAGAACACTAATTATCGGAGCTGGCGAAGGCGGACGTATCCTATGCAATAGTATTCTTAGTTCAAAAGCAATCAACGATTTGGAAGTGATTGGCTTTGTGGATGATGATCCGAACAAATATAAAACATATTTGTCTGGGATAAAAGTCGTAGGGAATACCAAAGACTTACCAAGATTGATCGATGAATTGTCGATTGACATGGTAACGATCGCGATACCTTCCTTGCCACGAAAAAGAATTCGTGAAATTTTCCATCTTATCGAATCAAAAGAAGTCAAGATGAATACCATGCCCTCGATTGAAGAAATCGCATCAGGGAAAATCAATGTTTCTCGCTTGAAAGAAATCGACGTAGTCGACTTGTTAGGACGAGAAGAAGTCAAATTAGATTTAGACAAACTAAAATCACACATCTCAGAAAAAGTCATACTTGTTACCGGAGCTGGAGGCTCTATTGGTTCAGAAATTTGTCGTCAAGTACTTGCTTTTTCGCCAAAAAAATTACTCTTATTAGGACATGGTGAAAACTCGATTTATTTGATTCATCGCGAACTATCAGGAGATCCCTCTTATAATAAAACAGAAATCATTCCAATTATTGCTGATATCCAAGACCGTGAAAAGATCTTCCATATCATGAAAGAACATCAGCCAGATATCGTCTATCATGCAGCAGCACATAAACATGTACCGTTGATGGAATATAACCCAAGAGAAGCAGTAAAAAACAATATCAAAGGAACAAAAAACGTAGCTGAGGCTGCCAAAGAAGCGAATGTCAAAAACTTTGTAATGGTTTCCACAGATAAAGCAAATAACCCACCAAATGTAATGGGAGCCACCAAACGAATCGCAGAAATGATCGTGACAGGCTTGAATGGAGAAAACTGTACCAAGTTTTCGGCCGTAAGATTTGGTAATGTATTAGGCTCCCGCGGAAGCGTGATCCCTGTTTTTCGAGAACAGATCGCAAAAGGCGGACCAATCACGATCACCGACTTTCGGATGACCCGTTACTTTATGACGATCCCAGAAGCAAGCCGTTTAGTCATCCAATCGAGTGCATTAGCCAAAGGTGGCGAAATCTTTGTCTTAGATATGAGTGAACCAGTTAAAATCTTAGATCTTGCACGAAATATGATCCGCTTGAGTGGATACACTGAAGAAGAAATCGAAATCGTCGAAACAGGCATTCGACCTGGCGAAAAATTGTATGAAGAACTGTTATTGGACAAAGAACGAAATGATGAACAGGTGTATGAAAAGATTTTTGTCGGGAATATCAAAGGTTACCCGATCCAAGAAGTCATGGAATTTGTAACAGGTTTATCCGACGATGACAAACAGCTAGCAAAAGAAGTCGTAGCATTTGCGAGGGCTTCGAGTAAGTAGGGGGAGTGTCATGAAAGCAATAATTGTTGGTGCTGGAGGATTCGGTAAAGAACTCGCCTTTTTATTAAGTAGACAGTCCGAATATGAGTTAATTGGCTTTGTTGATGATGTCAAGACGGTAGATGAAAAAATTGTTGGAATACCAGTGCTAGGAAAAATAGAATTATTAACAAAAATGGAACTAAAGATTGCTGTATTTATAGGAATTGCTAATCCGCATATTAAGGAAAAAATTTTTTTGGAATTGAAAGGTAATAATAATCTGACATTTCCAAATTTGATTGATGCTACTGCTTTAGTAGGATTGAATGTACAACTAGGTATAGGGAACATTTTGATGCCTTACACAACTTATACAGCCGATATAACAATAGGTAATTTCAATATGTTCAATATCTATTCAACAATTGGGCATGATTCAAAGATAGGAAACTATAATTCAATCTATCCAAATGTAAATCTGTCTGGTTATGCACTATTAGGCAATCGAAATGAAATCGGAGTCGGAACTAAAGTGATACCAGAAGTCTCGATTGGCCAAGGAAATATTATAGGCGCAGGAAGTGTAGTTGTTAAGGATATTCATAACAATACAAAAAGTGTGGGTGTGCCTGCAAAAATAATAGAAAGTTGGGATTAAGATGGAAAATGAACGAATACTCCTAGCATCACCACATATGAGTGATGAAGGATACGAACAAGAATACGTCAAGGAGGCATTTGACACCAACTGGGTTGCTCCGCTTGGTGCAAATGTCAATAACTTTGAAAAAGAATTGGCTGAGTATGTAGGGATTGACCATGCGGCTGCATTGACTTCAGGTACAGCAGCCATCCATTTAGCATTAAAAGCAGCTGGGGTTGGAGAAGATGATATTGTGATTTGTCAATCATTAACATTTTCAGCTACTGTAAACCCTATCGTCTATCAAGGTGCAAAACCAGTGTTTGTAGATAGTGATAATGAAACTTGGAATATGGACCCTGAACAACTTAGAATCGCTTTAGAGAAATATCCTGAAGCAAAAGCAGTAGTTGTCGTTCATTTATACGGTTTATCTGCAGATTTAGATGAAATCATCAAGATATGTAAAGAATATCAAGTGACCTTGATCGAAGATGCGGCAGAGTCACTAGGTACAACATATAAAGGTCAATATACTGGCACATTTGGGGAATATGGTATCTATTCTTTTAATGGGAATAAAATAATCACCACCTCTGGTGGAGGAATGGCTGTTTCAAATAATCCAGAAAGAATTGAAAAAATTCGATTTTGGTCAACACAATCCCGGGAACAAGCACGTCATTATCAACATAATGAAATAGGCTATAACTATCGTATGAGCAATATTGTAGCAGGGATCGGCAGAGGACAGCTAAAAGTATTGTCAGACCGAATCAACAAGAAACGATATATTTATGATTACTATAAACGTGAACTATCTGACATTCCTTCCATTTCCTTCATGCCTGAAAATGAATGGAATCAACCTAATTATTGGCTAAGTGTGATTTTGCTTTCAGATGTGGATACGAATATGCTTATGGATGAATTGGATAAAGCAAATATCGAAGCACGTCCTGTCTGGAAACCAATGCATCTACAACCAATTTTTGCAGAATATGATTATGTTGGAAATAATGTTGCTGAAACATTATTTAATACTGGTGTGTGTTTGCCATCAGATACGAAGATGACAGATGAAGATTTGTCTCGAGTCGTGAAAACAATTAAGCGAGTGTTACAACATGAATAATAAAAGCGTATATCAGAAATGGGGAAAAAGAGCATTAGATATATGTTTCTCAGCTCTTGCTCTTGTTGTCTTATCGCCTGTTCTTTTAATCGTAGCTCTTTTAGTAAAAATTAAATTGGGCTCTCCAATCATATTTAAGCAAGATCGACCTGGAAAAGATGAAGTCATTTTTTCCATGTATAAATTTCGTACAATGACGGATGCAAAAGATGCAAATGGAAATTACTTACCTGATAATGTTCGGTTAACGAAATTTGGACAATTACTACGAGCAACCAGTTTAGACGAATTACCTGAACTTTGGAATATCTTAAAAGGGGATATGTCCTTTGTGGGTCCAAGACCTTTATTAGTTGAATATTTGCCTTTATATAATGAGAATCAAAGAAAACGTCATAGCGTCCGCCCAGGATTGACTGGATTAGCGCAAGTCAAGGGTAGGAATGCGATTAGTTGGGGAGAGAAGTTTGAGTATGATTGCTACTATGTAGAAAACTGTACATTTATGCATGATATTATAATCTTTTTTTTAACAATCAATAAAGTTATTAGACACGAAGGTATTAGCTCAAGTTCTAGCGTAACGATAGAGAAGTTTGAAGGGAATGATACAAACTGAAAATTTTATATGTAACGACAATATCTAATACTTTAAATGCATTTCTTATTCCACATATTGAAATGTTAATTAATGAAGGGCATGAAGTAAGCGTTGGTTGCTCAATTGAGCAACCTCTAAAGCCATTTTTTCAAGATTATGATATTGAAGTTTATCAAATCCCGTTTAGTAGAAGTCCATTCTCAAAATATAATTTATCTGCATACCAAAGTCTTAAGAGTATTGTTAATGAAGAAGATTTTGACATCGTTCACACCCATACACCTATAGCATCTATGATTACTCGATTAGCATGCAAAAAATTGAAAACTAAAGTATTTTATACTGCTCATGGTTTTCATTTTTATAAAGGTGCAAGTGCAATAAACTGGCTTTTTTACTATCCGATTGAAAAATATTTGTCTAGATATACAGATACGCTGATTACTATAAATCAAGAGGATTTTCAACGTGCATCAGATCATTTTTTTGCTAAGAACGTCTATTTAGTAAATGGTGTAGGGTTACCTCTTGAAGCATGTAATAAACCTATTGATCGAGTGAAAAAAAGAGAAGAATTGGGGATTGATGTAGAAGCGAAAGTTATTCTATCTGTGGGAGAACTTAATGATAATAAAAATCATAAAGTTGTAATTGAGGCATTGAGAGAATTTAAAAATAAAAATTTCAAATACTTGATTTGTGGAGTTGGTCCTCTAGAAAATGAGTTAATTCGTCAAATAAATGAATTTGGACTATCACATAAAATAGAACTGCTTGGCTATAGAAATGATATCATTGAGATATTGAAGATTAGTGATTTATTTATTTTCCCTTCAAAAAGAGAAGGGCTTCCAGTCTCAGTTATGGAAGCCATGGCTAATGGAGTTCCTGTAATGGCATCTAATATAAGGGGAAATATGGATTTGATCACTCAAGGAGAAAATGGAATACTGTTCACCGATAATATAGATTTAATAGGCTCGCTAAGTGATTTCTTCTCAGAAAATCTTCCGATAAAGAAATATGCTCAAATTGCAAGCGAATCAATAAGGAAATATGGTGAAGAGATAGTTATAAAGCAAATAAGTGATATATACAGTGAGTAACCAACATCCTTTTAGGAGGAAGAGAATGGAATTTACAGATATTTCAACATCATTGGAAGAAAAAAAAAACGAAAAATTAGTTATTGATAGATTTATTTTTTTGATAGGATTCACAATAAATATCACACAGATTTTTCTAGGTATAAATGTTTCTGTCAGTGATGTTTTCATGATTTTTTTGATCATATTATTATTTTTGACAAAGTCAATCTATTTAACAAAAAAAACAACTATATACTTTATTATACTCTTGAGTTTGAGATTCTTTTCGACTATGCAAATATCAAATTGGTTGAATATTTCAATATCATTTATACCTATATTTATTACTTTTCAAAAGTTTATAATCAGCTTGCTCTATTTTATTCTTTTTATTTCTGTTTTGACCATAAATCCAAAAACAAAGGAACTTTTTTTTAAAGGATTAAAATATGGAAGCCTGATTTTAGGTACTTTATCATTAATAATTTATTTTATTGGCCCATCTGCTCTACGGTCTATTGTATTGTTTGGTGAGATACGTATGAGAGGGTTTATGAATGATCCTAATTATTTCGCTTATATGCAAATATGCGGGTTTTGTATTTGGTATCTCAAAGGATTCAAACGAAAACTAACAAATTTTTTGGCAATGATTATATATCCTACGACAATTTTGCTATCGGCTTCAAAGACTGGTCTAATTGTTTTTATTTGTATGTTAAGTGTACTGAGTTTAAAAAAATTTTTTACAAAAAGTAAGTCACCTGCTAAGTTAGCAACTTTGTTCTTAGTAATAAGTGGAAGTTTGACTATGTTTTATGTATTCTTCGATTCAATCATGACAGATTTACTGGCATTTACACAATCAGTTCCTCAACTGGAACGAATATACATTGTATTTGAAAATTTTAGTGGTGCAATTACCGAGGGTGGTTCAGGGAGAGTAGACGCATGGGAAACAGCTTATAGACTTATTAATGATACTCACTTTATGGGGATAGGTTTTATGGATTACTCAAGTGTAGCCAAAGTAATAAGTGGTAGTCCAACTATAGCGCATAATACCTTTTTACAATTAGCAGTGGAGTGGGGAATTGGTCCGTTAGTTGTTGGTTTAATATTCTTAGTAAAACAAAGTATTATTGAACTTTTTAATAAAAACTGGATAGTTGTTGCATTAGTTCTTGGAACAATATTTTTTTCCTTCAGTATATCTCTGCAAAACTCGAGAATACTATGGATTCTATTAGCAATGTTATTTTCAAATAAATCAGTTTCTGATTATTTCAAAAATTCAAGAGTTAAATAAAATGTTTCATTTTATGTTATTAGCTAATTTAGGAGAGAAAATAAATGATAAGTGTTATTGTACCCACATTTAATGCGGAGAAATCAATTAAAAGAGCTATAGACTCTATTTTAAAACAAACTTACCAAAATTTTGAAATCATTATTTGTGATGACTGCTCAACAGACGGTACATGGGAAATATTAAAGGAACTGGAAGAAACAGATTCAAGAATTCAAATTTATCAAAATGAAAAAAATTCTAAAAGTGCCTATACGCGTAATAAAGCAATAAAAAAATCTTCTGGAAAGTATATCATGCAACTAGATGATGATGACTATTGTCACGAGGAAAGAATGGAAAAGCAAGTTCTATTTTTAGATAATCATCCTGAATATGATTTTGTTGGAAGTAATGCTTATCTTTGGGATCAAGATGGTATATATGGTGAGTTGATAATTAAAGATAAACCTGAAATTAATGACTTGCTAAAAACTAGTCCATTTATTAATCCATCAGTAATGTTTCGAAAGGAAGCATTAGAGAGTGTTCAAGGCTATAGGGTTTCTAAAGAAACTGTGAGAGGTCAGGACTATGACTTATACTTGCGATTGTATGTAAATGGATTTAGGGGATTCAATATACAAGAAAAGCTTGTTTATTATTATCAAGATAAGAATTACTATAACAAGATTTCTTGGGAAAATAGAATTGGTGAATTCAAATTTAGATATAGAAATTTTAAGAAACTCAAGCTATCACCAACACAATATATTTATATTATCAAACCTTTAATTGCATTAATCGTACCAAGAAGAATCTTATCATTGAAACAATCAAGGAGGAATAGAGCTTGAATATCTCAGTATTCGGTTTAGGTTATGTTGGCCTAGCAAATGCACTACTTCTAAGCCAAAGCGAAGAAGTCAAAGCATATGATATTGTAACAGAAAAAATAGACCAGTTGAATCAAGGAATTTCTCCTATAGAGGATAAAGAAATTAGTGAATTTTTAAAAAAGGATAATCTAAAAATTAATTTTATCAAAGACTTTGAAGAAGCTGTGATTTTCGGTGATTACTTAATTATTGCAACCCCAACAGATTACGATGAAAAGAAGAATTATTTTAACACTTCATCAGTTGAAAAAGTAATCGAACAAGCTTTAGCAATCCGATCAGATGCTACTTTTATAATCAAATCAACTGTTCCTGTAGGGTACACGGAAGAATTAAAGAAAAAGTATGGAACGGAGAGGATAATATTCTCACCAGAATTTCTGCGTGAGGGTAAAGCCCTGTACGATAACCTTCACCCATCAAGAATCGTGATTGGCGAAAACTCAGGTAGGGGACAAGAAATTGCTAATCTTTTTAAGAAGAATGCTCATGATAATGAGGTCCCAATACTATTGACGAATTCAACAGAAGCGGAAGCAATCAAATTGTTTTCAAATACCTACTTAGCTTTAAGAGTTGCTTATTTCAATGAACTTGATACTTATGCTGAATCGAATGGTTTAGACAGTAAGCAAATTATCGAAGGTGTCGGACTAGATCCTAGAATTGGTTCGCATTATAATAACCCATCGTTTGGCTATGGAGGGTATTGTTTACCAAAGGATACTAAGCAACTGCGTGCAAATTATAGTGGTGTCCCAAGCAATTTGATTGGTGCAATCGTTGATGCAAATGCGACGAGAAAAGATTTTATCACTGAACAAATTTTAGCTAGAAGTCCCAAAGTTGTAGGGATTTATCGCTTGACTATGAAAGCTGCTTCAGATAATTTTCGTTATTCTTCAATTCAAGGAGTAATGAAAAGACTGAAGGCGAGAGGTATTTCTGTTATTGTATATGAACCTACTGTAGATGAGAAGGAATTTTCAGGTTTTCCGGTGATACCTGAACTAGCAGATTTTAAAAATCTAAGTGATGTAATCATCTCCAATCGATTTGATGAAGAATTGGATGACGTTGAAGAAAAAGTTTATACTAGAGATATTTTTAGAAGGGATTGATTGAGTGAAAAACATAGCTCGTAATTTCATTTATCAATCCATATTCCAGATAATGAAAATAGTTATTCCAATTATAACCATACCTATAGTATCTATGGCGTTAGGTCCTGCTGGAATAGGGATCTTCAACTATACCAATTCAATCGCACAATATTTTGTACTAGTTGCTAGCTTAGGTGTAGCTATGTATGGGAACAGAGAAATCGCACTTGCGTATAATCGACAAGAGGACATCTCTAAATTATTTTGGGAAATTGTTGTATTTAAAGCGATATTGACATTAGCAGTATTTTTTATCTACATTGCTGTTGTCAGTTTCTTACCTAACAGTAATTATTTTTATTTTCAAAGTTTAACCATTTTAGCAGTGCTTTTTGATATATCATGGTTCTTTATGGGAATTGAAGATTTTAAGTTAACTAGTGTATCGAGTTTATTCGTTCAAATAATTACTTTTGTGTTGATACTGCTTTTTATTAAAGATTCAAATGATGTAGGTATCTATATTTTGATCCAAACAGCTGGTATATTTGTTTCACAAGTGTTAGTTTGGTTCTTTATCAAACCTTATATAACATTTCAAAAAATAAATCTAAAAAAAAGTTTTAGTCACATCAAAGGCTCGTTTGAATTCTTTATACCCCAAGTAGCGATTACCTTATATACGAATTTAAATAAGACCTTATTAGGCTTATTCATAGGGGCTTCAGCAGTTGGATTTTATACAAACTCACTCACATTAAATACCGTGTTTATAACAATCATCACTACACTTGATATTGTTTTACTTCCACATATGAGTGGTTTGTTTGCTAAAAAAAATGTTGAGCGAATTGTAGAGCTGATGGATAAAACGATTGATCTACAGTTGTTTTTTAGTTTACCGATCATGTTTGGGATGTTAACTGTATATGATAAGCTTGTTCCATGGTTTTTTGGGGAAAAGTTCTTATTTATTAATAATGTTATCCCGTTTTTTACTCCTTTAATAGTAATTATTCCGCTAGGTATGGCTGTTTCAAGACAGTACCTTATTCCTATAGGTAAAGTTAGAGAATATAATAAATCTGTGATTATTGGTGCAGGTATAAACATTATAAGTAATCTAATCTTACTACCAACTGTCGGTTTTTTTGGAGTTGTCATTTCTAATTTATTGGCTGAATTCTTTGTTACTGCAGTAAGAGTGCGCTCGTTTCTCAAATCTACTAACTTTTCTTTTAATTTTCGGCGAATAAGTATTTATTTTATTTCAGCACTTGCAATGATGATTATCACCAGAATATTGACTAATTCTATGCAAGCAAGTTTAATAACTAATATAGTACAAGGTTTAATTGCTATTACCCTGTATTTTATCTTTACAGTAGTAATGAGAACAAATCCTATTGTTTCATTTATTCAAGAGAGAAGAAGTAAGTGAATGATTACTTACTTCTTTTTTTATTTATCAAAAGAGGATGGCAAAGAATCACTCCCGCCACCCCGGCGTCACTGCTTCCTTACAAAACGTGAACCGTTTCTTGTCATAATTCACCAAGCCGGAGTCTTTCAGCTGTTTAATCACCTGTCCGGCGGTTTCACGAGTGGTACCGCTATTGACTGCTAGTTCTTTCAACGTGATCGGATAGGGTATCGATATATGACCGTCTTCTGTAGGGATTCCTAATTCTTCTTTTAAAACAAATAGGTTTTGTTTCACTCGGTCAAAAGCACTGGAGGTCAAGCCGATTTGAATGCGTAGTTCGTGCATCTGAACGACTTTTCCTAACTTCTGGATCATGTAAATCAATTGATTGGGGTTGTTTTTGACGATTTTTTCATAACAAGCTACAGGAAAATAAAAAGTCTCGATATCTGTCATGGCTTGTGCTGTATACGTATAAGGTTCTTCTTCAAAAATACCAGACATTGGAAAGAGATTATTTGCTGTGACATAATCATAGTAGTAATAAGTCGCACTTTCGTCATAACGCTCTAAACGGATCAATCCTTCTGTTAAGACATAGAAACGTTGCCGCTCATCTCCTTCATCAAAAAGCACTTGTCCTTTCTTATATGAACGTAGGACAGTCTGCTCTTTGATTTCTTCAAATTCCTCATCAGTAAAGTGTTCAAAATCAGGTTGATATCTGAGTTTAGAAAAATGATAATCGATTTTATTTACACGCATGAACATCCCTGCTTCCTATTATTCTTTAATTCTATTGTGACTTCTTTTATTTCTTTTGTAAAGCCATAATACATTCCGAGAAAAGCTATATTTTGTAAAAAATCAATTGCGTTTGTTATTATGTAGGATTTATACAAAACAGATGAATATAATTTGATGAGTGATCATAAAAGTGTATAAAAAACAAATAATATACATAAAGTAAACGCTAACAACCTTAATTTAAATGGGATTTAAAAATATACAGAAAAATTTTTTTGATGAATAAAAATTTTTTTGATAGAGTTTTCAGTATAAAAAAAAGAGAAATTATTAATAAAAGATGCAAAAATGTGTAATTATTTAATTAAGCTTTAATAATGAGAGATTCTTCTCATTTAAAATGCGAGAAAAGCATGAAAGTGATTACAAAAGCAGTTTATTCTAAGTATGTAATCAAAACGAAGGAGGCAACACAACATGGATAAACCGATTCACGTTTTCTCTGAGATAGGAAAGTTAAAGACAGTATTATTAAAACGACCTGGTCAAGAAGTGGAAAATCTAACACCTGATATTATGGATCGTTTGTTGTTCGACGACATTCCGTATCTACCGATTGCACAAGCTGAGCATGATGAATTTGCACAAGTGCTCCAAAGTGAAGGCGCTGAAACATTATATTTAGAGAAATTAGCGGCTGAAGCAATCGATGCAGGTAATGTCAAAGAGGAATTTTTAAATAAAATGTTAGATGAATCTTTTATTGCATCTAATGCTGTTAGAGATGGTCTTCATGAGTTCCTTCTATCAATGGAAACTCAAGATATGGTAGATAAGATCATGGCGGGTGTCCGTACAAAAGATATCGATGTGAAATCACGTAGTTTATACGATTTATCATCTGATGACGACTATCCATTCTACATGGACCCAATGCCAAACCTATACTTTACAAGAGACCCTTCCGCATCAATGGGAAATGGGATGACAATCAATAAAATGGCATTTGAAGCGCGTCGTCGTGAGTCAATGTTCACAGAATACATTTTGAACCACCATCCACGTTTTGCAAATAAAGGTGTTGACGTATGGTTGGATCGCGAAAATCCAGATCATATCGAAGGTGGGGATGAATTGATCCTTAGTGACACAGTTGTCGCTGTTGGTATCTCACAAAGAACAAATGCAAAAGCGATCGAGCGTTTAGCACGTCACTTATTTGCGAAAAACGCAGGATTTGAAAAAGTCTTGGCAATCAAGATTCCGAATAATCGTGCGATGATGCATTTAGATACAGTATTTACAATGGTTGACCATGACAAATTCACGATCCACCCAGCGATCCAAAGTAAAGAAGGAAAAATGGACGTCTTTACAATCGAACAAGCTGGCGATGATATCAAAATTTCTCATTCAGATGATTTACAAGAGTCATTGAAATCAGTTCTAGGTTTAGATGATCTTGTATTGATCCCAACAGGTAATGGCGATGCGATCGTTGCACCTCGTGAACAATGGAATGATGGCTCAAACACATTAGCGATCGCTCCAGGGGTTGTAGTTACTTATAATCGTAACTATGTATCAAACGAATTATTGAGAAGCTACGGCATCAAAGTATTGGAAATCACTTCAAGTGAATTGTCACGCGGTCGTGGCGGCCCTCGTTGCATGAGCCAACCGTTAGTTCGTGAAGATTTAAAATAGTTTATTCCTGATGGCAGTCACTGTCAGCTGCCATCAGATTTCCTCTTAATACCAAGTACTTTATGTACTATCAAATAGAATACAATTTTAAAGGAGAATGTTCATATGAAAGAATCAGTATTTCAAGGAAGAAGTTTATTAGCAGAAAAAGATTTTACAAAGGAAGAGTTACAATATTTGATCGACTTTTCTCAACACTTGAAAGATTTGAAAAAACGTGGCATCCCACATCATTACTTAGAAGGAAAAAATATTGCATTACTATTTGAAAAAACATCAACACGTACTCGTGCAGCATTTACAACTGCAGCAATCGATCTTGGTGCGCATCCTGAATATCTAGGTGCGAATGACATCCAATTAGGTAAAAAAGAATCTACAGAAGATACTGCCAAAGTATTAGGTAGTATGTTTGACGGAATCGAGTTCCGTGGTTTCAGCCAAAAAATGGTGGAAGAATTAGCTGAATTCTCAGGCGTACCTGTATGGAATGGTTTAACTGATGAATGGCACCCAACTCAAATGATCGCTGACTTCTTAACGATCCAAGAAAACTTCGGTAAAGTGGAAGGCATCACAGTTGCTTATTGTGGCGATGGACGTAACAACATGGCGAATTCATTGTTAGTAACAGGTGCAATCTTAGGAACAAACATGCGTATCGTTGCACCAAAAGAATTACAACCTGAAGAAGAAATCGTGAAAATGGCTGAAGAGTTTGCAGCGAAATCAGGTGCACAATTAATGATCACTGACGATGTTGCTAAAGGGGTTGACGGAGCAGACGTTCTTTACTCAGACGTTTGGGTATCAATGGGTGAAGAAGATAAATTTGAAGAACGTATCAAATTATTGAAACCTTACCAAATCAATATGGATATGATCGAAAAAACAAACAATACAGATCGTTTGATCTTCTTACACTGCTTACCAGCCTTCCATGATACGAAGACAGTTTACGGTGAACAAATGAAAGAACGCTTCGGCATCACTGAAATGGAAGTAACAGACGAAGTATTCCGCAGTAAATATGCACGTCAATTTGAGCAAGCAGAAAACCGTATGCACTCAATCAAAGCAATCATGGCAGCAACACTAGGAAACTTATTCATTCCTCGTGTGTAACAACTAACAAGTAAATAATCAAAACGAGTCAGCGTGAGGATCGTTCAGAAAGAACGCTGGCTTGTTTTGTCATCGGTAAAATTCAGAATGTTCTGAAAGAAAGGGAGATAGACATGGCAAACAGAAAAGTGGTTGTTGCATTAGGCGGAAACGCGATTTTATCAACAGATGCAAGTGCAAAAGCACAACAAGACGCATTGATGGAAACAGCAAAATACTTAGTGAAATTTATTGAACAAGGAGATGAATTGATCATCTCACATGGTAATGGTCCTCAAGTTGGAAATTTGTTGATCCAACAACAAGCGGCTGATTCAGAAAAAACACCGGCAATGCCATTAGATACATGCGTGGCGATGACGGAAGGTTCAATTGGCTATTGGTTGCAAAATGCGATGGGCGAAGTGTTGAAGGAAAAAGGAATCGATAAAGATGTCGTTTCTTTAGTGACACAAGTCATCGTTGATGAAAATGATCCATCGTTCAAAAATCCAAGCAAACCAGTTGGACCTTTCTATACAGAAGAAGAAGCGAACGATCAGATGAACGCAGACTCTTCCGTAACATTCAAAGAAGATGCAGGACGTGGTTGGCGTAAGGTCGTTGCTTCTCCAAAACCAATCTCAATCAAAGAAGCTCGTGTCATCCAAACATTAGTGGAACAAGGCGTGATCACCATTTCTGTAGGTGGTGGCGGTATTCCAGTAGTGGAAACTGCAACAGGTCTTGAAGGAAAAGAAGCCGTGATCGACAAAGATTTTGCTTCTGAAAAATTAGCAGAGATCATCGGAGCAGATCTACTGATCGTGTTGACGGGTGTCGATAATGTCTATGTGAATTATCAAAAACCTGATCAAAAGAAACTAGAAACAGTTGGTGTCTCAGAAATGAAACAATACATTGCTGAAAACCAATTTGCTCCAGGAAGCATGTTGCCAAAAGTGGAAGCAGCGATTGCCTTTGTTGAGGCTCGTCCTACTGGGAAAGCAATTATTACTTCCTTAGAAAATATTGAGAATCTATTAGCTTCAGAAGAAGGAACGATCATTGTTGCTGATGAAGCGTAAGAAACTTTTTATCGTTTTACCATGACCATGTGTATAAAATGTCCAGTTGGTTTTTAATCTCCTTTAGACCTCCTGGACATTTTAGGTTGTGAGAAAAGCACTTTGACCTGAGCAATAAGATAGAAAATCAGAAAATAGTTTCTTATATTTTTTGATTTTTTAGCTTATTGTTGAAGGTCAACTTTTCGAACACCGTTTATTTATGAAGAAAACTCTAGCCAGTCGATTGGATATCTGCTATAATTCAAATCAAGTTAAATAAGAGCAACGTTTGCTGAACAAGAGAGTAATTGGTGTCATTTCGTTCAAAGCGAGTCTGGGTAGAGTGGAAGCCGGACGGACAAATCCCAATGAAGCGCACTTGGAGAACTCTGTCTTTGACAGACGGTCGTCTACCGATATCAGATCGAGCAGGTCCTTTTTTAGGACAATTGGAGTGGTACCGCGGGAATTCTCGTCTCTAGTAAATTCATAGGAAATATGGATTTGCTAGAGATTTTTTTGTTTTACAGCAAACAATATGTAGGAGGAAAATAAATGAATAACAAAGATGTTGTTGCAAAAGCACTATATGAAGTAGTACAAGATGATTTGACGTTGGAGCAAGTCGCACAATTACTTGAAAATCCAAAATCAGCGGACCATGGAGATGTCGCATTTCCCACGTTCTCTTTAGCAAAAATCTTCCGCAAAGCACCACAACAGATCGCAGCGGATCTTGCTGAGAAAATCGATGCAACAAATTTTGAAAAAATCGAAGTCGTTGGACCATACTTGAACTTCTTTATGAACAAAGAGATCATTAGTAATCAAGTGTTAGCTACAGTAGTAAAAGAAAAAGAACACTATGGTGATAGCACGATCGGTAACCAAGGAAGCGTGCCTATCGATATGTCTTCACCAAACATTGCAAAACCAATTTCAATGGGTCACTTACGTTCGACAGTAATCGGAAACTCAATTGGCTTTATCATGGAAAAATTAGGCTACCAACCAGTACGTATCAACCATTTAGGAGACTGGGGCACACAATTTGGAAAACTGATCGTTGCCTACAAAAAATGGGGATCTGCTGAATCTGTAAAAGCTGAACCAATCAATGAATTATTGCGTCTATATGTCCAATTCCACGAAGAAGCTGAAACACAACCTGAATTGAATGATGAAGCTCGTTCTTGGTTCAAGCGTCTAGAAGAAGGCGACGAAGAAGCGATGGAGTTATGGCAATGGTTCCGTGACGAATCAATGAAAGAATTCAACAAGATCTATGACTTGTTAGAAGTTCGTTTTGATTCATTGAACGGGGAAGCTTTCTATAATGACAAGATGGATGAAATCGTCGAATTACTAGAAGAAAAACATCTCTTACAAGAAGACAAAGGTGCAGAAATCGTTGACTTATCTGCTTATGATCTAAATCCTGCCTTGATCAAAAAATCAGATGGTGCGACACTTTATATTACGCGTGATTTGGCAGCTGCACTATACCGTAAACGTACGTATGATTTCAGTCAATCACTATACGTAGTTGGTAATGAACAAAGTTATCACTTTAAACAATTGAAAGCTGTCTTGAAAGAACTAGGCTTTGACTGGTCAGATGATATGCACCATATCCCGTTTGGTTTGATCACACAAGGTGGTAAAAAACTATCTACACGTAAAGGAAAGATCGTTTTACTAGAAGAAGTATTGAATGAAGCAATCGACTCAGCGAAACAACAAATCAGTGAAAAGAATCCTGATTTGGAAAACAAAGATGTCATCGCAAAACAAGTCGGTGTTGGGGCTGTTATTTTCCACGATTTAAAAAATGACCGTTTGAATACCTTTGACTTCAATTTAGAAGAAGTGGTTCGTTTTGAAGGGGAAACTGGTCCTTATGTCCAATATACTCATGCTCGTGCGATGAGTTTATTAGACAAAGCAGGTTTTGTTCCTTCTGAAGATCAAGCTTATGCGTTGAATGATGAAAATAGTTGGGAAGTCGTGAAGCTTGTACAGAAATACCCTGAAACAGTACTTCAAGCGGGTGAAAAATATGAGCCATCGATCATTGCAAAACATGCGATCAAACTGGCACAAGCATTCAATAAATACTATGCACATACAAAAATCTTAGCGGACGATGACCAAAAAGAAGCACGCTTAGCGTTAGTTTATGCGGTAACTGTTTTACTAAAAGAAGACTTACGTCTATTAGGATTACATGCACCAGATAAAATGTAAAAAGTTTCATTGCTCAATGATTTTCTGAAGAGAAATCTAAAAGTTATTTATCAGTCAATAATCCATTGCATATTTACAATTGAATTGATTTTTATCTAGAAGGTTCTCTTTTAGAAACGAGCCAAGTCGGGATTTGAAAAAATCCCGGCTTTTTTGACGTATTTTTGGTACGGCATACATTTTCATAGTTGTTTTATGTTGAATTGTACATACAAAAATTTTTATGAATAAATAATTGAATTTCCTTTTCTTATTTTAGAAAAAGTCGTTTCATGAGAATCTTCACTTTTTGTTAAGCGCTTTCTTTTCTTGCGGTATACTCTCGGTGTAAATAAAAAAGAAAAGGAGTGGAAAAATGAAAGTGAAAAAGAAATGGTTCTCGTTGTTGATAGTTGTGATGTTGTTGTCGTCGGTTTTCCAACCGACACTCTTAGCCTTTGCGAGTGATCGATCCTTCAGAGAAGCGATCTCGCGTCCGGCTGTTGAGATTGATTTAAGCGGCACTTCGCAAGCGAAAGATGAAAAAACATGGAACGAATGGGCAAAACTCCGAGGATTTACGGATACTTTGACTGCCGAACATAACGTATTTGATAATTTGGTTCTAGCGGATTATTTAGACATGATGGAAGGGCCAAGTACGTTACCCCTCAGTGCACGGTTTGCTCGTTCAAAAATTGCACCGATCATCCAAGCTACCGCCTTTGCTGAATTTACCCGACCCTACTTAAAAGAATCGTCCAAAGAGATGGCTGTCAGTCAGTTGTATCGGGTGACCTCCACCAATATCTTAAGACAATCGATCAGTTTACTTGGTGACGCCATTGATGCGCCCGAAGATCCGATTGAGATTTATCCAACCACTAAAATCGAGTTGGCTAGTTGGATTTCAGTCCAAAACCAGTTTCTCGAATACATAGAAACGACCCCCGACTTATCTGGATATGAGATGCGAACTGGCACAGACGGTGTGAGCAGATTGTTCGTGCCGAAAAGCACAAACAATCAAAGTCTGTTAGTTTATCCAGATACTTCACTGAATGAATACTTACCGGGAAATGAAAAATTACCTCCGCGGATCGGCGCCCTGAAACAAATCAATTTTTCTCCATATAATGGTCCAGGAACACCCTATGTCAATGTGACCATGAGCTATACCGCCTATGACCATCGTCAACAATTATATACACAATATGATGTTCGTGGCATCACGATTCCCATGGAGACGGACTTTGATACATTTTTAGCAGAAATCGCCACACCTGAACAAGCCTTGGAACTGGTCAAAGAATATTCTTCGGTCCAATTCGGGGCAGTAGACCTAACAGATGTCGATTCCGTCAATGAAGTCGGAAAAGAAATCACCCGTCAGATGATCGATGAGCGGGATGCGCTGATTGATCAATTGCCTGATACGTTTCAGACCAATCTATTCCGGATCGTAGCGAAAGCCAATGACAAGGAAGTTGTCATTAATCGGGAAGGTGAATTTGTGTATCGGGGAACGCAAGAAATTGTTCCCTTAGATCAAATCGACATCGGCTTTAACCAAGAAGTCATCTATACGATCCGCAAAGTGCAAAGCTTTTTCGGTATCTATTGCAACTACTATGCGTTAGCCGATGGCTTGTTTGATGAAGAACGCACGAATGCCTTACCAAGAAGTCTAGATGAAACCACCATTGCAGCGATTTCTGAAGTCGGTGGCAATGTATTGAAGAATTTACCAAATTACGAAAATACCGACTGGGTCATCAAACAGTCCCAAATCCAGCTCGAAAAAACAGACATCTTACTTATCATTATGTGCTTACCGTTGTCTGAAATGTTTTCTGTCTTACGAGCAGTTGAATCCGAAGAAGTCTTCGTAACAGCGATCGAAGTCGAAGAAGCTGAAGCCGCTCGCGTATTGGAAGCGGAAAAGGCTCTGATTACCAAGGGCTGTCCAAATGAAGCCTTAGTAGAGAAGTTACCAACTACTGAATTTTATAACCGCAAGTCGTTGCGACATGTGGCAGGAGAGGTGAGACCTGGGAGAAGTGGCAATCCTGAAATCACAGGTGCCCATTCGAGACATCCTGATTTTTATAGCCCAGACAGTGGAGTTGTATATAAGCCGACAGGAACAGTGGTGGAAGGGCAACCTTTTGAGGCAGAAGTTAGATATGATGGGAACATTAAAAATACTAAATCTACTGTTTTTCCCGACAACTGGGATGCGGAAAAGATTATTAGTGAAGTAGAAAGAATTGTAAAGGAAAAAGTATCTAGTTCCGTCCCAGGGAATCATCCTTTTAGTGGCGATAGTACAGAAGGATTTAAAATAGCAGGGCGAGTAAATATAAAAGCAAATGGTAAAATAAATGTTGTGACAGCTTATCCAATCATAGAATGATAAAGAATGGTGGTACTTAGTTAAACTAAGTGCCACCATTCTTTATCTTCACGTATTTTGTGCTGAAATTGTTCTGGCGTATAGGTTTCACGCCAATAGTATTTGTTGTAAAGCATATATTTTCTCATAATCACTTCAATCGCATCATCTAACACCTTATTTAGCCCCAGATACTTAACATTAGTAATTCCACCATTAAAGAAGTCGCCATGAAAACACGTTCCTATACTATAAGGAGAGAGACTGTAAATAGGTATCTGGTTAAAATAAATATTATATTCATAATTAGATATGGTAGCAATTGGATCATCAGGCTCATCTTGTTCAGAGTCATAAGGCGCATCAGCTAATAAATGACCAATTTCTGGTCCAAAATCAATAAATGAATCATCGTGAGTAAGAGTTAAGTGAAAATCTAACTGTCTCAGCTGTGTCTCTAGAAATTCCGTATTTTTTTTAACAGCTGCTAAAGGTCGGTACTTTGGATCACTGAAATCAAATGGGGAGTTCCATATATTTGTGTCTCCGATTATTTGTTGATTTTGTTTATATAGGGCCAAAGCATGTTGTGCGAATTGTTTTTGTGAAAACAAATCTTTCCAATAAAGAAGATTATGAACTTGATAATCTCGAATGACTTCAAGAATTGCATCATTAATGCTACTTACTTTTTTTTGCAAATTTTTTTCATGACTATCTGGTAATCGTGATTTATCAATAATCACACCATAAGGGGTAACCCAATAAGCAGTATAGAACTTACCTTTTAAACGATACTCCGAATACACAAAATGTTCCATCGGATGATTCGGTACACGAGGGTCCCAATAAATTTTTGATAGCTTTGGAAAGACCTCCGGACCATAATCAATAAAGTTATCATTATGTATCAAAGTCAAATCTGGATCGATTGCTTGAAATTTTTGAGTCAGTTCTTCTGTCATTTTTCTGATCTCTGCTTGTGGTCGACGGTTGGGATCGACAAAGGGGAAGAAGGTCATAGTTAATATCCTTTCTGTTCAAAATTTTTATTTGAATCATAACACGTTGGAAAAGTAGAAGAGAGAATTATTATTTCGGGAAAGTCGGAGTAAAAAGAGAATTTGAGTGAAGCGTTAACAAACATCTAAGTTAGACAGACCTATCCAGTCTCCATGTCTCTCTGTCTTTATATTCATTAATTTTTTTTTGAAACATTTCAGGTGTATATACATTACGCCAATAATATAAATTGTTCTGTTGATATTGATAGATGATAGCTAAAATTGAATTATTCAATTGTTCGCTTAAACCAAGGTAGTCCGTATTAAACATCCATTCGCTATAAAAATCCCCATGTATTCCATAGCTTAATTGATAAGGGGAACAACCAAATAAAGAAATACCGTCGTAACTAATTGTATACTCTTCATTAGACAAATAACGTCTAGGATCATTAGGTTCATCTTCTTCAGGATCATAAGGGAATTCAGCGAAAAAGAACCCAACTTCTGGATCAAAATCAATGTATGAGTCATCACGAATCACGGTTAATCGAGAATCTAATTGATCTAACTGAGTTTCTAGAAATTCCGTATTTTTTTCTACAGCAGCCAAAGGTCGGTGCTTGGGGTCAGTGAAACTAATTGGTGAACTAATTAATTCGCCAGGTCCAATAGATTGCGATACTCTCTTGTAGGGTTTTAACTTCTCCTGTTCCAATTGTTTTTCAGTAAATATATCTTTCCAATAGAGAAGGTTATGCACTTGATAGTCATGAATGATTCTTAGGATAGTCTGTTCAATCATTTTTAAAGTTTTTCTTCGCGAGCCTGCATTCCCTCCAGGGCTTCTATAATATTCGTAAATTTTTTCATCATAAGGCGTAAACCAGTAAAGAGGATAGCCGCCATATCTAAGTAGATACTCCGAATACACAAAATGTTCCATTGGGTGATCTGGCACACGAGGGTCCCAATAAATTTTCGATAACTTTGGAAAGACCTCTGGACCGTAATCAATAAAGTTATCATTATGTATCAAGGTCAAATCTGGATCGATTGCTTGAAATTTTTGGGTCAGTTCTTCTGTCATTTTTCGAATCTTGGCTTGTGGTCGACGATTGGGATCGACAAAAGGGAAGAAGGTCATAGATATTATTCCTTTCTATATCAAGTTTTTTCATTTGAATCATAACATGTTGAAAGACAGTATAAAGAATTTTTTTTCGAAAAAGTCGAAGTAAAGAGAACATGAGTAAAGCGATAATAAACATCTAGGTTGGACATCTATCTAAGCGATAAATCGACTATTGAACAGACCAAGTAGTCCTTGGTAGAAAAATTGAAAATCACTGAATACTATAACCGTAAAGCCTTGCGTCATGTGGAGGGAGAGGTAAGACCGGGGAAAGATGGTGTACCTGTACTTAAAGGTGCTCATTCACGCCGCCCTGATTTTTATAATCCAGACAGTGGAGTGGATTATGAACCAACTGGGACAGTGGTGGAAGGACGACCTTTTGAGGCGAAAGTTAGATATGATGGGAAATATAAGAGAACTAACTCTACTGTTTTTCCTGACAACTGGGATGCAGAGAAAATTACGAGTGAAGTAGAGCAAATTGTAAAAAAAGAGGTTCCGAATATACCGGGGAGACATCCTTTTAGTGGTGAAAGTACAGAAGGTTTTACGATAGAAGGACATGCGAATGTTAAAGCAAATGGAAAAATTACGGTTGCGACAGCATATCCGATTATAAAATAATAAAGATGGTGGTGCTTAGTTATTCTAAGCACCACATCTTTTTATTTTTTTTAATTTCTTTTTGGAACTCTCCAGTAGTATAATAATCACGCCAATAATATAAATTATTCAATTGATATTTGTGAACATGTTTTATTACAGTAGCATCAAGTTCATTACTTAGTCCAAGATGAACGAAACTAGGTATGCCACCATTAAGAATATTTCCTTGGTAACCAGTTCCAAAGCTATAGGGAGTAAAACTGTACAAAAGAGTATCACCATAATAGATTTGATACTCTGAATCAGATAAGTCGCATATAGGATCATTAGGTTCATCTTCTTCTGGATCATAAGAATATTCAGCTAAAAAACGACCAATCTTTGGGCCAAAGTCAATGTATGAATCATCATGAATAAGAGATAAGCGCAAATCTAGTTTGTTGAGCTGTGTTTCTAAGTATTCGGTATTCTTTTCTACAGCAACCAAAGGTCGATGCTTGGGGTCAGTAAAACTAATTGGTGAACTAACGAGTTCTCCTGGTCCGATGAATTGTGATGGACGATTATAAGGTTTTAACCTTTCCTGTTCCAATTGTTTTTCTGGAAATAAGTCATTCCAATAGAACAGGTTAAGTACTTGATATTCATGAATGACTTTTAAGATAGCTTGGTCAATCACTTTTACTGCTTGTCTAGAAGAATCTGAAGCCCCACTCGGTTTTCTATAATATTCGTAAATTTGTTCATCGTAAGGCGTAAACCAGTAAAGAGGATAGCCTCTATATCTAAGTAGATACTCCGAATACACAAAATGTTCCATCGGATGTTTTGCCACGCGAGGATCCCAGTAAATCGACGAAAGTTGTGGAAAGACCTCTGGACCATAATCAATAAAGTTATCATTGTGAATCAAGGTCAATTCTGGATCGATTGCATGAAATTTTTGAGTCAGTTCTTCTGTCATTTTTCTGATCTCTGCTTGTGGTCGACGGTTGGAATCGACAAAGGGGAAGAAGGTCATAGTTACTATCCTTTCTGTTCAAGATTTTATTTTTTGAATAAACTGTTAAAATAAAGTCCACCATTCTTTATCTTCACTTATTTTACTTTGAAATTGTTCTGGGGTATAGGTTTCCCGCCAGTAGTATTTGTTGTAAAGCATATATTTTCTCATAATCACATTGATCGCATCAACTAGCTTCTTGCTTAGTCCAAGGTAGGTAACATTCGGTATTCCCCCATTAAAGTAATCGCCATGAAATCCAGTCCCACTACAATAAGGAGAGAGAGAGAAAAGTAATGTTTTATTAAAATAAATGTCGTACTCGTAACGAGATAAATCACGTCTAGGATCATCTGGCTCGTCTTCCTCTGGATCGTAAGGGCACTCCGCAAGAAAATGACCGATATCTGGACCAAAATCAATATATGAGTCATCACGAATCACGGTTAATCGAGAATCCAATTGATCTAACTGAGTTTCTAGAAATTCCGTATTCTTTCCTACAGCAGCCAAAGGTCGGTGCTTGGGGTCAGTGAAACTAATTGGTGAACTAATTAGTTCGCCAGGTCCAATAGATTGCGATACTCTCTTGTAGGGTTTTAACTTCTCCTGTTCCAATTGTTTTTCTGTAAATATATCTTTCCAATAGAGAAGGTTATGAACTTGATAGTCATGAATGATTCTTAGGATATTCTGTTCAATCATTTTTAAAGTTTTTCTTCGCGAGTCTGCATTCCCTCCAGGTCTTCTATAATATTCATAGATTTGTTCACCATAGGGCGTAAACCAGTAAAGAGGGTAACCTCCATATCTAAGTAGATACTCCGAATACACAAAATGTTCCATCGGGTGATTTGGCACACGGGGGTCCCAATAAATTTTCGATAACTTTGGAAAGACCTCTGGACCGTAATCAATAAAGTTATCATTATGTATCAAAGTCAAATCTGGATCGATTGCTTGAAATTTTTGGGTCAGTTCTTCTGTCATTTTTTTGATCTCTGCTTGTGGTCGACGGTTGGGATCGACAAAGGGGAAGAAGGTCATAGTTACTATCCTTTCAGTTCAAGATTTTTTTAGTTCAATCATAAGAAGTTGAATTAATTCAACTTCCATGTCTTTTTATAGTTACGCACTATTTTTTGGAAATCTTCATAGGAATAATTGTTGCGCCAGTAATATTTATTATAGAGCATATATTTCCTCATAATCACTTCGATCGCATCATCTAGTTCCTTACTAAGTCCAAGGTACGTAACATTAGCAATCCCTCCATTGAAGAAGTCGCCATGAAAACTTGTTCCTATACTATAAGGAGAAAGTCCGTAAATGGGTATCTCATTAAAATAAATGTGGTAATCATAATGAGATAAGTAACGAGTAGGATCATCTGGCTCGTCTTCCTCTGGATCGTAAGGACATTCCGCAAGAAAATGGCCGATATCCGGACCAAAATCAATATAAGAATCATCATGAATCACTGTTAATCGAGAATCTAAGTGATCTAATTGAGTTTCCAGAAATTCGGTATTCTTTTCTACAGCAGCTAAAGGTCGGTGCTTGGGGTCAGTGAAACTAATTGGTGAACTAATTAGTTCGCCAGGTCCAATAGATTGCGATACTCTCTTGTAGGGTTTTAACTTCTCCTGTTCCAATTGTTTTTCTGTAAATATATCTTTCCAATAGAGAAGGTTATGAACTTGATAGTCATGAATGATTCTTAGGATATTCTGTTCAATCATTTTTAAAGTTTTTTCTTCGCGAGTCTGCATTCCCTCCAGGTCTTCTATAATATTCATAGATTTGTTCACCATAGGGCGTAAACCAGTAAAGAGGGTAACCTCCATATCTAAGTAGATACTCCGAATACACAAAATGTTCCATCGGATGATCTGGCACACGGGGGTCCCAATAAATTTTCGATAACTTTGGAAAGACCTCTGGACCATAATCAATAAAGTTATCATTGTGGATCAAGGTCAAATCTGGATCGATTGCATGAAATTTTTGTGTAAGTTCTTCTGTCATTTTTTTGATCTCTGCTTGTGGTCGACGGTTGGGATCGACAAAGGGGAAGAAGGTCATAGTTACTATCCTTTCTGTTCAAGATTTTATTTTTTGAATAAACTGTTAAAATAAAGTCCACCATTCTTTATCTTCACGTATTTTACTTTGAAATTGTTCTGGGGTATAGGTTTCCCGCCAGTAGTATTTGTTGTAAAGCATATATTTTCTCATAATCACATTGATCGCATCAACTAGCTTCTTGCTTAGTCCAAGGTAGGTAACATTCGGTATTCCCCCATTAAAGTAATCGCCATGAAATCCAGTCCCACTACAATAAGGAGAGAGAGAGAAAAGTAATGTTTTATTAAAATAAATGTCGTACTCGTAACGAGATAAATCACGTCTAGGATCATCTGGCTCGTCTTCCTCTGGATCGTAAGGGCACTCCGCAAGAAAATGACCGATATCTGGACCAAAATCAATGTATGATTCATCACGAATCACGGTTAATCGAGAATCTAATTTATTTAATTGAGTTTCTAGAAATTCCGTATTCTTTTCTACAGCAGCCAAAGGTCGGTGCTTGGGGTCAGTGAAACTAATTGGTGAACTAATTAGTTCGCCAGGTCCAATGAATTGTGATGGACGATTATAAGGTTTTAACCTTTCCTGTTCCAATTGTTTTTCTGTAAATAAGTCATTCCAATAGAACAGGTTATGCACTTGATATTCATGAATGACTTTTAAGATAGCTTGGTCAATCACTTTTACTGCTTGTCTAGAAGAATCTGAAGCCCCGCTCGGTTTTCTATAATATTCGTAAATTTGTTCATCGTAAGGCGTAAACCAGTAAAGAGGATAGCCTCTATATCTAAGCAGATACTCCGAATACACAAAATGTTCCATCGGGTGATTTGGCACACGGGGGTCCCAATAAATTTTCGATAACTTTGGAAAGACCTCTGGACCATAATCAATAAAGTTATCATTATGTATCAAAGTCAAATCTGGATCGATTGCATGGAACTTTTGAGTGAGTTCTTCTGTCATTTTTTTGATTTCTGCTTGTGGGCGACGATTGGGATCGACAAAGGGAAAGAAGGTCATAATCGTTTTTCCTTTCTATGCTATAAAAGTTTTTTAAATTAAAGTATGACATGAAAATAAGGAGTGGTGAGGACTGTTTTTTCGATAATCAGAAGAAAGTGAGAATTCATATTGAAATAAGCAATACCTACCTAACTTAAAGTTAACTAAGCTTTATATGATTTTTAGCGCTTGTTGTGTTTCTCAATGATATTTGAATTTATTCTACTAGTGGAAAACATTACTATTATTGTTTCTATGAGGCATTGAGTGCGAGGTATAGTGGGCTTTCATAGCAACGAAAGGTTAAGTCAACTTGAGAGAGGTTCATGATTCTTCTCCAGTATTGATTTAAATAAAAAAAGATGCTGGCAAATTTCACCAACATCAAAAAAATATATACAATTACTATCTGTTATGGCATTTAAAAAATTGTTGCTGTAGTGGGATGATGCAAGAAGTTTTCAACTAACTGCGCATCTTCATCATCTTTTGAAATAATGATCGTTGTATCGAAACCAGCGATGGTACTGACGATATGTGGCGGTTTGATTTCATCTAATACAGCAGCAAACAACGGGGCATTATCTGGTAAGGTATGGACGATAGTCAAAAAATGAACTCGTTCCACTTTTAACACGATATCTTCAATCATCTGGATCAAACGTTTTTCATCTTCGCTCTTTGATTCAGCTGTCTCCTTTTCTTTGAACAGGACAAAATGGGAAACACCATTTTCATCAGGCGCCTTGACGATTTTTAAGTCACGTATATCTCTTGAAATCGTCGCTTGAGTCGCAGATACACCCATTTCAGTCAGTTTAGCTAACATTTCATCTTGTGTACGGATCGTATAATCTTCAATGATTTGTTTAATCAACAAGTGTCGCTCAGTTTTTCGCATTTTAGTTCTCCTTTAACGAAACTTTTCACAAGTATCATAACAAAAAAACGTTGAATTGCCCATCTTTATTTTACATTTACCTGTTTATTTTTTCACGAATTGCTTATTAAAAAACAAAGAAATAAAGTAAAAAAATGAGAGGGAGAAAAAGAAGACACAAAAAAATAAGTAAGTTGATTTTTTTTCTTGAAATTTATGCCCAATTCAGTTAAACTATTGAATGTTGAGCAGAAAAAGATCACTTTGGTGTATCTTACGTCACTACTCAATAAATCCACATTCTTGTTGGATCGTTGGTCGGTGCTTGAAAAAGTTGGCTAGCGAGTTGGAAGACAAGAAGAGGGAAAATAAAAACCAAATCGGAGGAAACAAACATGGCAGTAATTTCAATGAAACAATTACTAGAAGCCGGCGTACACTTTGGTCACCAAACTCGTCGCTGGAACCCAAAAATGAAGAAATACATCTTCACAGAAAGAAACGGAATCTACATTATTGACTTGCAAAAAACAGTTAAATTAGTAGATGCAGCTTACGATTACATGAAGAGCGTAGCAGAAGAAGGCGGCGTTGCTTTATTCGTAGGTACGAAAAAACAAGCACAAGAAGCAATCAAAGATGAAGCTACTCGTGCTGGACAATACTTTGTAAACCACCGTTGGTTAGGTGGAACATTGACAAACTGGGATACGATCCAAAAACGTATCGCTCGTTTGAAACAAATCAATGCAATGGAAGAAGATGGAACTTTTGCAGTTCTACCTAAAAAAGAAGTTGCTGGTTTGAACAAACAACGTGAACGTCTTGAAAAATTCTTAGGTGGTATCGCTGATATGCCAAGAATCCCAGATGTAATGTACATCGTTGACCCACGTAAAGAACGCATTGCCGTTCAAGAAGCACACAAATTGAATATCCCAATCGTAGCAATGGTTGATACAAACTGTGATCCAGATGAGATCGACGTAGTTATCCCATCAAACGACGACGCAATCCGTGCCGTTAAATTGATTACTTCAAAAATGGCTGATGCTTTCATCGAAGGAAATCAAGGGGAAGATCAAGTAGTTGAAGAAGATTTTTCAGCAGAAAACACAGCGACTTCAATCGAAGAAATCGTTGATGTTGTTGAAGGCGACAACTCTTCAGCAGAATAATTTTTAAATGATGGAGCTGTTTCAAAGGCTAGGCGACAAGCCTCACTCTCCTTTGAAACAGCTTTTTTTAAAGAAAAAGCATACAACTAGGAGGAAGTAAAAATGGCAGACGTTACAGCTAAAATGGTAAAAGAACTACGCGACATGACTGGCGTAGGTATGATGGATGCGAAAAAAGCATTGGTTGAAGTTGAAGGTGACATCGAAAAAGCAGTAGATCTTTTACGTGAAAAAGGAATGGCTAAAGCTGCGAAGAAAAACGATCGTATCGCCGCTGAAGGTCTTGCTTCAGTTGCAGTGAAAGGTAATACTGCAGCAATCGTTGAAGTCAACTCAGAAACAGACTTCGTTTCTAAAAACGAAATGTTCCAAGACTTAGTAAAAGAAATCGCTGAACTAGTTGCTGAAAACAAACCAGCTGACATGGACGCAGCAATGAAAATCAAAACATCAAAAGGAACAGTTGAATCTGACTTGATCGAAGCAACACAAGTTATTGGTGAAAAAATCAGCTTCCGTCGTTTTGAAGTAATCGAAAAAGATGACAACGCTGCATTTGGCGGTTACCTACACATGGGTGGACGTATTGCTGTATTAGCTGTTTTAGAAGGTACAACTGACGAAGCAGTAGCTAGAGACGTAGCGATGCACGTAGCAGCGATCAACCCTCGTTATGTAAACGAAACACAAATCCCTGAAGCTGAATTAGATCACGAACGTACAGTCTTGACTGAACAAGCATTGAACGAAGGCAAACCAGCGAACATCGTTGAAAAAATGGTTGAAGGACGCTTAAACAAATTTAAAGCTGAAATCGCATTGGTTGACCAACCATTCGTTAAAGATCCTGATATGACTGTTGAAAAATTTGTTGCTTCTAAAGGCGCAACTGTGAAATCATTTGTCCGCTTTGAAGTCGGCGAAGGTATCGAAAAACGCGAAGATAACTTTGTAGAAGAAGTAATGAACCAAGTGAAAAAATAATCCGGTTTACGGACTTGGTTAATGGTACGATGTTTGGTCCAAAGAAAATAGAGATCATTCTGCATTTTCTTTGTGACCACATCGGTTCCATCGCTTATTTGAATGAAATGAGGAGCAGCGACATTCGTCACAGCTCTTTTTTTTAGGGCAAGAGATATCAAGAGCATAGGTATTTTCGTGCCTAAACTATCTGGATATGGTAGAATGTCAATAGAAAATATTGGAGGAATGAACATGGTCACACCAAAATATCAGCGTGTCGTCTTAAAATTAAGTGGAGAAGCTTTAGCTGGAGATGAAGGGTTTGGAATCAAACCGCCAGTTATCAAAGAAATCATCCAAGAGATCAAAGAAGTCCACGAGTTAGGCGTAGAGATGGCAATTGTTGTCGGCGGTGGAAATATCTGGCGCGGTCAAATTGGCGCACAAATGGGGATGGAACGTGCACAAGCGGATTACATGGGCATGTTAGCAACTGTGATGAATGCTTTAGCATTACAAGATACATTAGAAAATGTTGGTGTTCCTACACGCGTCCAAACCTCAATTGAAATGCGACAAATCGCAGAACCATACATCCGTCGTAAAGCAGAGCGTCATTTAGAGAAAGGGCGCATCGTTATTTTTGCCGGTGGTACTGGAAACCCTTATTTTTCTACAGATACAACTGCGGCATTACGTGCAGCTGAAATTGGCGCTGATGTTATTTTAATGGCTAAGAACAATGTTGACGGTGTTTATTCTGCCGATCCAAAAATCGATTCAACAGCAGTGAAATTCGATGAATTGACACACATGGAAGTCATTGCAAAAGGATTACAAGTAATGGATTCAACTGCTAGTTCATTGAGTATGGACAATGATATCCCGTTACTTGTGTTCAATCTTAATGAACATGGAAACATTCGCCGAGCAATCTTAGGTGAAAATATCGGAACAACCGTAAGGGGGAAATAAACAATGGCAGATGCAATTATGACAGAAGCAAAAGACAAGATGCAAAAAGCAGCACAAAATCTACAACGTGAACTTGGACAGATCCGTGCCGGCCGTGCGAATGCGAGCTTATTAGATCGTATCACTGTTAATTATTATGGCGCACCAACACCATTGAACCAATTAGCATCGATTCAGATCCCAGAAGCAAGAGTATTGATGATCACACCATTCGATAAAAGTGTGCTTCAAGACATCGAAAAATCGATCATGGCAAGCGACATCGGTATCAGCCCAACAAATGACGGAAATGTGATCCGTTTAGTCATTCCTCAGTTAACAGAAGAACGTCGGAAAGAATTAGCGAAAGACGTGAAAAAAGAAGCTGAAAATGCGAAAATCGCTGTCCGTAACATTCGTCGTGATGCAATCGATGAATACAAAAAACAACAAAAAAATGGCGATATCACAGAAGATGATTTGCGCGACTTAGAAAAAGAAGTGCAAACTTTGACAGATAACAGTATCAAAGAAGTGGATAATATTGCTGCAGACAAAGAAAAAGAATTGCTTGAAGTATAAGAATCAATAAAAACAGGTGGACAGTGAGAAGTGCTGTCTCCTGTTTTTTGCTTTTTGACTAAGAAAAACTAAAAAATCTTTTGAATTTGCGTAAAAAAAGGGCTATACCATAGGAAATAACGATAGATATTGCTATAATGGTAAAGATAGTTGTAATTTTTTAGTATGGGAGGAAAAAGAATGTTACGTTTTTTTCCGCAAAAAAACAAATATATTCAAGAAAAAAGTGAGTACCATTTTGATGCGCAGAGAGATATCCCGAAACATATTGCCATCATCATGGATGGGAATGGTCGTTGGGCACAAAACCGTCGTCTACCACGAGTGGCTGGCCACAAAGAAGGCATGGAAACCGTTAAGAAAGTCACAAAAAAAGCTTCTCGACTTGGGGTAAAGGTGTTAACGCTCTATGCGTTTTCAACCGAAAATTGGAAACGTCCAAAAGAGGAAGTCAATTTTTTGATGCAATTACCTGTAGACTTTTTTGATACGTTCGTCCCTGAGTTGATTGCTGAAAATGTCAAGGTACAAGTGATGGGCTATGAAGAACTCTTACCGGAACATACGCAAGATGCAGTACGCCGTGCTATTGAACAAACCAAAGAAAATACGGGAATGATCTTAAACTTCGCACTGAATTATGGTAGTCGGGCAGAAATCATCTCTGCAGTCAAAGCAATCAGTGAACAAGTAAAAGAAAACGATCTTTCTACGGAAGACATCGACGAGGACATGATCGCGGATCATTTGATGACCGGTTTCTTACCTCCCGAACTTCGCGATCCAGGATTAGTCATCCGGACAAGTGGCGAAGAACGGATCAGTAATTTCTTATTGTGGCAGATTGCTTATAGTGAATTATATTTTTCAAAAGCCTTATGGCCAGATTTTGACGGCGCCCATTTAGAGGAAGCAATCGCTTCTTATCAACATCGAGACCGTCGTTTTGGTGGCGTAAAAAGTGTAGATAAAGGAGAACAATCATGAAGCAACGTGTGATCACTGCGGTCGTAGCATTGGCATTATTTATTCCGATCATTTGGATCGGAGGAATTGGTCTTGAGCTAGTAGCGGCTTTATTAGCAGTAGTTGGTGTCTATGAACTTTTTCGTATGAAAGGATTGACACTATTAAGTTTTGAAGGAGTTCTTTCTGCCATTGGTGCAGTTTTTCTTGTCCTGCCGAAAGAGCGCTGGTTTTTCTTTTTACCTGAACAAACAAATGAATTTATGTTGTTTTATTTGACTGTGATGATCCTTTTGGGTGCCGCTGTCTTCTCAAAAAATATGTATACGATCGATGAAGCTGGTTTTCCAGTTGTTACTAGTTTATATGTCGGTTTTGGTTTTCAAAACTTTGTTAGTGCGCGTACAGAAGGAATCAACGTATTGCTTTTTGGCTTGTTCATCGTTTGGGCAACCGATATTGGCGCATATCTAGTTGGTAGACGTTTTGGTAAGCGTAAGCTATGGCCAGATATCTCACCCAACAAAACGATTGAAGGTGCATTAGGGGGAATAGGTAGTGCGTTAGTTGTTGCCTTACTGTATTTCTTACTTTATCCACCACAAGAATTGTTTGGACATGGTTTATTCGTCATGTTACTCCTAACGATCATTCTATCGATCGTAGGACAATTTGGGGATCTAGTCGAGTCGGCAATTAAACGCCACTATGAGGTCAAAGATTCAGGGAACATTTTACCTGGACATGGTGGGATCTTAGATCGATTCGATAGTCTATTGTTCGTCTTTCCTGTCATGTACTTATTTGGATTGATTTAAATAAAAATTCTGTAAAAGAAGCTTCCGAAACCAAAAGTTTTTCGTCCGTCAATCAGACACGATCGGTAAGGAGATTCTTTACAGGATTTTTATTTTTTACATTTTAACAGGTGCTTGGTGAAGTGTCGATAATATGGTAAAATTAAGTAGTTTTATTTTAACTGAATAAAAAATAATGATTAATGTAAAGGAGAATAGGATGAGAACAATTATCACGTTCATTATCGTTTTTGGCATCTTAGTGATCGTACATGAATTTGGCCACTTCTTCTTTGCGAAACGATCAGGAATCCTAGTTCGCGAGTTTGCGATTGGCATGGGACCTAAAATCTACGGTCATCAAGCAAAAGACGGCACGACTTATACATTGCGTTTGTTACCGATCGGTGGCTATGTGAGAATGGCTGGGAATGGGGACGACGAAACGGAAATGGCCCCAGGAATGCCGTTATCGCTCTTGATGGATTCAGATCATGTCGTAAAGAAAATCAATTTAAGCAAAAAGATCCAATTGACCAATGCGATCCCCATGGAATTGATCCGTTATGATCTTGATGAAGCACTCACGATCACAGGTTATGTGAATGGTGATGAAACGCAAGAAGTAACGTATGCAGTGGATCACGATGCTTCGATCATCGAGGCGGATGGGACTGAATTGAGGATCGCACCGAGAGATGTGCAGTTCCAATCAGCCAAATTATGGCAACGAATGTTAACGAACTTTGCGGGTCCAATGAATAATTTTATTCTAGCGATTCTATTGTTCATCGTATTAGCGTTCATGCAAGGCGGGGTGACAGTCACAAATACCAACCAAATCGGTGTTGTTACGCCAGACGGAGCTGCGGCTGCAGCCGGACTGAAAGAAAATGATGAAATTCTTTCAGTTGAGGGGAAATCGATCCAAACATGGAATGATCTGACAGCGATCATTACTGAAAATCCAGATAAACCACTTGATTTTGAAGTTGAACGAAATGGACAGGTTTCTTCTGTTGAAGTGACACCGAAAGCAATTGAGTCGAATGGTGAAAAAATTGGTCAACTTGGAATACAAGCGCCAATGAAAACTGGCTTCTTCGATAAGATCATCGGTGGAACACAACGTGCATTTAGTAGCTCTTTGGAAATATTCAAAGCATTAGGTTCATTATTTACCGGCTTTAGCTTGGACAAATTAGGTGGACCGGTGATGATGTTCCAATTATCTTCTGAGGCAGCGAATCAAGGGATCATGACAGTCATTGGTTTGATGGCGATCTTATCCATGAATTTAGGGATCGTCAATTTATTACCGATTCCAGCATTAGATGGTGGAAAACTAGTCTTGAATATTTTCGAAGGTGTCCGTGGTAAACCACTTAGTCAGGAAAAAGAAGGCGTTTTGACGCTTGTTGGTTTTGGCTTCCTGATGCTATTGATGGTATTAGTGACATGGAATGACATTCAACGATTCTTTTTCTAGAAAAAGTAGGGTATAATGACATGCGTTAGATTATTTGAGGAATAAAGGAGTTTATATAATGAGACAATCAAAAATGTTGATTCCAACATTAAGAGAAGTTCCAAATGATGCGGAAGTATTAAGTCATCAAATCTTACTACGTGCCGGTTACATTCGTCAGGTTTCGGCTGGAATCTATTCTTATTTACCACTTGCAAATCGTGTATTAGAAAAATTAAAAACGATCATGCGCGAAGAATTTGAAAAAATCGGCGCAGTAGAAATGTTGATGCCAGCGATTTTACCTGCTGAGTTATGGCAAGAATCTGGTCGTTATGAAACATACGGTCCCAACTTATATCGCTTGAATGATCGCAACGATCGTCAGATGATCTTAGGACCAACACATGAAGAAACATTTACAGAATTGATCCGTGATGAAGTCAATTCATACAAAAAATTACCTTTGAATCTTTATCAGATCCAAGCAAAATACCGTGATGAAAAACGTCCTCGTTTTGGATTATTACGTGGACGCGAATTTATCATGAAAGATGCTTATTCTTTCCATGCTTCTCAAGAGAGTTTGGATGAAACATACAAAGATTACGAAAAAGCTTATACAGAGATCTTTAAGCGTTGTGGTCTAGAGTTCCGTGCAATCATCGGTGACGGTGGCGCGATGGGCGGAAAAGACTCAAAAGAATTTATGGCGATCTCAGAAATTGGTGAAGACACGATTTGTTATTCAACAGAAAGTGACTATGCAGCAAATTTAGAGATGGCGACGAGCTACTATGTGCCAAAAAAATCCCATGAAACACAATTGGAAATGGAAAAGAAAGAAACACCAGATGTGAAAACCATCGAAGAGGTTGCAGCTTTCTTTGACGTTCAACCACAAAAAATCATCAAATCTGTACTTTTCACAGCAGATGAGCAACCTGTTTTAGTTTTAGTTCGCGGCGATCATGAAGTCAATGATGTGAAATTGAAAAACTTCTTAGGTGCAGATTTCTTAGAAGAAGCAACAGAAGAAGAAGCGAAAAACTATTTAGGCGCTGATTTTGGATCAGTTGGACCAATCGGTGTAGCTGAAGAGGTCAAAGTCTATGCGGATCGTCATGTTCAAGATCTGGCAAACGCGATTGCGGGAGCGAATGAAACTGGCTACCATTATATCAATGTCAATCCAGAACGTGATTTCAATGTTCTAGCATATGAAGACTTACGCTTTGTCCAAGAAGGCGATCCTTCGCCAGATAATAATGGCGTATTAGCCTTCACTCGAGGAATCGAGATCGGTCATATCTTCAAACTAGGGACACGTTACAGTGAATCAATGGGTGCTACTGTTCTTGATGAAAATGGTCGTGAAAAACACGTGATCATGGGTTGTTATGGTATCGGTGTGAGCCGTCTACTTTCAGCAATCGTTGAACAAAATGCAGACGAAAACGGTATTCACTGGCCAAAAGGCATTGCACCATTTGATTTGCATGTCGTACAAATGAACTTAAAAGATGAGTTCCAAACGAACTTGACGAATGAAGTGGAAAAAGCAATGAACGAAGCCGGTTATCAAGTACTTGTTGATGATCGCAATGAGCGTGCCGGTGTTAAGTTTGCTGATTCTGATTTGATCGGATGTCCAATCCGTATCACCGTCGGTAAAAAAGCAGTAGATGGCATCGTCGAAGTGAAAATCAAAAAAACAGGTGAAATGGTCGAAGTTCGGAAAGAAGAACTTGTGAATACATTACCGATTTTATTGAATCAAGGCGAATAAGCAAGAGTGGAAAAGTCGTATCAGTCTTTTAAAAGACGGAAGCGACTTTTTCATTTCCTTTTCTTCAGTTAATGAACGGTGTTCGAAAAGCTAACCTTCAACATTAAGATGGAAAATCAAAAAATATGAAAAGCCATTTTCTGATTTTCCATCTTACTGCTCAGGTCAAAGCGCTTTTCTCACAACCTTGATGAAAATTTCCCTAAAAAGGGTTATACTAGATAGTATTGAAAAGTAAGGGTCGGAAATGGAATGATTTCTGGTCTTGACAGAAAGGGCGTATATTTTTGTCAGAAAAACGAGAGTTATTTGAGAAATTATTGGAGCAGATCCAATTAGAAGAAACAGAAAAAGCGCATCCGCTTATTTCTGCTGGTGAAATGGAACAGGTGGTGGTCCATCGTAAATCTCGTTTGTGGGAGTTTACGTTACGTTTTCCAGCTATTTTGCCTGTGATGCTTTATCGCTCTTTGGTGCAACATGTCATACTTGCATTCAAAGAAATTGCTGAGGTGAAAATCACAGTTCAAGCAGCGGATCAAACATTTGATGAACAACTCTTACAGGATTATTGGTCGCAAGCACTGGAGAGTCAGCAATGCGATACGCCTTTAGTACAAAAGGTATTAAAGACGCAAGTGCCAACGATCAAAGATCATAAGGTGATTTTGCCTGTTGATGGTGAGGGAGCGATCGGCTATCTTAAACAACAATATCTGCCATTAGTAGAACAGTTATTTGTTAGTTACGGCTTTCCTAAGTTTCGGATCGAACCAGAAGTTGATGAGCAACAAGCAGAAAGAGTCCTAAAGCTTTTTGAAGAAAGACGACAAGAACAGGCTGAGGCGTTTATGAAACAAGCGGCTGAAAGCTTGATTGTTCATGAACAAAAGAAAAAAGAGCGCAAAGAGCAATTACCAGCGCTTGACGGGCCGATCCAACTAGGTAGAAATATCCCGAATGATGAGCCTATCACACCGATGATCAATATCTTGGAAGAGGAACGCCGGGTAACGATCGAAGGTTACGTGTTCGACAAAGAAGTACGCGAGCTTCGTTCAAAACGTAAGATTTTGACATTGAAGATCACAGATTACACTTCTTCATTTATCGTCAAAAAGTTTTCAAATAATGAAAAAGATGAACAAATCTTTGAAGCAATCAGTACGGGTAGTTGGCTGAAAGTTCGTGGGAGTGTCCAAGAAGACACCTTTGTTCGTGACCTAGTGATGAATGCTCAAGACATCTTAGAAGTTAAACATGCACCACGTAAAGATTATTCTCCTGAAGGGGAAAAGCGTGTCGAATTACATCTTCATAGTAATATGAGTACCATGGATGCGACGAACAATATTGCAGATCTTGTGGCACAAGCAGGTAAGTGGGGACATAAAGCAATTGCAATCACTGACCATGGCGGTGCACAAGCATTTCCAGAGGCACATAGTGCAGGGAAAAAAGCTGGTGTGAAGATCTTGTATGGTGTCGAAGCGAATGTGGTCGATGATGGAGTGCCGATTGCGTATAATGACGCCCATGATTCATTGAGTGAATCCACTTATGTCGTGTTTGATGTGGAGACAACAGGTTTGTCTGCTGTTTATGATACGATCATCGAGTTAGCTGCTGTTAAGATGTATAAAGGAAATGTCATTGAAAGTTTTGATGAATTTATCGATCCTGGACATCCCTTATCACGAACAACCATTGATTTGACAGGAATCACGGATGAAATGGTTCGCGGTTCAAAATCTGAGGAAGAAGTTTTACGCTTATTCTTGGAATTCTCAAAAGATGCGATCCTAGTTGCCCATAATGCGGCATTCGATATGGGATTTTTGAATACAAGTTATGCCAAATACAACATCCCTGAAGCAGCTAATCCAGTTATAGATACCTTAGAACTAGCTCGTTATTTATATCCACAATTCAAACGGTTTGGTTTAGGTGTACTATCCAAAAAATTCGGTGTTAGCTTGGAACAGCATCACCGCGCGATTTATGATGCGGAAGCAACCGGACATCTGGCTTGGATATTTATCAAAGAAGCGATGGAAAACCACGAAATGTATTACCACGATCAGTTGAATGCCCATGTAGGTGAGGGTGATTCTTACAAACGGGCGCGACCTTTCCATGTCACATTACTGGCGAAAAACCAAGCTGGATTAAAAGACCTGTTCAAATTGATCTCGATGTCCAACGTCGATTATTTTGAACGTGTGCCACGAATCCCCCGATCACAACTGAAAAAATTCCGACAAGATCTGTTAGTTGGCTCTGCCTGTGACAAAGGTGAGATTTTTGAAGCTATGATGCAAAAAGGGGTAGAAGAAGCACGTAATCGGGCGAAATTTTATGACTATATCGAAGTCATGCCTAAAGCTGTCTATGCACCACTCCTGGAGCAAGAGCTTGTCAAAAATGAACATGATTTAGAAGAAATCATTCGTAACTTAGTAGAAATCGGCAAATCATTAGATAAAATCGTTGTAGCAACAGGAAATGTCCACTATCTGAATGAAGAAGATGCGATCTATCGTAAAATCTTGGTCAATTCGATGGGGGGAGCCAATCCATTGAATCGTCACAGTTTGCCTGAAGTGCATTTCAGAACAACGGATGAGATGCTCACTGCTTTCACCTTCTTAGGGACAGATTTAGCAAAAAAAATCGTAGTTGAAAATACCAATAAGATTGCAGATATCTGTGAAGAAGTCGTGCCAGTTAAAGATGAATTATATACGCCTAAAATCCCTGGTTCGGAAGATGAAATCACAGATCTAAGTTATACGAAGGCAAAACAAATGTATGGTGATCCATTACCGGATATCGTAGAAAAGCGTCTGAAAAAAGAACTGGATTCGATCAATGGTAATGGTTTCTCAGTGATTTATTTGATTTCACAAAAGTTAGTGCATAAAAGTAATGAAGATGGCTATTTAGTTGGTTCTCGTGGCTCGGTTGGTTCTAGTTTCGTCGCAACCATGACCGGGATCACAGAGGTTAATCCATTGGCACCTCATTACTATTGCCCAGATTGTCAGTATTCGGAATTTTATGAAGATGGAACTTATGGTTCAGGATTTGATATGCCTGAGAAAAAATGTCCAAAATGCGGCGCTCGTTTAAATAAAGATGGGCATGATATTCCGTTTGAAACATTCTTAGGTTTCCATGGCGATAAAGTACCCGATATCGATTTGAACTTCTCAGGGGATTATCAAGCAGAAGCCCATCATTATACGAAAGTATTGTTTGGCGAAGAATATGTCTATCGTGCGGGAACGATCGGTACTGTTGCGGATAAAACGGCGTATGGATTCGTTAAAGGGTTTGAACGTGACCACAACTTGCATTACCGCAGCGCCGAAGTGGATCGCTTAGCCAAAGGTGCTACTGGGGTCAAACGAACGACCGGACAGCATCCAGGGGGGATCATTGTTATCCCCGATTATATGGATGTATATGATTTCACGCCGATCCAATATCCGGCAGACGATCAGAATTCAGAATGGAAAACGACCCACTTTGATTTCCACTCGATCCATGACAATGTCTTGAAACTTGATATCCTGGGACACGATGATCCAACGGTGATCCGGATGTTGCAAGATTTATCTGGGATTGATCCACAAACAATCCCAACCGATGATCCAGAAGTCATGCGGATCTTTTCTGGACCCGAAGTCTTGGGAGTCACACAAGAACAGATTTATTCTAAAACAGGTACATTAGGGATACCGGAATTTGGGACACGTTTCGTTCGTGGGATGCTAGAGGAAACACACCCAACGACTTTTGCGGAATTATTGCAGATCTCTGGTCTTTCTCATGGTACGGATGTTTGGTTAGGGAACGCAGAGGAATTGATCAAACGTGGGGATGCAACGCTGGCTGAAGTAATCGGCTGTCGTGACGATATCATGGTTTATTTGATCCATGCTGGCTTAGATAGTGGGATGGCGTTCAAAATCATGGAGACGGTGCGTAAAGGATTATGGAATAAGATCCCTGACGAATTACGTGAAACGTATTTGACCGCAATGAAAGAAAATAACGTACCTGACTGGTACATCGATTCTTGTTCGAAAATCAAATACATGTTCCCGAAAGCCCATGCGGCTGCTTATGTCTTGATGGCGTTACGGGTTGCTTATTTCAAAGTTTATTTTCCGATATTGTATTACTGTGCCTATTTTTCCGTTCGTGCAGATGATTTTAATCTTGTCGCTATGTGCAAAGGAAAAGAAGCAGTGAAAGAGGCGATGAAGGAAATCACGGATAAAGGGTTAGATGCTTCTGTAAAAGAAAAGAATCAGTTGACAGTTTTAGAGTTAGCCAATGAGATGCTAGAACGTGGCTTGAAATTTGGAATGATCGATTTATACAAATCCGATGCAGTAAACTTTGTGATCGAAGGAGACACGCTGATTGCGCCATTTCGTGCGGTACCAAGTTTAGGGGCCAACGTAGCGAAACAAATCGTCGAAGCTAGAAAAGATGGTCCTTTCTTATCCAAAGAAGACTTGGCAACTCGTGGGAAAGTCTCGAAGACGTTGATCGAGTATATGACAGAAAATGGTGTCTTGAAAGATTTACCTGATGAAAATCAATTATCGTTATTTGATATGTTATAAAAGTCAACGTGAGAAATGAAAATGAATCAAAATGAAAGCAAAGATTAGTAAAGCTGGTTGCCAGTTGATTCTAATGATATGGCTTGTCATTTAGAGTGATTTATGTTATAGTTATTTAAGGTAATGATACTAACTGTGAGTGAGCGGAATTTTCGCTCACTCTTTTTAATGGAATTACGGATCTAATTTTAAGGAGGCGAAATCTTTGAGTAGCGTCGTTGAAACAGTCACAGAAATGGTGACACCGATCTTAGATGAACAAAAGTTTGAGCTAGTAGAAGTAGAATTTGTCAAAGAAGGAAAAAGCTGGTTTTTACGGGTGTTTATAGATAAAGAAGGCGGAATCGACATTGAAGAATGCGCATTTGTCAGTGAAAAATTAAGTGAGAAACTTGATACGACAGAGCCAGACCCGATACCACAAGCATATTTCCTAGAGGTATCATCTCCAGGCGCAGAACGCCCTTTGAAAAAAGAGGCAGATTATGAAAAAGCACGAGGAGAGTATATCCATGTGTCTTTATATCAACCAGTTGACGGAGAAAAACAATACGAAGGTTTTCTCCAATCATTTGATGCTGAACAGCTTACATTGAAGATACGCATAAAGACACGGGAAAAAGAAATTGTTTTTGACCGTAAGAATATTGCCAAAGCTCGCTTAGCAATCCAATTTTAATCACGGAGAGGAAACAGAAGAATGAGTAAAGAAATGTTGAACGCGTTAGATGCTTTAGAGGCTGAAAAAGGAATCTCAAAAGAAATCGTGATCGACGCTTTAGAAGCTGCGTTAGTTTCTGCATACAAACGCCATTATGGGCAAGCACAAAACGTAGAAGTAGAATTTGAACAAAAAAAAGGCAAGATCCATGTCTATGCAGTGAAAGAAGTCACCGAAGAAGTGATGGACTCACAATTAGAAGTATCTTTGAAAGACGCCTTGTTGATCAATCCTGCTTACGAGATCGGTGACAAGATCCGTTTTGAAGTCACACCAAAAGATTTCGGTCGTATCGCTGCCCAAACAGCTAAGCAAGTCATCTTGCAACGTGTACGTGAAGCAGAACGCACAATCATCTATAACGAATTCAGTGCGTATGAAAAAGACATTATGCAAGGGATCGTTGAACGTCAAGACAAACGTTATATCTATGTCAATTTAGGTAAAATCGAAGCAGTCCTATCAAAACAAGACCAAATGCCAAATGAATTTTATCAACCACATGATCGTATCAAAGTATATGTATCACGTGTTGAGAATACATCAAAAGGCCCTCAAGTCTTTGTTAGCCGTAGTCATCCTGATCTTTTGCGTCGCTTGTTCGAACAAGAAGTACCAGAAGTTTATGATGGACTTGTTGAAATCGTCAGCGTTGCTAGAGAAGCAGGCGATCGTTCAAAAGTGGCTGTTCGCTCAACTGATCCGAATATCGATGCTGTCGGCACATGTGTCGGTCCTAAAGGCCAACGTGTCCAAGCAATCGTGAATGAATTGAAGGGCGAAAACATGGATATCGTCGAGTGGGATGAAGATCCTGCGGTGTTCATTGCGAACGCATTGAATCCTTCACAAGTCGTGGATGTCATTTTTGACGAACAAAATCCAAAAGCTTGTACGGTCGTTGTGCCGGATTATCAATTGTCATTGGCAATCGGTAAACGCGGACAAAATGCGCGTCTAGCAGCCAAATTGACGAACCACAAAATCGACATCAAATCAGAGTCAGACATGACTGAATTCTATGAGAAAAAAGCTCAGGCAGAAGCAGCGATCTCTGAAGAATTACACGATGAAGCAATCATCCAATCAGATTTGACAGATGATGAATATCAAACAATCGCATTTGAAGACGAAACAACCGAAGTAACTGAACAAGAAGAAATTTAACTGCTAGTGAAGGAGGCAAAGAGATGAAACAAAGGAAGATCCCTTTACGCAAATCTGTGGTTTCAGGTGAAATGAAACCAAAAAAAGAGATGATTCGTGTCACACGTTCAAAAGAAGGTGTGGTATCGATCGATCCTACTGGAAAAATGCCTGGACGAGGAGCGTATGTCTCACTTGAGCCGGAGGAAGTACAACAAGCTTGGGATAAACATCTCTTGGATCGTGTACTTGAAGCTAAGCTAACAGATGAATTTTATCAAGAACTATTAGATTACGTCACTCACCAAAAAGCCCGAAAAGAGCTATTTGGCGAATGAATGGAATGAATCGGCAAAAAGCCATGAATCTTATTGGTCTAGCGATGCGTGCAGGGAAAATGATCACAGGTGAAGAATTGACGATCGGAGACATCCGTCGCCAAAAAGCCAAGATCGTTTTCGTCGCAAGTGATGCCAGTGAGAATACCAGAAAAAAAATCAAAGATAAGAGTTCGTACTACGAAGTTCCTTGCTTTGAGCTGTTTTCTGAGGAAGAAATCACGCAGATGATCGGTAAACCTCGGAAAGTGATAGGAATCACGGACACCGGCTTTGCAAAAAAGGTCAAGGAGCTAATTGAAGGTTAGGAAGGTGATTGCATGGGCAATAAACGAATTTATGAACTAGCGAAAGAATGGAACAAGTCTAGTAAAGAGGTCGTTGATAAAGCGCAGAAACTTGGAATCGATGTGAAAAATCACATGGGTGCAGTCAGCACACAAGATGAAAAGAAACTGCAACAAGCGTTCAACCAACCACAGCAGAAAAAGCAACCAGTACAAAAAGCAAACCAAAAACCAGCCGGACAACAGCCAAGTAACCAAAAGAAAACAAACGAACCATCGAACCAACAAAAAAATAAAAGTAACCGCAACTATCAAGATCGCGGTCAAGGGAGCGGTCAAGTGAATCAAGGAAAAAACCAATCAACAAATCAGAATAAGAGTAATCAGACAGGTGGAAACAATCAAAACCGTCAAGGAACTACTCAAAACAATAATCAAAATCGCCAAGGTAACAACCAAGGCAGCAACCAAAACCGTCAGGGAACTACCCAAGGAAACAGCCAAGGTAGCAACCAAAACCGTCAGGGAACTACCCAAGGAAACAGCCAAGGTAGCAACCAAAACCGTCAGGGAACTGCCCAAGGAAACACTCAGGGCAGTAACCAAAACCGTCAAGGAGCAAACCAAGGCGGCCAAAATAGAAACAATAATAACAATCGCGGCAAATTCAACAATAACAACCGCAATCGTTTCAACAAAAAAGGGAAAAAAGGCAAACAACAAACGTCAAACAAGCCAGCAGTCCCACCACGTAAATTCCGTGAGTTACCTGAAGTATTAGAGTATACAGAAGGTATGAATGTTGCAGATATCGCGAAGAAAATTCACCGCGAACCAGCAGAGATCATTAAAAAATTATTTATGCTAGGTGTGATGGTCAATCAAAACCAAGCATTAGATAAAGATACGATCGAATTGTTAGCAACAGACTACGGTATGGAACCACAAGAAAAAATCCAAGTAGATATCGCGGATATCGACAAATTCTTTGAAGCGGATGAAGTGAATCCAGAAAAATTAGTTTCACGTCCGCCAGTTGTAACGATCATGGGTCACGTTGACCATGGGAAAACAACTTTACTCGATACCTTACGTCATTCTCGCGTAACAAGCGGAGAAGCCGGTGGTATCACACAGCATATCGGTGCGTATCAAATCGATATTGATGGCAAACCAATCACATTCTTGGATACACCAGGACATGCGGCCTTTACAAGTATGCGTGCGCGTGGTGCAAGTATCACTGATATCACGATTTTAGTTGTTGCCGCCGATGATGGCGTAATGCCACAGACTGTAGAAGCGATCAACCATGCGAAAGCAGCTGGTGTACCAATCATCGTTGCAGTCAACAAAATCGATAAACCAGGTGCAAACCCACAACATGTGATGCAAGAATTAAGTGAATATGAATTGATTCCTGAAGCATGGGGTGGCGAAACGATTTTTGTAGAAATCTCAGCAAAATTCGGCCAAAACATCGAAGAACTATTAGAAATGATTCTTTTAGTCGCTGAAGTGGAAGACTTGAAAGCTGATCCAACACAACGTGCGATCGGTACAGTGATTGAAGCACGATTAGACAAAGGAAAAGGTCCTGTGACAACATTACTTGTTCAACAAGGTTCATTGAATGTTGGAGACCCAATCGTTGTCGGAAACACATACGGTCGTGTCCGTGTAATGGTCAACGACTTAGGACGCCGTGAAAAAACAGCTGGACCAGCAACACCAGTTGAAATCACAGGATTGAATGATGTACCTCAAGCAGGCGATCGTTTTGTTGTCTTTGAAGACGAGAAGACAGCTCGTGCGGCGGGTGAAGAACGTGGCAAACGTGCGATGTTAGAACAACGTGCAGCAACTAGTCGTGTGACATTAGACAACTTGTTTGAAAGCTTAAAAGAAGGCGAATTAAAAGAAGTCAATGTCATCATCAAGGCTGACGTACAAGGTTCAGCAGAAGCACTAGCTGCTTCATTGAAGAAGATCGACGTTGAAGGCGTACGTGTCAAGATCGTCCATTCAGCTGTTGGAGCAATCAATGAAAGTGATGTGACGCTTGCTGCGGCAAGTAATGCGATCATCATTGGTTTCAATGTTCGTCCGACACCACAAGCGAAAATCCAAGCAGATACAGAAGAAGTGGATATCCGTCTTCACCGTATCATCTACAAAGCCATCGAAGAAATCGAAACTGCGATGAAAGGGATGTTAGATCCTGAGTTTGAAGAGAAAATCACTGGTCAAATGACTGTCCGTGAAACCTTCAAAGTATCAAAAGTTGGAACGATCGCTGGTGCCTTTGTCACTGATGGTTACATTCGTCGTGATAGCGGTGTGCGTGTCATTCGTGATGGCATCGTCATTTTCGAAGGACAATTAGCAAGCTTGAAACGCTTCAAAGACGATGTCAAAGAAGTGAAAATGGGCTTTGAATGTGGAGCAATGGTTGAGAAATTCAATGATCTTAAAGTAGACGATGTTATCGAAGGCTTTATCATGGAAGAAATCAAAGTCGACTAATTTAAAAAAAGGAGGCCGCTCATTATGGCTAACTATCGTGACCGCAGAGTCGGTCAAGAAATTTTAAAAGAAGTGAATGATATCTTACGCAAAAAGGTACGTGATCCACGTGTGGAAAATGTAACGATCACAGATGTGCATGTCACGGGTGATCTGCAACAAGCAACGATTTATTATAGCCTTTTATCAGACTTAGCTTCAGATAAGAAAAAAGCGCAAGAAGGGTTGAATAAAGCAAGTGGACTGATTCGTCGTGAATTAGGACATAACATGAGTATTTATAAAACACCTGAATTGACGTTTGAGCTAGACGAATCAGTTGTATATGGTAATCATATCGATGAATTATTGCGTAATTTAAACAAAGACTAATGTTCTAGCGAGTTAACTCGTTCGTATCAATGGTCGAACAGGGAGGATACAATAACTGTATCCTCCCTGTTTTTTTTGTCTATTTTCATTCGACACTAGAGAGCCAAACGAAATACAACGAAAGAATCCAAAAATAGAAGAAGCCATTTCCGAATTTTTTCGTTGTATTCGTAGCAGATGATCATCGCTGAATTGTCCGCTTTTGGGGAAAACATGTTTCATCATAAAAGCAAAATATAAGAATTGACTGATCAAAGAATCATCCGATCATCTACCAGATAACCATCCGTATAACCAATCAAAAGGTGCAAAGAAAAGATTTTCCATAGGTGCTCCCTCCTTTACAAAAAGAATACCATCTTTCTATTTACAACAGTGTGAACTTTTGTTACGTTTATGTTTCTAAAACAAAATAATCGTACATTTAAGGATCAATCCCGTCAGTTTTTGATCCGATGTGTTATAATAATTCAGTTAATACTTAAAAGAATGGAGAACAAAAGATGGAAGGCTTATTACCTTTATGGAAAGAACGCGGCATGACTAGCCACGATTGTGTATTCAAATTACGAAAAATTTTACATACAAAGAAAATCGGACATGGTGGGACATTAGATCCTGATGTAGATGGTGTTCTTCCAATTTGTATTGGTAAAGCCACTAAAGTCATTGAATATCTGACGGATTCGGGGAAGACCTACAAAGGAGAAATCACCCTTGGCTACAGTACGACGACTGAAGACAAATCAGGAGAAATCGTCGAACAACGGGCTGTAACCGAAGTGTTGACAGAGGACCAAATAGATGAAGCAATGGCTGCTTTTGTCGGTGAGATCACACAGATTCCTCCGATGTACTCGGCTGTGAAAGTCAATGGTCGACGTTTATATGAATATGCTCGAAATAATGAAACAGTGGAACGACCTGTTCGCAAGGCGCAGATCTATCGTTTTGAACGAACGAGTGAAATCCACTGGTCAAAAGAAGCAGGGACCGTTTCGTGGCGGTTTGAAGTCGAATGTGGGAAAGGTACCTATGTCCGGACATTGGCTGTAGATACGGGGAGTAAGTTGGGCTATCCTGCACATATGTCAGATTTGACGAGAACAGCGAGTGCCGGCATGAATGAATCCCAAGCAATTACTTTAGCTGAAGTAGCATCATATATGGAGAATGGTACGATCGAAGAGTATTTATTACCCATTGAAACGGGTGTAACAAAGTTCAAACAGGTCGATATCGACGATACAGTTTGGCAGAAAGTCAAGAATGGTATGCGTTTAGATTACCAAGTATTTGGTTTATCAGAGATGCCATCAGAAGAAATTGCTCTTTTTTATCAAGGAAAAGTAGTGAGTATCTACCAACCAAATCCAAAAGAAAAAAATAAGTTAAAACCAAGTAAAGTTTTAAGAAATGAGGTTTAATGTAAAAATGGAAATCATCAAAATCAGACACCCTTATCAAGTTTCTCAAATTCCGAAAGAAGACGTCGTATTGATCTTAGGTTTCTTTGACGGAGTTCATTTAGGACATCAGAAAGTGATTGAAACAGGGCGAGAAATTGCTCAAAGAGAGGGTCTGAAATTGGCATTGATGACATTTAATCAACATCCGTCAATCGTCTTTAAAAAAATCAATCCAAGTAACGTCAAATACTTGACTACGTTAGAACAAAAAGAAGAAAAAATGGCAGAACTTGGTATCGATTATCTTTACGAAATTGAATTTACTTCTGCATTTGCCCACTTAGCCCCTCAAGATTTCGTTGATCAATATATTGTAGGACTAAATGCTAAGTATGCTGTTTCTGGCTTTGACTATACGTATGGTCCGAAAGAAATTGCGGATGTCCCTCATTTCCCTGGTTATGCAAAAGGTCGTTTTGAAGTAGTCACTGTACCAAAAGAGCAACAAGAAGGGGAAAAAATCAGTTCTTCACGGATTCGTCAAGACTTGGATGCTGGGGATGTCGCGAGGGTGGCCCATTTGCTAGGATATATTTATGAAATCGACGGTGTGGTCATCCACGGGGACGCACGTGGTCGCTTATTAGGATTCCCGACAGCCAATGTCAAAGTTAAAAGCACCGTTCATTTACCAAAAGTGGGTGTCTATGTTTGTGAAATCAAAATCGGTGAGACGTGGTACCCAGCGATGGGATCAATCGGACATAATGATACATTTGGCGATGGACGTGAATTGACAGTCGAACTGTATATTTTAGATTTTGATCAAGATATCTATGGTGAACATGTCTACATTCGTTGGCACGAGTTTATCCGAGATCAAGTGAAGTTTGATGGAGCAGAAGCTTTGATCGAGCAATTAAAAGCAGACGAACAAGTAACTGCTGATTTTTTTGAACATGTTGAATAAGCAAATGTAGTATTCGAGAATAAGGAAGAAGCCCAATCAGGATAACTGAAGGGCTTTCTTTTTTTGGAAAGAATTTTTTAGTGCGTATGATTTGCTTTCACCTACACTGCGTAGTGTACACTGTCTTTATAGCTAATAACGAATGTTTTAAAATATCTGTTATTAATGTGATAAAAGAAAGGGTGTCTTCTATGTATAAAGAATTAGAACAGAAAGTAGCTGTAGTGACTGGTGGGTCCAAAGGGATCGGTACAGCCATTTCTCAGCGTTTTGGAGAAGAGAAGATGAAAGTAGTCGTAAATTACCATTCGGATGCTGAGGGAGCCGAAGAAGCAGTTAAAGCGATTGAAGAAGCTGGGGGCCAAGCAATAGCTGTCAAAGCGGATGTGGGAACAGAAGAAGGCGTGCAGACTTTGATTGATCAAGCTATAGAAGCCTATGGTCAGTTGGATGTTTGGGTCAACAATGCTGGCACTGAGAACCAAAAACCTACACACGAATTAAGCTTGGAAGAATGGGAAACTGTGATGCAAGTCAACCTTACTGGCGTGTTCTTAGGAACAAAAGCCGCGATCAATTATTTCAAAAAACACAAAGTAAAAGGAAGTATTATCAATCTTTCCTCTGTCCATGAACAAATCCCATGGCCGACTTTCTCACATTATGCCGCTTCAAAAGGTGGGGTAAAACTATTCACTCAAAGTGTTGCGATGGAGTATGCGCCTGAAGGAATACGTATCAATAGTATCGGACCAGGAGCGATCAAAACACCGATCAATGCCGAAAAGTTTGATGATCCAGAACAAAAAGCGACAACAGAAAGTATGATCCCGATGGAACGGATCGGAAAACCAAGTGAAGTTGCCGCTGCAGCTGCTTGGTTGGCTTCAGATGAATCAAGCTACGTTACAGGTATTACGTTGTTTGTAGACGGTGGTATGACGCTTTATCCTTCATTTCAAGGTGGGAAAGGATAGGTATTGATTGATGGGAATCTTAATTGCATTAATACCAGCGATTGGCTGGGGGATTCAACCACTGGTTTTGAAAAAAATCGGTGGGCGTCCCACTAATGAAATATTAGGTACGGGTATTGGCGCATTACTCGTTGGTCTAGTTGTTCAATTGTTCATGTCACCCGGTGGTATTTCGATTACTACATTTTTGATCAGTCTTTTATCGGGGGCGTTTTGGGTCATTGGCCAAATCGGACAATACACCACGTTCAATTTGATCGGCGTATCAAAAACAATGCCTATTTCCACTGCGATGCAACTTGTTGGAACGTCACTGATCGGTGTTTTTGCTTTTGGCGAATGGGCAGGAACAACAGGAAAAGTGATTGGCGGAGTAGCGATCGTCTTGCTAGTGATTGGTTCTGCACTAACAGCAGTAACTGATGGGGGAAGTAAACAAGGTGGGATAACTAAAGGAATTTCGATTCTTGCTTCTACGAGTATTGGTTATTGGGTGTACAGTGCATTACCTAAATTAGTCAATGCAGACGGTGTAGCTATCTTCTTTCCACAAATGTTAGGTGTTTTCTTAGCAGCGGCTATTTACGTCGTCTTGAAGCAACCAAAAGCGTACGGAGATGGAAAAAGTTGGAAAGCAACGATCGTCGGAGTCATTTTTAGTTTAGCAGCATTTGCTTATATATTTTCAGCTAATGCCAATGGAGTAGCTACTGCCTATATCATCACGCAACTGAACGTAGTGATCTCAACATTAGGTGGTATGGTTATTTTGCACGAAAAGAAGAGCAAAAAAGAATTAAGATACACGTTGATCGGGTTAGCCTTGATTGTCGGGGGTAGTATGATCACTGTGCTGATTTAAAAAAATAAAGCAATGTAAGACATCAACTAACAAAAATGTCTTACACTGCTTTATTTTGGTGCGGTCAATGAGATATCCGTTCGTTTTAAAACAGCTTCATTGAACCAAGTACCAAAACTTTGAACATAGTTAAAATTCCCGCTAATAATAAATTCCGCGTAGGTGTCATCTAAGACATTATAAAAAAAGTAACGATCTTCTTTATTTGAATAAACATCTTGATGATACTTGATCATACAATCTCTAAATTGGTGCAATGACTCCAACGTTTCGTACTGAAGGTAGAATTTTAGGACTACTGCACTATTTATTGGTTGGTCAGTTCCTACGAAACTTGGTTTATTTTTAAGGGAGAACTGTAGAAACTCTGACAGATTTTCTTCTGAAAATTTCCATTTTCCTCCAACCTTTATCCCCTGTAGTTTTCCCTCGCGTAAATAATTTCGTACAGAACGAGTGGTTACTCCTAGAATCTCTGCAAGTTCATTGACTGAATAATAATTCTTCATCAGTTTTCCTTCCTCCGTTTTCTTGAATGATAGAAACAAATAACTAGTACCATTTACGAGTTAGATAAATTATTCTTGCTATTATGATTTGCCTATCAAATATATAAATATAGCGTGAAATAATAAATAAATAGAGAAAAAATAAGGATATCTTTCAAATTATTATACTCAATATAAAGCATTAAAACCATAATTTTTGAAGATTATTGTTATGTTTTTAATGTTTTTAAACTTTTGCAAAAAAATCGATAAGGTAAATATCAAGTCTGGAAACAATCCGCCTAAACCTTTTTCTAAAACATTTCCTAAAATTTGTGAGTGTTTCAATAATAGGGTAGCTAGTTACTCCTTAATTCAGTGTCTAAAATCCTGCAATCCATGAAAATAGTATGAATAAGCTGTTTAATAAAAAAGCTTATTCCTAACTTTTCCTAACAAAAATATTGACTTTTACATTAATCGCGTTATACTAATGTTAGGAAAAAAAGTGAAATTTTTTCCTAAATGCTAGAGAGGAGGACAGTGATAGTTAGCTCAAAGGATCTGAGAAGAGTTTCTAAGCATATTAGATGACCGTATACTAAAGTGAAGTCATGTAATCGTTCTAGTAGCTTAACAAATGGACCAAAGCTTACACCGTTCTTTTTTATGGTAGAAACGAAGTTAGTACACTAAAAAACTCCCCTTTTTTGTATAGACTAACTTTAGTTTCCTAAAAATCCCCTTATTGTGAGGCAAATGATTTCGTTTATGATTTGCCTCACAATAATCAATTGTAAGTTAACGATGAATAAGATCAGATAAGACGGATAGCCCTTATTTATATAGGAAATATTATGTGTATACATAACGTTTTGAGATGATAACTACTACTTATTCGCATTTGATTACTTTACGATGTAAAGTAAAAGCAAGAATCAATCACCTGCCAAGAATAAAGGGACTCTTATCTTTGGAATAAGGAATGAGAACAAGTAATAGGGTTAATGCTTTTGAAAAGTTAGTCCATGTGAAGTAATATTCAGAACACCATCAATTTCGAAGAATGACTGTTAAAAGAAGACGATCAATAGTAGAACTATTGGTTATGGAGTTAAAGGAAGGGAAGAAAAGAAATGAAGTTAAACAAAACAATCGCTTATGAAAAATTAGGAAACACAATCTATTTGTCATCAGATGAGGGCATCTTTCTATTGGAGAATGAAGTAGCGACATATATCTTCGATCTTCTGACAAAGGAACAGACCCTCAAAGAAATCAAAATAAATGTAAAAGAAAAGTTTAGTCAAGCGAATGAACTGACAAAAGAAGGAACAGATTTATTTATTGAAAATTTTTTAACTGATCTGTCAAAACGATCGATCGTTTGTTAAATGAAAAGCACATTATCTCACTCTATGTTGGATCATTCAACATGAAACAGCTCTAATTGTTTGCTACCAATAAAATATACCTGTTACAGCTGAAGGTACAATAAGTTTAAAGCTGTTTTATTTTGAGCTATCGAACGATATAAATAGACTATAAGTCAAACTTGTGGTCTATTTTTTTGATTGAAAATAGATTTAAAGCCAGATTCAATGATCACCAAGAGAAGATATGTCTTTGTCTTCCTCGATTTCTAGCTGTTGCCGTGATACAAAAATATCAGAATTTGTTCTGTCGCAATTGATTCTATTTTAGTATTCCTATACTTTTCTCTACCAATAAAAAAACCTCTATGCTATATTGGAATAAATATGGTATATTTTACTTAAATAGAAAATAGCGGAAGGAAACTATGTCTATCATATGAAAATCGCAAAATTAAGTGACTTTTCCAAAAAATTTTACGATTAAATGATACCGATTACATCGGGCTGCTATTTATTTGATCGGCATGAGAAATTACTACTGTCTGAGGAAGATAGCTGTTGGAACTGACTTAGTATGGAAATTCAATGAAAGAATACAGTGAGGGGAAAACGAATATGGCGAAAAAAGTTGGTATTTTATCAATAGAAGGCTATGTAAAAGGGGGAGAGCGGTTGGTGGAACAGCTTGTGCTTTCCATACCTGAACAAGAAATCGAATTATTTGCAATCAATTTTTCTGAAGAACAATATATCCAAACAAAGCTGGATCAAAATGTAAATCATTGGCATTTATTTGATTGCTCCTATTTATGTTCAGAAACTAACCATGTAAACTATCCATTTATTCAATTGATAAAAGAGGAAAATTACGACTCCTTCGTATTATTAGGTGGGACTTCGAGTGTTGTATTTGCAAATGAGCTACGTAGCCATGGGCTTTCAGTAATCACTGTACCAGTATCCAACTATCTTGATTACCCAAGTGGTGACTATACAGTAGGTTCAGATACATTTATCAACGGCGTAACAAAAGTGATTGATCGGATCGTCGATACTGGACATTCTCATCAAAAAGTAACGTTCATCCAAATTGACGATACCATCACAGGTAAAGTCACAAGAGAACTATCTTTGACAAATGAAATCGATGTTTGTATTGCTAATCAACTTGATTTAACGAATAATAAAAAATATCTTTTGAAACATATGAATAGCCATCCTATGCATTTTTTATTGAACCGTTCAGTGAGTTCAATCGAATCTTTTGTTGAAACGTTTTGTCCGACTTTATCCGACTATAGAAGTATTGTTTTAGATAATTTAGCAATTGGACAATCGATGATCACCGCATTTGATCGAATTGCGGTAATCAAATTAGCGAATGTCATAACTGATTTACTTAACGACAGGCAATGTTTAGACGCTGAATTATATTTTTCACATGGGAAGGTGTTGTTTGAACAGAGTCCCTATCATCAAAATGTGGAAAAGCAAGCGGTGGAGTAACGATTTGTAAGCATATTGTTACAGGATAGATAGTTACGTTCCACAAAATAATTTTTGGCAATCAGGACTTGGTAAAAGGTAGTCCTCCAAATTATTTCTCGCAATCAAATCAATAAAAAATTCTAACTCAAAGCAACCCATGAGTTAGAATTTTTTTGTTATTGTCATTTAGTAAAAAAGATAAGATGAAAATTTTTATAAATTAATCTTTTATATTACGTTGTATCGTGTTATTATATTTGTTACAAATGGTTATTTTATTTACTTTTGTATAAACGGAAATAGTAAAAGATTTCACTTTTAAATCATATGATTTAATGGAGTATGGCGAATATATACTGTTTTGTTCATGTTCATGAGAGTAATGAAACAACTGTTTTATATAAAAAAATAATTGTTATTGTAGGGGGAGAAATGAAAAAAATTAGTTATCGAAAAAAATATGAATGGATCGGATTAGGTTTGCAATTAGTATTAGTAGCAATCGGTTTGATTTATTACTTTTTTATCTATCGTTAGGGGAATGAAAATGAAATTAATAGTAAAAAAAAGGTTGAATGGCGTCTATCTTGATAAAAATAAACATACAGCACAACAAGCCATCGAGAAACTAACGCCACCAAAGAAAATTATTTTACCAATGTCTATGCATCTTGGAAAACCTGCTAAAGTTGTTGTTGAAGTAGGAGATAAAGTGGCAATTGGGACACTCATCGGAGAAAAAGATGGACGAATATCTGCCAATGTACATAGTTCAGTGGCAGGAGTCGTAAAAAAAATCGAGGAGCGTATGGTCAATCATCAGTTGACTAAAGTAGTCATTATAGAAAATGACTTTTCTGATCGTATAGAATTATTACATACAAAAAATAAAGATTTACATAGCATCGTTGCGAATGCAGGAATCATAGGGATGGGAGGTGCTGGTTTTCCAACTGACATAAAGCTACTACCTCAAGAAGAACAAAAGATCCATACCTTGATCATTAACGCAGCAGAATGTGAACCATCCATTACTAGTGATAGAAGATTATTGATTGAAGATACCGAACAAATGATCAAGAGTATACAAATGATTCTGGATACTTATCAAATCCCAAAAGCAAGGATTGCGATCGAAAAATCATCTGTACAAGTGATTGAACATTTACATAAATATCTGATTGATCCAAGAATCCAGTTACATATTCTAGGGGACCTATATCCTCAAGGTGCGGAAAAATTAGTGATCAAGCATGTATTATCTCAAGAAATACCTAAAGGCAAGCTCCCTTTTGATGTCGGAGTGATCACCTTGAATGTAGCGACGATACATAGTATTTTTAGTGCTGCGTTGAAGCAGGTCGCATCCTTCGAACGGGTAGTAACAGTTTCAGGTACACCGATCAAAGAAGGAAAAAATCTACGAGTACGAATTGGCACACCAGTAGAGGAATTGATTGCTGCGTGTGGTGGATTTGTGTCGTCACCTCTTAAGGTATTGAATGGTGGTCCGATGATGGGGAAACTTATCCAATCATTAGATGAACCAGTCACAAAAACGACTAATTTGATTTTAGCATTGTCTGCAGCAGAGGCAATTATCCCCAAGGAACAAAGGTGTATCAAATGTAGCGAGTGTGTGAATGCGTGCCCAATCGGTCTACATCCGATCTTGATCAGTCAAGCGTACCGTCATCAGGATCTTCAGACAGCCGAACAGTTAGGCGTGTTGAATTGTTTAGAATGTGGTGCTTGTTCATTTATCTGCCCTTCAAAAATCGACTTACTAAAAGATATCAGAGCAGTAAAAAATCAGATCATGGAGGCAAAAGGATGAGTACGAAATATCTAGGAAACGGAACGATTAATGGTCCGCATATCCGTAATGATTGGACAAGCCAATGGAAAATGAAACAAGTGTTGATTGCCCTTATATTTCCAACGATTGGTGCTACTTACTTTTTTGGTGGGCGTCCGATAGTGATGATCATTACCAGTATCATCACATGTGTCTTACTAGAAGGGGTTATCCAAAAAGCAAGTAAACAACCGATCACAGTCAACGATTTGACTGCTGTGATCACAGGTTGGCTGTTAGCTTTGACATTGCCTACTAGTGCACCATTGTGGACAGTACTAGTTGGGGATTTTATTGCTATCGTCCTTGTAAAGCATCTAGGAGGCGGGTTAGGAAGGAACTGGATCAATCCCGCAGTAGCAGCACGAGTCCTTCTAAAGCTCTTTTTATCTCCTTGGATCACTAATTGGATCGCACCAGGACCAGATGTAATCACAACTGTGACGCCACTTGTGGCACTTGGTCATTTTTCTCGAGAAATCAGCGCGACCACACCTGAATGGTGGAAACTTTTCTTAGGGATTGATCTAGGCGGTCCAATGGGGGAAACAAGTAAACTGCTTTTATTGATTGCTGGGGGCTATTTGATCGTGCGAAAAATCATCCATCCATTCGTTCCTTTATTAACCCTAAGCTCTTTCTATCTAGCGATTTTGATTTATAGTGGGTTTAATTTCAGCTTTGCTACAGCTCATTTGCTTAGTGGAGCATTGATCATGGCAGCTGTTTTCATGGTAACAGACTATACGACTTCACCTGCAACCGATAAAGGGAAGTATTATTTCGCTATCGGCTGTGGTTTACTATGTGCCGTTTTAAGAATCGTCTTAGATTTGCCAGGGGGAATCGGCGTAGCGATTGTTGTCATGAATCTAGCGGTACCATTCATTGATCAGTGGACGATGCATCGGGTGTATGGTGAAAAAGAGTTTAAGATAACCCCGATAATTGATAAAGAAAATAGAAAAGGATTATCAAGTTTCAAGTGATAATTTATAACGAATAGGACTGTTACCCGACTAGAGAAATTTAGTCGGGTCTTTTAAGGTAAAACTGTTGCTCAACTATTTTTTTGCGAAAGAACTCAATAATTTCACCTGTGAATGAAATTATTGAGTGCAAAACTATTTATTTATCTGCTAATCTACAAATGGATATCGTTCGTTATTTTATAGTGTATTGAAACAAAAGTTACCTAACGCCAAAAATACTTCCTGTTTAGAACGATAGCCAATCACAGCTAAAAAGAATGGAGAGACAAATGAACAAACGACAACTAAAAATGATGTTATGTTTTCTGGTTCTGTTTGTAATAAGCATACCAGCAAATATAAACGCAGAAGCAACGAATGAGTTAGAGGGCCAAAAAACTTTTCCGGCTCAGCACACCGAATGGTTAGATGCAACAGATGAGACGATTTTTGGGGAGCACGCGTTGCGACGTGAGAGTTTAGAAGATCAGTCAGATCAATTACAAACGATTATTGATCACACCAATTCTTTAACAAAACAGTTATATATTCCAGCTGATACGTATATCATCAATAAAAATGTGGTGTTAAGAAGCGGTCTCAAGATCAAAGGAGAAGAAGAAAATCCAACGATATTGAAAAATGAAACAGGACAAAACGTTTATTTGTCAGATGAAAATTACCAGACAAGCCACAATATTGAGATTCATTCATTGTTTTTCGATGGAGTAGGAATTTTTACACGTTTAGCAAATAACATTACCATCAATGATAATGTGTTTTATCATCCTGTCTCTTTGTATCCGATCAACCTACAGACATCCAATGGGGCAACTATGCAAAATAATATATTTATGAGAGACCATGAACATGCCACGCCAGATACAGAAAATCGGGCAATCTATATTGGTGGTTTTTCGACGGTTGGAAGATATGAGTATATGGAAAACGTACAGATTACAGATAATCTATTTGGATTACGGATCAATGAGTTAGAGGCAATCAAGAGCTTTAGCAATCCTGAGATTATCAAAACCATCAATCGTCTACAATCTGCGTTGGAGTCTGAGCAAATGTCTCTTGAACATAACGAACAAAACTATCTTTCTTGTGGTGTCAATTCATATAGTAATTCGAAGAATGTTTTGATAAAAGATAATTTCTTCCAGCAGATGTACGAGAACGAGGATCGATATGGTGTGGTAGGTGATCATGCCATCTATCTAAGAGGATCACAGAATGTACAGGTTATAGGCAATCACGTTCGTGGATTGCACAATGGACCTTATGGTGGATTTAAATTCAAATCAGGACGTAACATCACAATCATGAATAATTATCTACGTAATACCGGTATTATTATGTATGAAACACCAGAATTTGGATTAGGAGATAGTTTTGATCAAGGTCAAGTAGCGGAGTTATCGAATTGGCTAGTAGCAAATAACGTGTTTGATTTTAAAGAGTGGCAGGATAAATACGCGATTGGGATAGAGTATAATCGGCATACTGGAAAGGACAACGTATATAATGGAGTATTTATTGATAATCAATTTATCAATTATCACAATATTCCAGCCAACCGCCGGAGAGAGCTATTGATCATGAATCAAGCTTCTGAAGGTTTTAAAGGAGAGTCAACGTATGTTTCTGGCAATACACGTGATGACACATCTGATCGACAATTAAATGTTGAGTATTGGACCTCTGCAGAGTATGACAAAATGCCAAAGAATTGGAGAAGTTTGATCGATTCTACATTGTATGATCAATATAAAGAAACGCAAATACCAATACAAGATGCATTTCCTGTTGGCCGGAGGGTTGAGATTGTTTTAGGAGAACCTTATGATCCATTTGATTTTGTTGAGCAGACCCATATAGAAGAAAATGATCGTCCTGAAATCACTATTTTGAATCCTGAAGTTCTATCAAAAGTTGGTCAACATAAGCTAGAGCTAATGCTTTCATATCCAAATGGACGAACAGTGCGTGCGATAGCAAATGTGACGGTTCTGTTTCAATAAAAAGTTTAGGTGGTCCCACAAACAAGATGAAATTTCTGGAAAAACTACTTTCTTCTAAAAGTCGGAATAATTGGAAGCATATCCGACATAAAAAGATTCAGAAATAGTCATTTTATTAGAAATACTAAGTATTACTGGATTATTTTCTATTGAAAAGGCGCTGCCAATATTCTTCGTGTTAACAAAATAAATCAATATTGTTTGAACATTAAAAATAACTCGTAAAAACCAAAAAACTGTGCAAGTTTTGGGATTTACGAGTTGTTTTTTTGTTACTTTTGTAGCAGTTGCTTCCGTAACAAACAATAAGTTAGGAAGTAAATAAATAAAAAGATCCGAAAACGAATCTGCCACTATGATATACTTAAAAAAACAAGAGGTGAGACAATTGTTGGTAAACGTAGTTGAAAAAAACAAAAAGAATATCGTAGTGATCGAAATGGAAAATCATAAACCACTGATTTTCGATACTGCATCCGCCTTAGATCTTGCAATGTCATTAAATTATCACTATCAAACAACTGATATCATTCTAAGGAAAGAAGCCATAATCAATGGATTTTATGATCTAAGTTCAGGAATAGCAGGAGAAATTTTGCAAAAATATATCAATTATGATATCCATTTAGCAATCGTTGGTGATTTTAATGAAGGCAGTCAAGCCCTGAAAGATTTTATTCGAGAAGCAAACAAAGGGAATAATTTCTATTTTGTATCAACTTTTGAGGAGGCTGTGGAGTGCTTAGGGATTTAAAAACTAATTATAAGCTTTAGAAGGTAAATAATTTGAACCAGAACTAAGAGAAGAACATTAGAATACAATTAATAGAATAGAATCCAGAACTTTTGCGTATATTTTTATAAGAAAGCCATTAAATCAAAAGGTCACTCGCTCATACGTTCCTTAAAGATTATCAAAAGTGTAATTTTGGAGAAAACTGATGAAAGTAGTTGAAAATAAAATATAGGTTTGAACCTATAGACTAAAAGAAAAGAGTGGAAAAATGAAAAAAATATTTTTGATAAGTCAAGTTCTATTAGGTGTTAATACGTTTATGTTGATTGTAATGCCCTTTATTTTGAGTGTATTGAGTAACTTATTTCCTAATTTTATTGATAGTGATATTGTACTATCATGTATAGGGGTATCGCTGTGGGGAATATATATTACTGCTCCGTTTGGTATAACAATGTTATTGGTATATACTCTACATCTTAGATACCAAGAAAAAAAGGACGATCGTTCTAAAACTTCTTAATAAGTTGAGGAGTTAAATAAGTATAGATGACAAAACTAGAAAATAAAGGAGTGATTTTTTTATATTATTTAACTTATCGGTAAAAAGACAGTTTGATACCCTTAAAAAAATTGAAAAACAATGCTTACAAAGGTATATATGATGATTAGAAACTTAGAGGAGAAATTACCTAACTAAAAAAAGAACAAGTACAGCAGGTAGTAAGCAGAGGAAATAAAAGAAACAATAAGTAAAACATAGCTCGGGTCGTAGAAAATATAATTATTGTTCAAGGTGCCATAACGTCATTACGTGGTAAAGCTTTGGCATACAATAGGCACTAGAACTAATAGCAGCATTAGCTGCTGGAAAAACTGTAGAAAATTAAGATATACTGTTAGAAAAATACAATTTTTTTGCATAAACTTTTGACTATAGATAGTGAAAAGAATTTAGGTGAATCAAAGTGATATATTTAATGGTTCGGATAAGCTTATGTTTTTTTAGTATGATGTGTTTTAGTATAGGTATTGTTTTTTTATTGAGAGTAAAAAAAGTAGTACGACTAAACCTCGGGAAAAGTCTATCAAGATCAGATTATACGAAGACAGAAGCTTATTTAACAAAGTGCAAGTTTCATATATACATAGGATTTTTTATTCTGGCACTTAACTTAATATTATTACGTTTTAACTAATAATAAACTTTTTTTATTACTCTGGTTAAAATTTGTACGAAGCCAAATTTTACTACATAATAATAACAAAAAATTGGAAATGTGGTGTACTATGTTTAAGAAAATTAGGAACATAAGTTTAGTGTTGTTTTTAATAAGTATGTTTATATTAGTATTTATACCGTTTGTATTTTTAGTTATTTTCAAAATTTTTCCTCATTTAGATGCAAGTGAAAATGGTATAGGCGCTATGCCATTACTAGCTATATTCTTAGGTGCATTTTTGTTGAGTGTAACTGGTCCTTTTATGTTTATTATGCTGATGATCGACATTGCTTGTAATCTAAAAGATAAAAATAGTCTATAAAATTAGTTATTAAAATAGATGGTTTGTATTAGATAAAGAGGTGCAATGTATACATATTAAGAACTAACTGCGAAATTGATTCATGAGTATCTATACAATTGAATAAAAACATCAAATATTAGGAACTGAACGTTTGTGATTCAAGTTAACAAAATCTTTATTAGCAATTTTAAAAAATAAAATTCTAATTATCGAATAATTATCAAAGAATTTAATAATAATCATTGTAAGATTAGTATGCGTATATAAGAGGTCGTGAAAGTGCTGGGTAGCTCCGATGATAATCAGAAAGCAATTTTGAAACAGTTTTTCATGTTTTGAAAATTGATCGTTTATTTCAAGAAGTTGGCACTTGAGCACCGTTTAAAGAGTGGTTGAAAAGTGGAACGACTTTTTGAGGTAAGGAGAAAGAAAAAATAATGAAGTAATTCAAGGTAAAAGTAAAACTACTGATCAAAAGGAAGCTATATTTATGGCTGTCACACCTGGTGCTGGAAAGACCGAGGTAGCGATTAGCCTATTAGAATTATCAGAAGATATTTGTAGAATTGATGCAGACGTTTTTCGAGCAAAGTTTCCAGTCTATACCGGTAGTAATTCTTCTGATTTTCAAAGTGGTTCATCTTGGTTAGTTGATTATTCTTTAGACATGGTTTTGAAAAATGGCTATTCTTTTAGATGGAACATTTGCAATTGGCCAAGCAAAACAGAATATTGAAAGATGTCTTTATCGAGATTATGATGTGACAATTTATTTTATCTTCCGAGATCCTCTCATAGCTTGGGACTATACAAAAATACGAGAAAAAGTATTGGGACGATTTGTTCCTAGAGTATTTTCCTTTCGGTTTCGGTGAAAGACTTTAAATGCCTTATTTGAGGGATGATTGATGCCAATGAAAAACCTGGAGCGTTGGAGGACAAGCCGTATTTCAGGGTAATGTCAAGATAAGATTTATCACTATTCAACTAATAGTATGTGACATCTTGTTTGAATTGAGAAGAGTAACTTTGTTTCGTTTTTTCTTGTGAAAAGCATCAAATTCGAGCGTCTCAACTGTTTTTATCCGTTTTTAACTGGATAGGAGTCTGGAATACTATACCGATCCGTCAATGGTTTATAAACACCTTCACTTCCTTGGTAAGCTTCAACTATCTGTTTTTTAAATGCGTAATTGTATTTAGTCACTAAAATACCCCCTAAGTTAGATTTTTCGGTCTAACTTAGGGGGGCGCACTTCATTGTTATGATGGTTTTATATTCAGTAACAACAGAAAAGATAAATCATATCCTTTGTTAAATTAGCTATGTCATCATGGTTAACCTGATGTGTGTCGAACGTTTCTATATGAAAATTACAATGGGAATTTGTAACTAAGTTTCGACAACAACTAAAGAAAAATTAAAGGAGAGGCAAACAAATCTACAGGATATAAGTTTTCTGCTTCTATCCATATTTCTTTATTGAGTATATCTGTCATCACTATGAATAGACCATTTTTTTCATCAATCATTCAAATAAAGTCACATTGGATAGTCATATTTTTTGTACAATTAACGTATATAAAAATAAAATTTTTTTAGTTTTTTTTTATTGCTATTGACGATATGCTTTTCCTTTATTTCGGTATCCAGGCTTAACACTCTCTATGATTAAAAATATGATTATTACATAATTTTTTTTATTAAAACAGATGAAGGAGTGAAAAAAATGATAATAGAAGTTTATAGGAAAAAAAATGGTGAATTTTATTATCAATGTCAAAAGAAATATAATCAGAAAGCAGAACAAAGATGGTTGAACGCTTTAGCCAATAGTATGGGACAGACGCTCAGCCCCAAGGGATTTCACAGTCCGCTAGGATTCCTTTATCTATTAAGTGTATTAGGAAATTTTCGATTATCCGATAAAGTATCACCAAATCTTCAACAAACAGGTAAAGGAGATTCTTCCGCTTTTGAAGTAGACACCTTCATAGAAGTGCGTAATCAAGAAGAATTTCTCACAGTTCAATCTTTTGTTTCAACTTCTACTTCTAACCGGTTGCATTTTCAGGCAGAAGCAGGTAACAATACGATAGTCGGACCAATCATTGAAGGGAATTCTAATAATCCTCCGATGATGTACTTAGCTGAAAAAGCTCATCAATGGAGTGTCAATATTCATCAGGTAGTTCACGGGATTTCGAAACTTGAAAATTGTACAACCAATAGTGAGTTTAACTATCGACTACATTGGGGACTGTGGCAAGTTCCCAATCATACACAATCTCACTTTAAAACAATCTGTCAGAGAGCCATCATCGATTCACAAGAAAGGCTAGGTCAACAAACTTACCGCCCAATAGACATTAAAAAGTTTCACTTTAAAAAAACTAGCACAGAAAACGACTTGCCATTTTCTATTGGAAAGGATATGACTGAAACATTAAAAACTGTTTTTCAATTCCACATGGAAGATTTATATTCTTTGTCAAATAAATATTTTTCAGTAAATGCAACTGAAGGAGCAGTATCAAATGTAGAAGAATTTCCGATAGAGAAGATTGATTTATTTCCCATTTATTTTAGTGGATTTTTAAATAGTATATTTACAGAAAAACAAGAAAATGCAAATGGATACCTTTTAATTGACTATTTTTTCCCCTTTTTCAAGCAAACTTTTCCTCCCTACTATGAAACAAAAAATTCGGAAACTACCCAAGTTAGAAAGAATATTAGACATCCAATACAACATTTCTTCCCCAACTTATTTCAACTCACTAAACATCTAGATAACAGCTCAATAGTAAAAGAACAATTTAATATGGTATGGACATTAATGGAGAAAGCAACGGAAAGCGTTGACCGATTCCTTGAAATATTGGATCCATTAAAAGTAAGAGTTGCAGAAGCGGCAACGATTCCTGTCAAATTATCCGATGGTAGAAAAAAAATATTCCCATTGGATAGAAGTGTGAACATTCCACTGAAATCATATGAAGACTTTTCGGATCATACACTAAAAAAAATCGAGTCTACGATTTCGTCTTATATGAAAAATGAACTTTCTTCAGAAAAAATAGTTGAATCACTGAGGCCAGTATGGTTTGATTTAGCGGTTTTTAGCAAGCGTGATAAGACGGAGACGGTTAATAAAGTGATTATTGAGCGTGTGTGCCAGCATGATAAGGAGTTGTGTTTGTCGAATGAATCATCGCTCAGAGAGTTGTTTCTTGCAATCCAATACTGGGGAAATAGAGGGAACACGAATCAAGATATTTTGGATAAAAGAAAACAAATTGCTCGAATCATTTTGAAAGCTTATGATCTTTCCGAAGAACATCTGACGGATAGTAGAGCCATTGAAGTATTTCTCCAATGGCGAAATAATAATATTTTTAAAAACGTTACATTTTCAATAAATAAAAATTTTGCTTTGATGAAGAACCAAACAATCATAATGGACACCCAGATGAATCAAGATAAAGCTACAATGAATGCGACTGAATTAACATTAATATCTAAAGTGACTGAAGCGATTGCGGCAAATCGTTTTCCTACAATCGATCAGGATCAACCATTGCCGATTTTTTATTATAACGAACTTCTTTTTTTAAGAAGAAACGCTACAAAAACGGTAAATAAACATCTAAAAGATTGGTACATCAAACAAGGATTATTGAGTGATTCTGTCACTGACACGGAACTGATAAAGAGACTTCAAGATAGGGTAGGAATAAGTGAAAAAAATGAAGTATCAGTTATATCAGAAAAGTTAGCAACCTTAGCTTTTTTTTTACTCAAAGCGTATGGCGTAGAAAATGTAAGGTTGGGAGATATTCTTTCTGCGACTCAATTACAGGCAATTTTTATGCAATGGAAAACAAATACGATTTTAGAGGGTAATACATACAAAAATCAAACGAATCAAACGCACATTTATCAACTAGCTCAACCGGAAACATCCGTGATGAGTCATTTCCTAGAGAAAAGAAAACATAGTGATCAAATTTATGCCGACTTTATTAATGATCGACCGCTTTCTATACCTAATACACAACCAATCATTCTTGTCTGTTACCACTTTGCTCTTTTTGAAAATCGCACCAAAACTTCTAAAGTGAACGAAGCGGTCAGGACGTTTCTCCATGAGCAAAATGCCCATTTTATTAATTCATCTACGAGTGAATTAGTCAGAAAATTGCGCGAGTGGACTTTATCAGCTGATACATATGATTTGATTATCAAAAGAGAAAAAGAGGCAGCCAATCTCCTCCTTAAAAATTATGGTATTAAAGAAACTTTTATTACCATTGATGAGGCAAGAAAGATTTTTCTCCAATGGGAAAACAATAACGCACAGAAAGGATATTTCTATAAGGAATTCAGAGAAAGTGAACGTCGTTTTGTTGGAGGGATCACTGAAGAGATAGAGGGAGAGAAAGAGACAAAGGTAAAAATTGAAGCATTTCTGAATGAAAATCATATTGATCCAGCCAAACAGGTAACCAACGAATTACAGAACCATTTTGAAAATGGAATCGATTCTACTCAAAAAGAACAAATCAATCAAAGAATTGCCACTTTCTTAACTACAAAAGGGATTCCTTGCGATATCTCTAATCTTCGTTTGTTAGTTGAAAAAGTGTCAGAATGGACATTACTTGAAGATACTACTCAAGAAACAATTGATATGGTGAAAGTGAAACAAATCGCTCGATTGATTATTGGTGAAGAACAAGATGGAGTAATCTCAGACATGGAGGCAAAAATCACTTTCATTGTTTGGCTTTCTCAAACGATTGAAGATGTCACTTCTTTAAATGAAAATAGAACATCTAGTATATTTGAACAATCAACTAGTTCGAATTCATCTGTACCCCCTGCAGATATACCTAAAGATAAACAAGATATCTTAGGAAATATTATTAATTTAAAAACAACGAGTGACGGGGATCAGTGGCGTGAGGGACGAGTAATGGAACAGGTGAAACGTTTTTTTTACAATAAAGGCCTATTAGCAAATGAAGCAACGAAAGAAGATCTATTCGTTGTAATGGGAAAATGGTTGATACGAAGTGGTGACAAACGAATGATCATACATGAAAACTTACAAGCAATCGCGATGATCATTCTTAAAGAGTTAAATCTATATGGTGGAGAATTAGAGGAAAAAATCTCCGATAATCTTGCAGAAGCTACGGTTTCCAAATGGGCTGTTGAAAATTTATTAGAAAGTTCAATCGAAGCATACATAGCTAAAAGTATACTTGCATCTTCAGATCCATCATCCTATACGATTGGACAGCTCAGAAAGCTGTTTGAGCTAGAGGAGTTGAAAAAATCGGGTTTGATCGATCCTCTACCTCGAGCACATACACTTGCTGATTCACGAAAGCAAGAGGAGGATCAAGCGAATTTAAAGAGTTTATGGATCCATCTAGTCGATCGCGTATTACCAAATTATCTTTTAGAGGCAAGTAATCTATCTGATGATTTACCGATTTCTGATTATGATACATTAATGCAGTTAACAGGTTCGATGTTATTAAAAGATGCAGGATATCTGAAACAGTTCAACCAAACGGAAATTCGAGCGTTTGGCGAGTTTTTTTGTGAGACAGTCAGTAAACAAGGCGTCGATTCACTTAATCAGTTGCAATATCTAATCACGCCAGCACTATTAGCCATTGCTCAACTCGATCCGAAGGGATTAAGTGAAGCATTAGAAAAAGGAAACCATAAAGAGTTTGCCTTAAGCACTTTCATAGGTTATCGACAGAAAGGTTATTTCAAAATTTTAGAGCTACATAAAATGATACATGTTTCTTATCAAATGTATGAAAAAGCATTCAGGGAGTGGCGTCGTAAGCAAGCGTTGGCAAAAGAAGTAGCCGAAGAATGTAGACAAAAGGGAGTAATAGATGTCAGAGGGTTTGATCAGATATATCTTAAGGGGAAAAATCCATGTCCTAAACTTTTGGACTTGCCAAATATTAATGAGAAATACACACACCTAACTAAAGCTGTTTCGAATGCCTATCACTCGTTCAATAAGAAGTTGATTGAACTGGCACTAAAAATAGTAATTCCTGAGGAGCTTAGCTTTATATTTTCGGCTGATACCAAAATTTACGAAGCTTCGGCGCAGTTGAAAAATGAAGCTCCTTATGTCGGAGGAGGTGCAGGTGCGCCGGGTATGCCACCAGTTTCCTTTACAAAACGCGTGGATTGGCTCGATACAATCCTTAAGTTAGAAAATACCAATCTGTTCGTTGCCATTTGCAACAATGAAGAACGTTTATACGCATTAAAAGCATTGGATGAAGACAGTGGGTATATGTTATATCGTGTCGATACTGATCCATTATTATATCTTAAATATGGTTTGTTTGATCAGAAGTACATTTGGAATCAAGGTTTTCAAAAAGACCGTGATGGGGTCTTGATAAATAAAAAACACTATACATTTACTGTTAAAGTCCATCGCGATAAAGAATTATCTCGTGGAACTGACGTAGAGACATTCGTCGAGAATATCAGCAGTAAGCACCGTGATGCATTCTACCGACAACTGTATGAGTCAGGAAATGACAAGTCGACAACTGAAAAAATATGGGATATGGTGAAGCATATTATTCCGTTTTACGATTGTGTGGTAAGTAGTATAAATGGACAAGTGGGTGAGGCCGTGTCTTCTTGTCTAATTGATGTTGTTCTGCTGATTCCTTTGTTTGGAACGGTTACTGCTTTGAATACGAAGTTTGTTGTGGGCGTAGCCAGAGCAATTGCACGAGGTGGATTAAGAAATGCAATAATGAGCAGTGCGAACGTAATCCCTAATCCAGCAGAACTGAGAGCTCTCATAGCAGGTGTGGCACGCTATATTGATCCCGGTTTTGAGTTAGTTGTAGGTGGGAGTCAATTAGTCATAAAAGGATTAGTGACATTAAAAAATCAAAATTTTTTAAACCATAGTATCAAAGAAATCTTGTTAAAACTAGAAAAGTTACAAAAAGAAACAACAGATTGGTCTGACATATACATCCGTACACATTTACCAAGAAATGGTCCAGAAGTTCAAGTGAAATGGGTAAAAAATAAATTATATATGAAGGTGACAGATTTAAAAAATGGCGATGTCTCTGGTAAATACTTTACTTTGAGAGGCAATCAACTAAGAGAATTTGAAGGGGCAGCATCTTTTACGCCAGAACAAAAAGCATTGATTGATCGCTTAACAAAGAAAGTAGATAAAGACGTTCCGTTTGTTGAAGAAGCGAATATTTACCCAAAGGGATATGGGGAGGGGATAGTTTATACCATACAAAATAAAGATAAATCCATCTCGTATGGTATAAAAATGAATGACCAAATTATACCTATCAGAATTGAGCCAGTGAAAGGTCATGGGGTACGTTACGATGTTATTGATGGAAATGAGATATTTCCAGTCAATTTCAATGGGGTGGAATGGTATTTTGAGCCAGGGACGTCACCCCTTCTCTCTAAAGAAGTAACAACCGTTGTTGAGAGTCAAATCAACCGATTTGAAGTGTTACTAGATCCAACTGGTCTTTCCGCTCCAGATGCGTATGGGTTGATGAGCGATGCAGCAGGAAGAACGTATATAAAAATCACACATCGGTACATTCCATTGATTTTGTTGGACATGGAAGAGAATCGATACCATTTAGTAAAAAAGAATATTCTAGAACCGCTCACTGTATTACGATTTGATTCTAGCATTCAACATTTTCGTTTTGAGACTCATTTAGAAAGAGTCTCTGTTGATCATATGAGTGCCGTGTCAAAAACTGGTGGGAAACATGAGAAGGCTAGTACCTCAAAGGTAGGTATCGCGAGCACATCACAGGAAGAGACCTCTAAAAATAGAATATTCCCACCATATAATACAATCCCTACAGGGGCAGGGAAAATAAGTGATTGGAACAAATTCAGACAAGCAGTAGTCACTCCAAATGATTACCAATTTCCAAGATATGAAGATAACGATGTGGCACTTACACCGTTAACTAGCTTTATTTCGGAGCCACAAAATTATTATATAAACGATCAAGCTTTGGTAGAAAGCGCATTGTCTCGTACAATTAACGATTTGTTGACTAAGAAAGTTTCTCAACATCAGGTAATTCCTGAAGAAGAGGGTCTAGGTGAAGCAATATCAAAAGCAATTGATGATCTATTAGATGCGGGACCTTCGAATGTCCCTATTGTGGCAACTAGTGACTTAACAGAATTAGAGGAATGGGTAGAAACATCATTTCCTAATGAAGACGTGACGCTCAATCAACCGCCAGAGCCTCTATTTACAGACGAAGATTTAGAGATTATGAAAGGATGGGTAGAGGATTCTATTGCTCAAAATATTGAAGAAGTAGCGCCTGACCTGGTACCTGAACAACCCGGTAATCCAAATGAAGGGGAAATTGAATTCGTAAAAGAAAACGAGTTGACTAGTCAAGTAGAGGAGGGAGGTACCACAAACTTTCGAGCTGACTATCGAGTATTTGTGGGCTTTGATGCCACAAAGGTTCCTGACTTTCTCAAACCATTTATCGAAGAATTATCCCAAGAGTTTTATAAAGCAGTAGAAAATTTCAGCAAAGCCAAAGAAATTTGTTCGAAATTATTAAAACAATCTACAATTGCTGAAACAAAAGTAGGGAAATATTTGATTCAAATGTTTGACTTAGTAGAAGCAACGAACCAAGAACAGGTTTTAAGAGAAATCATCAAAAGAGTCCTGTCGATCGCAGAAAAGGGGGAGTTATTTCTTCGACAGTCAGCGGATTGGGGATTTGAAAACATGTGGATTGTCTCATCTGACCTTGTTCAAGATGAAATCACACAAAACTATTATTCACAATATAATGAATATTTAAATGCGTATGCATTTGTATTTAAACAAGATGGCGAATGTCGAATCATTATTATGGCAGATGCTTTTCACTTAAAGCCAGCTATTTCTCCAGAAGAGCAGTTAAAAACAGCTCCAGAGGAAACGATTATGCATGAAGCCACACATCTTGCATCTTCGACAGATGACATTATAGCCTATACTTTACCTGCAATAGGGACAAGAAGAAGCGGAAAAGACTTGAGAGATGAGTTTCTACGTTATTATCCTAGCTTTGTACTGTCGGAGACATTTGAGAGGTTTGTTAAAAGACTAGCTCTGGAACAAAACAAACCGAATCTATCTAAAAATACTGTTGTTGAAGCACTAAAAGTAGATTCTATGTTACGAAGTAATTTTCAATTAATGGATGCAGAAATGGCAATGATCATTATTCGAGATATTGCACAAGGAAATGAGTTTGACATACGACCACGTTTTAAAAGAAGTGCCGATCATTCAAAATTAGGAAACGGATTTATGTTTATGTTCCAAGTAATGATGCATCTATGGAATTATGAAAATCTTGAAAAAAAGGTTACATTAAAAGAAATACCAAAAGATAGGCCAAAAGAAACAACAACAGAAAATGTTTTAACACCCACCTCACAAAATAGTGACAAAAAAAGTTTTGCGACCCTTGTAAATAGGGGGAAGATAATCAGTAAGATTATAAATAGCACGTATACTGGTAAGCAGTTCAAACAACAACTTAGAAGTGAGTTGAACATATAAGCGATATAGAAGCTTTGCTTGTGGCAAAGGGGCTGAGTATAAATAAAGTGGGATATGCAAAGTTTTTTGCTTTTTTAGAGATAAAAAGTTACCACCTATAGACTACTAGAAAATGACATTGAAAAATTAAGTACAGGTACTTGAAGCAATAATGCTTCTTATATCAAAAATTGGATAACTGTTAGTAATAGATAGATGGGAAGGAAGATGGATGAAAAAGGACAAGTATGGAAAATTGTAAATAAATACAACAAAAGTATATCTTACTTATCAGAAAATGCTACTGCTAAAGAACTTAATACAGTAATGATGTATAGCGCGAATGAGGAATATAGAAGGCAACGTAAATTAGTAGGATTAGCTAAATAATACGAATAACGATTTATGCATATTATTAAACTAGACTGAAAATTTATGGGAAATATAATCATCGTTGCTGTTTAAATAGATAGTCCATTCGTTAAGGAGATATTAGCCAGAGAGGAAATGAATATAGTATGAGAAGTAAAATTAGGGGGGGAATCCAAAGGTTGATCCTTTGAAGTGCCCCTTGTCAAGTGGACAGTAAAAAAACAAAAATAGTATGAAAATAGGAATCGAATCACTTGATTCCTGTTTTCAAGCGGCACAAAGTAATCATGGAACGTGTAGGGCATGCCAACATGAAAACTATACTGGAAATTTACAACCAAGTCTCCAATACAACTAAAGAAAAACTCATCCAAGAAATCGATTCTTGGATTTTTTAGTGGATTTGTTTGTTAAATACGTTTAGTATGCGTATATAAGAGTGGTCGAAAAGCGGTACGACTTTTTGACGTAAGGAGAAAGAAAAAACAATGAAAGAAACAAACAAATCCGCAGAACATAAGGTTTCTGCTTATATCCATATTCCATTTTGTGAACATATCTGTTATTACTGTGACTTCAATAAAGTGTTTCTAGAAGGTCAACCAGTGGATGAGTATGTCGAAATGCTACTAAAGGAAATGGCGATCATGATGGAGTGTCGTCCGGTGAATGAATTGGAGACACTGTATGTGGGTGGTGGAACGCCGACTTCTTTAGCGGCTAAGCAGCTCGATCGACTATTGTCTGGTGCCAGAGAGATCTTACCTTTTAATGAAGGAAAAGAGTTTACGGTGGAAGCGAATCCTGGTGATTTGACAAGGGAAAAGCTACAAGTAATGAAGAATTATGGGGTCAATCGTTTATCGATGGGGGTCCAGACCTTTGATAATCGCTTATTAAAGAAAATTGGTCGAAAACATACGGCGGAAGATGTCTATGAAACGATGCGATTTTTAGAGGCGGAAAATTTCTCAAATGTCAGCATTGATTTAATCTATGCATTACCTGGACAGACATTAGAAGGCTATCTTGATACGTTAGAGCGGGCATTAGCCTTAGACTTGCCTCATTATTCTCTTTATTCATTGATTTTAGAGAATAAAACGATGTTCATGAATTGGGTTCGACAAGGACGGTTGCAGTTGCCAGATCAAGAGACGGAGACACGGATGTTTGAAGAAACGATTGCGGCGATGGAAAAACATCAACGTCGTCAATATGAGATCAGTAACTTTGGTTTAGCTGGTCATGAATCCCAACACAATTTGATGTATTGGAATAATGATCACTATTTCGGTTTTGGCGCAGGAGCAAGTGGCTATCTGGATCATACGCGATATCGAAATAAAGGGCCGATCCAACATTATTTGCGTCCGTTACGTGAAGGTGAGCTACCAGTATTAGAACGTGAAGAGTTATCTCGTAAGAATCAAATCGAGGAAGAGATGTTTCTTGGTTTAAGAAAAAAGGTGGGCATTGAGAAGCAACACTTTTTACAGCGTTATGGTCAATCGATTGAATCGTTGTATCAATCTGTCCTGGATGAGTTAGTAGCAGAAGAGCTGTTAGTGAATGAAGAAGACCGAGTATATTTGACAAAAAAAGGAACTTTTTTGGGGAATAATGTCTTCGAACGTTTTTTATTGGATAAGGACTTGGTAAACGACTGAATGATTGTTTAAATTTTTTATAACAACGAAATAAAAAAACGATTTTAATCAAGTTTTTTATGATCAAATGCCTGATATGACGCTATTTTAAGCAATTTGACAATTGATTAGCACTCTCGATGTAAGAGTGCTAAAAAAGTGGGTTCTTTTCCTTGACACTTTTTAGTCTTCTTGCTATATTTATAAGTGGGTTAGCACTTAGAAGCTAAGAGTGCTAATGAGAGGTGAGAAAGATGTTAACACAGCGACAAAGTGATATTTTACGTCTGATCATCCAAAACTATACGAGTAGTGGGGTGCCCGTTGGTTCCAAAACGTTAATGGCGGAAGGAGTCGAGGCAAGTCCAGCGACGATCCGTAATGATATGAAAGCTTTAGAGGATGAAGGTCTACTTTTAAAGACACATTCTTCTTCTGGACGTATACCGTCTGCGCTAGGTTATCGTTATTATGTGGATCATCTGTTACGACCTGCTCGTGTAGCAAATGATGATTTGCACCAAATTCGACAGTCTTTAAACAAGGAATTCCATGAAATCAACGAAATCATCAAACAATCAGCTGAGATTTTATCTGAGTTGACTAGTTACACTACTTTTTCGTTAGGACCCGAGATTAAAGATCGCCGTTTGACCGGTTTTCGCATCGTGCCATTGAATAGTCGTCAGGTCATTGCGATCGTTGTGACTGACAATGGGAACGTTGAAAGTCAGGTTTTTACTCTTCCTGAAAACTTAGGTAGTCAGGACTTAGAAAAAATGGTTCGTATTGTCAATGACCGTTTGGTAGGAGATCCGTTAGTGACGGTATACAACAAATTACGCACGGAGATCCCGATGATCTTGCATAAATATTTTCAAACAACGGAAGGGATGTCTAGTCTCTTTGATACGGTTTTGAGTCATGCGTTTGAGGATAAAGTTTATGTGAGTGGCCAAATGAACTTATTGGATTATGAACCGTTGCAAGATGTGGATCAGTTCAAGTCAATGTTTTCATTTATGACAGATTCCTATGAACTGACACAGATGATCGTACCGATGGATAGCAAGATACATATCAAAATCGGTTCGGAAATAGGCAATGACCTATTGCAAAATATGAGTATGATCCAAGCGAGTTATGAAATCGTCGGCCATGGACGTGGAACCATCGCATTGCTAGGACCAACTAGTATGCCATATTCCAAAATGTTAGGCCTTGTCGATGTCTATCGAAAAGAATTGGCGCACAAACTCGCTGATTATTATCGCACACTTGATCGCTCGGATTTTTGAACAATCACAAAAGTGACTGATCGTTTTTTCGATTTGAGCAATCAAGCATCTGACTGAATAATGAAAGGAAGACTGCATCATGAAAGAAAACCATGAAGAATTAGATCAGGAATTGAATGATACGCAGCTAGATCCAGAAACGGAAGAAGTGGAAGTCTCAGAAGTGGAAGAAGAAGCAAACGAACTTGCAAATCTCCAAGCTGAATTTGATGAAATGGAAGACAAGTTTTTGCGTGCGAGAGCAGAAATCGCTAATATGGCAAATCGTGGTAAAAACGAACGAGAGCAATTGCAAAAATATCGTTCGCAAGATTTAGCCAAAAAATTATTACCTTCGATCGACAACTTAGAACGTGCTTTAGCAACAGAAGTATCGGATGAGCAAGGTGCAAGTTTGAAAAAAGGTGTCGAGATGGTTCTTGAAAGTTTGAAACATGCATTGAAGGAAGAAGGGATCGAAAAAATCCCTGCAAAAGGTGAACCTTTTGATCCGACATTGCATCAAGCAGTTCAGACCGTACCAGCAACAGATGAATTACCTGCTGATACGATCGTTGAAGTGTTACAAGAAGGCTATAAATTACATGACCGCGTATTGAGACCGACAATGGTTATCGTTGCGCAATAAAGTCATGATGGAATAGAAACAACAACTTAGTAATAAGATAAGGAGACGTTGATTATGAGTAAAATTATCGGAATTGACTTAGGTACTACAAACTCAGCAGTAGCTGTATTAGAAGGAAATGAAGCAAAAATCATTGCAAATCCAGAAGGAAACCGTACAACACCTTCTGTTGTGTCATTTAAAAATGGTGAGATCCAAGTAGGGGAAGTCGCAAAACGTCAAGCAGTAACAAACCCTAATACGATTTCTTCCATCAAACGCCATATTGGTGAAGCTGGTTATAAAGTGGATGTTGAAGGTAAATCATATACACCACAAGAAATCTCTGCAATGATCTTACAATACATCAAAGGATTCGCAGAAGATTATTTAGGCGAAAAAGTAGAAAAAGCAGTTATCACTGTTCCTGCATACTTCAACGACGCACAACGTCAAGCAACTAAAGATGCTGGTAAAATTGCAGGTTTAGAAGTAGAGCGTATCGTCAATGAACCGACTGCGGCAGCACTAGCTTATGGTTTAGACAAAACAGATCGCGATGAAAAAATCTTAGTATTTGACCTTGGTGGTGGTACATTCGACGTATCGATCCTTGAATTAGGCGATGGCGTATTCGACGTATTATCTACTGCTGGAGACAACCATTTAGGTGGAGATGACTTTGATAACAAAATCATTGATCATATGGTTGCTGAATTCAAAAAAGAAAATGGCATTGACTTAGGTCAAGATAAAATGGCTTTACAACGTTTGAAGGACGCTGCTGAAAAAGCGAAAAAAGACCTTTCAGGTGTTTCAAGCACTCAAATCAGCTTGCCATTTATCACAGCTGGTGATGCTGGTCCATTGCACTTAGAAATGACATTGACTCGTGCAAAATTTGATGAATTGACAGCTGACTTAGTGGAACGTACGAAAGTTCCTGTACGTCAAGCATTGAAAGATGCTGGTTTGTCACAATCAGAAATCGATGAAGTGATTTTAGTCGGTGGTTCAACTCGTATTCCTGCGGTTGTTGAAGCTGTAAGAAAAGAAACAGGAAAAGAACCAAACAAATCAGTAAACCCAGATGAAGTTGTAGCGATGGGTGCAGCAATCCAAGGTGGCGTGATCACTGGTGATGTAAAAGACGTTGTTTTACTAGACGTAACTCCATTATCATTGGGTATCGAAACGATGGGTGGCGTATTTACAAAATTGATCGATCGTAATACAACAATCCCAACAAGTAAATCACAAGTATTCTCAACAGCTGCGGATAACCAACCTGCTGTAGATATCCATGTATTACAAGGGGAACGTCCAATGGCTGCGGACAATAAAACATTAGGTCGCTTCCAATTGACAGACATTCCAGCTGCACCACGCGGTATCCCTCAAATCGAAGTAACATTCGATATTGATAAAAATGGTATCGTAAATGTATCTGCCAAAGATCTAGGTACACAAAAAGAACAAAAAATCACGATCAAATCTTCTTCAGGTCTAACAGACGAAGAAATCGAACGTATGGTGAAAGATGCTGAATCTAATGCAGAAGCAGATAAAGCACGTAAAGAAGAAGTTGATCTACGTAATGATGTCGATGCGTTGCTATTCTCAGTTGATAAAACCTTGAAAGAATTAGAAGGTAAAGTTGACGAAGAAGAAGTGAAAAAAGCTGAGGCAGCTCGTGACGAATTGAAAGCTGCAGTAGAAGCAAACAACATCGAAGAAATGAAAACAAAACGTGATGCGTTGAACGAAATCGTGCAAAACTTGACAGTTAAATTATATGAACAAGCGGCACAACAACAAGCTCAAGAAAATCCTGAAGCTGCCCAAGGCGGAGCGGATGATGTCGTAGATGCTGATTTTGAAGAAGTCGATGACGACAAAAAATAATCAGTTCATTTAGTTTCACTTAAAGAGATCAAGTCCCGCTTTAGAATAAGCCGAAGAATTCGAAAATAGCTTCTCATATTTTCGCGATTCTTCGGCTTATTTCCGAGGGAATAATCTTGTATCACTTTATTTTATGCAGTTTAGAAGCATCACTAGAGTAAAGTAACAAGTCATCAGTTATGATTTTTCTTTGGATCAAGAAGAGAAATGTTATCTTTTCTTTGTGCCATAGAAATCAATGATCGATTTTTTCTTCTTTAGTCGATACTTCGAAATTTCCGGTTTTTGTTTCGATCAAAGTGTGATATGATAACAAACGACGTGGAAATGAAGAGAACCAATAGGAGGAAAGCCTATGGCAACAAAACGTGATTATTACGAAGTCTTGGGGCTGTCAAAGGGAGCTTCAGAAGACGAAATAAAAAAAGCTTATCGAAAGTTATCAAAGAAATACCATCCAGATATCAATAAAGAGCCTGATGCTGATGAAAAATTCAAAGAAGTTTCCGAGGCTTATGAGATTTTAAGTGATCCACAAAAACGTGCGGCTTACGATCAATACGGACATGCCGGAACTGATCCTAATTATGGCGCTGGTGGCGGCGGCTTTGGTGGCTTTGGCGGCTTCTCCGGTGGTGGAGCTGGCTTTGGTGGATTTGAAGATATTTTTGATTCGTTTTTTGGCGGTGGTGGAAGATCTGTTGATCCAAATGCCCCTCGTCAAGGATCAGATCTACAATATACAGTCAATTTATCCTTCGAAGAAGCAATCTTTGGGGTAGAAAAAGAAATCAAATACAATCGTGAAGAAATTTGTCACACGTGTAGCGGAAATGGTGCAAAACCAGGAACACAACCGACGACTTGTCATAAATGTCATGGTTCTGGAACGATCAATGTGGAACGTCAAACACCACTTGGTCGTGTGATGAGCCGTCAAACTTGTGATGTATGTCGAGGCACTGGGAAAGAAATCAAAGAACCATGTCCGACTTGTCATGGCTCTGGTCATGAGAAGAAAGCACATACGGTCAAAGTGAATGTACCAGCCGGTGTGGAAGAAGGACAACAAATGCGCTTAGCAGGACAAGGTGAAGCAGGCGAGAATGGTGGTCCATTCGGAGATCTATATGTGGTCTTCCGAGTAGAAGAAAGTGATATCTTCGATCGCGATGGTTCTGAGATCTATTATGAGTTACCATTAAGCTTCGTGCAAGCAGCGCTGGGTGATGAAGTACAAGTGCCAACCGTTCATGGGGATGTCAAATTGAAAATCCCTGCTGGTACGCAAACGGGAACGAACTTCCGTTTACGTGGTAAAGGAGCGCCACGTTTACGTGGTGGGTCTACAGGGGACCAACATGTGCGTGTGAAATTGATTACACCTAAAAACCTCAATGAAGAACAGCGTGAAGCTTTACGCGCATTTGCTAAAGCAGGCGGCATGCATGTTCAAGAGCAACAAGAAGATGGTTTTTTTGATAAAGTAAAAGATGCGTTTGGCGGAAAAAAACGTAAATAAATACAAAAAAGATAGACGATCATACGTCTATCTTTTTTTTGATGAAGTTGCAGTGGAGAAGAAATTGAGATAGAAATCATCAAAATTCTCTATCACACCATCTTTTCTTAGTTCTTGATTGGAGAATAACTGGCGATTTTTCCCAAATGGATCAATGGCGATGATCGTACCGATATTTGCACGCTTGGCTGCTAAAAGTCCAGAATAAGCATCTTCAATGACCAAGCAATCTTTTGGTTCAAGAGCTAATTTTTGTGCGGCTTTGATAAAGATATCAGGTTGTGGTTTACCTGGGAAAGTATTATCATCGTAAACGACTTGATCAAATTCAAACCATCTTACTAAATCAAAAATCTCAAAATAAAATTCAACGTTATCTTTGACTGTAGCTGTAGCGATCGTGATCGGGATGTTTTCCTCTTTTAATATGTCCAAAGTACCGATCAATCCCTGCGTCAGCATTAAATCATCCGGTTTTTCTAAGCAAAGAGTGCGATAATATGCCTCTTTCTCGTTTGATAGTTTCTCGACTTCTTCTTTCGATAAAGTAGGGGAGATAAAATAATTCAATATCTCACTATTGGTACGTCCATGGATATTTTTAACAATGTCTTCATCAGAAAGCTCTTTTTTAGAATAATGATGGATCATTTGGACCCAAGCCGCTTCATGTAAATGGGAGTCTTGGAACATCGTCCCGTTAAAATCAAAAATAATTCCTTTCATACGTTCACTCCTAAAGTTCATTTTCTAGCGATTCCGCTAATTTTATTTGGACATATTGCGAATAATGATCTTTCACATGTGGTTTGATGTGTGGATCAGTAATCAGTAAATCAAAATCATGTAATTGATAAAAGATATAAAAGTCATCGCGATTAAATTTTTGGTGATCCACTAATAAGTATTTATTTTTCGAATGGTTCAAGGCAATTTGTTGAGCTTCACCTTCTTCGGTACTATAGGTTGAGATTGCTTCATTATGCACACCGTTAGCGCTGATAAATGATTTGGTGAACTTCAGTTTTCTGAGGTTATCGTTGGTGATGGGGCCGACAAATGCACCAGTGTTTTTTCGAAAGTCGCCACCGATCAACAAAATTTCGGGAACTTCTGCTTGGGCTAACACTTCAAAAACGGCATAATTATTCGTAATGATCCGCAGTTTTCTGTGGATCAAGTGAGAAGCTAATAACTCGATCGTCGTTCCTGGACCCAAAAAGACTGTATCACCTTCATTGATCAACTGTGCAGCTGTTGCCGCAATCTGTTGCTTTTCTTTGATTTGCATGACTGATTTTTCTGTATGTGATAATTCTTGGTCGAGGGTATAGGTAAGACTTTGGGCCCCACCATGGATACGCAATAATTTTCCTGACTTTTCTAGCTCATCCAAATCTCGACGAACGGTCATATCAGAGACATTCAATTGTTCGATGATCTCACTGACCGTTAAAATCCCTTTTTTATTCACCATCTCACTAATTGTTAGTAAGCGCTCTCTTTTTAACATCTAATCACTCCCAATTCACAAATAATCTACCATAGAATAGAATGGAGGTCAACAAAAACAAACACATGCAAACAAAAATAATCAACCTAAACAAACAATCCCCCCTTTTATTTCAAATAAATGCAATTTATTGATTGAATTTGTTTGTTTTTGTTGACAAATGTTTTGAATGCGATTACAATTCGTGTTGTTATATAAATTAGTAGACAAGAAGGTAGGGGAAGAGATGCTGAAATTACCAGAAGATTTTATTTTTGGCGGAGCAACAGCGGCATACCAAGTAGAAGGCGCAACAAAAGAAGGCGGAAAAGGTGAAGTTGCTTGGGACGAGTTTTTAGAGAAACAAGGAAGATTCAGTCCTGATCCGGCAAGTGATTTCTATCATCAATATGAAAAAGATATTGAATTATGTGAGAAGTTTGGTGTGAATGGGTTACGTTTATCCATTGCGTGGAGTCGTATTTTTCCTGATGGAACTGGGAAAGTGAATGAAGAGGGTGTGGCATTTTACCATAAGGTCTTTGCAGCTTGTGAGAAACATGGTGTACTTCCTTTTGTGACGCTCCATCATTTTGATACCCCAAAAGTTTTATTTGATCAGGGTGATTTTTTAAATAGAGACAATATAGAAGCGTTTGTTGCGTATGCAAAATTTTGCTTTGATGAATTTAAAGAAGTACGTTACTGGAGTACATTCAACGAGATTTATCCAGTGGCAACGAATCAATATTTATTAGGGATTTTCCCACCAGGAATAACCTATGATTTTACCAAAATCATTGCTTGTTTGCATAACATGATGTATGCGCACGCAAGGGTGGTGAACTTGTTCAAGGACGAGGGATATGCCGGTGAAATTGGTGTGGTTCATTCTTTAGAAACGAAATATCCTGCATCGGACGCTTTGGAAGATCAACATGCAGCGTTCTTAGATGATGCGTTGTCGATCCGTTTCCTCTTAGATGCCACTTACTTAGGATATTACTCTGATGAAACATTGTCAGCGCTTGCTGAGATTTGTGAAGCAAACGGCGCAAGTTATGATTTTCCGGAAGAGGATTTGGCGGAGATGAAGCGTGCCTCGCACCGTAATGATTACTTGGGTATCAACCATTATCAATGTCACTTTGTCAAAGCGTATCATGGAGAGAATGCGATCCATCATAATGGAACAGGGGACAAAGGAACTTCTGTTTATAAAGTAAAAGGAATTGGAGAACGGATCTATAAAGAAGGAATCCCTCGAACGGATTGGGACTGGTTGATCTATCCAGAAGGGTTATATGATCTATTGTTACGTATCAAGGAAGATTATCCTCACTACAATAAAATCTACATCACTGAAAATGGGATGGGATTCAAAGATCAGTTCGATGATGGTGTGATCATGGACCAACCGCGGATCGAATATTTGAAAGTCTATTTAGAATCATTGAGCCAAGCTATATCTGCTGGAGTAAACGTGAAAGGCTATTTCCTATGGTCGTTAATGGATTTGTTCTCTTGGTCAAATGGTTACAACAAACGATACGGACTCTTCTATGTCGATTTCGAAACACAAAAACGTTACCCTAAAGAGTCCGCCTATTGGTACAAATTCGTCAGTGAAACAAAAACAATCATTTAAGTTGGAGGAATGGAAGATGAATAAAGAAGAATTGCAAATGTTAGGTTTTGAGATCGTGGCTTATTCAGGGGATGCACGTAGTACGTTACTCACATTATTAAGAGAAGTCCGTCAAGGAAAATTTGATCGTGTGGAAGAAGCCTTGAAGGATGCAGATGAGAATTTGACATTAGCCCATAATTCGCAAACAAAGATCTTAGCAGAAGAGGCTTCAGGAAAAGATATGGATATGGGATTTATTTTTATCCATGGACAAGATCACTTGATGACTACTTTATTGCTAAGAGATTTGATCCAAGATTTCATTGAGTTATATAAAAACAAATAATCACTAGGAGTGAAAAGCATGAATGGGATCATCAAGCAAATTGAAAAAGGCAAACCGATCTTTGAAAAAATCTCACGTAACATTTACTTAGGTGCGGTCAGAGATGGATTCTTGACGGCTATGCCAGCAATTTTATTTTCAAGTATCTTTATTTTGATTGCGGCAGTTCCTGAGATTTTTGGTTTTCAATGGCCAGAAGGAGTATCGACCTGGTTGTGGAAAATCTACAATTATTCGATGGGGGTCGTAGGCATATTAGTTTCTACAACTACTGCACGCTGTTTAGCTGAATCGATGAATCGGAGAATGCCGAAAAATAAAATCATCAATACTACATCGGTAATGCTTGCTTCTTTAGTTAGTTTCTTATTGTTGAGTGTTTCACCGATCGAAGGTGGTTTTTCAACAGAATATATGGGAACGAAAGGGTTGCTTGCTTCGTTCATCGCTGCATTTATTACTGTAAACATTTATAAGTTTTGTGTACGAAAAGATATTACGATCAAGATGCCAAAAGAAGTACCAGGAACAATTTCTCAAACGTTCCGCGATATTTTTCCATTTTCATTTTCTGTCTTTGCCGCCGTGTTGGTCGACTTAGCTGCACGTAGTCTTTTTGGCATCTCTTTTGCAGAAGCCATCATCACTTTAATGCAACCACTATTTACAGCAGCAGATGGCTATTTGGGGATAGCCGTGATCTGGGGTGCTATGGCATTTTTCTGGTTTGTTGGTGTCCATGGTCCATCGATTGTTGAACCAGCGATTGCAGCGATCATTTATGCGAATGTCGAAACCAATTTACAACTGTTCAATTCTGGGGAACAAGCTTCACATGTATTGACTGTTGGTTTAGGGAATTTTGTCGGAACGATGGGTGGAACAGGTGCGACTTTAGTCGTTCCGTTTATCTTTTTGCTATTTGCAAAATCCAAACAGTTAAAAGCGGTTGGTAAAGCTTCAGTTATTCCAGTCAGCTTTGCAGTAAATGAGCCGTTGTTGTTTGCGGCACCGATGATTTTGAATCCGTATTTCTTTGTTCCATTTTTATTGACGCCGATTGTAAACGTTTGCTTGTTCAAGTTTTTTGTTGATGTGTTTGGAATGAATAGTTTCATGTATGTCTTACCTTGGGCAACGCCAGCTCCGATTGGTTTAGTCTTAGGAACTGGCATGGGGGTTTTGGCGTTTGTATTAGCCGCAGTTTTGATTCTCGTCGACTTTGCCATCTATTTCCCATTCTGTAAGGCGTATGATGCGACGCTAGTTGAACAAGAAGCACGACAAGCAGAACAAGTAGCCATGCAAGAAAATGAAACAAAAGTGACCGTGACGATTCCGACGAATGAAGTATTGGCAACAGAAGCGAGTTCTTTGGCTGATTCAGGAAAAGAAATCAATGTATTAGTTTTATGTGCAGGTGCAGGTACAAGTGCTATGCTTGCAAATGCCTTAAAAGAAGGAGCAAAAGAATTTGATGCACCAATCAGTGCTTTAGCAGGTGCTTACGGTTCTCATTACGAGATGATGGAAGACTTTGATATGATCGTTTTGGCTCCGCAAGTCCAATCTTACTATGAGGATATCAAGGAAGACACAGATCGTTTAGGGATTAAATTGGTTGCCACAAAAGGTGCAGAATACATTGGTTTGACAAGAGACCCTGAGAAAGCTGTTCGGTTTGTTTTAGATCAATTTTAAATCAAAGGAGAGATCGTTAAATGAACAAAGTAAAAGGTTGGCGAGTGTTGGTTGTCGGATTATTTGTTTCATTAGTCAGTGTAGCATTAGGCACAAAGCAAGTGGAGGCAAAGGAATTGATACGTGGAGCAGATATCTCGATATTAGCGGATATGGAAAAATCTGGTGCAGGGTATTACGAAAATGGTGTGAAAAAAGATGCATTACAGATTCTAAAGAACAATGGCGTCAACTATGTTCGTTTGCGATTATGGCAAGATCCTTATGATGATCAAGGGAATTCATATGGTGCAGGCACGAATGATTTGAACACGACGATTGCTTTGGCGAAACGTGCGAAAAACCTAGGATTGAAAGTGTTACTTGATTTTCATTATAGTGATTTCTGGGTGGACCCTGGCAAACAAAACCTTCCGAAAGCATGGGAAAACTATAGCTTTGAGCAACTTGATGCAGCCTTATACGGTTATACGAAAAGTGTATTGACAGAAATGAAAAACAATGGTGTATATCCTGATATGGTCCAGATAGGCAATGAATTGAACAGCGGCATGCTTTGGCCTTATGGAAAATCATGGGGGGAAGGTGGTGGCGAGTTTGATCGATTAGCCACTTTCTTGAAGTCTGGGATTCGGGGAGTAAAAGAAACGCAACCAGTCGACACCCCAATCATGCTGCATTTAGCTGATGGTGGAGATACGGATGTCTTTACTTGGTGGTTTGATGAGATTACAAAACGTGGGGTAGATTACGATTTGATCGGCCTTTCCTATTATCCTTATTGGCATGGCTCGATGAATGCCTTGCAAACGACAATGAACACAATCAGTGCCAGATATGATAAAGAAGTCAATGTGGTAGAGACTGCATATGGACACACAACTGCCAATGCGGATAGTATGCCCAATGCTTTTGGTCCAGAACAAGAGATTGCAGGAGGATATGCGGCAACACCAGCAGGGCAACGAGAATATTTAAATGATTTGGTGACTCGTATCCAAACCGTGCCGAATGAGAAAGGGAATGGCTTTTTCTATTGGGAACCTTTATGGTATAACGGTAATGTCTCTTGGGCAACAGCTGCTGGAATGAACTATTTAGGCGTACAATCACAAACAGGAAATGAGTGGGATAACCAGGCGATGTTCGATTTCAATGGGCAAGCACTTCCTAGCTTAAAGGCGTTTCAAGAAGCAGGGAGACAGCAAAATATTCTGAAAAATCCTAGTTTTGAAAATGACGGTTTCACGAACACACCGGCAAATTGGTCTGTGTGGCGAGGCAATGGTGCAGCAATCGATACATTGAAAACTGAAACTGGTGGGTTTTCCGGAGCGTATAAAGCAACCTTTTGGGATGACCAAGCGTATCAAATGTCGATCTATCAAACTGTTAATGGATTAAGCAAGGGAACGTACACATTAACTGCTTATACCATGGCAGGTGGCGATTTGACCGCTAGTCAGATGTATGTCAAAAATCATGGTGGGAAAGAGCTGAAGGCTTCGATCACTAAAAGTGGCGAGTGGACGAAGGTAACGATCAAAGATATACCGGTTACTTCCGGCACGAGTGAGATTGGCATTTATGTTGATGCAAAAGCGCAAGGATGGGTATCGGTGGATCATGTAACATTCGTTAAAAATCAATAGTAAAGAGCCCCTAAGGACGCTTGGTTTTTCCAGACGTTCTTAGGGGCTTTCTTTAGTCGATCAGATATCTAATACTTTATCCAAGAAATCTTTCGTTCGCTCATTTTGCGGATCTTCAAAGATTTGTTGTGGTGTGCCATCTTCGAGGAAGTTGCCGCCATCTATAAACATGACACGGTTAGCGACTTCTTTAGCAAAGCCCATTTCATGTGTCACGATGACCATAGTCATTCCTTGTTTCGCTAATTTTTTCATGACATTCAATACATCGCCGACCATTTCTGGGTCCAAGGCTGAAGTAGGTTCATCAAAGAGCATGATATCGGGATTCATTGCTAATGCACGAGCAATAGCAACCCGTTGTTTTTGTCCACCAGATAAGTTATCTGGGTACATATCTTTTTTGTCTTCTAAGCCAACTGTTTCTAACAATTTGATTGCTTTTTTCTCTGCTTCTTCACGAGAGAGTTTTTTTAGATCCATCGGTGCTAAAACGATGTTTTCCAACACAGAAAGATGTGGGAAAAGATTGAAATGCTGGAATACCATGCCTATATGTTGCCTTACTAAGTTGATATCTGTGTTTTTATCCATCAAATGAGCACCATCAATGATGATATCACCGGATGTTGGATCTTCTAAACGGTTCAAACAACGTAAAAAAGTACTTTTACCTGAACCAGAAGGTCCGATCACACAAACAACATCGCCTTCATTGATCGACACGTTGATGTCGTTCAAGACAGTGTTGTCTCCATATTTTTTTACAAGATGTTCGACTAAGATTTTTTCTGTCATCTTATTTCACCTTCTTTTCTAAAACTTTCGCTAATTTCGTCAATGCAGTGATCAAGATCAAGTACATTACTGCGATGATCAAGTAGACATACGTACTTTGAGTGGTACGAGCAACGATGATCCGTCCAGTTTGTAACAACTCGACCACACCGATCGCTGAAATGATCGTCGTATCTTTCAATGAGATCACGAATTGGTTGACAAACGATGGAATCATGATTTTAAATGCTTGTGGTAAAATGATTTTTTGCATCGTACGGTTATAAGACAGACCTAAACTTCGTGAAGCTTCCATTTGTCCTGTAGGAACAGCATTGATCCCGCCACGTACGATTTCGGCGATATAGGCACTCGCGTTCAAGGTCAATGTGATGATCCCTGCAATAAAGTCAGGAATCGTAAAGCCCACGATACTTGGTAGACCGAAAAAGATGAAGAAAGCAAGTACCATCATCGGAATTCCGCGAATGATATCTACATAGATGCTTGCAACTGTTCGTAAGGCGCGGATCGGTGCAACACTGAAAAGACCGAAGATTACGCCGACAACTAAAGCTAGTGCAAATGAAATCAAGGTTAATAGGATCGTTTGCCATAAGCCTTTCAATAGCGCTTTGTAATTGTTTTGGATCAAGCCAGTCAATGTCGATTCATCAACAGCTGGTGCTGCTGCACTTTCGTCTGTAGAGATGTATTGATTGATGATCTCGTCATATTGACCTGTTCGTTTTAATTCTTTTAAGCCTTCGTTGAACATTTCTAATAATTCAGGATTTTCTCCTTTTTTCACTGCGAAACCATAAGAGCCGCCAGTTTCTCGTTCGATTGGCGTTTCTAATTCCTGACCATTTTTGATCGCATAACCGATTACTGGATAGTCATCCATCATTGCGTCAATTGCTCCGACTCTCAAACTATCATATAGCTGATCTGCGGCATCGAAATATTTGATTTCGTAGCCGTATTTCTCTTGGTTAGCGACCAAGAAATCTGCACTTTCGGTACCAACTTTCGCACCGACTGTTTTTCCATCTAAGTCTTCATAAGACTTGATCGAAGTATTGCCTTTTTTGACTGCGATTTGGATACCACTTTGGAAATAAGGGTCTGAAAAATCAAACGTTTTTTTACGTTCATCTGTAATCGTCATCCCCGCGATCATTCCATCTGCTTGTCCGGATTCCAATGCCTGTAACGCAGCAGAGAAACCTCGGAAGTCCATGCGGATATTGAACCCATGCATTTCTGAGATAGCTTCCATTAAGCTGACATCGATCCCCACATATTCGCCATCCGCATTTTGGTACTCGAATGGAGCGAAGGCCGAATCACTTGCAATCACATAAACGTCTTTTTTAGGTTCTATTTTTTGCATCGTCTCGCTAGTTGCTGTAGTCGATTGCGTCTCGTCAGCTTGCACAGGCGTATGCAGAGCGAATGTAACAAGTCCTGTCATTATGAAAAGGAATGTCTGTAACATGTTTCTTTTTTTCATAAATAACCTCCTATATAAATTTCGATAATTTCCAATATTTAACTATTATAGGCGAAAAGATATTCCTAACACAAGATTCCAAGAAAAAATAATTTAAAAAAGTAGCGATTTATTACATGCTATGTAAGAAAACATGACATGCGATAAAAGAAGGAGATTACAGGTAAGATCCAAAACTTTCAATTGGCGAAAGTATGTTCGCCGTGATATAATAGAGGAACAAGGAATGCCTTTGCTTTCCTTTTCTTTTTTTGATGAAATGAGAGAAGGAATGAACGAAAAGGAGGACGAACAATGATTGAAAGAGATACCTCCCGTCATTTTGAGTTGGTGTCAAAATACCAACCAGCCGGCGATCAACCAGAAGCGATCAAGCAGTTGGTCGAAGGTGTAAATGAGGGTAAAAAAGCGCAGATTTTATTAGGTGCGACCGGAACAGGGAAAACCTATACGATATCTAATTTGATCGAAAAAGTAAATAAACCAACTTTGATCATTGCACATAATAAGACACTTGCTGGCCAATTATATGGGGAATTTAAAGAGTTCTTTCCGAACAATGCGGTCGAATATTTTGTTTCTTACTATGATTATTATCAACCAGAAGCCTATGTACCTTCGAGTGATACGTACATTGAAAAAGATTCAAGTGTCAACGATGAAATCGATAAATTGCGTCATTCCGCCACAAGTTCATTGTTAGAACGAAATGACGTGATCGTGATTGCTTCGGTTTCTTGTATTTTTGGGTTAGGTTCACCATTTGAATATCAAAAACAAGTCGTGTCGATCAGACAAGGTGCGGAGATGGACCGTAATCAATTGATCCGAGATCTAGTCAGCATCCAATTTGAGCGAAACGATATTGATTTTCAGCGCGGTCGTTTTCGAGTGCGTGGTGATGTCGTGGAGATCTTTCCAGCTTCACGTGATGAGCGAGCATTACGCGTTGAATTTTTTGGCGATGAAGTCGAAAGAATCCGTGAAGTGAATGCGTTGACAGGTGAAGTATTAGGCGAAACAGAACACGTCGCTATTTTCCCCGCTACTCACTTTGTCACTGATGACGATCATATGGAACATGCGGTCGCCAATATCAAAGCAGAACTGGAACAACGCTTGACTGTGTTGCGTAATGAGAACAAATTATTAGAGGCGCAACGCTTAGAACAACGGACGAACTATGACATCGAGATGATGTTAGAGATGGGCTATACTTCTGGGATCGAAAACTATTCACGTCATATGGATGGTCGTAAAGAAGGCGAACCGCCGTATACGTTATTAGATTTCTTCCCTGAGGATGCGCTGATGGTCATTGATGAATCTCATGTGACGATGCCACAGATCCGTGGAATGTATAACGGAGACCGTGCGAGAAAACAAATGCTAGTCGATTATGGCTTCCGCTTGCCATCTGCACTAGATAACCGTCCCTTACGTCTAGAAGAATTTGAGAAACATGTCAACCAGATCGTCTATGTTTCTGCTACTCCTGGACCTTATGAGTACGAACAAACAGATACAGTGGTCCAACAAATCATTCGACCAACAGGATTATTAGATCCAGTCATCGAGGTACGACCAATCATGGGTCAGATCGACGATTTGGTAGGTGAGATCAATGAGCGAGTTGAAAAAGACCAACGGGTATTTGTGACCACGTTGACGAAAAAGATGTCAGAAGACTTGACCGATTACTTCAAAGAGTTAGGGATCAAAGTAAAATACTTGCATAGCGATATCAAAACATTAGAACGGACAGAGATCATTCGTGATCTTCGTTTAGGCGAGTTTGACGTATTAGTTGGTATCAACTTACTACGTGAAGGATTAGATGTGCCTGAGGTATCGTTAGTCGCTATTTTAGATGCCGATAAAGAAGGGTTCTTACGAAGTGAACGTTCATTAGTCCAAACCATCGGACGTGCGGCACGTAACTCAGAAGGTAAAGTCATCATGTATGCGGACAGAGTCACTGATTCCATGCGTTTAGCCATGGATGAAACGTCAAGACGTCGTAGTATCCAGCAACAATACAATGAGGACCATGGCATCGTTCCGAAAACGATCATCAAAGAAATCCGAGACTTGATCTCGATTACGAAAGAATCAGAAGATGATGCAAAAGAAACGGTGCAAGTTTCTTATGAAGAGATGACAAGAGAAGAAAAAGCAACATTATTGATGAAACTAGAAAAAGAAATGAAAGATGCAGCGAAAGCATTGGATTTCGAGACTGCAGCCAATGTACGTGATATGATTCTTGAATTAAAAGCATCTGAGTAGGGGGTAAACATGGCTAACGATAAAATTATTATTCATGGCGCAAGAGCGCATAATTTAAAGAATATCGATGTGACGATCCCACGTGATAAATTCGTGGTCGTCACCGGATTATCCGGTTCAGGGAAAAGTTCACTTGCTTTTGACACATTATACGCAGAGGGACAACGCCGATATGTTGAAAGTTTATCTGCGTATGCCCGTCAATTTTTGGGACAAATGGATAAACCGGATGTTGATAGTATTGATGGACTTAGCCCAGCAATCTCGATCGATCAAAAAACAACCAGTAAAAACCCTCGGTCTACCGTAGGGACAGTGACAGAGATCAACGATTATTTACGTTTGTTATTTGCTAGGGTCGGTCATCCGATCTGTCCAAATGACCATATTGAGATCACTAGTCAATCCGTCGAACAAATGGTGGACAAAGTGCTAGAACTGCCTGATCGGACGAAGATCCAAATTTTAGCACCGATCGTGGTAAAGAAAAAAGGACAACACAAAAAAGTATTTGAACGTGTCCAAAAAGAAGGGTATGTTCGTGTCCGTGTAGACGGAGAAACCTATGACGTTAGCGAAGTACCTGAATTAGAAAAAAATAAAAAACATGATATCGCGATCGTGATTGACCGAATCGTGGTCAAAGAAGGCGTCCGCTCTCGTTTATTCGATTCGATCGAAGCAGCGCTTCGTTTAGCGGATGGCTATGTATTGATCGATGTGATTGGCGAAGAAGAGATGCTCTTTAGCGAACATTATGCGTGTCCGTACTGTGGGTTTACAGTAGGAGAATTAGAACCGCGCTTGTTTTCTTTCAATGCACCATTTGGCGCATGTCCGGATTGTGATGGTTTGGGAGTCAAATTAGAAGTCGATATCGATCTAGTGATCCCAGATAAAACAAAAACGTTGAACGAAGGAGCAATCATTCCTTGGAATCCCATCAGTTCGCAATATTATCCACAAATGCTAGCACAAGCTTGCGAAAGTTATGGGATCGATATGGATACACCATTTGAAGACTTACCTATTGAACATCAAGAAATCGTGTTGAATGGTACCTCAGAGTCCTTCCATTTTCACTACGAAAATGATTTCGGTGGAGTGAGAGATGTTGAAACGTCATTTGAAGGCGTGATGACCAATATCAAACGCCGTTACCATGATACGAACAGTGATTTTACGAGAGAACAAATGCGTCTTTACATGACAGAATTGACGTGTAAGACTTGTGACGGTTATCGATTGAATCCACAAGCTTTATCCGTACAGATCAATGGGACGAATATTGGTCAGACGAATGACTTGTCGATCCAACATGCCGTTGAATTTTTTGAAAATCTAACTTTATCAGAGCAAGAAAAAGTCATCGCTCGTCCGATTCTAAAAGAAGTCAATGACCGTTTGTCATTCTTAGAAAATGTCGGTCTTGATTATTTGACACTTAGTCGTGCTTCGGGCACTTTATCAGGTGGCGAAGCGCAACGGATTCGTTTAGCCACACAAATCGGTTCAAATCTATCGGGAGTTCTTTATATCTTAGATGAGCCTTCCATTGGCTTACATCAACGGGACAATGATCGCTTGATCGGTTCATTGAAGAAAATGCGAGATCTTGGCAATACCTTAGTGGTTGTGGAACATGATGAAGATACGATGCGTGCAGCCGATTATTTGATCGATGTTGGTCCTGGTGCAGGACATCAAGGTGGCGAGATCGTTTCTGCTGGGACACCCGCTCAAGTTGCTAAGGATAAACATTCATTGACCGGACAATATCTGTCTGGCAAAAAATCGATCCCTGTTCCTGAAACAAGACGAAAAGGTACAGGTAAAGCGATCAAGATCACAGGTGCGACAGAAAACAACTTGAAAAATGTGTCCGTTGAGTTTCCTTTGGGTGAATTCGTGGCGGTCACTGGCGTCTCCGGTTCAGGGAAAAGTACGCTTGTGAACAGTATCTTAAAGAAGGCATTAGCACAAAAAATCAATCGGAACTCAGCCAAACCAGGAAAGTTCAAAACGATAACTGGTTATGAAGGAATCGAAAAAATCATTGATATCGATCAAAGCCCGATCGGTCGGACACCAAGAAGTAATCCGGCGACTTATACGAGTGTCTTTGATGATATCCGTGATCTGTTTGCTCAAACCAATGAAGCGAAGATGCGTGGTTACAAAAAAGGCCGTTTCAGTTTCAACGTGAAAGGTGGGCGCTGTGAAGCTTGCCGCGGTGATGGGATCATCAAGATCGAAATGCATTTCTTACCAGATGTGTATGTCCCATGCGAAGTCTGTCATGGGAAACGTTATAACTCAGAAACACTAGAAGTTCATTACAAAGGAAAAAGTATTGCGGATATCTTAGAGATGACGGTTGAAGATGCCGTTGAGTTTTTCCAACCGATCCCTAAGATCCATCGCAAACTACAAACGATCGTTGATGTTGGCTTAGGCTACGTCACAATGGGACAACCAGCGACGACATTGTCCGGCGGAGAAGCGCAACGAATGAAACTTGCGAGTGAACTGCACAAGATTTCTAATGGGAAGAATTTTTATATTTTAGATGAGCCGACTACAGGGCTTCACACTGATGACATTGCTCGATTATTGCATGTTTTGCAACGATTGGTTGATGCAGGAAATACTGTGTTAGTCATTGAACACAATTTAGACGTCATCAAAACAGCGGATCATTTGATCGATCTAGGACCTGAAGGTGGCGAAGGTGGCGGTACGATCCTAGCGACTGGTACACCAGAGGAATTAGTGAAAGTCAAAGAAAGCTATACAGGACATTATTTGAAAAAAATCATGGAAAAATAATAAAAGTGATGATGATAGTTAAAAAAATATTAAAAGAATACAATATGTATTGTTTTCTTTTCATGAGTATTCTAGAATATTTTGTATGGTAGTTCTTTCTACACTTATTGGTATAGATAAAAACTTCCTATAAGTTCAATCCGTTCAAAAAAGAATTGAGCAATCGGAGGAGATTCCTTTGATTGCTTTTTTCTTTATGGTATGATATTCCTTGTGTAATTGTAAAAGAAAAAACAAGAGATTATTAAGTTAGTGAGAGATAATGATGAACAGTAATGAAAAAAATGAATTTATCCCTATTTTATTAGGTAGCGATATGAACGTTTATGGTATGGCCCGTTCATTTCACGAGGCATATGGCACAGTTTGTCAATCCTATGCGTCGAATCAATTAGCGCCTACCCGCTATAGCAAAATCGTAAACGTTGAAGTGATTCCAGGATTTGATCAAGATCCGGTCTTTATAGAGACGATGAGACGTTTAGCAAAAGAAAAATATACGGATAAAAATAAAAAATATTTACTGATAGCTTGTGGCGACGGATATGCTGAGTTGATTTCTCAGCATAAAGAGGAGCTGTCTGAAACTTTTATATGTCCTTATATCGATTATTCACTTTTCGAGCGATTAGTGAATAAAGTGAGTTTTTATGAGATATGTGAAGAATATCAGTTACCTTATCCCAAAACATTGATCATTCGAAAAGAAATGTTGAACAATGGCCGCTTAGAACAAGAGTTACCTTTCAATTTTCCTGTAGCACTAAAACCGGCAAATAGTGTGGAATATTTATCTGTCCAATTTGAGGGACGAAAAAAAGCGTTTATTATTGATAATCGCGAGGAATTTGATTTGATGCTAGGTCGGATCTATGAAGCGGGCTATACGAGCGAAATGATCGCACAAGACTTTATTCCTGGGGATGACAGCAATATGCGGGTCTTGAATGCCTACGTTGATGACCAGCATCAAGTACGAATGATGTGTCTAGGACATCCATTACTTGAAGACCCAACACCAGCGTCTATCGGAAACTATGTCGTGATCATGCCTGACTATAACGAGAAGATCTACCAAACGATCAAAGCATTTCTAGAAAAAATCGAGTACACTGGCTTTGCAAACTTTGACATGAAGTATGACCCACGAGATGGCGAATATAAATTATTTGAGATCAATCTTCGTCAAGGAAGAAGTAGTTTCTTTGTTACGCTCAATGGCCTGAATTTAGCACGTTTTCTAACAGAAGACCGTGTCTTTGGTGTGCCGTTCGTGGAAACGACCTACGGAACGAACCAATCAGATCAAGCGAAGCTATGGCTGGGCGTGCCAAAAAAAGTCTTCTTGACTTATGCCAAAGAGAACGAACAAAAACAACGTGCCTTGCAGTTGATCAAAGAAAAACGCTATGGAACGACTGTGTTTTATGAGAAAGATCACTCACTTAAACGCTGGGTATTGATGACTTATATGTTCCGAAACTATATTCCAAGATTTAAAAAATACTTTCATTCGAAAGAAGGCTAGTTCATGGAGAATTTTTTCAGCATCTTAGGTGGGATGGGAACGATGGCAACGGAAAGCTTTGTCCGCTTGATCAATCATCGTGTCAAAGCTGCCAAAGATCAGGATTACTTGAACTATGTATTGTTCAATCATGCGACAGTTCCTGATCGAACGGCCTACATTTTGGATCAAACAAAAGAAAATCCTGTCCCTTATTTAGTAGAGGATGTCAAAAAACAAAATTTACTACAACCGAATTTCATTGTTTTGACTTGTAATACAGCTCATTACTTTTTTGATGACTTACAAGCAGAGACGACGATTCCGATTTTGCATATGCCACGAGAAGCGGCAAAAGAGCTTGTCCGTCAAAAAACAACGGGTAAAGTAGCTGTTTTAGCAACTCAAGGAAGTATTCTTGCCGGTGTTTACGAAAAAGAGATCAAAGCATTAGGTTTTGACGTGGTGATTCCTGACCAAGAACTACAAGAAAAAGTGAACTACTTGATTTATCATGAAATCAAAGAAGCGGATCGGTTGAACAAAGAACTTTATTTTGAGATTCTAGAAGAAGTTGTTCAACGCTTGGCGTGTGAAAAGATCATCTTAGGCTGTACAGAATTGTCTTTGATGCAAGAAGTTGCCTCCGATAATCCTTATCCTGTGATCGATGCGCAGTCGATACTAGCTGATCGAACAATCGAGATGGCACTATCTGCTCGAAAGTAAGATACGTTTTTAGTGTAATAATAGTTGTGGGCTGAGTTTGATCCACAGGGGTTCAGCTCCTATAAATTAGCGCGAAAAGAGTTAGAGACAGAAATGTTTCCCCTCGAGAAATAAGACGCCATCCACGAAAATTGTTCTTCAAATTTTTGTGGATGGCGCCTTATTTCCGAAGAGGTTACTTTTGTTTCCATCGTTTATTCAGTTTTAGAATCTCCGAGAGGACTAATGTACCCCTCACTTTTCGCGCTTATTTTAAAGTCGTTTGATTTTGCTTTACAGCCTTTGAATAAAAACCAAAGAAATCGAATTCGAACTAGCAATGATACGCCCGGGATGATATAATTTTATAGGAGAACGAGAGAGGAGGCCATACGGATGGCTGATAATTTAGAACTAGTAATCATTACAGGAATGAGCGGGGCAGGTAAAACTGTGGCCATTCAAAGTTTTGAAGATATGGGGTACTTTTGTATCGATAATATGCCCCCAACACTGATCCCAAAATTCTGGGAACTGATCAAGGAATCGGGGAAAGTCACAAAAATGGCACTTGGTGTGGATCTACGTTCACGCTCTTTCTTTGAAGAGATCCAAAGTATGTTGATCGAGATCGAAAATACAAATTTTATTGATACCTCTGTCTTATTTTTAGATGCCTCTGACGAAGAGTTGGTTGCTCGTTACAAAGAAACCAGAAGAACCCATCCGATGGCTATGGATGGACTAGTAACGGAAGGCATCCGTAAAGAACGGGCGATTTTAAATGACATCAAAGCACAAGCTTCTGTCATTATTGATACGACGACTTTAACCCCACGACAACTACGTGAGAAAATCAATCAAACATTTAAAACAAAAGATGATCAAGGATTTCGCATTGAGTTTGTTTCGTTTGGTTTCAAATACGGGTTACCGATCGATTCAGATATTGTGATGGATGTTCGTTTTTTACCGAACCCTCATTATATCGCTGATTTAAGACCATTGACTGGGAAAGATAAACCAGTCTATGATTACGTCATGTCCTTTGACGAAACAGAATTATTTTATTTGAAATTCCTTGATTTATTAAAAACAGTCATGCCAGGATACATCAAAGAAGGAAAAAGCAGTTTGACTGTAGCGATTGGCTGTACGGGTGGACAACACCGTTCAGTTGCTTTAACAGAAAGGTTATCTCAAGCGCTTAGTGAAACATATAAAGTCAATGTAACTCATCGTGACAAAGATAAGCGCAAAGAGACGGTGAACCGCTCATGAAAATGAAAACTTACCGAATTCGAAAACCCAAAATCGTTGTAGTCGGAGGCGGTACAGGCTTACCTGTTATTTTGAAAAGTCTACGTAATCAAGGAGCCGATATCACGGCAATCGTAACCGTCGCAGATGATGGCGGTAGTAGCGGTGAGATCCGCCAGTCGATCGCGATGGCTCCTCCAGGCGATTTAAGAAATGTGTTAGTCTCGCTATCTGATATGCCTCAATTTTACGAAGATATCTTTCAGTACCGTTTCAAAAAAGAAGACCAATTTTTAGCCAATCATACCATTGGTAACTTGATCATTGCGGCAGTTGCTGAAATGAGAGGGAGTACTTATGAAGCAGTACAACTATTGTCTCGAATGATGCACGTGGATGGACACATCTATCCCTCTTCTGAAACGCCGTTGACCTTACATGCGGTATTCAAAGATGGAACGACAGCGATCGGAGAATCTAAAATCGCTGTTGACCGCAAAACGATCGATCGGGTATTCGTACGTAATACAGAAGACGAAAGTGAAGCCAAAGCAGGCCGCAAAGTTGTTTCTGCGATCATGGAAGCAGATATGGTTGTCTTAGGGCCGGGAAGCTTGTTCACGAGTATTCTTCCTAACTTAGTCATACCAGAAGTTGGTGAAGCCATGCTTCAAACGAAAGCAGAGGTCGTATACATCTGTAATATCATGACACAAAAAGGGGAAACAGAACATTTTTCAGATGCAGATCATATTCGTGTGTTGCATCAACATTTAGACCAACCCTTTATTGATACTGTTTTAGTCAATACAGAAAAAGTACCAAAAGATTACATGGACCCGGAAATCTACGATGAATACCTTGTCCAAGTAGCACATGATTTTAATGGCTTAAGAGAAGAAAATTGTCGGGTCATCTCGACAGACTTTTTAGAGTTGAAAAATGGCGGGGTCTTCCATGATGGTGAAAAGGTAGTCGAAGAACTATTTCGTATCGTCTTTGGCTCAAAGTAATTAAAGGAAAAATTTTGTGAAAAGGAGGTGGATAACGTGTCATTTGCAGCTGAGGTCAAGAAGGAATTGACTGGTTTGGAAGTCCATCGAGAACATGCAAAAGCGGAATTAGCCGCGTTATTACGAATGAATGGCTCACTTGGAATCGTCAACCAGCAATTCATCTTGAATGTACAGACAGAAAACGCCGCAATTGCTCGACGGATCTACTCACTTTTAAAAGATCATTATCAAGTACGAAGCGAACTGCTCGTACGCAAGAAAATGAAATTAAAGAAGAATAATGTCTACATCGTTCGCTTGAAACAAGGAACAAAAAATGTATTGATGGATCTGGATATCATGGATGGCATGATGTTCAATGGGCATGTTTCCGATGAGATCATGGGAAATGCACAAAAGATGCGTTCATATTTACGTGGCGCATTTATGGCGTCGGGTTCAGTCAATAACCCGGAAACAAGTCGCTATCACTTAGAGATTTATTCGATCTACGAACAACATAACCAAGATATTTGTAATATGTTGAATTACTATGGTTTACACGCACGTACACTAGAAAGACGTAATGGCTATATCTCTTATTTAAAAGGGGCCGAAAAAATTGCTGATTTCTTGACTCTGATTGGGGCAACAAATTCGATGTTGCGCTTTGAAGATGTGCGGATCGTGCGTGATATGAGAAATTCAGTGAACCGGTTAGTCAATTGTGAGACGGCTAACCTGAACAAAACCATTGATGCAGCATCAAAACAGATTGAAAATATTGAATTGATCGAAGCACGAGTGGGTTTACAAGCACTTCCGGAAAAGTTACAAGAGATTGCTGAATTACGCTTGCAACATCCTGAAGTCAGTTTAAAAGAACTAGGAGAAATGATCCCATCCGGAGCAATCTCGAAATCAGGGATCAATCATCGGATTCGAAAAATCAACGAATTTGCTGAAAAATTAAAGGAACAAGCATCCTAAAGAATAATGGGGTTTATTTTAATACGGATGATCGACAAGAAGCAGTCTATGTGGTTTGAATGATTTGTATCGGTTTCGATGTCTTCACATTTCATCGAAACGGGGAACAAATATCAGACCACTTTTTTTCTTTTCTTCAAACATGAGCATAACTTAGGCTAAATGGAGAGAAGGCAGAGGGAGTTACAAGAAAATACTGCCCAATATTTGTCAAATCACTTTCCACACATATTTAACAAATCATCCTAACATCAAACGAGTCCTGCAAGAAAAAACGCATCAGTTTCGTTCAATCGAAAATACTTCTTTCTTCCAACGAAAAAATAGACCGAAAAAGCCAATCGCTTTTCGGTCTATTTTTGATTTTGAACATCAAAGAATGATCAAATGATGAGTTATTTAACCAATTCACTCAATTCTTCTGGTGTGATCGATTCATCAAAGATATGTTCATCGATAATTACAGTAGGGACGAATTGGATGTGAGCAGCGTTTGCTTCATCGATGATTGCTTGAGTGATTGCTTGGTCTTCTTGTTCAGTTAAACCAAGTGTTTCAGTAGCATATTCAGCAATGCCGTCTAAATCAAGTTGTTTCCATTCATCTTGCGCATCGAAAATCGCTTTGATTTGTTTTAATGCGACTTTTCCATCCGTCGTAGTGATATGATGATGCATCACATTTCCTTTTTTTAAACTAGGTTTTTCTTTGTCGAACAATTTGATGATTCGTAAGAGTCTTCCAGATTGAACCGCCTCTTCTAAAATGTCATAAGATTCGATAAACCATTGTCGACAATAAGGACAAGCAAGATTGACAAATTCGATCATTTGTTTTGGTGCATCTTCGTTTCCGTACATGATTCCAGTAGTTTTGTTTGTTTTTGTTGCATCGATAATTGAAATATCCATTTTTTAACACCTCTTTATTCTATTGTAATAACTTTACCAAAAAAAAGACAATAATTTGTTCAAAAAATAAGTATGGGTAATTAGTCAATCTCTCATTTCCTAGATTATGAAGATAAAAGTTGTATGAGAGGAAAAGCTATTTTTTTTCTAGCTGTCGATTCTGGTCGAAGCATTTTTGTCATATCTTTAGCATGTGATTTTTCTTTCAAAATTAAGAGGTTTTCTTTGTTCGTTTACGGTATAATAATAAAGATTATTTAGATAAATTGAGCAAAGGTGATGAAACATGCGAAAAATGAAGACGATGGATGGGAATACTGCTGCTGCATATATTTCATATGCCTTTACAGAATTAGCAGCGATCTATCCAATTACGCCTAGTTCAACAATGGCTGAACTGGTTGATCAATGGGCAGCTTCAGGCAAAAAAAATATTTTCGGACAACCAGTGAAAGTCGTAGAGATGCAATCAGAAGCTGGTGCTGCAGGTGTCGTACATGGGTCACTAAAAACCGGAGCATTGACAACAACGTACACTGCTTCACAAGGATTATTATTGATGATCCCAAATATGTATAAGATAGCCGGTGAACTATTACCTAGTGTTTTTCACGTAGCTAGTCGAGCGGTGACGACGAATGCGTTGAATATTTTTGGTGATCATGGTGATGTGATGGCCGCTCGCCAAACAGGATTTGCGATGCTTGCGGAAAGCAGCGTCCAAGAAGTCATGGATTTAGCGCCAGTTGCACATCTAGCTTCCTTAGAAGGAGAAATCCCTTTCGTCAACTTTTTTGATGGTTTTCGAACGAGTCATGAAATCCAAAAAATCGAAGTGTTGGAATATGATGAATTAGCTCCTTTGATTCCTCAAGAAAAATTGCAGGCCTTTCGTGAACGTGGGATGAATCCTAATCGGCCGACGACTAGTGGAACGAATCAAAACCCTGATATCCATTTCCAACAACGAGAAACGATCAACCGCTACTATGATCGTTTGCCTCAAATCGTGAAAAAGTATATGGATAAAATCAATGAACTCCGAGGAACTTCTTATGATCTAGTCACTTATTATGGAGCAGCCAACGCAGAGGAAGTCATTATTTCAATGGGCTCAGTTGCGCAAACGATCCAACAAACAGTTGATTACTTGAACCAAAACGGTCGGAAAGTCGGCTTCTTGAATATCCATTTATATCGCCCGTTTCCAATCGAAACATTGATCGAAAAACTACCGAATTCCGTAAAAGCAATTGCTGTTCTAGATCGCAGTAAAGAGCCGGGAGCAGGGGGAGAACCTTTATTACTAGACGTTCAAAGTGCGTTATATGATGCAGAACGTCATCTGAAAGTGATCGGCGGACGTTATGGCATTGGTTCAAAAGATGTCACTCCTGATCAGATTGTAGCGGTATATGATGAATTGAAAAAAGAAAAAACGGATATGAAGAAACGCTTCACGATCGGGATCATTGATGATTTAACTTACTGTTCTTTGGAAGTTGGCCCATCGCTTGATTTGACCGAAGCGAATACGTATCAAGCGAAATTCTGGGGATTCGGATCTGATGGGACTGTTGGAGCAAATAAATCAGCGATCAAAATCATTGGTGACCATACAAACAAATACGCACAAGGCTATTTTTACTATGATTCAAAAAAATCAGGTGGTCTGACTGTTTCTCATTTGCGTTTTGGGGATACGCCAATCAGGTCGACCTATTTAGTCGAGCATGCCGATTTTGTCGCTTGTCATACCCCTGCTTATCTCCACAGCTATGATCTAGTAAAAGGGTTGAAACCAAAAGGGACTTTCTTGTTGAATACGCTTTGGTCAGACGAACAACTAGCTACGCATCTACCGACCCATTTAAAACGGTATTTAGCTGAAAATGAGATCCAATTTTATACGATCAATGCGATGCGCTTGGCGCAAGAAGTTGGTCTAGGTCGGCGGATCAATACGGCGATGGAAACAGCATTTTTCAAGTTGGCGAATATCATACCATTTGAAGAAGTCCTGCCGATTTTAAAAGAGGAAGCCATGAAGAGTTATGGTCATAAATCAATGGCGATCGTTGAAAAAAACATCAAGGCAATCGATCGCACGGTGGAATTGTTGCATAAAGTCGAAGTGCCGGCTGAGTGGGCAACATTGGCGCTTCCAAAAAAAGAAATGAACACCTCAAATCGCTATATTAGAGACATCCTTGAACCAATCAACGCTCAAGAAGGAAATCAGCTCTCAGTGAGGACCTTAGCAGAAAACGGAATGACACGAGGGGATATGCCTTTAGGAACCGCTGCTTACGAAAAACGCGGGGTCGCACTTGAAGTGCCCGAATGGATCAGTGAGCGCTGTACGATGTGTAATGAATGTTCTTTCGTTTGTCCTCATGCAGCGATTCGACCTTTCTTAGCCGATGAGGAGGAACTGGAAGAAGCACCGGAAGGGTTCATTGTTCGAGAAATGCGTGGACCAGATGGCTTGAAGTATCGTATCCAAGTGTCTGTCGAAGACTGTACCGGGTGTGGGCTATGTGTTGAAGCTTGTCCAGCAAAAGGCAAAGCACTCGTGATGAAGCCCTATGAAGAACAAAAGAAACAAGCAATCAACTGGGCATTTGCAATGACCTTGCGACAAAAAGAAAATCCGATCAAAGGCAAAAATACAGTGTTATCAACACAGTTCAATCAACCTTTATTAGAATTTTCTGGAGCATGTTCCGGTTGTGGGGAAACGCCTTACGTGAAGTTATTGACACAGATGTTCGGTGATCGGATGATGATTGCCAATGCCACAGGCTGTTCATCCATTTGGGGCGGAGCAGTACCGGCTTCACCATTTACCACAAATGATTGTGGGCAAGGACCTGCGTGGTCAAATTCATTATTAGAAGACAATGCTGAATTTGGTTATGGGATGCTTTTAGCCGCACAAACAAGAAGAGAAGCTTTAGCAGAAACAATGAAAAAAGTGATGCCTAAAGTCTCCTTAGAACTACGTGAGTTGATGGAAGATTGGTTGGCGCATATGTTTGAAAGCGAAGGAACCCAACAGCGGGCAGCTAAATTACGTGCGGCAATCGAAAATGAGCTTGAACTTGTTCCTGAATTACAAGCGATCTATCAAGAAAAAGATCTATTTGTCAAAAACAGTCAATGGATGATCGGTGGGGATGGCTGGGCGTACGATATCGGTTTTGGCGGAATCGATCACGTCTTGGCAAGTGGCGCAGATGTAAACATCTTAGTAATGGATAATGAAGTCTATTCCAATACAGGTGGACAAGTCTCGAAAGCTACACCTGCTTCAGCAATCGCTAAATTCTCAGCAAATGGGAAATATGCGTCGAAGAAAGACTTAGGCATGATGGCAATGACGTATGGCAATGTGTATGTAGCACAAATTGCTTCCGGTGCAAATCAAATGCAAACGATCAAAGCATTTGAAGAGGCGGAAAAATTCCCTGGACCATCGTTGATCATTGCGTATACGCCATGTATTGCTCATGGGTTACTAGGTGGAATGAAAGAATCGATCAAAGAAGCAAAAGAAGCAGTGGCTTCAGGTTATTGGTCGTTGTATCGCTATAATCCTGAATTGATCGAAAAGAATAAAACGCCGATGACGCTAGACTATAAAAAGCCTGATTTTACCATGATGGCTGACTTCATGCGCAAGCAAGTCCGTTTTTCATCACTAGAAACGATCCATCCACAGGCTGCGGAGCAATTATTCGACAAAACGATCCAAGATGCGAAAAAACGGTTTTACAACTATGCGGCGATGACTGGTCAATTAGAAAAAATCAAAGCGAAGATCGAACCGACAGAAGGTACTGAAAGTCCAGAGACCGAAACACCGAGAGTCAAAAAAGAACGAACGGTTGATCCGGAAGCAGAAGCTAGACGTGCTGCCAGACGTGCCGCTAGAGCGGAACGAAGAAAAACCAAAGAATGACAAAACGAAACGATCCAAGGAAATAGAATAACTTATTGGAGAATAAATTGAAAATGTAAATTTCTTGAAAAAAATTGGTTTTTGTTAGGAAATTCCAAGCAGATAAGTCTCTTCTGATGAAACATATGATATACTAAAGAGGAAATCTCAAAAGAGAAGAGAGGCTGTCTATGTCATTTCAAATCGGAGAACTTTTTAATTTAGACTATTGGCGACAAATGTTTTCCGGTGACTTGTTTTCTCAGAATTTTTTGGTGAACATACTCGATGTATTGGTTGTTTGGTATTTAGTTTATAAACTCATTCAACTATTGCGAGGAACAAAAGCAATCCAATTGCTAAAAGGGGTAGGGATTTTTGTTGTTATTCGGATCTTAGCCGAGATCATTGGTCTACATACCTTATCTTGGTTGATGAATCAAGTGATCACGTATGGTGTGATTGCGGCTATCGTCATTTTTCAACCAGAGATACGGCGTGGATTAGAACACCTCGGTCGTAGCTCACTTTTCAAACAATCGAAGAGTGAGAAGCAAGAAGATGAACAGATGATCCTTTCTTTCGACAAAGCGATCCAATATATGTCCAAACGTAAAATCGGTGCCTTGATCACGATCGAACGCCACACTGGTTTGGATGAATATATCGAAACAGGGATTGCTTTAGATGCCGATATCACTGGCGAATTACTGATCAATATTTTTATTCCGAATACACCGCTGCATGATGGTGCAGTGATCGTAAAAGATGGAAAAATTGCAGTAGCCAGTGCCTACTTGCCTTTATCTGAAAGTATGTTGATTCCGAAAGAATTCGGAACCCGTCACCGAGCGGCTGTCGGAGTCAGTGAGGCGAGCGATGCGATTACGATCGTTGTCTCAGAAGAAACAGGAGATGTCAGCATTACGTTGGATAACCAATTGATGCCTGGCTTATCTCAAGAAGAATATTTGACGATCTTGCGTAAAAATTTGATCGTCGAAGAAAAAAACAAAAATAAAAATACGCTCCAAACCTTCTTAGACGTGATGACTAAGGGAGGGGATCACAAATGATCTCAAAAGAGAGGCGTAAAAGTATCTTATATGCGTTTGTTGCGTTATTATTCAGTATTGTGCTGTATTTTAATGCAAACGGACAAACTGTCCAAGACACGCTGTCAGGAAATGAAGCCTATACGCAAAACGTTTCTGATGTGTCAGTACAACTTTTATACGACACGGATCAATATTATATCCATGGATATGAGAGTACAGTCACAGCGAAGTTGTCCAGTGCCAATCGTGTTCAGTTGAATGCCGAAGCAATTGAAGATACAAGAATGTTTCGAGTGACAGCGGATCTCACTGGTTTAGGTGAGGGAACACATGAAGTACCATTGAAAACCAGAAATCTGAGCAGTGCGGTCAAAGCAAAACTAGAGCCAGATACGATCACAGTGACTATCGAGAAAAAAGTGACGAAAGAATTTGAGGTCACGCCATTACTCACTACAGAATCAACTCCAGCTGGATTCGAATTGAATGACCTTGAACTATCACCAAAAAAAGTGACGGTCACGACTGGTGATCAGACACTGGAAGAGATCCAACAGGTCGTAGCGAGGATCGAACCTGCGATGATCACGGACGATGGGGTCGACACGAGAGTCACTGTACAAGCATTGAATAGTGCAGGAGAACCTTTAAGTATTGTCTCAGATCCAGTGCAAGTCACTGCAAAAGCAACGGTCACAAAGCCTACGAAAACGATCCGTCTTTATGGAACAGCGCAAGGGACTCCCGCAGATAACGTGGAGAGTTACGATTTCAGTTTCTCTGACATTGAAGCAGAAGTCACTGGTTCAGAGAGTCAACTGGCTCAACTAGGAAATAGCATCACGATACCTATCGATATTTCTGGGATCGTCCACCGGACGACAAGAAATATTGATATTCCGGTAGAGAGTGGACTTAGTATCACACCAACTTCAATCGATGTTGAGATCACACCGATCCTGAAAACAAGTACGGAAAACACTAGCCGTTCTAATTCGGGAAATTCGGGAGGAAGTACAACTTCTGGTGCAGAGTCGACACCTGCGAACTCTTCGTCATCGACGACACGTCAGTCCGAAGAGACGCAGTCAACATCAAGTGAAGGGTCGAATGAATCATCAAGTGAGACAACACAATCAAGTAGTCAACCGAATAGTCAAGAGGATTCATCGGAAAATTAAGTTAAAGGAGCAAATTTACAGTTATGGGTAAATATTTTGGAACGGACGGTGTCCGTGGAGAAGCGAATAAAGAACTAACACCGGAATTGGCCTTTAAATTAGGACGTTGCGGCGGTTATGTACTGAGCCAACATGAGAAAGATGGAAAACGTCCACGTGTATTGGTTGGACGTGACACAAGAATTTCAGGTCAAATGCTCGAAGAAGCGTTAGTTTCTGGTCTGTTATCTGTCGGGATCGAAGTTTTTCAATTAGGTGTGATCTCTACACCAGGAGTGGCTTACTTGACACGTTTGCAAAAAGCAAGCGCAGGTGTCATGATTTCTGCTTCACACAATCCAGCTCAAGATAACGGCATCAAGTTTTTTGGTGCAGATGGATTTAAATTAGATGATGACCAAGAATTAGAAATCGAAGCATTGTTAGATGCGGAAGTCGATGAATTACCACGACCTTCTGCTGAAGGATTAGGTACAGTCGAAGAGTTTCCAGAAGGGTTGCTGAAATATTCACAATTCTTAGTACAGACGATCAACGGCGATCTTTCAGGCTTAACGGTCTGTGTAGATGCGGCAAATGGTGCAACAGCAACATCTGTCAATCGCTTGTTTGCTGATTTAGAAACTGATTTCTACACGATGGGAACAAATCCGAATGGCTTGAACATCAATGACGGTGTCGGATCAACGCATCCTGAGCGTCTAGCTGAAATGGTAGTAGAAAAAGGGGCAGACGTCGGTCTTGCCTTTGACGGCGACGGCGACCGTATCATTGCGGTGGATGAATTAGGAAATATCGTAGATGGCGATAAGATCATGTTTATCTGTGCGAAATATTTGTCAGCTAAAAATCGTCTGAAAAAAGACACGATCGTTACAACGGTCATGAGTAATCTCGGTTTCCATAAAGCGGTCGAAGAAATCGGTTTGAAAGATGTTGTGACACAAGTGGGCGACCGCTATGTGGTCGAAGAAATGCGTAAAAATGACTACAACTTCGGTGGCGAACAGTCTGGTCATATGATCTTCCTAGATTTCAATACAACGGGAGATGGTATGCTTTCTGGTATCCAATTGTTGAATATCATGAAACAAACTGGTAAAAAATTATCAGAATTAGCAGCAGAGGTAACGATCTATCCGCAAAAATTAGTCAATATCCGAGTAAGCAACAAAAACGGTGCAATGGAAGTTCCTGCAATCAAGGAAGTCATTGAAGAAGCAGAAGCTGAAATGGCCGGTGAAGGACGTATCTTAGTTCGCCCTTCCGGAACAGAACCATTACTACGCGTGATGGCAGAAGCACCATCTGATGAAAAAGTAAACTATTATGTTGACAAAATCGCAGCGGTTGTCAAAGCTGAGATTGGAATCAATTAATAGAATGACATATAAAAGAGAGTCAATCTTTGGATTATAGAGATTGACTCTCTTTTTGTGTTCGTTTCTGAAATAATGGGTCATTACACATAAGGTCATTTAAAAGACGATGGCTGTCGCATGATACAAAACGAGCGATCAACTGCTTTACTAGATCAAATAAAAAATCCCTGTACGAAATGACAAATCATTTCGTACAGGGATCTCAAAGAGCATTGACTATTTAAAGGGTCACTTGATTGATTATTCAACCGTGACTGATTTTGCTAAGTTTCTTGGTTTGTCTACATCGAAACCACGCAATAGGGTCGCGTAATAAGCAAGCAATTGCGTCGGGATGACCATGGCAAGAGGAGAAAGGTATGGATGGACAGCAGGAATCACTAATTGATCCGTTTCTTTTTCTAATCCATGTGCGGCGATCACTAAGGTTTTTGCCCCACGACTTTCAACTTCTTTTAAGTTCCCACGTGTATGAGCCCCTGTGATTTCCTCACTAATAATCCCAATCACTGGTGTGCCTTCTTCAATCAGTGCAATGGTACCATGTTTCAATTCACCGGCTGCAAAACCTTCTGCTTGGATATAGCTGATTTCTTTTAGTTTCAAAGCAGCTTCTAAAGCGACATCGTGATCGTTGCTACGACCGATATAAAAGGCGTTGCGCGTGTCATTCAGGAATTCCGCAGCTAGTTCTTGGAGTTCATCTTTTTGGGTAATCACTGTTTCCATCGCATTCGCTACCATACTCAATTCGTGCGCTACATCAAATGTCAATGAACGTTTATTGCCTTTTTGATCACCGACTGCTTTTGCAAGTAAAGCTAGTACAGCGATTTGAGCAGTGTATGCTTTAGTTGAAGCAACAGCGATCTCCGGACCTGCATGTAGCAACAGAGTGAAGCCAGCTTCTCTTGATAACGTAGAACCAGCAACGTTCGTGATCGTCAATGAAGGGTGACCTAATTGATTGATCTTGACTAACACCTGACGACTATCAGCGGTTTCGCCACTTTGACTCAAAAAGATGAAGAATGGTTTTTTCGATAATAAAGGCATGGTATAACCAAACTCACTGGCCAAATGGACTTCTACTGGAATGTCAGTCATTTGTTCGAAGGAATGCTTGCTCGCTAATCCTGCATGATAACTTGTGCCACATGCGACGATGTAAATACGGTCACTTGCTAACAGTTCGTCCATCAATTTGTGATCTAAAGGAATTTCATTGTCCTCATTCACATAGGTTTGCGCGATTTTACGCATGATGATCGGCTGCTCGTCGATTTCTTTCAACATATAGTAAGGGTATGTTCCTTTTTCAATGTCAGAAGCATCTACTTGTGCTTCATAAGAATCACGTTCTATGATCGTACCAGTCATTGTTTGGATCGTGATATCTTTTGCTTGAACGGTCACCATTTCTTGATCTTCGATTTCAATAAATTCTTTAGTGTAAGCAAGCATCGCCATCGCATCACTTGCGATCACATTGAATCCTTGGCCTTTACCGATCAATAAAGGGCTTTTGTTTTTGGCAACGAAAATTGTTTCAGGAGCTGTGCGATCCATCAAGGCAAAAGCGTAAGAACCTTCGATGACTTCTAGCGCTTTTCTAAATCCTTCTTGTGTATCTTGCGCTTCTTCCACGAATTTTTCAATCAAATGAACAACGATTTCCGTATCTGTTTCGCCAATGAAGTCATCAGTGGCTACGTATTGTTGTTTCAATTCTTCAAAATTTTCAATCACCCCATTGTGGACTAAAACAAAACGTCCGCTTTGTGAGTGGTGGGGGTGTGCATTTTTCTCTGCGGGTTCCCCATGAGTTGCCCATCTTGTATGACCGATACCTGCTGTACCAGTCGTTTCTGGAGATAATTTATCTTTAAGGTTTTGGATTCTACCGCGTGCTTTGACTAAATGGTCCTGTTTTCCATTTGAGACAAAGATACCCGCCGAATCATATCCGCGATATTCTAATTTTTCTAACCCATTGATCAAGCCTGGTGTCACGTTCTCTAATCCAATCATTCCAACAATTCCGCACATAAAAAAACATCCTACTTTCTGTTATAAACTTGATATTAGCGTTTCCAACTGCGTAAGAAACCTTTTGTTCTACCTTCACAGATAGTTTTTATGTTTCTTTTTAGGGTGCAGTCCCTAGGGCCATCCGCCGAATCCTTCGATCAACCCTTTCCTCGTCATCTGTTAAAACAGACCTGGCGCTATTCCGTATTGGTCTAATTATCCTCCTGTTATTATTTTCTTTGGAAACATCTAAAATCATAACGTTAATGTGTGAGGTTTGTCAATAAAAAAGATAAAAAATTAAATTGGTATATATCTAATTGGCCTGGACGAAAGAAAATTATCAAATTCGACTATCATCTTTTCTTGTAGTTCGGTACAATAATCATAGATAGAAGGAGGATGAAAGATGGAAGAGAAGATAGAAATCATGACGTTGGGGATGTTAAAAAAACAAATTGCAGCATTTGAAAAAACAGAACACGTGACGGATGACACTAAAATCTTTTTGGATACAGGATGGGACAGTATCCAAGAAATCGCCCCTGATGCGTTCGAAATCGAACATGCGCAACAGTTTGTCGTTGAAGATGAATTGACCCACGAACAGTTTACTGGTTACACCCTTGAAGAAAAAGCAGAAAAGATGAATGCGACACCTGGTTCTGAAGCGGTGATCGTGATTAGAAATCTATATTAGGAGAGTGTGAAATGAATAAGAAACGTTGGATAGCAGTACTGATTGCTGCCGGCTTATTGGTTGTTTCGTTGGTATCTTCAAGTTTGACGCAACCGCAAGAAGAAGTACAAATGGGTAACATCAATAGTTGGTTATATGGAGACGATGAAATGTCACCGGTGGTACTTGAAGAAGGCAGTGGTATGGGAAGAATCGCAAAATTGACTGTGGATGGCGCCATAGCTAGTGGAGGCTCTTCCGGTCTATTCGCTACTGAGAGTTATAATCATGAAGATTTCTTGAAACAAATTGAAGCGATCGAAGCCGATGAAAGCGTCAGCGGGATTTTATTGGAAGTCAATTCTCCGGGTGGCGGAGTTTATGAAAGTGCAGAAATTGCCAATTTACTCAACGAGGTCCGAACAGAACGTGATCTACCGATGTATGTCAGCATGAAAAATATGGCTGCTAGTGGTGGTTACTATATTTCTGCACAAGCAGATAAAATCTTTGCAACGGAAGAAACAGTGACAGGTTCAATCGGTGTGATCATGTCCGGACTCAACTATTCGGGCTTACTTGAAAAAATCGGTGTTGAAGATACCACAGTAAAAAGTGGCGCATTAAAAGATATGGGATCGGCTACTCGACCTGAAACTGAGCAAGATCACGCAGTGTTGCAAGCTTATATTGATAACGCCTATAATCGTTTTGTCAAAGTAGTTAGCGAAGGAAGAAACAAATCAGAAGATGAAGTGAAAAAAGTCGCAGATGGTCGTATTTACGACGGTGTCCAAGCGAAAGAAGCAGGTTTGGTGGACGAAATCGGCTATCCAACAGATGCTTTAGCTGCGATGAGAGAAGATCTTGATCTACAAGATGCTGAGTTGGTTGAATACTCAACTAGTTCAACTGGATTTGGCAATACTTGGTTTGGTGCAAAATTAGCAGAATTACAAGGGTTGCAAGCGTCTGAAACAAGTCAGATCTTGTCATTACTTGAAAGTCTAGGAACAGCAGAATCTCCAAGAGCCATGTATCTATATGGAGGTGAGTAAGCATGAACGAGAAATCAACGAATGCGTCAACACCCGAAGAACGATCAAAGACCAATGAGGAACCGAAAGTAACTGAACGTACGGAGGTATCATCTGAACAAGTTTTTAAGGTAGAAGAAAATAAATTAGTAGATCCGACTAGTAGAAAGCAAGATACGGTAGACGCTTCAGTTGCTCCTAAAGACGAAATTACAGTTGACAAAAACACAAGTAGCTCGTCGGAAGAACTTGAGTATGCAACACAAGCAAAAAATGACCAACCGGCTGTGGGACCAGATCCGGGATTTTCTCAAAAGGTGCTAAGTTCCTTTAAAGAAAAACCACTGTCAGAAACTGAGATCAAAGAAAATCAAAAAAAATGGAAAAAATATACAGAACAGAAAACCGATGAACCAAGTATCAATCGCTTTCCTTATTATTTCTTTGCCGGTTTTTGGGTTCGTTTTGCTGCGTTTTTGGTTGATCTGATTTGTATTGGGTCAATTACTCGCTTAACTTTAGGCATTGCAGTGAACCTAAGATGGCTTCAAGTTTCTGATTCTTATTTGAGTATCTATGGTAGTTTGTCATTGATCGCCTATTTAGCTTATTTTATTTTATTGACGAAATGGAATCACGGACAGACGATTGGGAAAATGATTTTTGGTATTCGAGTGATCAGTTTTGATGAAGAGGAACTTTCATGGAGTACAGTATTAGTTCGTGAAGGCGCTTGTCGCTTCATTTTGAGATTTCCGTTACTTTTTATCGGCTATCTCCCGGTCATCTTTAGTAAGAAAAAACAACACATCGGGGATTATTTCTCAAATACGAGTGTAGTAACGATCAATATGATCAAAGCATTTAATCAAGAGATGAATGCTTGATTCTTTAGGTAGAGAAAATGGCTGAATATTGGTTATTGTTCAATAAGTCGTGTCAGACAAATGATAAAAGAGTGAAGGGAAGAACCTAAGTGAGACCGATCGATTTTCCTGATAAATACGACAATTTGATGCGTATTGGCCAACAGGCATTAACAGATCATCAGTATAGTCAAGCAAAAGAGCTGTTTGAACGTGCATATGACCTTGAAGCAACATTTGAGGCAAATACGTTGTACGTGTTGGCACTATCAGAATTGGATATGTGGGAAGAAGCACTTCATCAAGCACTTTTGCATGAAAAACAGTATTTGATGAATGAAGAATTAGCTACTTTTTACTTTGATCTACTGATTACAGCAAAAGATTTTTTATATGCACGAAAATTGATTGCAAGTGCTGATTTTCCCGATGATTTTGAGCAAGCAGTTTTGCTGAAAATCCAACAATCAGAAGAATTAGTCGGACAGATGCAAAGACAGAAGATTCGTGAAATCTATCAACTGGTAGAAAAATTACCTTTTGAAAAACCAACTACTCAGTTGAGGTATATCCAAGAAATCGAGCAACTGCCTTACCACGAATTTATCCAGACCGCTAAAAAGTTGATCGTTTTAAAAACGGTCCATGTTCTTGTAAGGGCCAAGTTGCTTGAGTCGCTCGTTCAAGTCAAAGAAGCAGCGCCAGTTGCATACTTGACGATCGAGGAAGAGTTGATCGAAGTGATACCAAAGAAAATGGTGCGTCCAGAAGAGCAAACTTCCTATCGACGAATCAAACAAATGGCGGAAGCGTATGAGCGAGAAGACGCCTTGATGAGTGAGAATTTGAAAGAAGAGTTCACGATGCAATCGGCGATCGTTTATCCGATCTATGATAGCTACATTGGAAATCTTGACAGATGGTTCAAACAAACAGTAGCAACCTATACGAATCAGCCGTGTGAGGATCTTTTGGCATCTGAACAACTCGAATTCACTGAAAAAAGAAATAAAATAATGACAGAACTATTATTATTCAATACGTAAAAAAACAGAGGGAAAGATAAAAAAGTCATGAAAAACGTGGATTCTCCTCGTTCAATATGTTTACAATTTGGAAGGGTTAGTGTACTATTTAAAGGTATGCATGAAACGTTTTTGATGTATCAAATGAATTTCTAAACTCGGAGGGAAATAAATGACTGCAACATTCGAAAAAAAAGGCACAAATGATGGTGTTTTAACATTTACGATCGGGCAAGATCAAATCCAAAAAGGATTGACAACTGCCTTTAATAAAGTAAAAGGAAACTTAAACGTTCCTGGATTCCGTAAAGGAAAAGTATCTCGTCAAGTATTCAACCGTATGTACGGAGAAGAAGCATTGTACGAAGATGCATTGAACGCTGTCTTACCTGAAGCATATGAAGCAGCTGTTAAAGAAGCAGCAATCGATCCGGTTTCTCAACCTAAGATCGATGTAGCAAGTATGGAAAAAGGCCAAGACTGGACGATCACAGCAGAAGTAACTGTAAAACCTGAAGTAAAATTAGGTGATTACAAAGACTTAGTGGTTGAAAAACAAGACCGTGAAGTAACAGAAGCCGACGTTGAAGAACGTATTAAACGTGAACAAGAAGCGCAAGCTGAATTAGTCATCAAAGAAGATGCTGCAGCTGAAAATGGCGACACTGTCGTAATCGATTTTGAAGGTTTCATCAACGATGAAGCATTTGAAGGCGGAAAAGGCGAAAACCATTCACTAGAATTAGGATCAGGTTCATTCATTCCTGGTTTTGAAGAACAATTGGTTGGCCACAAATCAGGCGAAAACTTAGATGTTACTGTGACATTCCCAGAAGATTATCAAGCAGAAGATCTTGCGGGTAAAGAAGCAGTCTTCAAAGTAACGATCCACGAAGTGAAAACAAAAGAAGTACCTGAATTAGATGACGAATTTGCAAAAGATGTAGACGATGAAGTATCTACATTAGCAGAATTAAAAGAAAAATACATGAAAGAATTGACTGAAACAAAAGAAAAAGCTGCAGAAGATGCAAAAGATGAAGCAGCAATCAAATTGGCAGTCGAAAATGCGGAAATCGTTGATCTTCCACATGTGATGGTCCATGATGAAGTTCACCGTTCAATGGACGAATTCTTGAACAACATGCAACGTCAAGGAATCTCACCAGAAATGTACTACCAATTAACTGGTTCAACAGAAGAAGACTTGCACAAACAGTTTGAAGAAGAAGCAGAAATGCGTACAAAAACAAACCTTGTGATCGAAGCTGTAGCAGCTGCTGAAAACTTAGATGCAACAGAAGAAGAAATCACTGCAGAGATCCAAGAATTAGCAGAAACTTACAACATGCCGATTGATCAAATCAAACGTGTATTGACAGAAGATATGCTAAAACATGATGTGATCATGAAAAAAGCGATCGAATTGATTACAAGTACAGCAAAAGAAGCAGAATAAGCGAATAGAATTGTTGATCTGCATCTATATGAAAGAGTCCAGGCGCTTAGATGAAGCCTAGACTCTTTCGTTTTGTTTTAAACTTCTTTGATACTTTTGCTTTTTTTTAAATTATGGTATGATAGGGAAAGACTGTAAAGTCTTTGATAGTTTCTTGCGAAGCAACGCAAGTTAAGGGGTGAAGACCATGTATGATAATCCAAGTGGTAATGAGACTGTACGCTGTTCTTTTTGTGGTAAAACACAGGAAGAAGTAAAGAAAATCGTAGCAGGTCCGGGGGTCTACATCTGTAACGAATGTATCGACCTATGTAAAGAAATCATTGATGAAGAATTTTACGAAGAAGCAGTACGAGAGTTTACTGAAGTACCGAAACCTTCTGAGATTCTTGAAGTATTGGATAATTATGTGATTGGACAAGAACGTGCAAAACGTTCATTGGCTGTAGCTGTTTACAATCACTATAAGCGTGTCAATCAAGAAGCACAAGACAACGATGATGTCGAATTGCAAAAAAGCAATATCTGCCTGATCGGTCCAACTGGTTCAGGTAAAACATTCTTGGCGCAAACATTAGCAAAAACATTGAATGTACCATTTGCCATTGCTGATGCAACAAGTTTGACAGAAGCGGGTTATGTAGGTGAAGATGTAGAAAATATCTTATTGAAACTTTTGCAATCTGCTGATTACAATGTTGAACGTGCGGAAAAAGGAATCATCTACATCGATGAGATCGACAAAATTGCACGTAAAAGCGAAAATGTATCGATCACACGAGATGTATCAGGGGAAGGCGTACAACAAGCCTTACTGAAAATCTTGGAAGGGACAGTTGCCAGTGTGCCGCCACAAGGTGGACGCAAACATCCTCATCAAGAATTCATCCAAATCGATACGACGAATGTGTTGTTCATTGTCGGTGGTGCGTTTGATGGCATCGAAACAATCGTAAAAAATCGTATGGGCGAGAAAACGATTGGTTTCGGTACACAAAACCAAAAACTTTCAGAAAATGAAAGTGTCATGCAACATATCATTCCTGAAGATCTATTGAAGTTCGGCTTGATCCCAGAGTTTATCGGACGCTTACCTGTAATGGCTGCGTTAGAAAAACTAACAACCGACGATTTAGTTCGTATCTTGACGGAACCGAAAAATGCGTTAGTGAAACAATACCAAAAATTACTTTCACTAGATGACACTGCTTTAGAATTTGAACCAGAAGCACTAAAAGCCATTGCGAAAAAAGCAATTGAGCGCAATACTGGTGCACGTGGCTTACGTTCGATCATCGAAGAAATCATGATGGATGTCATGTTTGATATTCCTTCTGATGAAACGATCGAAAAAGTGATCATTACAAAAGAAGCTGCCGAACTTACCGGCAAACCAACAGTTATTTACAAAGACTCAGAAAAAAAAGCGGGATAAAATGAAAGGAGCAGTCGTGAAAGTTTTAGAAGCTTTTTCGACTACTCCTTTTCATTCTGTCGAAGAAAGTGGAGGGGGAGTGAGCCACTTTGCCGCTTTGAAGGAGAGAGAGCATATGAAAGTCCATCATGCGGATATTGTGATCAGTGCTGTTGCACCGAAACAATATCCAGAAACAGATCTACCAGAGATTGCCTTAGCAGGTCGCTCAAATGTCGGGAAATCTTCCTTTATCAATACGCTGATCGATCGAAAGAATCTCGCTCGTACATCAGGTAAACCAGGGAAAACACAAACCCTGAATTTTTATCTGATCGAAAATGCGCTGCATTTTGTCGATGTTCCAGGCTATGGTTACGCGAAAGTTTCTAAAACAGAGCGTGCGAAGTGGGGACAGATGATCGAAACTTATTTGACATCTAGAGAACAATTAAAAGCAGTCGTGTCACTGGTGGATGTTCGCCATAAACCATCACAAGAAGATATCCAAATGTATGAATTCTTGAAATACTATGATATCCCAGTGATCGTTGTTGCGACAAAAGCGGATAAGATCCCTCGTGGAAAATGGAACAAACACGAAAGTGAAATTAAAAAAGCGTTGAATTTCGATCGCAATGACACATTCATTTTATTTTCTTCTGTAACCAAACAAGGAAAAGAAGAAGCGTGGAAAGCCATCGAAGACGCGATCAGCAAGTAAACAAATAAGACTTGATACTTAGGTTGAAAGGCGAACTTTCAAAAAGCTAAGGTATCAAGTCTTTTTTGTTTATTTCTTTTTTTTGTCTTTTTTTGGGTCGCTTTTTGGTTTTAAAAAGCGGTCAATATCTTCTTTTGGAGCAACGGTCTTTTCCGGATCAACGCCAAAAGATTCAAATAGTTTGTCGAAATTATCTGTACGCTCAAATTTCAATCCCATGTTTATCACCTCTTTCTTTATTTTAACATGCTCCTCCTCAATCGGTGGCATAAGACGAAAAGTTTTAGTTTTTTTTTATTATTCGTTATAATTTGATTATAAATAGATTTGAGAGAGGTGAGAAATGTGGTGACGAAAGAAAAAATGATGCTCCGTCTCGTCTTGACCAGAGATCGTACGAACGAAAAAGAAGAAGCCTATGATTGGTCCATGCTTACTCGTATCTTGCTTACCCCTGATTTTTACCAATCCTCTCGTCATACGAAAGAACCATATACCTTTATTGCAGTAAAAAAAGCCTTAGAAGAAATCTCTGATGAAGAAATCGGTTGGTTGGAAATTTATGCGAATGGTATTACTTGCCGTTTTGAATTTGGCTATCATCATCTCCAAATTGATTATCAGTTTTTATGGCAGACATTTCAAAAAAATGAATCGGTGATTCGAAACTATCTTCAAATTAAAATGCAAAAAAATGGTATTTTTGCTTACATGAGAAGTGTCGAAGAATATTTGTATCATAATACGAAAGAAATCGAAAAGCGTTTATCCTTTGAATCTGCCGAGAACATCGAGAAGTTACCTAAAATCAAAGGGCGAAATGGACAGATCGAGGTAGATTGTAACCAGTTTTCCGGTTATGATCTAATCGTGGAAGGGCGTTGTTTTACTTCTTGTTGGGAAATGTATTATAGTCAATATTACTATCGATTGATTCCTAAAGAGATTTTTTTGGAAATGCAACAGGTAGAGAAAGTCACCCAATATGAGAATCAAGTAATTGGTATCCAGTTGTATCGCGACCCATTTCGTTGGCAAAGTGAAGCAAATTTAAAATTTCAACAATACTATCGAGATCAATTAGGCTTTGATCATTTGTCGTGGGATAATGGCGTTGGTTTACTGAAAGAGCCATTTGTCGAGTATGCCTATACGCAGGATTCCTTACAAGCTGTCCAATATCAAAATCACTTGATGCAACCAACAGAAAAGAAGAAAGCTACATTTTTCGTAACAAGAAGCTATGATTTTGCTACTTACGATTACAAAGAAAAAAGAGCGAGAGGTGTCCTTAATCGTCAAGCATTTTTTCCATGGGTCGATGAAAGACATAGCCAGTTGATCTGTTATAAAGTAATCGATCCAACATTCATGTTAGACAAGGGGATCGATGCTTATAGTTATTATATCAATGAATACTTGAATGTCGAAGCCCCCGATGAAATGTACCAAGACTATTTGACCTCATTACGTATTTACTTGCCGACTAAGTTTTTAGCTGATTTTCCTATCGAAGAGATCCGTAATCGATTATCAGAGATCCAATTCAAACGAATCCGCAAGAGAAGAGGACGATTAAGCTTTGACGCAGTACAAGGAAAAAAACGTCTCCGGGTCGTCTTATTAGATCAAGCTGAATTGTCTGGGAATCTATTGATGCAGAAGAATTAGCTCATTTCAATCGTTTGCAAGAAAAGCTAGATCGTGCTGAAACGATCAGAAAATTGAAAACGTAAGCTAGTTTAAAACCTAAAATGTCAGAAGGCATCCACAAAAAGTGAAGCATGATTTTGTGGATGGCTTCTTATTGTAGTTGAAGTTATTTGTAGATTCAGGATTTTATCGTTTTTGAATGTTTTTGGATGAATCTTGTTGAATGTTAAATCAAAATATGCTAGAATCTATCGTGAGGTGATCGTGGAAATGCTTACAGAAGAACGTAAACAGAAAATCCTACAACTATTGGAACAACATAAAATTGTCAAATCCCAAGAGTTAGTAGTCTTGTTAGATGCTTCTGAATCAACGATTAGACGGGATCTCCAAGAGTTAGAAGATGAAGGTTTATTGCAACGTATCCATGGAGGAGCAAAAAAAGAGGATCTTTTAGGTTTTGAACAAAACATGAGTGAAAAAACGCTCAAAAACGTTCATGAAAAGCAAATGATTGCACGATTAGCAGCGGAACTAGTGAACGATGAAGAAGTCATTTATCTTGATGCAGGATCAACCACGTTAGAGATGATCCCCTTTTTAAAAGATAAACAGATCACTGTTGTGACCAATTCAGTGAAACATGCTGCCGCGCTAGTTGATCTACAAATCTCAACGATCGTACTAGGGGGCCAAGTGAAACTCTCAACGAATGCAGTGTTAGGAGCTAATACACTTAGCCAATTACAGGCTTACCATTTTAATAAAGCATTTATGGGAATGAATGGCGTTCATCTTGAACGTGGATTCACTACCCCAGATCCAGAAGAAGCAGCGGTCAAACGCTTAGCCATTACAAATGCCCAAGATAGTTATGTTTTACTTGACCATACGAAGTTCAATAAGCAAACCTTTGTTTCTGTTGCACCACTGCAAGATGCCACGATCATAACCGAGCGTTGTCCACTAGAATTTCTTGACGACTACAGTGAACGGACGACAATTAAGGAGGCAAATCAATGATTTATACAGTAACGCTTAATCCATCCATCGATTTTATCGTACGAGTAGATGGATTAAAACTCGGTGATTTAAATCGAATGACCGAAGATTTCAAAGTCCCTGGAGGAAAAGGGATCAATGTTTCTCGTCTATTGAAGCGCATCGATTCTGATTCGACCGCTTTAGGATTTCTTGGTGGTTTCACTGGGAATTTTATTTCTGACTGGTTGAAAGAAGAACAAATCGCAACAGCTTTTACACAAGTAAAAGAAGATACTCGGATCAACATCAAATTAAAGTCTGATTCTGAAACAGAGATCAATGGACAAGGACCAACAATCTCAGATCAAGCCATTGAACGTTTGAAAGCAGAATTAGCAACTGTTGGAGCAGACGATATCGTGGTATTATCGGGAAGCGCACCTGCGAGTTTACGTGCTGGATTCTATCAAGAATTGATTGAGATCATCCGTGAAAAAGGTGCTGAGTTTGTGATCGACACCACCGGCGATGATTTGAAAGAAGCATTAAAAAAAGAACCGTTATTGATCAAACCAAACAATCACGAACTAGCGGAATTGTATGATGTGACATTCCATTCCGTTGAAGATATCATTCCTTATGGCAAGAAATTACTGGCAGAAGGAGTAAAAAATGTGTTGATCTCAATGGCTGGGGACGGTGCTTTATTGTTTACAAAAGAAGGAACCTACCGTTCAAATGTATTAGTTCGACCATTGAAAAATTCAGTGGGTGCCGGAGACTCGATGATTGCTGGTTTTATCGGTTCATATAGCAAACATAGAGATGCGGTAGAAGCCTTCAAGTGGGGCGTGGCATGTGGAAGTGCAACTGCTTTTTCGGATGATTTAGCGGTTCGTTCATTCATTGATGAATTATTACCAGAAGTAGAAATAACAAAAATTGATTAATATCGTGGGGGATAAATCATGGAAATCAAAGACTTAATGATCAAAGATGCGATGATCATGGATCTACAGGCAACTGATAAAAAAGGCGCCATCGATGAAATGGTCCAAAAAATGTATGATGCAGGTCGTATCTCAGATATCGAAACTTATAAACAAGGGATCTTAGCTCGTGAAGCTCAAACATCCACTGGGTTGGGCGATGGCATTGCAATGCCACATGCGAAGAATGCGGCTGTCAAAGAAGCAACAGTTTTGTTTGCGAAAAGTAATAAAGGCGTGGATTATGAAGCACTAGATGGTCAACCAACTTTCTTATTCTTTATGATCGCCGCACCAGAAGGAGCAAACGACACACATTTGCAAGCATTAGCTGCTTTATCACGTTTGTTGATCGATCCAGATTTTGTTGGAAAATTAAAAGAAGCAGGAACACCGGAAGAGGTCCAAGAATTATTCCAAACAGCGGAACAACAAAAAGAAGCAGAAGCGGTAGCGGAACAAGAAGAAGCAGCACAAACAGCGACTTCTTCTAATAAAAAATTTGTTGTTGCAGTTACTGCATGTCCAACAGGGATCGCCCATACTTACATGGCTGAAGATGCGTTGAAGAAAAAAGCCAAAGAGATGGGTGTTGAGATCAAAGTTGAAACAAACGGTTCAGAAGGAATCAAAAACCGTTTAACTGCTGAAGATATTGCCCGTGCAGATGGCGTTATCGTTGCGGCTGATAAAAAAGTCGAAATGAATCGTTTTGACGGAAAAGAATTAGTCAATCGTCCAGTAAGTGACGGTATTCGAAAAACGGAAGAATTGATCAACTTAGCTGTCAGTGGTTCAGCACCAGTTTTCCATGGTGATGGAAAAGAAAATTCTTTTGACGAAGGAAATGCAGATGGAACGATCGGCCAACGAATCTATAAAGATTTGATGAATGGTGTTTCTCACATGTTACCATTCGTTATCGGCGGTGGGATCGCCATTGCCTTATCATTCATGGTCGATCAGTTCATGGGTGTACCACAAGATCAATTAGCCAACCTTGGGAATTACAACCAAGCAGCAAGCTGGTTCAATCAAATTGGACAAGCCGCATTTGGCTTTATGTTACCAGTTTTAGCTGGATTCATTGCGTCAAGTATTGGTGACCGTCCTGGATTGATCGTTGGTTTTGCAGCGGGAGCATTAGCAAATGCTGGCGGTGCTGGGTTCTTGGGTGCCTTGATTGGTGGTTTCTTGGCAGGTTACGTGATCGTCTTCTTACGTAAATTATTCAAAAACTTACCTAAGTCACTGGAAGGAATCAAAACGATTCTATTCTATCCTGTATTCGGATTGTTGATTACCGGTTTCTTGATGTTGATGGTCAATGTACCGATGAAAGCACTCAATGATGGTTTGAATAGTTTCTTATCTGGACTTAGCGGTTCGAATGCTGCATTATTAGGTGCATTACTTGCTGGGATGATGGCTGCCGATCTAGGTGGACCAATCAATAAAGCAGCATATGTGTTCGGTACAGCAACATTAGCAACCACTGTCGCAACGGGTGGTAGTGTTGTGATGGCTTCCGTTATGGCGGGAGGAATGGTTCCACCATTAGCTATCTTCGTTGCAACACGTTTATTCAAAAATAAATTCAGTAAAACAGACCAAGATGCTGGCTTGACAAACATTGTTATGGGGCTCTCTTTCGTAACCGAAGGATCGATTCCATTCGCCGCAGCTGATCCAATCAGAGCAATTCCAAGTTTCATTATTGGTTCTGCATTGACAGGTGGTTTAGTGGGAGCTTTTGGTATCAAATTGCTAGCACCACATGGCGGGATCTTCGTTGTCTTCTTACTAAGTCATCCGATTATGTATCTTGTATTTATTTTAATTGGTGCAGTGGTCTCCGGTATTATCTATGGTTGGCTAAGAAAAGCACCTGCCGCTGTTGAAGCTTGATATAGTATAGTTGTTTAATAGAAATAGTCGAATCTTACTAAAGTATAATTCTTTAGTAAGATTCTTTTTTTTTAAAAAAACACTATACCAAATAAGTTGACTTATTACTTCTTTTCGTAGTATCATCGTTTTGCAATCAAAATCTAATCTATCTAATTTTTTCTTTTTTAAAAAATATGTGGAGGTAATTATGATTATAATGAATAAAATATCTATATTACTAGTTTTTTTTTATTTAAGTCTATTACCAATCGTTCATTGTTACGCTGGAGATATACAATTTGAAGTCAATGATTCTCATGAAGCAGGAGAAGATATCCATCATTTTGAACATTCAAAAAATAACGAAAAAGAACAAGGGCTATCTATTCAAAAGGAAGAAATTCTATCAGATTTAGAAAATGGAACCGAGTGGGAAACGTTTGACTATGTGATGACTGATGATGTGTATAATCATGGATTTGAACAAATTGAATCCTTGAATGGGCTTGGGACTGAAGGAAATCCCTATACTGCTGGAACAGCTACTGAATTACGTGATGTGCTAAGAGCAATCAATTCAAGTCCTTCAAATGGGGTTTATCATGTTGTTCTGACGAATCATATCTTGTACCAAGATTCAGATGTCTTTGAGATAAGAAGAAATTTAGTGGTCGACGGGCAGGGATTTCACATGCTTTACTCTAATAGTTCTAGTAGTACAGCGATTAATACGGGATATCGAATCCAAAGATCTGGGGTACATGTGACACTTAGAAATATGAATTTTGGAAGCAATAGCATGACAGATGCCGCTGGAAGAATCTATGACAACAATACCTACTATGGAATTATTGGATCTGGAAATGTATCAGGAATAAACTTTACGGCAGTTTTTGAAGATGTTGATTATTATGCAAGAACAGGTGCGCAACCACTTTTGTCTTGGAATCAAGAGTCGACGTTTATATTTAAAGGAGAGAACCATTTTACTAGTCGAGCAGGAACAAATAGCCAGGAATTTATGGAAGGTTATAATCTTGTTTTTGGTTCAGGTACAAAAACAACGATTGATCATCAAACGGAAACCGATTCAGGATTTATTCATGGATTTGGTACTGGAGGTTCGAATGGAGGTAATAGGCGCATAGAAGTCGTGATCGAAGAAGAGGCAGAAGTGTCAATTCTTTCATCAAAGCAAAACTTGACACATGGTGCACCATTGATTTTTACAATCGCTGACAACGCAAAATTCTTCTATCGACAAACAGCGAATCGGGCACTTAATTTTTCCGATTCACATGCTACAACGATCAATATCGGTAGAGACGCTCAAACAACATTCTTAAGCAACGGCCCGATCAATTCAGGTAATTCAGTAACTTTCAATGTCGATGAACCGGAGTTTATCCATTTTGAAAATGTCGGTACAACCAATCGATTATTCGCCCGAGATATGACGCTCAATCGCTTAGATGGTGTTCCAGGTGTTACTGGAGATTACCAGATCAATTATCTTGATCATGACCAAGGCTTAGGGAAAAAGCAAATACCAGGAAGGGCGACACAAATCTTGGCAGACAATCAGTTTAGTCTCATAGGGTTGCGACAAGCGATTTACCAAAGAGGTGTTCATTTTACGTGGGACAGCATTCCAAATGTACAGATCGGCAAAAGTGAACTATTGACTACGATTCATCCAACAAGTCAGATTATTAAAGAGGTCCGCTATAAGCTTAGCACTGAACGTCTTTGGAGTGGAGATTCGGTGACCTCACCTGCTGCCCAAGATGCGATTACACAAGCAAACCCGGATACACCAGGAGTGATGGCAGTCGAAAATACAACAAGCTTGTCTTGGCAGAATGAACAATTACGGGCAGGTACGTATTATGTGTATGTCCAAGTGATTTTTCAACAGATGGCTGACGGAGCGGTTGCAGGGCAAGAGATGGAGCCCTTATCGATTGAGAGTTTATGGGAGGAAAAAGAAGTGATGATTGTCCGCAGTCCGATACATGTAGAAGTGCCTCTGAAAAAGATATTTGAAGTTCGTGAAGCTGGAACTTTTCATCAAGAGGAACATAGCCAACCAATCATTACCCATAGTAATTTTACCATTGATTTTACAGTGACACATATTGCTGATCACTCGATTGATCCGACAATTTCATTGGTTGTTCAGATACCAGAAGTGGAGGGGGATCATTTGTTATTGAAGTTGAGTACAAATGATGGTCAAGCATTTGGGCCGTTGATTGTAGGTGAAAATCGACCGGAAGCGATCACATTAGAACCGTTCTTAAAAGATCCATTAGAACTTTTCTTAAAAGGTGAATTCGCTGGATCGATTTTCAAGAAACATGAAACAGATTTTAGATTGACTTATACTCTGACAGCAAAAGGAGACGTGGATTAATGGAAATAGGGATGAATAAACGAAAGAAAACTCTGATTATTATATTGGTAAGTCTATTATTACTGATTAGTGGTTGGCTGATTTATCGATATTACTTTCAAAAAACACCTGAACCAGTGACACTTGTCAGCGGGGAATTCCTTCCAGATGGAAAAGATGCGCAACGAATCTCAGAAGAAGAGTTGTTAGAATTATCGCAAACAGCAGTTGATAGAAGTAAATTCAATCTAATGATTTCACCAGAGGCGACGTTTAATCACCGAACGCTGCAAGGTGAATTGATGATCAAGAACCCACTTGAAAATGGCCATCCCATCAATGTGGAAATACGAAAACAGAGTAATGATGAACTTGTTTATACATCTGGCGCAATCCAGCCAGGGTATGAAATAAAAGAGGTAACACTTGAACAGTCACTGGAGAAAGGAGAACATCCATCTGTAGCAATGTTTAGCTTATACGATCCAGATACGAATCAGAAAAAAGGACAAGTAGCAGCTGGAGTAACACTAGTCATCGAATAAAAAATACATTAGATAGGGGAATATTAGGATGAAAAAGAAATTATTAGCAAGTGTATTCGTTTTAGGAACAACTGCGGGAGCGTTTGCACCAACGACGATTTTAGCATCGGATGTTATTGGAGAACCAACGGCAGATATTCAAATCAACGGTTCTTTGGGGTTGGACAATACAGATCCTGAAGAAGAAATCGAAGAAGGTGATACAAATTGGATCAATGTCACACTGGACACTGCGACAATTTTTTATAATCTTGCAGGCACAACCAGCATAAATTCACCAACCTACAATATCGCCAATAATTCTGGTCGACCAGTAGCAGTGTCTGTTAAAAATTTTGCAAGCAATTCTGGCGATTATTCCGCTATCTCTGCCTTAGATATTGTTTCGCCATCACCTTTATCAGCGTCAAGAAGATTGATCGCCAACGGTCAACTGCAAGATTTCACACCTGAATCATCCGGAGTGATATTCACTTTAGCAAATCGTGAGGGGAGATTGACAGCTACTGGTGATACATCAAACCCGACCTCTACTACTTTTAGCTATAGTGGTGCTGTCACATCAGCTAATATTTCAGAAGCAAATCCGTCATTTACACTGACACTTCAATTAGACGCCGTGAACTTTTAATCCTAAGTTAGAGGAGATACTATGAGTACTACGACGATTGAATTGAATGGGAGGCTAGGTGTAGAAACACCGACACTTGCACCAGTACCCGAAGAATCGCCTACAACCGAAAGAAATCAGGTGGCCCGTACAGAAGTGAAGGTGGTTCAACCAATGCCACAGACAAATGATCAAACAGGTATATATCTTTCACTTTTAGGATTCGTGTTGATTTTTATGATCGTAGGGGGATTGTTTCTGAGACATCAATTGGACAATACTTGATTCAAGAAATAAAACTTACAAAACAAATCCTTAAAAATCCAAATCAGTAGGTATTGAGAAGGTTTTAAGTAAAAAGAGCAGAAAGAAGATTAACATCTCTTTTCTGTTCTTTTTTCGTCATAGAAAAGACCTTAGGGCGGTCACATGCTTGCTTCAATTGAAATGTAAACACTATTGAAAACCTGTTGTGAATAGAGCGATTCCATATATCGAAAACAGCCATTCATTCGTAACGTTTTATTTTAATTTGAATAAAAGATATCGTACTAGTAACATATCGTACTGATTTGAATTCTCCCAATGACAAAAATCGGTTGACTCGATAGATAGATTTCATGCGGCACTTATTACATAAATAACCTTGGAAAAAATGAGTCTCATCTATGAGACTAAAAAATTATTTGTTATTTTTTGTATTATTTTGACCATCCATAAATAGTGATCAAGTGTGAATGGTTCGGCTGTTTAGCTAAAATAATACCTCTCTTAACATTTTTATAGAGGGAAATTAATTTTTTGTTGTTTATATAACAATCGTTTTCAGCGTTTTGCCATAGAACATGTTTTGACTATAAATAAAGGAGTGTAGTATCATTATTTTGCAATCTTTTTATAATCTAATTTTAATCAATATAGATAAGCACGAAAAACAAGTAAAAATTTACTAGATTATTGTTCGTGATCTAATTGTCTATAAAGGGCAAGGCTTGCTTGAATCAATATGAAGGTTTTCATATGACTATTATGATCAAAATAACTCAAATAAATAAAATCAAGATTATCAGCGGGAGGAAATTGTCAAAAAAAGGGGAATAGGTGAGTTGCTACAAAGGGAATCGGCTTTAGATGGATGAAGAGTTGTGACAGAATTGTCCACAAAAATGATTGAAAAAATATTATATGTTCATCAAATGAATAAAATGTGCGTCATCTATTAATTGTTACAGTGATTCTTCAAGGGATTTCCTTTTAGAGAAGCCATTGAAACTCTATTTAAGAGTGCATTATTCAGAATTTAATCATCGAAGACATGGAGTCAGCTGAGAATTTTAGTATCAATTGACTTCGCGATGATCTGAGACAAACAGTAGGAAAAGGAGGTCGTTATGAAAAAAATATCACGTTTACTTATTGTTGTTTCTATTATTTGTTTTACTAGCTCAACGATGAGTCATCATTTTGCTCTAACGGAGACATTTGAAAGCGACAAACCATTAACAGTAAACAATTCGGAAAGTATAAGCTCGGATGATTCATTAAATATACCAACAGAAGATGATAGCTGGTCGTATGAAGAAACAAACGAAGGCCCTACAGACGCTCAAAAAAACTTTTCCGATAAAAACGATGAGAATGTTATACCAGAAACAATTTTAAATGATAGCTCTGATCAGCCAATTACTGCCCATGCAGGAAACGGAACTGAGATTGATCCTTATTTGGTAGGTTCTCAGGCCGAAATGATCAGCGCTTTGGCTATGATTCAAAATGATCCTGGTACTGGGACCTATTATATTGAGTTAACGGGCAATATTATTTATGAAGGAGCCACCATTGTTTTTAATATTTACAAAGACGTAGTAATTGATGGGAAAGGCTATTATGTATTGCATGATAATGTCAGCCCTTCTAGAGCTGAAAGATTATTCAATGTGGCTGTGGCAGGATTAAGTGTTACACTCAGGAACATGAATATTGGCAGTGATACACTGATGGATGGTAACGGTATACTTTACAACAAAAACCCCTCTCGTTTGATCTATAGAGAAAGTGTCAGTCCATCTTCTATTTATGATGTATCTGTAATTATTGAAAATATCAATTACTATGGAACAGTCTATTTTGATGTGATTTACGCAGCAAGAGTGACATTTAAAGGGCATAATTCATTTAGAAATGCGGGAAGATTTGTCATCAACCAGCAAGTATTCTTTGCGGAAAATTCCACAACTGCAATTTATGCGATGCAACCTTCAAGTTCTATGATAGATTACTGTTTTTACCTGAGTAATTCTAGTTTAAACGAACCATTTGTCATTGACAGAAATGCCGAATTATCCATAGTAACACCTACTCCTAAAGCAATATCTGCAATAAATTCTATTAGGATGGATATAAGAACCGAGGCGAGACTATTTGTTTATACGACGCACCCGACAGCTATTTCATCCTATATGATTTATCACACTCAATATTCTAGTGCTGTTGGTACAATGATACTAGTTGGACCAAACGCTACTGTCGTACATGAGAGTCAAACGATGATCGGCAATTCTTATACATTTATGGCTGATAAACCGAAGTATATCCTTTTTAGAGCAGCAGCAAGACAAACATTAACTGGAAGAGGGATATTTGCAGTTAATCGACTTGATACAGCAAGTGAATTTGGTGGTCATTACCAAGTTAGCTATAGGGTCGCCAATACTCAACTTGGCAATTTAAGTGTATTTCCAAATACCACAGTATCGAGGGATTTAACTACTGTCTATAGTGGTGGTTCAGGCACTTATGATATTATCTATCAGCCGAATTTTGTGATTGACGAGATTCAAGTAGAACCAGAGGTGGGTATAGATATAAGTAATTTAACCACTACCATCAATACAACGATTCCGCCTGAGCGACCGCTAACAAAGCACGATTTCAAATTAAGTAAGCAACGGTTGTGGACAGGTAGTTCAGTCAATAATCAAACAGCACAAACTCAAATCAACAATGCTACCCTTACAACGAATGGAATGGTTGCTGTTCGATCTTCACCTACTGAAAGTTTATGGCAAGAGCAAAAACTTTATGCTGGCACCTATTATGTCTACGTGAAAGTAACTGGTCAATTACATGAAGATCCTGAACTAGCACATTTACCAAGTGAAAGCTTTTGGTATGAAGTCGTTATCGAGGTGCCAAAAAGTCCATTAAATGTCGAAGTTCCTTTAGAAAAAATCTTTAAAATTCGTGAAGAAGGGCAATTTGATACGATTGCATCCTCTCAACCGATTATCAGCCACAGTAATTTTCCGATCAATTTAACGGTAACCGAAGTCGTGGAACATGCCACAGCTTCACCTGTGACATTGGTGAATGAAATTCTATCTGGCGCAAACAAACAGCTACGTTTGCACTTAGGGACGACGAATAACCAAGATTCTGGTTCTCTAGTTGTGGGACTGAACCAAGCGTCTCCCATTGAAATACTTCCATTTTTAGATAATCCGTTGCATTTGTATCTCAAGGGGGAATATGCTGGGTCACTCCAGCAAAAACATGAGGTCAGCTATTCATTTGTTTATCAGTTGACAGCGAAATAATCAAGCAAAAATAAGCAGATGATCAGTCGAAACGTTTGATTTTTATAGATATAAGGGGAACATTTGAAGCTGGTTATCTTTGAATAGAGAGAGGTAAGGAATATTATGGAGACAAATATAGAGTTAAAAGGCGAATTAGGTATCGTGGATAGTCGACCGCCGACTGAAGAAAGTAAACCACCCCCTGGAGAAAGTCAGCCATCAACAGAGGAGAGTAGTTCTTCTGAGGAGCGCACATCAACGACGGATTCAACGAGGACAGATGAGCAACTTGAACAAATAAACGATACAAACACAGCAATTCGAACAGATATCCAAGGGAGTACCCAAATACCGATCAAAGTCGAAACGCAAACGATTGATTATTTTCCAAAAACCAATGAACAATCGGAACCTTTAGTTGTGACGTGGGTAGGTATTTTCCTTGTGTTTGCTGTGATCAGCTATCGAATTATTGATCGTAAAATGAACAAATGATTTAGTGGAGACAGCGATTGAAACTAAACTGATTTTTTTAGTTATTTATGTCATCGCTTACAGGTTGGTCATCATTAAACTGAATAATGAAGTAAATAACTAGTGAAGAGTATCAGGAGTTTTAGATAAAAATAGGGCGAACTAGCTTATAGTAAGCGTTGAACTCTCTATGAATCAATTAAAAAATCTCATACATGGAGGTAAATATGAAACAACATAAAAGGTGGCTTATCTATTGGACATTTTTGTTGTTCACTCAACTATTATTTTTGAATCAATTAGTTTACGCTGAAACTAATTTAGTAGATGGAAAAACTGAATCAAGTATTGTACAAAGCGGACAGAGGGACCCTAATTTTTTGGGAAGTGATCGCAATTCAGTAAATGATAATGGAGAAGAGACTCTATCAGAATCTAATCAAGTGGCTAGAGCATATGGTGGAAGTGGGACAGAAACCGATCCTTATACAGTAGCTTCCCGAGACGATTTGATTGCTGCGTTAAATGCGATAAATACCGATGCCGGTAGCGGACCTTATCATATTAAATACACTGCTAATATTCTTTTTTACGCTTCAGGTGTCCATGATATTCATAAAGATATCATCATTGACGGGCAAGGGTTTTACATGCATTCTTCCAGTACCAACCAAGGATCTTATCTCTTTCGAGTGCAAGTCCCAAACGTAAATGTAACCATCAAAAATCTTAATTTTGGTAAAAAGGGCTATGTAATTCCTGGAGGGTCAGAGATAAGTTTGCTTCCTACATCTGGAATATTGACTTCTGCTAATGTGTCCATTCCGTTTCATTTAAGTGTAGAAAATATTACGATTTATACAAATTATGGTGGTCGTCGATTTTTTACTAACAACCAAGAATCTACAATTACTTTTTACGGAGAAAATATAATCACTATTACTGGTTCTTTTCTTCCAATCTATAGTTCGATGATCGACATGTGGCATGTGACATTTGCAGAAAATTCTAAAACGTATCTGATTTCTGACGATAGACTTCTTAATTCAGCGATATTTAGTACTCAATTAGCAACCGGTCAAAGTTCGGCTGATCAAAGATTACAAATTCAACTAGAAGATCGTTCGGAAGTAATCATTAATGCCAATATTCCTCAGTTAGGCATTACCCCTGTGGGATATGATCTATTTATAGGAGAAGGCAGTAAGCTAAGTTATGAAAGTGATGGGTTAATGGAATTTGGGCTTGCCAAGCAGTCTTCAACCACAGTGTCGGAGATAAATGTTGCTAAAGATGCACAGTTGACTTTCAGCACTTACTCCACGTTTAGTCCCCTTCTAACGCCTAGTTCTAAAGTCTTATTTAATGTGAATGAGCCTGAATTAATCAGGTTCAAAAAAAGAAGCACGTCAGTAGTTAGTTCAATTAGTGGAATAGAAAAAATTCAAATCAACCGTTTAGATGGGCAATCTGGAGAAATCGGTGGCTATCAATTCAATGCGCAGGATCGGTATAGTCAACCGGTTTCGAAAGATATTGCGACAGATCAACTAGTTGATTTGTATACGCTTGGTATAACGAATGAAGTGATTTACCAAAAAAAATTCGATATTCCAACAGTTGAGACTAGTCCAGAGGTTGATTTAGATGTGAGTGAACTGACCACGACAATTGAGACGGTGACACCAAGCAACCGCCCGTTGACGAATCATCAATTTATACTGAGTAAAGAACCGCTTTGGTCAGGGACGTCCATCAACACAGAGGCGGCTCAAACGCAGATTACTAGTACTACCCTTGCAACTAGTGGTGTAATAGCAATTGAAACTTCAGAGACTGAAAGAACTTGGAAACAAGAAAAATTACGCGCTGGCACCTACTATGTCTATGTGAAAGTAACAGGAGTCATGCAAGAAGATCCAGAACTCCAGAAATACTTAAGTCAAAGTTTGTGGAAGGAATTCGTAGTTGAGGTGCCTAAGAGTGTGCTGAGTGTGGAAGTACCTTTGGAGAAATTCTTTACTGTCCGTGAAGCAGGAGAATTTGATGAACTGGCCGCCGCCCAACCAATCATCAGCCATAGTAATTTTCCAATCGATTTTTCAGTGACTGAAGTAATTGACCATTCAATTGAAGAAACGCCAGTGACTTTAGTGAATAATGTAGTGCAAGACGCCCATAAACATTTACGTCTTCATTTAGCAGCGACAAATGGGCAACATTCTGGGCCATTGATTCTTGGTGAAAATCAATCAGATTCAATTGAAGTATTGCCTTTTCTTGAGAATCCCTTAAAACTATACCTTAAAGGAGAATATTCTGGTCCCATGACGGATAAACATGATGTGAGATACCGGTTCATCTACAAACTAAGCGCTCAAAGTTGAACTTAGTAAATAGATGTTGCCATGTACGGAAGAAGCGGTGAACGCAGCTTGTTATTAATTTGAAAACTAAATAAGGGATGTTTTAGGAGAGGGATCTTCAAACGAAAGCCAGAAAATCTAAAAATGGGCATATTTTAGATTTTCTGGCTTTTTTAGGATGACAAAGTAGAACAATAGACCAGACTGCTTTTTTGACCTTTTTCTGACATGATACAAGGGTTCTTTATTCATTTATGAATGGTCAAAATGGACGCCTTTTGAAATTCTTCAAAATTTTGTAAAACCGATGGTTAGACGTATATTAAAGTAGAATATTTCTTTTTTATTCTAGGTTCTTCACAAGATATAAACAAGCTTTCACAAGAAGATTCCCTTTATTGAACCGCATGATAATGCTATAATTAGAAGGATTGATAATAGAAAGGATGTTGTGAATGTCATCCAAAGAAAACTTATTAAAGGGAATGAACCCTCGTCAAAAAGAAGCGGTTCTACATACGGATGGCCCGCTTTTATTGATGGCTGGCGCCGGTAGTGGGAAAACCCGCGTTTTGACGCATCGAATCGCTTATTTGATTGAAGAAAAAGAAGTGAATCCGTGGAATATCTTGGCGATCACCTTTACCAATAAAGCGGCGAAAGAAATGAAAGAACGGGTCAATGCCATTTTAGAAACAGGCGGCGAAGATGTTTGGGTATCTACCTTTCACTCCATGTGTGTCCGTATTTTAAGACGTGATGTGGATTATATCGGGTATAACCGAAACTTTACGATTATTGATTCTTCCGAACAATTATCGTTGATGAAACGAATTTTGAAGGAACTGAATATCGACCCTAAAAAGTACGACCCAAGAAGCCTTTTAGGTTCGATCTCGCAAGCAAAAAATAGCTTATTGTCACCAGAGGCTTTTGCCAAAATGCAAGGCAGTTACTATGAAGAAATTGCTGCGAAATGCTATGCAGCATACCAGAAGGAACTCCAATACAACCAATGTATGGATTTTGATGATCTGATCATGAATACGATCCGTTTATTTGATGAGCATCCAGATTCATTGACGTATTACCAAAACAAATTCCATTACATCCATGTAGATGAATATCAAGATACGAACCATGCACAATATACGTTGGTCAATCTATTAGCCGGACGTTTCAGAAATCTTTGCGTAGTAGGAGATGCAGATCAAAGTATTTACGGTTGGCGTGGAGCAGATATGCAAAACATCTTGGACTTTGAAAAAGATTATCCAGATGCTGCGGTGATCTTGTTAGAACAAAATTATCGCTCAACAAAAACAATCTTGAATGCAGCGAATCAAGTCATTGAAAACAACAGCAATCGCAAACCCAAAAATCTATGGACTGAAAATCAAGATGGGAATAAAATCACCTACTATCGAGCAGACAATGAACGTGACGAAACACGTTTTATTGTAGAAAGAATGCAAGAAGAGATCCAGATGAATCGTCGGAATTATGGAGATTTTGCTATTCTTTACCGAACAAATGCCCAATCGCGTGTCATGGAAGAAACCTTACTGAAAGCCAATATTCCGTACAAAATGGTTGGAGGTCATAAATTCTATGATCGAAAAGAAATCAAAGATGTTTTGGCGTATCTTAATGTGATGGCTAATCCTCAAGATTCACTGAGTTTTGAGCGGATCGTCAACTCACCAAAACGTGGCATTGGACCAGGATCGGTGGAAAAACTCCGTAGCTTTGCCACGATGCACGAATGGCCATTGCTAGAGGCTGCAAGAAATGTTGAATTAGCGAACATCGGTGGAAAAGCCGGAACACAATTAGGCTCTTTTGGCGAGATGATGCACCAATTGACTGAAATGATCCCTTATTTGACCGTCACAGAGTTAACCAAAGAAGTGTTAGAGCGTAGCGGCTATTTAGATGATCTAAAAATCCAAAATACCTTAGAATCACAAGCACGTATCGAAAACTTGGAAGAGTTTTTGACCGTGACACAAGAATTTGATAAACAATTTGAAAAAGAAGGATTAGATAATGCAGAATCACCAGAAGACAAATTGACCGTATTCTTGAATGATTTAGCGCTTGTTTCAGATCTGGATAATTTAGAAGAAGAAACGAAACAAGTAACATTGATGACATTACATGCGGCTAAAGGATTAGAATTTCCAGTGGTATTCTTGATTGGTTTAGAGGAAGGGGTTTTTCCGCTTTCACGTGCCTTGATGGAAGAAAGTGAATTGGAAGAAGAACGTCGATTGGCTTATGTGGGGATCACCAGAGCCGAAGAAGCATTGTTTTTAACAAATGCCTTTTCGCGAACGTTGTATGGACGCACGCAGTACAATCGCCCATCACGTTTCTTAGAAGAAATTGATCAAGAATTATTAGACATCCATGGCATGCGTCCAACACCGAATGCGTCTCAACCGTCACCTTTTCGTACGAATAACGCGACACCTAAGTACCAACAACCAACAAAAGCAGGTGTTTCAGCAAAAGTCGCTACAGGTGGTGAAACAGGTGGTTGGAAACCAGGAGATAAAGTCAAACATAAAAAATGGGGACCAGGAACAGTGGTTAGAGTAAGTGGTGACGCAAAAGATCTTGAACTTGATATTGCTTTTCCAAGTCAAGGAGTCAAGCGTGTATTAGCCGCTTTTGCACCAATCGAAAAAGTTTAGTTCAATAGGGGGAGAAAAAGATGGAACACGAAATGACGATCGATGAAGCAACAAAAAAAGCAGAAGAACTCAGAGTGCAGTTAGATCGTTGGTCTCGTGAGTATTATGTGTTGGACCAGCCAACAGTAGAAGATTATATCTACGACAAAACCTATGCCGAATTAGTGGCGATCGAAGAACAATATCCAGACCTGATCACCGCAGATTCACCGACACAACGAGTAGGTGGAAAGATTCTTTCAGCATTTGAAAAAGTCACACATGACATTCCATTATATAGTTTGAACGATGTCTTCAATAAAGAAGAACTATTAGCATTTGATCAACGCGTCCAAAAAGCAATCGGCCATCCAGTCGATTATTGCTGTGAATTGAAAATCGATGGTTTATCGGTATCCTTGCGTTATGAGAATGGCGAGTTTGTTCGGGGAGCAACTCGTGGGGATGGTTCTGTCGGCGAAAATATCACGGAAAATCTGAAAACTGTACGCTCTGTTCCAATCAAATTAAAAGAACCAATGAGTATTGAAGTGCGTGGCGAATGCTTTATGCCAAAACGTTCATTTGTAAAATTGAACCAAAAAAATGAAGAAGAAGGTAAACCAGTCTTTGCCAATCCCCGCAATGCTGCAGCGGGTTCCTTGCGCCAGTTAGATTCCAAGATCACAGCAAAAAGAAATCTTGATACGTTCTTATATACCGTAGCCGATTTTGGACCAATGCAAGCCACTACGCAATACGAAGCGTTAGAAGAATTAGACAAGATCGGTTTCCATACGAACCATGAAAAACGGCTTTGTCACTCAATCGAAGAAGTTTGGGCGTTCATTGAGGAATACCATGAAAAACGAAAAGACTTACCTTATGAGATCGACGGGATCGTTATTAAAGTCAATGACTTTTCAATCCAAGACCAATTAGGTTTTACGGTTAAAGCCCCACGTTGGGCAACAGCCTATAAATTTCCACCTGAAGAAGTAGAAACGGTCATCGAAGAAATCGAATGGACGGTCGGCAGAACGGGTGTAGTGACACCGACAGCGATCATGACACCAGTTCGTGTTGCTGGAACGACGGTCAGTCGCGCCAGTCTGCATAACGGGGATTATATCCAAATGAAAGATATCCGCTTGAACGATACTGTCCAAATCTATAAGGCAGGGGATATCATTCCAGAAGTCGCACAAGTTATTTTAGATAAACGTCCAAAAGACAGCGAGCCTTATAAAATGCCCGAACATTGCCCTGTCTGTCACAGTGAGTTGGTTCATTTAGATGAAGAAGTTGCCTTGCGTTGCATCAATCCGAAGTGTCCCGCACAAATGAAAGAAGGACTGAACCATTTCGTTTCCCGAAATGCGATGAACATCGATGGCTTAGGCCCAAGAGTCTTGGAACAGATGTACGATAAGAAACTAGTCGCTGATGTTGCCGATCTCTATAAACTAACAGAAGAAGAATTATTGACGTTAGACAAAATCAAAGAAAAATCAGCGAATAATATTTTAACAGCGATCGACAATAGCAAAGATAACTCGGTAGAACGCTTGATCTTTGGTTTAGGTATCCGTCACGTTGGCGCAAAAGCAGCGAAAATCTTAGCAGAGCATTTTGGCGATTTAGAAACGTTGAGTCGCAGCGATTTTGAATCAATCATCCAATTAGATACGATCGGGGATATTATTGCAGATAGTGTAGTGACTTATTTTGACAACGAAGAAGTCCACGAGTTGATGGAAGAGTTAAAACAAGCAGGTGTCAACCTTGAATACAAAGGGATTCGTTCGACACAGCTGAAAGAAGTAGAATCGCCGTTCAAAAACAAGACGATCGTATTGACGGGCAAACTAACTCGATTCACAAGGGAAGAAGCCAAAGAAACGATTGAGAATCTTGGCGGAAAAGTCACTGGTAGCGTATCGAAAAAAACAGATATCGTTGTCGCTGGCGAAGATGCGGGTAGTAAATTAACGAAAGCCCAAGAGTTAGGGGTCGAGGTTTGGACGGAAGATCAAATGGCTGACGCGTTAGCAGAGAGTCATCCTGTCGAGGGAGCAGAATAATTTTTCAGATAAATTTCAAGAAAGAATTTCAGAATGCGAATTTCTTATGTTAAAATAAGAAGCAAAGTTTTCATTTAGGAAAGAAGGGGTACTATGGCGATTAGTGAAGAACAAGTAAAACATGTAGCGAAGTTAGCCAAATTGAAATTTGCCGACGAAGAGCGCGCAGGTTTTACTGACCAATTAGGAAAAATCATTGACATGGTAGAAATGCTGGAAGAAGTAGACACAGAAGGCGTACCATTTACATCAAACGTCGTTGAAACTGTCAACGTCATGCGACAAGACCGTGCACAACTAGGTTGGAGCAGAGATGAATTATTAAAAAATGTACCAGAAAAAGAAGATGGGTTCATCAAAGTACCAGCAATCATCGATAATGGGGAGGCTGGCGCATAATGACAGAATTATACAATCGTTCATTAGAAGAACTACACGACTTATTAGTGTCAAAAGAAATCACTGCACAAGACTTAGTGAGAGCTACATTTGATCGTATCAAGGATACAGAACCTGCGATTGATGCATTCATTACATTGAATGAAGAGAAAGCTTTAGCCCAAGCCAAAGCCTTAGATGAAAAAGGCATCGATGAGCATAATGTCCTTTCTGGTATCCCGATCGGTATCAAAGACAACATCGTGACAAAAGATCTTTTGACGACAGCAGCTTCAAAGATCCTTTATAATTTTGAACCGATCTACGATGCGACAGTCATGGAAAAAGTATACGAAGCAGACATGATCCCTGTTGGTAAATTGAACATGGATGAATTTGCAATGGGCGGAAGTACCGAAACTTCTTACTTCAAAAAAACAAAGAACGCTTGGGATCAAACAAAAGTACCTGGCGGATCATCTGGTGGTTCAGCCGCCGCAGTTGCCGCAGGACAAGTGCCAGTTTCTCTAGGTAGTGACACTGGTGGAAGTATCCGCCAACCAGCCGCTTTCAATGGGATCGTAGGAATGAAACCAACTTATGGTCGTGTGTCACGTTTCGGTTTGATTGCATTTGCTTCATCTTTAGACCAAATCGGTCCAATGACCCGGACAGTCAAAGATAACGCATTAGCATTGACCGCAATCAGTGGCTACGACGAAAAAGACGGTACTTCATCTGGTGTATCTGTGCCTAACTTTGCAGATGGCTTGTCTGGTGATATTAAAGGAATGAAGATTGCTTTACCTAAAGAATATTTAGGTGAAGGTGTCGATGAAGGCGTGAAAGAAGCAATTCTTAAAGCAGCTGAAACATTCCGTTCATTAGGTGCAACAGTTGAAGAAGTTAGCTTACCTCATTCAAAATATGGCGTGGCTGTCTACTATATCATTGCTTCATCTGAAGCAAGTTCGAACTTGCAACGTTTTGACGGTATTCGTTATGGATATCGTTCAGAAGATGTCAAGAACTTGGATGACGTTTATGTCAATTCACGTTCTGAAGGTTTCGGAGAAGAAGTAAAACGCCGGATCATGTTAGGAACGTTCTCATTGAGTGCAGGTTACTATGACGCGCATTTCAAAAAAGCAGGACAAGTCCGTACATTGATCAAGCGTGACTTTGAAAAAGTTTTCGCGGATTATGATTTGATCATCGGCCCTTCTTCACCAACAGTTGCGTTCGGTCTTGGTGAAAATATCAACGACCCGATCACGATGTATATGAGTGATATCTTGACGATCCCAGTGAACTTGGCAGGACTACCAGGCATGTCAGTACCTGCAGGCTTATCGGAAGGATTACCAGTTGGTTTACAGATCATCGGTAATTATTTCGAAGAGAAAACCATGTATCAAGCAGCTTATGCGTTTGAGCAAGCGACTGAGTTCCATCGTCAACAACCAGCTATTTTAGGAGGGAAAGCCGAATGAATTTTGAAACAGTCATTGGACTTGAAGTCCATGTGGAATTAAAAACCAACTCAAAAATCTTCTCTCCAGCTCCTGCGCATTTTGGTGCTGAACCAAACAGCAACACCAATGTGATCGATTGGGGATACCCTGGAGTTTTACCAGTAATGAATAAAGCCGCGCTAGAATTTGGGATGCGTGCAGCGTTAGCATTGAATTGCGAAATTTCGAAAGATACTCATTTTGACCGCAAAAACTATTTCTATCCTGACAATCCCAAAGCTTACCAAATCTCACAATTCGATCAACCAATCGGTCATGATGGCTGGATCGAGATCGAAGTAGAAGGTAAAAAGAAAAAAATCCGCATTGAACGTGTGCATTTAGAAGAAGATGCAGGGAAAAACATGCACGGCATCGGTGGGTACTCTTATGTCGATCTAAACAGACAAGGAACACCATTGATCGAGATCGTTTCAGAAGCAGACATGCGTTCTCCAGAAGAAGCCTATGCTTATTTAGAAGCTTTGCGTTCTGTAATCCAATTTACTGAAGTCAGTGACGTGAAATTAGAAGAAGGTTCAATGCGTTGTGATGCGAACATTTCTTTACGCCCCTATGGACAAGAAGAATTTGGGACAAAAGCAGAATTGAAAAACTTGAACTCCCTTTCTTTTGTCAAAAAAGGTTTAGCATTTGAAGAAAAACGCCAAGCAAAAGTATTGTTATCTGGTGGAGAGATCCAACAAGAAACTCGTCGCTTTGATGAAACGACGAATAAGACGATCTTGATGCGTGTCAAAGAAGGGTCAAGTGACTATCGTTACTTCCCAGAACCTGATATCCCAAGATTCGTGATCGATGACGAATGGATCCAACGAGTGAAAGCAAGCTTACCAGAAATGCCTGCCTCTCGTCGTGAACGTTATATTCGTGAACTGGGTCTACCAGAGTATGATGCAAAAGTATTGACACTATCAAAAGAAATGTCTGATTTCTTTGAAGCAACATTGGAAAATGGGGCAGATGCCAAACAAGCATCCAACTGGTTGATGGGTGAAGTATCAGCTTACTTAAACAGTGAAAAGTTAGAATTAGCTGAAACAAAATTAACACCTGAAAACTTAGCAGGTATGATTCTTTTGATCGCAGATGGTACGATCAGTTCTAAAATTGCGAAAAAAGTCTTTCGTGAGTTGATCATGAATGGCGGAGATGCACAAAGTGTTGTCGAAGCAAACGGTTGGGTCCAATTATCTGACCCAGCGAAGTTATTACCGATCATCAATGAAATTTTAGATAACAATCAACAATCTGTTGATGATTTCAAAAACGGAAAAGACCGTGCAGTCGGTTTCTTAGTTGGACAAATCATGAAAGCTACTAAAGGACAAGCAAACCCAGGTGTGGTCAACAAATTGCTAAATGAAGAATTAGCGAAACGATAGAGGGATGCTATGAAAAAAGCGCGTGTGATCTATAATCCGGTCTCAGGTAAAGAATTGTTAAAACGTAATCTTGCCGACATCCTCCAAGCTTTGGAGGAGTCGGGCTATGAAGCAAGTGCTTATGCCACGACTCCGGAAGAGGACTCGGCAAAAAATGAAGCACGACGAGTCGCTGAGTTAGGTTTTGATCTTGTCGTTGCTGCTGGTGGCGATGGGACGATCAATGAAGTCGTCAATGGTATCGCCTCACTGGAAGTTAGACCTAAAATGGCGATCATTCCAGCGGGAACGACCAATGACTATGCTCGCGCCTTGAAGATTCCTAGAGATAATATCAAGGCAGCAGCAGAAGTCATCAAAAAGAATCAAACAGTCAAAATGGATATCGGTCAATCCGATAATAGCTATTTCATCAATATTGCAGCTGGTGGCTACTTGACAGAATTGACCTACGAAGTTCCTTCCGAATTGAAAAGTATTTTTGGCTATCTTGCATATTTGGCAAAAGGAGCAGAAATGTTACCACGTGTCAAACCGATCAAGATGCACTTGAAGTATGACGAAGGAGAATATAATGGCAATGCTTCGATGTTCTTTTTAGGGTTGACGAATTCCGTTGGTGGATTTGAACAAATTGCGCCTGATGCAAAGCTAGATGATGGAAAATTTTCTTTGATCATTGTCAAAACGGCGAATATTTTTGAGATCCTACACATTGCGGCACTCATGCTCAATGGAGGAAAGCATGTAGATGATCCAAGGGTCATTTATACAAAAACAAGTTCCCTTTATGTTGAAACCGAAGATAATGCGAATCGTCCTGTCATGATCAATTTAGATGGCGAATATGGAGGTAATGCTCCGATGCATTTCCAAAATCTTCATCAACATATCGAGTTTTATGCAAACACAGATCAAATTCCAGATGAGGCAATCACTGGTTTTGAGGAAGAAGAACTAGAAGAAGTTAGCAAAGAATTCGTCAAAGAAGTAGAACGTTTGACGGATGAAGACATCGATGGCGATGGCAAAATTGCTGATAAGGATCAGAACTGAGCAGGATTGGACGACTATTAGAAGGAAAAAGCAATGATCATAGGATTACTTGCTTTTTCCAATAGACTGAAGAAAAAAAGGGCTGGGAATGAATGGATATCCCAGCTCTTTCCTTTGTTGAACGGACAAAATTAGAAACCATTCAAAAGAATAGGAGTAATGAAATGACACAAACAATTAAGAAAAATGAACGGTATACTGTTGATATCATCGATTTAAGTTACGAGGGGTTAGGTGTTGCGAAAATTGATGGCTATCCATTATTTATTGAAAATGCTTTGCCAGGTGAACAAGTGGAGATCCTTGTCGTAAAAGCAGGCAATAAATTTGGCTACGGTAAGGTCGAAAACTGGTTGACGACGTCACCAGACCGTCAAGAAATCACTAGTAATGTTCTGTTGCGTACAGGAATCGCTCCTTTAGCCCATTTAAGTTATGATCAACAATTAGTATTCAAACAAAAACAAGTCGAACACGTTTTAGCTAAAATCGCTAAAATGCCTGAAGTCACAGTACAACCAACGATCGGGATGGAAGAACCTACAGGATATCGCAATAAAGCACAGATTCCTGTTCGTCGCGTCGAAGGCGAATTAGTGACTGGTTTTTACAAGAAAAACAGTCATGACTTAGTGGAAATAGAAGATTTCTTCATCCAAGACCCACAAATCGATCAAGCCATCATTAAGGTAAGAGACATCTTGCAACGTTTCCAAGTACGTGGCTACAATGAAGAAAAAAATGAAGGACAAATTCGTCATATCATTGTTCGTAGAGGTCATTACACCCATCAAATGATGGTCGTTCTAGTCACTCGAAAAGAAAAATTCTTCAAAGCGAAAGAAATCGCTGAAGCCATCCATGAAGCTTTACCGGAAGTGGTGTCAGTGATCCAAAATATCAACGAAGAAAAAACGAATGTCATTTTAGGAGAAAAAGAAAAAGTTCTTTTTGGTCAATCATATATCGAAGATCAGTTACTTGGTAAGACCTATCGTATTTCTTCTAAATCCTTTTATCAGGTCAATACATTACAAACCGAAGTACTGTATCAAAAAGCGATTGAATTTGCTGAATTGAAAAATGACGATGTCGTGATTGATGCCTATTCAGGAATTGGAACGATTGGTTTATCTATAGCAGACCAAGTAGCAAGCGTTTATGGAATGGAAATCGTACCAGCAGCAATTGAAGATGCACAGTTTAACGCATTGACAAATAAAATCGAAAATGCGCATTATGAAGTTGGAAAAGCCGAAACAGTCATGAAAAAATGGCAAGAAAAAGGGATCAAACCAACTGTTTTAGTTGTCGATCCTCCAAGAAAAGGCTTGGATGCACGCTTTATTGATTCAGCGATCGAGATGGCTCCTGAACGAATCGTTTATATCTCATGCAATCCTGCAACGTTTGCCAGAGATGTGAAGTTGTTTGCAGAAGATGGTTATAAATTGGAAAAAGTCCAACCAGTTGATTTATTCCCACAAACACATCATGTGGAATGTGTCGGATTATTACGTAAAGGTTAATTGGTTTAAATAGATGAGCGCAAGGCATTATATCCTATAAACTCATTTTAGAAGACGTTTCTGTCAAAAGAAACGTCTTTTTTAGGTGAGTGATAATATTAGTTATCAAGGAGAGCTCTTCTAAAAATGGTATCGCACTCAAAATAGAAAAAGAAAACTTAGTTGTCACCTGAAATTAGCAACGTACATAAAATTTTCAAATTCACAAAGGACTATAAACTAGACCATCACATTAAGGATGGAGGAGAGCAACTAGAAAGTCTTTATACCAATAGATTGTTGATTTTGAAAACTATCAAAAGATTTTTAAATGTTTTGGGGTCTAATCCTGAATGTACTCGATAGGTCAAAAATTTTGTAAAATAGACGATTGATACTATCCAAATTAGACTTCTTAAAAAACTTTGTGTATAAAATTTACAATCTTTAGTGGTTTTATAGATTAAAAGTATCAGCATTTTGTTGATGTTTTTTTCTGACATCACTCTTGTTAATGGTTGGAGCCATAATCACTAGCAACATTTTTGGAAGATGGATAGATTACAAGTAAATCCCTATAAAATTACCTTAATCCAAGCATTTTTTTTGCGAAAGTCTCCATTTCTTGAGCATAATCATTAAAATCCAATAGTCTAAACATATCGATAAATGAATCAATCGTGTTGAAATTTTTGACAGTAGGATCATACTTACATTTTAAGATCTCAGTAAAAATATTATATAAAATACGTTCTCTTACATAATTGATCGTGTTGAAACTTTTGAGTTCGGCTAAATAGAAGTTCATATTTTCAAGCTCGTCTCTTTCAAATTTCAACATGATAACGTTGATTATAAAGAAGCTATATAATTTGTAAAATTTAAAACTCCCTCGCACATTCCGATATTTTTTTCGAAGAATTTTTACTTTTGAAAAAATATAAGCATCATTAAAAAGGGAGAGACAGTTGGAGAATAAATTTAATTCGAATGCTCCCCATACTTCTACATCATTTAAATAGTTCTTTATAACCATAACTTCATTCTCTGTGATAATAAATTTTTCAGCCCTGATTTTTCGATATAATAATAATTTGTATTGGATGAATAAGTAATAATAATAGAAATCATTACTTTTCATGTATAGCTGATATGTATGGTTTATTTTTTCTTCTAAGTCAGTCCAGTTATACGTATAATAGGCTTTTTCTAATACTTTATTCGCTTTTTCCTTATTTGAAGCTACTGTTTGATTTGGCCATTCTTCATTAAAATGTAGTAAAAAGTAATCTTCAACAGAAATATTTAATCTGTCCAAGTACGATTGGAACAAATTCAAAGAAATATTAGTTCCAGTATTTTCGAAAGAAGAAAGAGTTGTTCGGCTACAAATCCCTTCGCTTAGAGTTCTCTGACTTATATTTCTTTCTTTGCGTAATCTTTTTATTATTTCATGATGTTTCATTGGTAACCACCTCTCTTGACGGAAATCTGTACATTCTGGAAACATTATATCATATTCTAGATATAATATTTCTAGCGATAGATATAGTATCGAATAATACATAGAAGAGCGGGGGTTGATATAAATAAAAAAAGAACAATAGTTAAAACAAAGAGAAAAAAACAAAATTTATATTTTTAAGTTAAAAAAAAAATGATGACGAATTAAAATATTGGAGGCGATTCTATGGATTCTATTTACTTTGACAACGCATCTACATCATTTCCTAAAAGTAAAAAAGTATTGGAAAGTATTTCAGATTTTATAAAAAATACTGACGGTAGTTACAATCGTTCAGAATCAACTGAAGAAAGTGATTATATCTTTGAAACTAGGAGAAAACTAGCAGAGCTTATAGGAGTAAAGTATCCAACCCATATTATATTTACAAGTAATGCAACAGAAGCTCTGAATACCATTATTTTTGGATTCGTAAATAAAAACGCAAATATAGTTTCTACTGTCACAGAACATAATTCAGTAATACGTCCGTTAACCTATTTACAAAAGATTAGAAATATAACAGTTGATTGGGTTGAATGTGATCGCTATGGTTTAATCAATGTAGATGAACTAATTGATTTTATCGATGAAAAAACAGATCTTGTTATAGTGAACCATGGTTCAAATGTAACTGGTCAAGTACAACCAATCGCCGAGATTTGTAAACGTGTCAAACAAAAAGGAGATATTCCTATTTTGATTGACATGTCTCAGACCATAGGGCATATAGAAATTGATAATAATAACCTTGAAGCAGATTTTATCGTTTTTACTGGTCATAAAGCTTTGAAAGCGTTATCTGGTATTGGTGGGTTTTATATTAACCCCAAGCATACTAGTATTTCTCCTTTGAAAGTTGGTGGCACCGGTGTTTTATCAGAACTTCTTAGTCAGCCAAGGACTCTCCCATATTATTTTGAATCAGGAACATTGAACTATCCAAGAATTTTTTCTTTGTATTGTAGTTTATCAGAAATGTCTATAGAGACTTTAAAAAATAAAAAAGAATACATATATACTCTGACGGATTATTTAATAAATAAATTAACTGATATGCATAATATTGATATTTATAGCAATGCCAATGTATTAGGTATCGTTTCTTTTAATATTAAAGGAATGATTGCTGCACGAGTTTCTAGCTTACTTCAAAAAGAAAATATTAAGACACGCTCAGGTTTACTATGCGCACCCTTTTTACACCATCATATCCATGACAATGTATATGGTTGTGTGAGGATTAGTTTATCTGAATCAAATACAAAGGAAGAGGCAGACAAACTAATAGATATCTTGGGAGGGATTTGTAACAAGGTGGGAGAATATCAAAATATTAAGCTTCCAAGGGTTTATGAATTGCCCATTCCAGAAAGGAAGTATTTCAATGAAAAATAAAACGATTGATTTTTGTACATTTTGTTCTCAGGAAAAAGATAAAATTTATATCAAAACTGAAAATTTTACAGTCTGGTTAGCTATTGGTCAAATCGTTGAAGGTTATTCACTAATTATGCCTAATGATCATTATCATTGTATTGGTGCTCTACCAGATATTTTAAAAAAAGAATATCTTCAATTAAAACAAAAAGTACGAAATTTATTAACTAAGTATTATGGGGCGTGTATTTTTTATGAACATGGACGTGTAGGTTATTGTAATGTACAACCTGGAGAGCAATTATGCTACCATGGACACTTGCATGCGGTACCTGTTGCGATTGACTTACTAGAAAGTTTTAAAGCGGATGGATTATTTCCTATCGAGTTAGAAGATGATCGTGAATTTTTCAAGGCGTATATGGAATATGGACATTATTTATATTATGAAGATGTAACTTCAAGGAAGTTTCTTGTACCAATTACGCAACCTTTACAAAGACAGTATTTAAGGTTTATAACTGCAATAAAAATTGGAAGACCAGAATTAGCAAACTGGCAAGAATTTCCTGAGTGGAATAAATTTTACTCAGCGAAGAAAAAGTTAATTATAGGTGAAAATAATGAATAAACTAATTAGAACCAAATTAAGAGAAAAAATACTTGAAACTAATCCAAATGCTAAATTTATTGATTTAACGTCTATTGAAGTAGAAAGTGAACTTAAAAAAAAGCTATTAGAGGAAGTACAAGAATTTATTGAGGCTAAAAGTGTGTATGAAAAAAATGAAGAGATGGCAGATATTCTAGAAGTAATCGACGCATTTTATAGTTTTGACTTATTAAAGAAAGAACATGTATTGCACGCTAAAACTAAAAAGTACGAAGAACGAGGTGGGTTTAATGAAGGAATATATTGGAAACAGTAATATCCATTCCTTTGTAACTGTAGCAATGAACAAACCGAAAGAATTGAATAGATTATTGGAATATATCGAGAAGCTTATTCGCCCTGATCTTTACCAATTTGAATGGATTATTGTAACAAATGACTCAATTTCAACTAGTTCTATTCCAAATGTATCAATTTATGAACATGCACAAGGAAATATTTCTCAATTAAGAAATTATGGGGCTGATTTTGCAAAAGGAGAATTTATAACTTTTCTAGACGTGGATATGATATTTAAGCAAGATTTTTTTGAAGAAATTATTCTTAAATTGAAAAAAGTTACAAATAAAACTGTGCTTTTACATTATATATATGGGTTTAATGTAGAAGATACTCTACCTAATCGATCTATTTTTGAAAAAATATCTCCGATGAATGTTGGGCAGTTTTTAAAAACATATGAGGATGTCTGGAGTGATTATAGAAAAGATGTTTTTCAACTGTATAAAGATGATCTCTCAATGTTGAGAGCTCCATGGGTATATGGATGGAGTGGTGCTTTCACATGTAATAACTCCGAATTTATGAAAGTGAAAGGATTTGATGAATCGTTTAATGGTTGGGGAGCAGAAGATACGGATTTGTCTTATCGATTATTTCTAAATAATAACACTTTTATAATTTCTGAAAAATCTCCGGTTATTCATTTTCCGCATCCAAGTAAGTCAAAAGACATTTCTAAGGAGTATTTTAATAATAGGTGCAAACTTTTTATGAAGAATCCAGCAATAGAAAGTGAATTATATAAATACATTACTGGGATAAATTTGAATAACGTTCTCAATAAATTAGAAGTAACTGTTATTTGTTCGATGTCACCAGTTTATGCTCACCATGACTTGAGTGCTATCAAGTCAAAAATGAAAAGCAATAATTTATTCATAGGGACTGACTCACTTGGCATATTAAAACAGTTATTGCCCCAAGAAATACTAGTATGGTCCGATAGGTTTGAGCAAGTTGTGAATAAACACCTTTCGACAATCAAGACGACTAAATATTTTGGTGTTTCTACAAATTACAAGGATAACTATTTTGATTGCGTATTTCTTTTTGACGCAGGAATTTCTATATTTCCAACTTTGAAAAAAAGAATTTTTATGGAAGCATATAGAATTGGAACTGAAGTGTATCTTGTTAAAGATCCTTTGTTTTATCCATTGGAAGAATTTAAATTAGAAATGACTGAATTTCAAAATAACGAAATAATAAATATTGAAATTTGAGGAGGCCTTTGGATGGGCTTAGCATTATGTTTAATGATGAAAAACGAAGAAGAATATTTAGATGATTTTTTTCGAAACTGCTTTGCTGATGCTATTTATGTACTTGATACGGGATCAACTGATCAATCAATTCAAATTGCGCAAAAATATACAACTAATATTTATAGTAAGCCTTTTAATAATGATTTTTCAGCTATGAGAAATTATTTGCTAGAGAAGGTAGAAGAAGATTGGATATTATTCTTGGATGCAGATGAGTTACTATTGGAATCGGATTGGTACAAAATTAGACATTTTATAAAAAGTAATAGTGATGATAGCAATACTGGTGGCTATAGATTTTTAAGGTATAACTTTTTTGGAACAGGTGGGTGGTACTCTGACTCAATGGTAAAATTGTTTCGGAATCATTGTGGATTTAAATATTATAAAAAAGCCACCGAAAAAATAGAACCATCAATTAAATGTAAAGGGTTTAGTGTTGCCGATATTCCTATTACACTCAATCATTTAGGCCACCTAAGACCCTTCAAAGAACGACAAATGAAAAATGAAAAGTATATTCAAATAATGAACGAGCAAATTTTGAATAACCCAAAAGAGACACTAGCGAAATCTTATTTGGCAATCATACAAAGAAATGCAGGAAAACTAAAATTAGCAAAGAAGAATGCACAAGAAGCAGCAGAAGCTAATCCAGATAGTGAAATTGCTCAACTCTTTTTAGGATATATTTTTAGAAGTGAAAATGACATTCAACGATCAAAAAAACAATTTCAAAAAGTACTAATCATTAATCCTAAGAATACTAGGGCTCTAAATTCATTAGGAATAACAGAACTCTGTTGTGGGAATTATGAAACTGCTAGGGAATTTTTCGGGAAAGCATTTGAAATTTCACCTCTGTGTATACACATATATATAAATATAGGGCTAACCTACTTTTTTTCCGAGAACTATTTTCAAGCACTCTCATTTTTTAAGCGTGTGCTTGAGATCAATCCATATTTTGGTATCGCTACGACTCAAGGGATATTAGAAATGGACTTTTACAAGTCCCATTATTATGAAACAATTCCCAATTATTGGGGAGTGAGAACGTATATTACAATTTGTGAAAAGGAGTTAGGGAATGATGGATTCTATTTTTTTTATAAGTGACATCGATGGAACAATCTATAGAGAGAAAAAAGTAACAGAAGAGGAATTGTTCTTTTTAAGTTCTGTATCTAAAAGGCATCCAATTGTTTTGGCTACAGGAAGAAATTACGCAATGTTCCATCGTTTTATACAAGAATATAACTTTGAATATGAATATTGTATACTTAATAATGGTGCTTTAGTAATGGATAAACACGGTTCCATACTTTTAAGTTTAATTATGAAAACTAGTATGATATTACCGATAATTCAAAAAATGTTAGTAAAAAAAGAGACCATTATCAATATTACATTTAGTCATCTTCAACAGAATATTTTTTTAGAAAGAATCCATAGTAATAATTTTTTGAAAAGAACATCCAATACCCCTTTAATAACAAACTCTGTTACTTTAGAAGTCAATGGTTATAAAGAATTAAGCAGTGAAATAGATATTTTCACAAAAGCTATAGAGCGGACAGGCTTTCAGGTGAATAAAAATAAAAAATACATTGATATTTCACCACTTGGGAGTGGAAAGGCTAGTTCCGTTATTTGTTTAGGAAATTTAGTCGAAGCTGATGTCAGCAACTCAATCATTGTTGGAGATGAATTAAATGATAAAGAGATGCTTATGCTTACTGAAAAATCATATTGCATGGTTAATGGAAATAGTGAGTTATTTACTGTAGCAAATAATATTATTAGTTCACTCACAGAAATCTCCTTAAAAAAGGAAGAACAAAATGAATAAAGTATATAGTACGATTGAAAATAATTTACTTTTAAAAATATTGCGAAATAGTTTTATTTCATTGATGCCAATTACGATTATCAGTTCATTTTTTATTCTGATAGTGAATTTTCCTATCCCAACTTTTACTAAATTTATGGAAAAAAATTTCAATGTATTATGGATGACTGCCCTTCCTTCAATTCCCAATGCTTTTAATAATCTGATAGGTTTGTTTATTTTAATATCGATTGCCTATAATTATTGTAAAATAAAAAAGAAAGATTATATACTGTACATCACATCAACAATATTCGCTTATTTTATTTTTTTGCCGCTTGAATCCCCAGATCAATTGATCGATTCACTTGGATCACAAGGTATATTCTTTTCGATGCTTTGTGCTCTTATGACATGCGGTATATTAACTGTAAGTTTTAAAAAGAAAAAAAAGATAAATCTACATTCTTCTGTTCCAAGAGAAGTAGCAGAAAGCTTTGAATATTTGTTACCTTTCCTTACGACCACGGTAGTATTATTTTTTATAAAATTAGTCTTAGTAACTTTAAAAATAGACAATCCATCTAGTATGATCAATGGATTAATCCAAGTACCGATCACGAATTTAGGTAGTACTCTTCCAGCAGTTATCATAATTAATCTAGGAATTACATTGTTATGGTTTTTTGGGTTTAATGGGAGTTATCTATTCAATTCAATAATGAATCCGATTTATTTTTCATTAAATATGGAAAATCTTTTGAGTATAACCAAAGGAGAAGTTCCTAAAAATATTATTACTGGAACGTTCCAATCTTTATTTATTAATTTTGGAGGAAGCGGAAGTACCTTTGCATTAATTCTAGCAATACTATTCTTCTCAAAGAACAGTGAAAAAAAAAGTATAGCAAAAGTATCATTTATCCCAGGTTTATTTAACATAAACGAGCCAATAATTTATGGCCTTCCGATTTTACTAAACTTTAGAGTATTTTTCCCATTTATTCTTTGTCCAGTAGTCAACACAGTCATAGCTTATTTTTCTATGAGTGTAGGAATTGTAGCGAAAACAAATGGCATCCAAATTCCATGGACGACACCACCTATTATTTCTGGATTCTTAGCCTCTGGAGTTTCTGGAGCCTTTCTGCAAATGGCTTTGATTGCATTGAACATCATGATATATGCACCGTTCGTAAGGACTAAAAATAAAGGAACTTTGATTGGGTAGGCACGACAGATTTGCTGTACTCTCATTCGTTCTAAACTAAGCCTGTTTTAAAATTTCCAATTCTCTTTATTTCATGTTTGATCATAGTCTTACTGAACATCGGCGCTACTCTAGATGAAAGTTCAGTGATTTTTGGTGGTTGTATTTTTATCGTTTGCGCCGAGTGATTTTACCGTTGATCCCTGGAAATTCTGCCATTGGTGCTTTACTTGTGTTTGTCAAAGCAGTTTAAGCGTATCGCACATTGCAACGATCGGCCAAAGCATTGGCTTCTCTATTTGTTACGGCGATTCACCATCATGTAACGATTGCACCAATCAACGTCAACACAGCAGCAAGTTAGTGATCTTCATCTGCTTTTTGTATTAGGTTTTTATAATGAGAAAAGCTATGTGATCTTAACCTGTGATGAACATACAAACATCGTACGTTTTTATGATGAAAAGCATAAAGAAATCAATAAGTATGAATTTTTTAAGTAAAAATGTGGTACAATAGCGAAGTGTTTATCACAGTAGCGAAAAAGTGAATAGAGTAAAAGAGGGAAACAGATGAATTCAAAAGAGAAAATGCTTGAAATAATCAAAAAGAAACAAGGTGGCGGTCGAGTTGAAAAGATGGCTACGCCAAAGAATGATCGTAGTAACATGAGAAAAGGACCTAAAATCTATAATAAATAATGAACGACTGGTATATATCAGCTGAATTATTTGTTGTTATAAACTAACACTAGTGAGTAATCACTGGTGTTTTTTTGTCTAAAAACGAAGAAATAGGTCTCTAGTAAAATAAACCTCCAAACAAATATAAAGAATTATTGGGAAAAAAATCAGAAAAAAACCTGTTTGATAAAAATACATAAGCTATTTTTATTTTTATAAAATCACATTAAAGAGAATGTTAGAAAACGATAGTTATTGTTATTTTATATCGTGTTTGTTTTTAGAATATAATAATGATTAAATAAAAAATACATTAAATAGCTTTTTTAATAATGATTTTATGCATATTTCTCATGATTTTTTATAAAAAATTCATTTTGGAGAAAAAAGTGTGTTTGGAAATTGGTTATTTAATGTTAAGGTATTTAGGAAGATAGCTACGAGTAAATATAACGGAATCCTTTTTTGTTTACGATTGAGTCTCTCTTTTTTCAATAAATTATTTGATGATAATGAATTAGGAGGAGAAAAAATGGAAGAATATTTCTCAATAATTCCTGAATAATTAAATGAGAAATCAGGCTGTATAAAAAGCCAAGTTGAAGAAAGGCTCTAAAAAAATAAATCGAATGAACTAGATACACAATCTGCTGGAAACGACAAAAGAAATTATTTTAAAAAATTGTATGACTTTATTTAATCTTTTAAATGTCATGTTGTTCATTACAGTTATATCGATCGGATCTTTTAGAAATAGTTTTTTAAGGTCTCGATTTTAGTCAATAAATCTATGGGGATTTACCAAGAAATCAAAGTAAAAAGGACGATAGAAAGACTTAGTGTTTTAAAGCAAGATCATGTGCCTGTTTTGCGAGAAGGGAAAAAGCAACGATAAAAAATTGAAAAGTCCAACTGTTTCGATTCTTATGAAAAAGAGGGCTTAGCAACATTAGAAATCCTTCCTAATATCAGAATGTTTGATGAGCAAGGCGCTGAACGGAGATTGAATTTACCGTTGTTTGAGAAAAACATAGTTTGCATCCTGGAGTATACGTAAAAGCGGAGGCAAGTAACGTGGTGATCGTAGATCCAAAAGATGTACCTCCAGAAGTGAAAAGGAACTTGCTGAATGATTAAAAAATGAAAGGTGGTGATGCGTATGGAGTGATGGAGACCTTTATCGGTAGATCCAATTAAACCTTTAGTAAAGGGGCAAGAAAAATTGAGAAAAATATGTCTATTGATCAGTAGTGCATTGATGGTTCTGTTTGTTGGTTACCACGAGATAAATGAGCAAAATTTGCCTGTTTTAACTGATAAAAGCGCTGATTTTTCAGGGATCATTGATGCCGCAGACCTGCCTTCTTTAAAGTATTGGAGGGATGAAGTCATTCAAGGTAAGGGAATGAGAGATCTTGAACTCAAATTGAAGTTACAAGATATCAAGAAAATCAAGGATTGTACTTTCATGAGACAAATGACAGAAAGTGATGTGATCATCAATGTGGATGGTGATAGATGGTTGCATGATACGATCAGTAATAGTCGTAAAGTTTATGTCTATTTAACGAAAGAACAGAGATTTGTAGGAAGTGGCCGGATCAAAGAGTTACCAATCGAATCCATTCAAGCGATACGATTCGGACATGAAAAAAATTCAGATTAAAAGGAACGGTGAAAAAAATGGGAAATTCAATTCAAAAATTAGCAGGAATCTCTGCAATGCTATTTAGTGTAGTTTTACTCGTAGGAAGATTATTTCAAGTCATCAGTGATGGACAAACGAATAGTACGATATCGATTCTCTTGAATGGTATGAATTTCATTGTACTATTTATGGTGATTTATGCTTGGCACAAAATAAAACAACAAAAAAAATCGGCGACACCACATTTTATCACGCTCATTGGTTTAGGTATTGCTCAATCTGTGATCATCATTAATCAAGTCAATATCGTAACAAATTATGCTGGGATCTTCTTATTATTAGTTGGTGGTTTTTTAGTATACAGTAGTGGTATTGTTTATTTAGTGAAACGATGAAAAAGAACAGAATATCAAAAAAACAATGCAACAACTAAGTAATTGATCTGGCGGAAAAATACGAGAGTTGTCGCATTGCTAATTATTAAGTATAGATAGATAACAAACATGAGTCAAGAATGTTCATTGAAACAATTCATTCTTGACTCATGGTATGTTCAAAGGATGAAATCGACAGATGAAAAATAGGGGCGGATGGTATGAAATCACTATTCCTGATGCCATTTAATTTGAGAAAAGAATTACTTGATGGAGAATCGTTTAATTATGCCAGCAAAAATGATCGATTACATAAACTTTTAGATAGTTCGCCCTCAAAAAAACTTGATCATCAGGTTCGTCAACAAGCAAAAAAAGCTTGGATCAGCGTGAGTATCACAAAATACTTCAATCGGCACCCAAATGTTTCGCCAATGATTCTTGGATTGTTACTCTTTTTGGCGTTGCATTTTTTGTTCTTTTTTATCATAGACAAAGAAAAAGAACAATGAACAAAAAAGTCAGATGAAAGGAGAGAACCTTCTATGCAGACGAGAACAGATAAACAGATCGATGTCTTTGTTTTAGTGCTTGTGGTTACCATTTTAAGCGTTTATCTTATACGGAACCACAGGGATGATTTATTTCAAGTGTTTCGCTGTCTTAAACTATTTTGAAAGAATGTCGCACTACGTTTTTGTTCGATTCATTTCCTTCCTTGGTTGGAATTTATGGTCTAACAGCTCCATTTGTGAATAGTCACAAGTCTTAGACCTAGGGAGAAATTTTAGACGTTTCTCCCTAAGTCTACAGCAAAAATCGAATGGCTCCTTGAAACTATCAATGACTTGAAGCACGTTCAATCAAATGTAGTTTTAAGTCTGTCCACTCCTCATGCGTCGGGATTTGGGCAATTTGAATCACTTCACAGGCCATTTTCTCCGTAAGATCATAGTTACTGATGATGAGACAAGCTCCTAACTCGTCGATCTTTGTTTGTGTAATCGGTTGATCGAAAAGAAAAAGAGGGTGATACGTTTCAGGTAGCCATTTTTGGATCATAGCCATTAAAAAATTATCATAGCCAGCATCTCCATGAAAAGTAAAGACGATCATTTGCTTTTTCCTTCTTTGGATTTGCTGATAGGAGGATTGGATCATACTCAAAGATAGTGCAACTTCTTTTATGCAGGTCATTGGTATGATCTCTTGCCATTTTAGTTGCTGCAATCGGTCTTGCCAGGAGTGATAGAGTGCTTCAAAGTATGGATCGACTAAATGATCAATCGACAGCGGGTGATTCTCAAAACCATCAGTGATTTTATTAAGTAAGCGAAGATTAGCTAAATAAGCACTCATTTGCTCAATACCTTCCTTTGTTGTACCGTCAATAAGCACTTCGTCGAGTAGAAATTGCTTGATCCATTTTTTGGCTGGTGCTTCTTCTTGATAATGGGTCGCTTTATGCGATATTGTCTCTTGATAGTTAGATGAGCTATAGGAAATACAGTGTAAAGCAATCAAATAAGCCCAAACTAGTTCATTTATAGACAGCTGTTGGATACCAAGAATCTCTCTCAGAAAAGGAGTGATTTTTTTTGAGAACCTTTTGAAGCTTTTTCTAGACTGGATCATACTCAATGTTTCTGAGGGGATTTCACCTTGTTTACGACGCAACCATCTTTCTTTTAAGATGGACAACCATAGCGTAGCACGAAAATTACTAATATGTAAATGAGACTGAAATACTTGCTCTAGTTCAGCGAACATGACTTTGTATGTCTCTTGAGAGGATAAATAAGTATGATCTGTAATGATCGTTCGTCGAAAACTCGTATAAAAGTAAAAAAAGAAAAAACGAATCTCGTTTTCTTTTCCAATAAGATCACCATTTTTGGGAGAGAGTTGGATTCGGTAGTTTTTTAGTTCATGGTTCATGTGTTGAATGATTTTGCGTAAAGCTGAACTAGATAAATGATATTCCAAGCGCATGGCTTCGAAGGATTGCTGATTTCCCCGAAGGCTACGGTCAATGATCTTATAAGTAATCGTTTCTCTAACAAGAGACAAAAGATATGTATCCAGTGTTTCCCCATTGGGTATTTTTAAACGGTAGCCAATCATTTTGATTGATTGCAATTGAATCGATGGTGGTAATTTGGTACGTAATGCCTGAATATCTGAACGTAGAGTGGGTGGTGTGCAGCCTATTTCTTGAACTAATTCAGTGATCGAAGTGATGTCATTTCGTTTTCTCAAATAAGTAAGAATCTTGATTTGACGATGTAATTGTTTATTTTCATGTAGTTTGAAAAAAGGTTCCATTAATTGCTCCTTTCGTTTGGTGAACGCTGATTCGATTGTTTTATTTTATCTCGCTTATTTTGCAAATACAAATCTATTTTTAAATATTTTTTTCGAAAAAAAAAAATAAAAAATTTTCTTTCACGGATTACGGTAAAATTTAGTTGGATGTTTTTTTATCTTTCTATAATTTGAGGAGTTGAATAAACAATGGACCACAGAAAAATAGTAAAAGTGACAGCTTCAATGTTATTACTCATGAACGCATCCCAACAGAGTATCATGACGTTTGCTGATCACTTAGACAGTGGACAAATGACAGAAGAGCTAGTCAGTTCGACCATCGAAGAACCAACAGAGAACAGCGTGATGGAAACAGCAGAAAACGAAGCGATGGATGAGCAGCAAATAAGCGAAACACCAGAATCCTCAGCGACTGTTCCATCTGAAGTGCCGACACAACCCACCACAGAAACAACGCCAGATGTAAATGCTGAGGTAGAGCAATCGACTGTCGATTCGACAGTTCCCACCACTGTGGAACAAGAAGTGACGGATGTTTCTAGTGCCCCAGTTATTCCAGATCCAAATGCCAAGACGGAATGTTTTGAGATAGAGGTGACAGAAGAGCAATTGGCATCTGGTGTGTTCGGTAGCAGTCCTTGGCGGATCGACCAAGAAGGTGTTTTGTACATAGATGCAGGAACATTAGGAGAAACAACTTTGGCGGCTCGTGCGCCGTGGTTTCCTCACCGTTCACTCATCAAAAAAGTGGTTCTTACTGGACCAGTGGTAGCGAATGCTGAATCACTAGGATTGTTTTTTGATCTGAATCAGCTAACGACGATCGAGAATTTAACCAATCTAGATACAAGTCAAGTCACGAATATGGATTATTTCTTTGCTTGGTGCCAGCAACTGACCTCATTGGATCTTACAACTTTTGATACCCAAAATGTTCGTTCGATGAACCACATGTTCAATGGGGTATCTTCTGTCAGTACGCTCGATCTAACCAACTTCAATACTGCGAACGTCACTGAAATGAGTCATATATTTTATGGGATGAGTGGATTGACTTCATTAGATTTGTCCAGTTTTAACACGACGAACGTGTCGAACATGAGCTACATGTTTTATGATTGCTCTGCCTTGACGACACTGGATGTAACTGGTTTTCAAACAGCCAACGTGACAAATTTCAGTCATATGTTCCGCGGTTGTTCCGGATTGGCTCAACTGGATCTTTCTAGTTTTGTAACGAGTCAAGCAACAGAAATGTCCTTCATGTTCCATGGCTGTTCGGGATTACAAGCGTTAGATGTGACACATTTTGATACGAGCAACGTTATGTACATGCATTATATGTTCCATGGCTGTTCCGGTTTGACAGAACTTGATGTTAGCCGCTTTGATACGACAAACGTGACTTCTATGTACTATATGTTCTTCGGCTGTTCCGGTCTGACAGCGTTAGATGTTACGAACTTTTCAACAACTAACGTGACAACAATGAGTTTTATGTTTGCAGAATGTCTCAATTTAGAAGCAATCGATGTCAGTGGTTTTGATACGGAGAATCTTCGATTTATGCGAGGAATGTTTAGAAACTGCCAAAAGATCACTGAATTGGATCTATCACATTTTAAAACTGGCAAGGTGCAATTGCAGCAAGAGATGTTTGCTGGTACAACCTCCTTATCGAAAATCTCTTTAGGTGTCCAGTTTTATTCTTTAAATGATACCAATATTCCAGAGTTGCTCGCTACAGAAGAGCATACGGGGTATTGGCAAAACGTGGGATCTGGCACAGACGATGTCCCACTCGGTGAATATGTATTAAGCTCCTTTTCACTGATGTCAACTTATGAAAATAGTATGGCGGATACTTATGTGTGGCAACCAACCGCTAGTGAGTCGATCCGCGCAATTGATTCAACGATTTATGTTGGTGATAGTTGGGAACCAATCGACAATTTTGTTTTAGCGACCGATCCAAATGGAGAATCAATTCCTTTTGACGAAAGTATGGTCACTGGTACAGTGGATACGACGACAGCAGGAGTCTATCCAGTGACTTATACCAATGGATCTGCAAGTCAACAGATCAATGTGACTGTCGAAGAAAGTCAAGAAACCCTTAAAGTCACAGATTCGACGATCATTGTAGGGGATGCTTGGACACCAAGTGATAATTTTGTTTCTGCTACTGATAAAACGGGAGAAACTGTTGCCTTTGATGAAAATATGGCCAGCGGCTCAGTCGATACGACACAAGTAGGCGAATACAAAATCACCTATACGTATGGTTCAATCAGTCGTGAAATCACAGTGACCGTCATTGCTAGTCAAGAAGCGATCAAGGCAATCAATTCAAGGATTCATACAGGTGATGTTTGGCATCCAAGCGATAATTTTATCTCAGCAACCAATAGAGCAGGTGACACTTTGCCATTTGATGAAAGTATGGTGTCAGGCACCGTTGACACCGGACGAACAGGAAACTTCATCATTACTTATACGAATGGAGAAGCCTCTCAAAAAATCACAGTGACCGTGGTTGAAAATAGAGAAACGATCCAAGCAAAAAATGGCAGCATTTATGTCGGTGATAAGTGGGCGCCAAGTGATCAATTTGTATCTGCTACAAACAAAGATGGGGAAATGATCGTTTTTGATGAAAGCATGGTCAGTGGTACGGTAGATACAACTAAAGCTGGCGATTATCCGTTGACTTATACCAACGGTCGAGCAACAGAAGAAGTCATGGTAGTCGTAAAAGAAAACGGAGAAACGATTGTGACAAAGGATCTCCAATTATATATCGGTGATACGTGGAACCCAAGCGATGGCTTCGTATCGGCAACAAATCGCGAAGGGTTCACTCTTGCATTTGACCAGAATATGGTGTCAGGTGATGTTGATACCAACAAAGAAGGAACCTACACGATCACTTATACGAATGGTTCCGTTTCAGAAACAAGTCAAGTGACAGTGAGTAAACGAGGGATTACGGGAGGAAATGCCAACACAGGCGGAGGGAATACTCAGCAAAAGAAAACAGCCAACACCCCTGCGACCCAAAAAAGACAAGTCCAAGGAAATACAGCAAAAAACTTACCAAAAACGGGTGAGATCCAATCTAGTGCAGCAGTTCTTGGTTTAGCCCTCGTAGGTGGAGCGATAGGAACTTATATCTACAATAAAAAGAAAAATCGTAACGATTGATTCTATAAAATCAAAAAGCCAACTTAGTTTCGGAATGAACCTAGACTAAGTTGGCTTTTTTGTGGCTCAACTATTTTGAAATTGGCTGTTGTATAAGCTTGCGTAAAGTGTTGGTTGTTGTAATAGTTCTGTATGTGTTCCTGTTTCAATGATATCTCCGTTTTGCATCACTACGATCATATCCGCATGTTCAATCGTAGAAAGGCGGTGGGCAATCACGAAACTTGTCCGGTTCTTAGTCAAAGCATTCATTGCTTCTTGGATCAACGCTTCCGTACGTGTGTCGACACTCGACGTTGCTTCATCTAAAATGACGACTGCAGGATTAGCTAAAATGACTCGTGCAATCGTTAAGAGCTGTTGTTGCCCTTGAGATATCGCCCCATTTTCGCTCGAGATAATGGTGTCATAACCTTGTGGCAATGTGCGGATAAAATGATCACATTGAGCAATTTTTGCTGCTTGAATGACTTCATCTCTGGTTGCCTCTTTTTTGCCGTAAGCAATATTTTCTGCAACAGTACCTTCGAATAACCAAGTATTTTGTAGTACCATGCCAAATAGATTCCGCAATTCATGGCGCGGCAAATCGGTGATGTCATGACCGTCGAATAAAATCTGACCGTCATTGATCTCATAAAAACGCATCAAAAGATTGACAAGTGTGGTTTTTCCGGCGCCAGTTGGCCCAACGATGGCAACAGTTTGTTGTGGCTTGACCGAGAAGTTAACATCTTTCATCAACGGTTTTTCTGGTGTATAACCAAAGCGCACATGTTTAAATTCAATAGCTCCTTGTGGTGTGATGATTGGATTTTCTACTACCTGATCAATGGCTTCTTCTGGCTCATCCATGATTTCAAAGATTCGTTCGATGGAAGCCATTGCTGATTGCACCGAGTTGATGACATAAGAAGCGGTAGAGAGTGGTTCCGAGATTTGGTTGATGTACTGCAAATAGGCTTGCAAGAAACCAATCGTAATACCACCAGATAAAACAGATATTGCGCCAATGATCCCACTAGCGATAAACGCTAATTGATTGATCAAACGAATCGCTGGATAGATCGCAAAATTCATGAATTGCGCTTTTTTGAAAGCTTGCGATTGTTTTTCATTTACTTTATCGACTTCTTCAATCGCTAATGCTTGTTGGTTGAAAGCTTTGATCACCAAATTACCAGTTAAATATTCTTCCGCTTTATTGTTCAAATCTCCCAGTTCTTCTTGGTTATTGTCAGAAATTTTTTTATTTTTGTTTGCAAATTTTGTTGTGACAACTGTGCTAATCGTAATCAAAACAAGAACAAGTAAAGTCAATTTTATATCGATGTAAAACAACATGATACCAGCTAAAAGAATCGTTACAAGAGAGGTGAAAAATTGATTGATACCTGTTAGTAAAACTTGTGATAGTTGATTTAAACCAGTAGTTGTACGACTAATGATGTCGCCGACTTGATGGCGGTCATAAAAAGCCATCGGTAGAGCTTTGAATTTTTTCGTGACTTCTTTTCGGACACGCAATGTTACTCGTTCACTCAATGAAGCCATTGCTCGTTCTTGGATAAAAGAAGTGACGCTACTCAGTAAAGAAAAGAGTATCAGCAGTATAACGGGTAAAAGCAATGTTTCTTTCACATCAGCCGCAGTCATTTGGGGCAAGCCAACAGCTTGGATACGTGCAAGTAGTTGGTCGATTCCGATACCCATGATCAAAGGCATTGCAACGACTAATGTATTCCCGATCAAGCTACAAAGTAATGAACCATAGAAGATTTTATGTTCGGGTTGGATCATTTTCCAGAAGCGTTTCAAACTTTGTTTTTTTATCGTTGTTTTAGTCATTTCCATCGACTCCCTCCTTCAACAAACCTTGTGATTTCGCAAATTCCTGATACGAGTGATTGGTTTTCAATAACGCTTCATGCGTGCCTTGTCCGACGATCCGTCCTTCATCCAAAACAATAATATTATCAGCGTTCACGATGGTACTTAAACGTTGTGCCACGATGATCAATGTTTTATCTGCCATTTCTCGATGCAACGCACGTCGTAATTTGGCATCTGTCCGATAGTCCAATGCAGAGAAACTATCGTCAAAGACATAGATTTCAGCAGGTTTGACTAACGCCCTAGCGATACATATCCTTTGTTTTTGTCCGCCAGAATAATTATCTCCCCCTTGAGCAACAAAGCTGTCCAATCGATCTGGTAGATTTTCTAAGACTTCATTCAATTGTGCGACGCGAACTGCTTTGGTTAATTCTTCATCTGTCGCATGTTCCTTACCCATCAGTAGATTACTTCGAATCGTTCCACTAAATAAAAAAGCTTTTTGGGGAACATAACTAATATAGCTTCGCAGTGTTTCTTGGTTCATTTCTTTGATTGGAGTGCCTGCGAAAGTGATTTGGCCACTTGAAACATCATTTAAACGTAGCAATAATTTTGCAATGGTACTTTTTCCTGAACCTGTTCCACCAACAATCGCTGTGGTTTTACCTTTTGGGACGGAAAAATCAATGTTTTCCAACACAGGATCAGCGGTTTCGTTATAACGAAACGTGACATTCTCAAAGGATAAGAAAGTATCATCGACTGAATCGAAGGATAAAGTTTCTGGTTGGTCGGGATCTTTAATTTCGATTTCAGCGTGTAATACTTCCTCAATCCGTTTAAGACAAGAAATTGATTTTGGCACGATAACAAGAACCATTGCGGCAATCATCAAATAGGCAAGTGTCAACATCGAATATTCTACAATGGCAGTCACTGTGCCGATTTGTAAGCTACCATTAGCCACCAAACCGCCACCAAACCACAAAATAGAGGCATAAACGATGCCCATCAATAAAAAGGCAATGGGTGTGACCCAAGCAAAGATCCGATTGACACGAATCATTTGTTGCGCGTAATTTTCAAAGGTCTTATTTGTTCTTTTTTCTTCGTAGTCTTGATTATTAAAGGCACGGATCATATTGACACCTGTAAAGAATTCACGTAGCGTTGTCGTGACACGGTCCATCTTCGGTTGGATACTCAAAGATAAAGGCGTTCCTTTTTTCATCAAATAATACGTGACTAGAGCATAGACGAAGATCGAGCCTAAAGTGATCACTGTTAACTTGACGGAATGCTCCAACATCATCAGAATCGTAAATAGCGAAATGATCGGTGCTGGGATGATCATCTGGCAGAACATGACGATCATTTGTTGGACGTTATCTACGTCATTGGTCATTCTAGTCAAAAGAGAACCGGTGTTAAATCGATCAACATCTTTCATTGATAATTGTTGGAATTTTTGAAAAAAGCTTGCTCGTGTCTGATAACCAAATCGAGTGGCTAACAAAGCAGAATAGTAGCTTGAGGCAACTGCGGCAAAAGATCCTAATAAGGCAACGATCAACATTTGAATTCCGATTTGTTGGATTTGTTTCACTTCGCCACTTGCAATCCCTGTATCTATGAGATCAGCTACTAACTTTGGCACACCAAGGGTTCCTAGAAGTTGTAAACAGATAAATAAAAGAGTAAGTAATGCAATTCCTTTATTGTTTTTTATAGATTTTTTTAATAATGTCATTGTGTTTCCTCCTTTTCCCGACAAATACGCATTCTACACCTTAAAGTTACTTGAAGGTCAAGAAAAAAAAGCATAAACTATCATTGAGGTGAAAGGTATGAAACGATTGTATTCGATTGGGGAAGTATCGGAGTTATTGAATATCCCTAGATCAACCATTCGGTATTGGGATGCAGAAGGGTTGATCCATGCAGCAAGAGAAGAGGAAAATGGGTATCGATTATTTGATATCGATGCCATTTTTCAAGTATATGACATCAATTTTTATCGAAAACTAGATATTCCCATGAAGCAAATGAAAAATCTATATAGTAAATCATTAAATGAGATGTACGACATTTTAGCTGAAACGGAACAGCGCTTGGATCATGAGAAAAAAATCTTAGAACAAAAGCATAAAGAAGTATTATCAAGAAAAAACCAGTTGAAAGAAATGATCGATAGTGAACCAGATAAATTTCCTGAAGAAGAAATTCCCTTTCAAAAAATCGTCGTGGCAGCATCTGATGACATCTTATATTCAAAGGAATATCTAAAGAATTATTCAAGTTTCGTGATTTATTTTCCAGAAAATAATCAGAACAGTATTTATGGGTTCTGTACGGACGAGCACACGGAAAAACTCCCAGGCTCACAGACGATCTGGCAGAAAGATCCTGCGAAAAAGTACGTGCGATTTCTATTAAAAGTCCAAGTGAATAACACAAAAAATAATAATCTATTTGAAGTAAAAGACAGGTTGCAAAAGCAAGGCTACCGATTAGGGCAAACGATTGGTCAATACTTGTTGACTCATACGACAAAGGACAAGATTTCCTTTGAATATTACCGAGCATGGATCGAAGTGAGTGAGGGGAAGTAGGATTAGTTGACATTCGGAAGTAAACATGGGATAGTAATTGACAATATCAAAGCGTAGAAGAGAAGAGTAACTAACGGTCAACGGTAAAAAGAGACTCCGGAGGGTGAAAAAGGAGACCTAAAACCTTAGTGAAGATGAACTTGGAGCTTGTTTTACTAGTAAGTGAGTAGAACCGGACTGCGACCGTTAACTCGCCGGATATCTGATGGTATCGTTGAGGCATTATTTGTGAGGATAATGTAAATAAGGGTGGTAACACGACGCATTCGTCCCTTTTGTCAAGAATTGGCAAAAGGGATGAGTGTTTTTTGTTTTCATCAGGTCTTCAGCTACTACGTAATCTAAGGAGGAATTTTTTTATGACTACTCGTACCACATCCCCATTTCGTTATGACATCGTTGGGAGCTTTTTGCGCCCAGAGAAGTTAAAAAAGGCACGAAAAGCGTATAACGAATCGCTTATTTCTGTTACTGATTTGAAAGAGATCGAAGATGAAGCTATTATCGATCTGATCAAAAAACAAGAAGCTGCTGGCTTACATGCGGTGACAGATGGTGAGTTTCGTCGGAGTTGGTGGCATTTGGACTTTTTCTTTGGTTTACAAGGTATTGAGTTTTTTGTCCCTGAGCGAGGGTATCAATTTCACGGAGAAGAGACACGTCCAGGGACAGTGACTGTAACGGGAAAAATCAAGGGAGAAAAACACCCTTTTGTCGACCATTTTCGATTTACCCGGGCCCATACAAGTGAAGGAATCGAAGTAAAGCAAACCATTCCAGCCCCAGCACAATTGTTAGTCGAGTTATTACGGCCAGATATCTTGCCATATGTCCGTGACATCTATCCGGAAAATGAAGAACTTTTTCAAGATATCGTTACTGCTTATCGTCAAGTGATTGCGGATTTATATGAAGCAGGTGCCAGAACGATCCAATTGGATGACTGTACGTGGGGCGTATTAGTAGCACCTTTACCAGAAGGATTTTTAGCAGAGAGTGATAAAGAGGAAGGCGAGATTCGCAAAGAGTTGGCACAGACCTATTTACAAATCAATAATGCGGTTATTGGAAATCAACCACAAGATTTGATTTTGAATACCCATGTCTGTCGAGGGAATTACCACTCCACCTGGGCAGCAGCTGGCGGATATGAAGCTGTAGCTGAACCACTATTTACGGAAGAAAATGTTCATGCCTATTATTTAGAATATGACAACGATCGTTCAGGCGGTTTTGAACCACTTGCGAAAGTTAGTGAAGAAAAACTTGTAGTATTAGGATTGATAACCTCAAAATCCGGTGAACTTGAGGATCGTCAAAAAATCATCGAACGAATTTATGAAGCTACTCGCTACGTCCCTTTAGATCGATTGTGTTTAAGCCCACAATGCGGGTTCGCCTCCACCGAGGAAGGGAATATTTTGACGGAAGAAGCACAATGGGAAAAAATCACATTGATCAAGAGTATCGCAGAAGAGGTTTGGAATTAAGGAATAGCCGACGAACCAAGTATTCAGGAAAACCGTTAAGAACAACTCAGTTGTTCTTAACGGTTTTTCTTGTTTATACGGCATGACAGCTTACTGCTCAGGTCAGAGCGCTCATTTCACAACCTCCGATAAATGGTGTTCAATGAGCTGACCTTCAACATTAAGCTAAAAAATCGAAAAATATGAGAAGCTATTTTCCCAATTTCCGCCTTACTGCTCGGAGCTGAACGGCTTTCTCATGACCTCTGATAAACGGTGTTCAAGGCGCAACATTTCGGACATAAGCCAAAAAAATAAAAAATGAAAGAACCATTTTCTATTTTTTCAATCTTATGCCTCAGTGCTGAACGCACCTTTCACAACCTCTGATAAACGGTGTTCAATGAGCTGACCTTCAACATTAAGCTAAAAAATCGAAAAATATGAGGAGCTATTTTCCGATTTTCTATCTTACTGCTCAGGTCAGAGCGCTCATTTCACAACCTCCGATAAACGGTGTTCGAAAGCCAACTCCTACGACATTAAGTCGAAAATTGAAAAAATATGAGAAGCTATTTTCCCAATTTCCGCCTTACTGCTTGGAGCTGAACGGCTTTCTCACAACCTCTTGGGCACAAAGCTTTCTCTTACCACTAATCGGGTGGGGTAGGTCAAAATAATGGGTTCGTCGCGGATTTGGTCGATTCTTTCGACGGCTAAGCGAACAGCGGCTTTACCGATGGATTTGGCATTGATTTGGACAGTGGTCAAGCCAGGAGTTAGTCTACTGGCTGCTTCAATGTTATCGAAACTGGCGATCATGATGTCTTTACCGATGGCCAAATGGTGCTTTTTCATGGTGTGATAGACGCCGATTGCCATTGGATCGCTTCCTACAAGGAGTGCGGTTGGAAGTGGATCAGAGCTTTGGATCAGCTCTTCAGCTAATCGTTCACCGTCTTCTTCGGTCCAATTTCCCAGGTAGTGCGTACTGTAATCTTGTAACTGGTGATCGGACATGAAATGCAAATAGGCACGGACGCGTTTTTCATCTGGATTGATCGTCTTGCCTCCTCGTTCATCCATATCAACTTGGTAGCCACCGATATAGGCGATTCGATGATGCCCATTCTCTAGAAATAACTCTAAAACAGCTTTGGTCATTCGCTCTAAATCTCCATAAACCATATCGACTTCTTGTTGGATATCAGGATTATCAACAACGATCAAATGCTGATTTTGTGATAATAGATCAGTGATCGACTGCTTCGTCACTGTTCCAACTACGATGATCGCTCCTAGTTGATCTAGGTCTTTCCATTCCTTGGGATTGTCAGAGAGATTGTAAATTCGATTCATGCCAATATGCAGGCGGTTTGCTTCTTCTTCTAATCCCATACGTAATTCTTTGTAATAGACATCTTGTGCTTCACTTGCCTTACTGATCGTCGAGATCACACCGATCGAGGGCATTCGTTTTTTGATATATTTTCGTTTATTGATATCATAGTTCAATTTTTCTGCAACTTCAAAAATCCGTTTCTTTGTTTCTAATGCGACATGGATCGTCTTATCTTGATTCAATACGCGCGAAACAGTTGCAGGAGAGACATTCGCTTTTCGAGCGACATCACGAATACCTACCATAAAATCACCCCTTTAAGAAATATAAAAAAAGTTATTGACAAATATGTTTAGTAAACAGTATACAGGAGTTAGTTAAAAAGTAAACGGTTTCTAAAAATTTGTGAGGTGAAGAAATGAAAAGACAATCATTGATTGCATTCGATTCGGAAACAAATGTTTTTCATTTGTCGAATCCATTGATTTCTTATGTGATGAAAATTGAAGAATCTGGTGTGTTGAGCCATATTCATTTCGGTAAAAAAGTGAGTAACTATACCGATAACAAAAAATACCCAAGAAGAGATCGCGGTTTTTCAGGAAATGTCCCTTTGCATGAGGAGCGAGCATTTTCAAAAGATACGTTGCCACAAGAATTTTCAGGACACGGAAGTATGGATTATCGCATACCAGCCACGATCATCACACGTGAGAATGGCTCTAGCTTGCTTGATTTAAGATATGAAACGTATCAGATCATCCAAGGTAAACCAAAGCTTTCAGGATTACCACAAACCTATATATTGGAGGAACAGGAAGCACAAACGTTGTGTATCACATTGAAAGACCGAGATTTACCGATCTATGTGGATCTTTTTTATACGATTTACGAAAAACGAGGGGTCATTATCCGCTCCGCTAAGTATCGTAATCAAACAGAGCAAACGATCTGGTTAGATAAAGCAGCTTCTTTTCAATTAGATTTGACAAATTCTGGCAGATTTACTGAAGTGATCGCTTTACCTGGAGCCCACGCTAGAGAGCGTTTGATTTCGCGACAACGGATCACTGAGGGGGTGAAATCATTTGAAAGTCGACGAGGAAGCAGTAGTCACCAAATGAACAATTTTATCGCTTTGACACATACACATACGACAGAAAATCTTGGAGAAGCCATCGGTCTACAGTTTATCTATTCTGGAAATCATGCGTTTGAGATCGAAAAAGATCAAATCGATCAACTAAGAATCGTTGGTGGCATCAATGCGTATCAGTTCCAATGGCAACTTTCAACCAACGAAGCGTTTCAAACGCCAGAAATGATCCTTTCTTATTCAGACGAAGGATTAAATGGCATGAGCCACATACATCATGAACTGCTGCGAGAACGCGTGACACGTGGGAAGCATCAGTACGAACCACGTCCAATATTGGTCAATAATTGGGAAGCGACTTATTTTGACTTTACTAGCAAAAAAATCGAAGCACTGATCGATGAAGCAGCAGCGTTAGGTATGGAAATGTTCGTCTTAGACGACGGCTGGTTTGGGAAAAGAGATGCAGATACTTCTTCTTTAGGAGACTGGTTTGAATATGAAGGGAAATTGGCGAATGGTTTGAAAGGCATTGCAGAGTATGCCCATGAAAAGGGCCTCAAATTTGGGCTATGGGTAGAGCCCGAAATGATCTCGATCGATTCTGAATTGTATCGTCAGACGCCTGATTATTTGATGCAAGAACCAGCACGAACGCCTGCGGCATCTCGGTCACAATTTGTTTTGGATTTTACACGAAAAGAAGTGCGAGATTCGATCAGTCAGCAATTACGAAAAATTTTGGATGAGGTACCGATCGATTATATCAAATGGGATATGAATCGCTCCTTATCAGATGTTTACTCTGCTTACGTGGAGAATCAAGGAGAGGTCTATCACCGGTATGTTTTAGGATTATATGATCTTTTAGAAGAGTTGACCACAGCTTACCCAGATATCTTATGGGAGGGATGTTCAGGTGGTGGTGGCCGTTTTGACGCAGGAATCCTTTATTATATGCCACAATCCTGGACAAGTGATAATACTGATGCGATGGAACGAATCGACATCCAATACGGAACGAGTCTTGGCTACCCGATTTCCTCGATGGGCGCTCATGTCTCCGCATCACCTAACCATCAAAGTGGACGTGTGACAGATTTAAAGACACGCGGGGACGTAGCGATGAGCGGGGTATTTGGTTATGAACTAGATTTGACCGCATTAGGCGAACAAGAAAAGAGAATCATCAAAGAACAGATCAGCACGTATAAAGAAATTCGTCAAATAATCCAACAAGGAAAATTTGACCGTTTAGAAAATCCCTTTGAACAAAACATTGCAGCGTGGCAATTTGTTTCTCCAAATAAAAAGGAGATCGTTGTCTTTATGGCACGACGATTAACTTCTGGACAACCGCCTTTTCATGAGATCCGCTTGGTTGGTTTGGAGGAAGGGATGTATCGTGAACGTAAAAGTTCATTGATTTATTCAGGTTCGGAGTTAATGACGATGGGGATTTATCTCCCTGATTTTCACGGAGATTTTCAAACAGAAATTTTTCACTTTGAAAAAATAGTTACAGGAGAGGAAGAAGAAAATGCAAGCATCAATTGATTGGTTAGATGATCCCCAAGTTTTTCGTGTGAATCAGCGAAAGGCACATAGTGATCATACGGTCTACGGTTCAAAAGAAGAAATAAGAAGTCAAAGTTCCCGACTACAGTCGCTAAATGGTGAATGGCGCTTTTGTTTTTCTGAAAATGCAGAAAATCGCCCAAAAGAGTTTTTTGAACAAGATTTTGACGATCGTTCATTCGACACGATCCATGTGCCTGGACATATTGAACTAAGTGATTTTGATAAGATCCATTACATCAACACGATGTATCCTTGGGAAGGTCATGAGTTTCGTCGTCCCGCTTATACAACTGCTTCAGAAAAGGAAATGGCAGGGATGTTCTCTCAAGCGGAAGAAAATCCAGTAGGGTCCTATGTTACGACTTTCCAATTAGCAGAGGGACTGAAGGGAAAAGATGTCACGATTCGTTTTGAAGGTGTCGAACAAGCCATGTATGTGTGGTTGAATGGTCATTTCGTTGGTTATGCAGAAGATTCATTTACACCGTCAGAATTTGATTTGACTCCTTATCTAGAAGAAGAGAATCGTTTGGCAGTCGAAGTCCACAAACGTAGCACAGCTGCCTTTTTAGAAGATCAGGATTTTTTCCGTTTCTTTGGGATTTTTCGGGATGTCGTTTTAGTTGCTCGTGGCAAGAATCATTTAGAAGACTTGTGGTTACGTCCCCAATTAGATGACACGTATCAAAAAGGGAAATTAGATGTGTCGTTGTCTTTTGAAAATCTCGCAGCTGAAAGTGACTTACAGGTAAGGGTCCTTGATTTAGACAAGCAAACGATCTATGAAGAAAAGCATACGATAGTCGAAACGATGCAGCTCAGTATTGATTTAGGTGAAGTAGTATTATGGGATCATTTTGCCCCAAATCTGTATAGCTTTGAAATTGAAACCAGGGACCGTGACGGAGTGACTGAATATGTCGAGTATCCATTCGGCTTTCGCAAGATCGAGTTAAAAGATAAAGTGATGTATCTGAATGGAAAACGTTTGATCATCAATGGCGTCAATCGTCATGAGTGGAGTGAAAAAACAGGACGTGCAATCACATTAGCTGACATGGAAAAGGATTTGGCAGTGATTAAAAATGCTAACATCAATGGTGTGCGGACCTCACATTATCCCAACCAGATTCCTTGGTATTTCCTCTGCGATCAAGCAGGTATCCACGTGATGGCAGAAACCAATTTAGAATCACATGGGTCATGGCAAAAAATGGGTGCTTTTGAGCCATCCTATAATGTACCAAGAGGAATTCCGCAATGGCGAGAAGTGGTGCTAGATCGAGCAAAAACCAATTTTGAAACCTTCAAAAACCATACCAGTATCTTGTTCTGGTCCTTAGGCAACGAGTCTTATGTAGGGGAGAATATTCGCTTGATGAATGAATACTTCAAGACGGTTGATCCAGACCGCTTGGTGCATTATGAAGGGAATTATGTTGATCCCAAATTTGAAGCTTCTGTTTCGGACATGAAAAGTAGTATGTACGCAACACCTACGGCAGTCGCTGAATATCTAGAGAATCAAGCAGATAAACCATATATCTTGTGCGAATACATGCACGATATGGGGAATTCTTTAGGTGGATTAGGTTCTTATATGGCACTGTTAGACAAATATGAGATGTATCAAGGCGGATATATTTGGGATTTTAAAGATCAGGCACTTGAGGTACTTGATCCAGTGACAAATCGAAAAGTCATGCGTTACGGCGGCGATTTTGATGATCGTCCAAGTGATTATGAGTTTTCGGGAAATGGCATCGTTTTTGCAAATGGACAAGAAAAACCAGCATTACAGGAGGTAAGATACTATTATGGCAAATACAGCTCCTAAACTGAGAATCATTTATGGCGACTGCACCTTAGGGATCAAAACAGAAGAAAAACATTATATTTTCTCTTACACCAGAGGTGGTTTGGAATCACTCAAAAAAAATGGGAAAGAATGGCTTTATCGTGAAACGCAACCAACTTTTTGGCGAGCATTGACAGATAATGATCGAGGAAATGGCTTTGGGTATCGCTCAAGTATGTGGCTTGGTGCAGGGTTGTATCTAAAAGTGGAAGCAATCCATGTTGCAATAAACGACCAAGCCATCGAACTGCCGATCGCACCAGTCAATAATCGTTATAGCAATCAAGAGTATGCGAATACAGTCGAAATCACTTTCACATTGGCTGTCAACACAACTCCACAAACGACCGTCGATATGACGTATCGTGTCAATGAACAAGGGGATCTACACGTGAACATGCACTATCATGGCAAAGAAGGATTACCCGAACTGCCAGTAATAGGATTTCGCATGATCATGCCAACGAAAGCCACTCATTTCGATTACGAAGGGCTGTCAGGTGAAACTTATCCGGATCGTAAAGCTGGTGGCGTACCTGGGGTCTATCATGTAGAGGGCCTACCGATCCCACCTTATTTAGTGCCACAAGATTGCGGCGTCCATATGGATACCAAGTGGTTAGAGATCACGCGCAAGACAACCTTGAATAATGCAGATAAAAGTCAGGAAGAGTTTTCCTTACGATTTGAACAAAAGGATTCGCCATTTGCTTTTGCGGCATTACCGTTCAAAGCAGAAGAATTAGAACAGGCGACACACATAGAGGAACTGCCACCGGAACGGCGAACGGTTGTCACGATGTTGGCGAAAGTCCGAGGAGTCGGAGGTATCGATTCTTGGGGAGCGGATGTCGAAGAAGCCTATCATATTAGTGGTGAAGAAGACCACGCGTTCAGTTTTATCATTAAATGATGTAAATTCGTAAAATCAAAAATAGGACCCTCTAAAAATCCATTCTGCGGATTTTTAGAGGGTCCTATGAGTTGTGGCTGATACTTGAAGGTCAAGAAAGAAGTGGTTCGCCAGAATTGCTGAAGGAATTGTTTCTGTCTACACGTTCATTCAGTTTTACTCCCCTTTTTTATGATCGGTAACGTGATCGTTACCGATGTACCCACACCGACTACCGAATCAATGTGTAAGCCATAATCTTCACCATAAAGTAATTGGATTCGTTCATGAACATTTTTGCTACCGATACCTGAAAAATAGTCTCTGTTTTTCGTTGGCTGTTCCGTATCAAAGCCATCACCTGTATCCATAACTTCAAACGACAATTTATCCTCTCTGATCATCCCATACAAAGTGATGAAGCCACTTTTCTTCGTTTGGAACGCATGTAAATAAGCATTTTCGATGATTGGCTGGATGATCATATTGGGCATGTACAAAGAATAAAGTTCCTCAGGTACCATGATTTTGGTTGAGATTGCATCACCGTAGCGCAGTGTCAAGATCGCAATATAACTTCTCACACTGTTCAATTCTTCTTCCACAGGGATAATTTCATTTTTATTGCCGATTGTACTGCGCAAGAGATCGATAAAACTGTCAATGCCTGCGACTGCTTTTTCATTTTCTTGTTGCCACACTAAAAATTTGAGGCTAGTTAACGTATTATATATAAAATGAGGCTGGATCTGTGCTTGCATCGCTTGTATCTCTAAGGTCCTTTTTTTCTTTTCATTTTGTAAAGATTGCGTATGATTGTCACTGATCGTTGTTAGCAGCTGATTGATTGTAGTAGCGAGTGTCCGGATCTCATAGGTTCCCTGGATCGGAACAGTAGCTGCTACCGGTTCTTTGATTTGGTTCAATGAATCTACTAATTGATAGATTGAGCGAGTATTGCGATTCAAATAGATCGCTACTACGATACCACCTAAAATCAGTGTTCCAATATTATAAAGGATGATCGGAATGATGACATTCATTTGATCGGCGATCGAGTGGACATTGACCTCACTGACCAAAGCCGAGTTTTGTCGGTAAAGTGGTAACCGAGTGATCCGCTGATTGGCTTTGGTCAACGTCTCGTGTTCGACCAACTCATCAAATGAATCAAACGTCGTTCCAATCCGATTTTCAACATTCGAAGCAAAGATTTTTTTCTCATCTGTCACAAAGTCGATTTGCGTGATTAGCGGGTCGACTGATTGGCTGAATATTTTTGCCAACTCATCAGAAGTGATGGCAACGACAGCATAACCATAAGTTTGGTTCAAAGTGGATCTAAGCTTTTTGATAAACAAGACACTTGGTGATTGTTTGTCGCGTTTCGTCAGTCCAAACTGGGTAAAGACCATTTGTGTCGCTGTTGGATTTTCATTGACTTTCTGGATCAACTCTAATTGAAAAAAGTCATCAGCAGTGAGATCACTCACCATATCATTACTAATGAACATCCGACCATTTTCCCCAAAAAGAAAAATATCATCTTTGATGTTTGGAAAGATCGGTGCCAATGAATCATTCATTTTTTGCACCGTACGTAGTTGATTGATTTTCTCCAAAGTCGTTTGTTGCCCTTCTTTGAAATACCCCTCTACAGCAGAGCTTTCAGCCAATAATGTCAACGTGTTCTCTATATTGTCATTCAATGTTTCAAAATCATGTTGGATCTTTTGTAAGGTCATTCGATTGGATTGATCGAATTGTTGAATGTAGGCGTCTCTTGAGCGTTGATAAATGAACAAAGAAATCGTCGCTGCTTGAGTGAACAAAGCAATAAAAAGAATGATCAAAAGTTTGGTCAAAAGCTCGTGTTCTCTTAGCTTTTTAATCATACGGTCAGTATTCCTTTACGATATTGTGAAGGGGTCAACCCAGTTTCTTCTTTGAATACTCGAGAAAAATAACCAAGTTCAGTAAATCCAGTTTGCTGACCAATATCACTTAACGAAAGATTCGATTCTTTCAACAATAGTTTTGCATGGTTGATACGGACTTTTTTTAAGTACTTCGTAAAATTGATCCCATACTTTTCTGTAAAAATCGTCGATAAATAACTATAAGAAAAATGATATTTTTCGGATAGCGTTTGTAGACTGATGTCTTTATGATAATTCTCTTGCACATACTCATAGATCAACGTCAACACATCTGAGTTGTCTTTTCTGAAGGTTGTGGTGACTTCACGCAATAACTTCGTCGTATTATTGACGATCAAGACCAGATCATCCCACCGTTCTGCTTGCGTGATCTGTGCTGGAATCGTGATTTTTAGTGTCATGATCTCTTTTCTTTTTTCATGTTCGTCCGCGATCGCGTTGATCAAGGCATAGAGTCGATTGATGATCTCGTGTTTCAGATAGCTTGGTTGCAATCGTTGATCAAGTACCTTACTCATGTAATTGTCCAATTCTTCGATGGCAGATACAAAATCTTTGTTCATGATCTTGGTCAAATAACTTTTTGTTTGTTGCTCATAAGAAGAGAGTAGGGGAGATAATAAATCTTCACAAATAACGCAGTGATCTGTCAGATAAAAGTGCTGTCCGCTACTTTTTTGCTTTAATGTAAGGAATTCAGAATAAAAGTTTTCAAAATCAAGTGCATCAGATACAACATAGAGACAAGAATCTGCCTGGTGCTCTTGCTGAAATCGTTCAATCAACTGATCGAATGCCTTCTTCGAAGCGACATTGATAAAATAACCAATATCATTTGCTGTCGTAGAAAAAGGAAAGACAGAGGCGAGCTGATTTGTGTATCGTGGTGCTTCTGCAATCATTTGTTCACTCCGACGCTGTTTTTCCGATTGCTTTTCTTCACAATATACTAGATAAAAGTGGTCATGTGGGAATTGTTTGCGTGACATACCTAAATCAAGAGAAGTTCCGGACAAATAATTGCTCAGTAATTGACTCGTTTTTTCGAGTTCTGTCAAACGTGGTTTCTTTACTTCTGTAGATTGTTCCACCAGACTCTTTAGAGAAGCTAAAAATTCACTAGGGTTCAATTTTGGTTTAAGTAAATAATCTGAGACGCCTTCTTTGAATGAATCTTTGACCAATTGAAAGTCATCATAGCTAGATAGAACCAAGATTTTTGCTTCAGGTTGTTCCTTCTTGATCAATCGAGAAAGTTCGATACCATTTAGATCTGGCATCATCAAATCCGTTACGATGATATCAAGAGGCTGATGCTTAATGAATTCGAGCGCTTCTAATGGTTTTGAAAAGGCCCCTTTGAGATGGAAGTCGTGCGCTGGCCAATCGATCAGGGTACTTAGACCAGAGAGAATGGTCTGTTCATCATCGATCAATACGATATTTTTCAATGTTTTTCCCCCTATTCCTTTGTTACGTAAGTTAAAAATACTGGGAAACGTTTACAAATGCAAGTCTAAAATTTCATTCACTAAATCAAAAGATGACAAAATTGTACTTTTTTCTTATTTTAGGATATTTTTCTTGAGAACGATCATTAACGAAGAAAACGCTTGCAAGTCTGCTATGATAAGCATGTAAGAAAAACAAACACTAAAAAGGGTGGGAAAAAAAATGAAACTAAAAAAAATCTTAGCTAGCGCTTTCGTCCTAACAGCAGCAGTTACACTTTTTGCCGGTTGTGGCAATTCTTCCAGCGATGCTTCCGGAAACGAAGATAAAGTAACGGTCTGGGCATGGGATGAGGCCTTTAATATCAAAGCTGTCAATGAAGCCAAAGAGTTTTACGAAAATGAAGATGTTGACGTGGAAGTAGTGACGATGTCCCAAGATGATATCGTACAAAAACTGAATACGGCATTAGCCAGCGGAAATACAGATGGGTTACCAAATGTTGTGTTGATCGAAGACTACCGTATCCAAGGATACCTTACTTCTTACCCAGATGCGTTTGCTGATTTGACGGATATTGTGGATGAAAGTAACTTTGCCGCCTATAAATTTGCAGTAAACAAAGTTGAAGATAAAATTTACGGCGTACCTTTTGACTCAGGTGTGACAGCTAATTTCTATCGTACGGATATCTTAGAAGAAGCTGGTTATTCGGAAGAAGATATGAAGAACTTGACGTGGGATGATTATTTACAAGTTGCACGAGATGTCAAAGAAAAAACAGGGAAAAAAATCTCTGAAGTCAATCCATCCGATTTAGGTCGTGTGCGCATGATCATGCAACAAGCTGGAGAGTGGTATACCTCGGAAGATGGAGAAACAGTGACGATCGAAAATAATGAATCATTAAAATATGGATTAGAACTCTTTGCTACCTTGCTTAAAGAAGATCTAGTCGAACAAACATCTGACTGGAATGCTGGGGTTACGGCGGTCCAATCAGGAGCTGTTGCTTCTACACCAACTGGCGCTTGGTATTCTTCAACCATCCAAGGGGCAGAAGATCAATCAGGCAAGTGGAAGATCGCACCGATTCCAGCTCTACCTGCTAACATGCAAAAAGCACAAGCTTCCAACTTGGGTGGTGCCGGCTGGTATGTGATCAAGGGCGTAGCTGGTGAAGAAAATGCGAAAGATTTCTTGGAAAAGACATTCGCAACAAATGAAGAATTGATGGGCAAATTAGCTGAAGAAATTGGTTTAGTATCGACCATGTTGAGTGCGAATGATCAAGAAGCTTATCAACAGCCATCTGAATTCTATAGTAATCAAAAAGTATTTGATGACTTTTCAAAATGGACAGCAGAAATCCCTGAAGTGAACTATGGTCATGAAACTTATGCCATTGAATCTGTTGTGGCGGAATCCTTGAGCCGAATCATCAATGGTGAATCAGCGGACAAAGTTTTGGCAGATACGCAAAAACAAGTCGAAGCGCAGTTAGCCAATTAAGTCATATCCAGCGTCAACAGTAAACCGATTATGAATGGAACAACAAAGAAATGAGTGGCGATCTCTTCAAACGGATCAACGAGTGTATTGTTCGTTCGTTTGAAGGTATCGCTTATGGAATAAGCAATTAATTGAAACGCGTATGGGGGACATGGACATTCACACCGTTAGCTATCCTGTATAACTTTAGCAATGGTATTCGAAAAAATAAGAAGTTCCGCTCGTTTTCTATTCTCTGTCTGATGGAACCAATCACGGGCAGTGGTTCAAAGCTTAGAAGAAAATAACAATCTATTTTGTCTGACTTTCTGTGAGGCATGTATTTCTTCAACATATGTGTAATGAAAGTGGGGAATAATATGAAGCAAAAGGATCTATTCAGAAATGGTCATGCGTTTTTAGTTTTGCCAGTGATCATGATCTCGATTTTGGTTTTTATACCAATGGTGTTAGCACTGATCACCTCTTTTCAAAGTGGACCTCCTGTAAATATGACGTTCAACGGATTAGGAAATTATCAACGAATGTTAGGAGATTCGACTTTTCGTAAAGCATTTTTCAATACCTTTTTATACTTATTAGTACAGGTTCCTGTCATGTTGTTTTTGGCATTGTTTATTTCAAATCTATTGAATGATAAAAAATTGAAGTTCAAAGGATTGTTCAGAACAGCGATTTTCTTGCCATGTATTACCTCAATGGTCAGCTATTCTTTGATCATGAAAAGTTTATTTTCCCAATCAGGTTTAGTCAATAACCTTTTAGTTGGAATTGGCTTGATCGATAACCCGATCGGTTGGTTGACTCATCCATTCTGGGCAAAAGTTTTGATCATTATTTCCATCACATGGCGTTGGACAGGGTATAATATGATTTTCTTTTTATCTGGTATGCAAAACATCGATCCAGAAATATATGAAGCTGCTGATATTGATGGCGCATCAAGGTGGCAACAGTTCATTAAAATCACGATACCTAACTTGAAACCAATCATTTTGTTTACATCGATCACTTCAACGATCGGTACCTTGCAATTATTTGATGAGGTACAAAATATCACTGGTGGTGGGCCAGCTAATGCAACGACGACATTGTCACAATATATCTATAATTTGAGTTATAAATTCACCCCGAATTTTGGTTATGCCGCAGCTGTTTCTTTCGTTATCGTACTATTTATCGTCTTGTTATCAGTGATTCAAACTAAAATAGGGAGTGAGAGCAAATGAGAGAAATGACAAGTAGTGAACCCCGATCAATTACGAAAAAGCAAGTGAGTATTGGACAGTTACTCTTGAGCATTTTTAAATATACCTCTTTAGTCATCGTTTCCTTTATTTCAATTTTCCCGTTTGTTTGGATGATTTTAGGGATGACGAATACCGCAGTGGATATTAGTTCAGGTAAACTGATGATTGGTGAGAATTTAGTGATCAATTTCCAAAATCTCTTTTCGAATGACTTGAATTTTTCACGCTCTTTACTTAATTCTGCAATGATCGCTGTGGTTACAACGATTTTTGCTTTATTGATCTCCTCCATGGCAGGTTATGGTTTTGAGATCTATAAGAGTAAAAGAAAAGAAGTCGTCTTTAATATTTTGTTATTATCGATGATGGTCCCTTTTGCGGCATTGATGATCCCGCTGTATCGGATGTTTTCTCAATTGAATGGTACGATATTAGGAATCAATAGTTTTCTAGTTGTCATCTTACCTTCAGTAAGTACCGCCTTTTTGATTTTCTTTTTCCGTCAAAACGCGAAGTCCTTTCCTAAGGACCTTGTAGAGGCGGCACGTTTAGACGGTCTTAAAGAATTAAGTATTTTCTTTCGTGTCTATTTACCAACAGCTAAAAATACGTATGCCGCTGCGGCGATCATCACGTTTATGAGTAGTTGGAACAATTACCTCTGGCCTTTAGTGGCGTTACAATCTCCAGATAAACGAACAGTTCCATTAGTATTATCAGCCATGGGGGCATCCTATACACCAGACTATGGCATGATCATGAGTGGACTGGTGATTGCGACCTTACCAACTGCACTTGTGTTTTTCGTTTTACAAAAACAATTTGTTCAAGGGATGATTGGTTCTGTCAAATAGACAGAATTAAGCCTGAAATCTCATGTTCAGAAACTATCTTCTGAATAATCAAAAATGAGAAAAAAGGACCCCTTTAGACTTTCGATTTATGGATAACTTTCGTTATAAAATAAACTTCTTAAAAATAAGCGATAAAAGCCAAAAATAGTTTATCTATTTTTGGCTTTTATCGCTTATAGCAAGTAGTTGAGACTTTTTTTAAAAAAACAAAAAATAATGTTCGTTGATTTTTTTTGATGCTTTAGCTAGTTTGTTGCTGTTTTTTTTACAGTTTTTACATAAAAATGGTATCGCTTACGGTTTTTCCTCGTAAACTTACTTTTAATCAGGTAAACTAGAAGTAAAGGAGGAGGATACATGAGGAAAAATTTTAAAGAAGTAATCATTGCAATCATGCCTATGACGGTATTGATCGTTATCCTGACCTTTGTATTTGCACCATTAGATGTTGAAACCATGGGAAGATTCATCTTAGGAGCAATCATGATGATGGTTGGTATGAGTCTCTTTTTATTTGGTGCTGATTATTCGATGATGGAAGTTGGTGATTTGGTCGGTAAATATATGATCAAAAAGAAAAGTCTACCAATCATCATTAGTTTGGGTTTTCTGATTGGGATCGTGATCACGATTGCCGAACCCTCGGTGCAAGTATTGGGTCAACAAGTATTTGATATTTCGGATGGAGAGATTGGTCGAGTCTTATTGATCGGTATAGTCAGTGTTGGAACCGGCGTATTTTTAGCTTTTGCACTACTACGAGTCGTATTTAAACTATCTTATTATCGATTGATGGTGATCGGTTATCTTGCGGTACTTATCGCTTCCTTCTTTACAAGTAATGAATTTATGCCGATTGCTTTTGATGCAGGTGGAGTCACAACTGGCCCAGTGACTGTTCCGTTTATTCTAGCCTTGGCTGGTGGAATGACAAGTATGATCCGCCAAGGGAAAAATGAAAACGATAGCTTTGGAATGGTTGGTATTGCCTCACTTGGTCCTATCTTGGCTGTCATGATCCTGGGGGTGATCTTCCAATGAATTTTTTGGTCACTTTTTTTGCAGGTATTGGACAAGTTGGATATGAAGTCATCCTTGCGGTGGCACCGATCGTGGGCCTATTTGTACTAATGAACTTTCTTTCATTCAAATTGAGGAGAAAACGTTTTTTTGATATCATGAAAGGTTTTTTGATCACAACTATCGGATTAGTTTTATTTTTACATGGTGTAAATGTTGCTTATGTACCAGTAGGGCAACACCTGGGAAGTGCAATTGCTTCTTTAGCGAATAATCAGATCCTGATTCCTTTAGGGTTTGTTATGGGATTTTTAGTAGGTTTTGCAGAGCCAGCTATCCATGTGATGGTCAAACAAGTCGAAGAACTAAGTGAAGGTCGGATTCATGCAAAAGTAATGTTAGCAGTGATCTCGATTGGGATCGGTCTAGCAGTCGGTCTATCCATGTGGCGCTTATTAGCTGGTTTTTCTCTTTATTATTTCTTGGTTCCTGGATATGGCTTAGCTTTTGTTTTAGGTGCAAAAGTCGACAAGCTTTTTCTATCGATGGCTTTTGATAACGGCGGTGTCGCCACAGGACCGATGTGTTCTACCTTTATTTTGTCTATGAGTGTGGCAATCGCCACACAGATCGACGGTCGAGATCCAATTATTGATGGATTTGGCGTGGTGGCAATGATCGCATTGACACCGATACTATCAACATTAGTCTTAGGGTTCATTTATAAACAAAAAGACAAAAAAGATCAGAAAAACAAAGAAAAATTACAACAAATGGAGGAACAACAATGAATGATTTAGTCGCACTAAATCTCGAGATGATCGTCACGATCGTGGATGGTGGCATTGGGGAAGATGTGATCGATTACTCAAAGAAGGCTGGCGCATCAGGGGGGACGATTTTACATGGACGTGGTTCTGGCGTCCATGACACAGGAAAATTCTTAGGATTAGATATCTCACCGGAAAAGGATATCGTTCTGACATTAGTACCAGATAGTTTGACAAACGAAGTGATGGATGCGATAGGAAAAGGCATCAAGATCGATGTTCCGGGTAATGGTATTTGTTTTAGTATTGATATCGATAAAGTAATTGGTATTACGAAAATCCATCAATATCGCGAAGTTGTTGAAATGAAAGATTTATTAGAAGATAATTGAAACTCATCCAAATGCAAGTGGCTAAATTCGGAATAGCACTTACCTTGAAATATACCAAAATTTGATCATCTTGTTTTGACAATAAGTCGAAAAAAACAAAATAGACCTTGTGCTATTTTAAGTTTTTTACGGCTTTTTTTTTACCAAAAATGCTTGTCTATGTTGCTGGATCAGCATTTTTTAGGTTATAACTTAAAATTATAAATAAAGAAACTTCTGATTAGATAAACTTTTTTTCGATTTTTAATTGGAAAAAGGTGAGGTAGACTTCTTGTATTTACTTATAATTAGCCTTGAGACCGATTAAATATAGGATCGGTGGATGTATGTGCTACTAAAGTAGTTAAGTTGATCAAGAAAAATCGCTCGGATACTAAAACAATTGTAACAGTTTAAGTAATGGCTCTAAAGTGTGTGTATTATTTTTTGTGTAATGTAGAAAAAATAAAAATAAATTTAAGGAGTGAAAATAGTGACTAAAGACAGTTATTCCGAAGAGATTGGTAAATTGTACAATAGACGTCACGAGGATTTTAAACAGTTAAATGATCAAATGTGGCCGAATTATCGTACAAATCAAATGGGAAATACGCTTACGCCAAAAGGTCTAAGAAGTTTAACAGGTTACCTTTATATTTGCAATATCTTAGGTAACTTTCAAATAGTAGGGGAAGTCCCACTGACACGTCAGCAAGTGGGAAAGAAACAGTCAGCTGCTTTTAAAGAAGATACTCATTTAAAGGTTCGCCAAAAAGAAAAGAAATTCACGATGGATAGCCCCTCATCAAGTTCAAGTGTAGACCTCAAACGTTTCAGCTATCCAGACTTTCATGAAACAGCCAATCCCCTCATTGAGCAACTATCCTCAACTAATCCAATGATTTATCTAACGGCTAAAGCACATCAATGGAATCTCAACATGCAGCAGCTTGCCCAGCTATTCTCAAAACGCGCCAATTATACGATGAATAGAGAACTTTCTAATCAAAAGCAACCTGACTCCCAGAAGTCTTTCAATCATACTCAAAACCAGTTTAGCAAAATCCGCCAAGCAGCTGTTCTGAGAGCACAGCAATCAAATGAACAGCAAACCCTAACTCTCTCCCAAAATCACTTTGAGCCACGTACAGAAGAAACCGATTCCTCCTATTTTATAGCAAAAAATTCGGCTGAGAAATTAAAAAATGTATTTGAAGCCAATGTTAACTATCAGTTTAGATCAACTGACATCATTCCTTCAGGCAGTACCAGCAAGATAGTTTCGATCAATGAGGATTCGTTGATAGCAGCTTTTTGGAAAGATATGACCGATCAATTCACTATTTTTTTTAGCGTTCCTGAAAATGCAACCTTCACGGAACAAATGAAAGATTTAAACGGTATTTCAGTGCTCGATCTTTTTCTGGGGATGATGAATCGAGTATTTTACAGGAACGATGAGCAACAAATTCTATCAGATGATCAAGCCAAGAATGCAGAGTCAGTATCTGCATCACTCGTTGATTTCTTACCGGAATCTTTTCAAGGACTGTTTTTTTCAAAAAAAAGTTCGATCACACAGGTTAGAGAGGAAGGGATCTTCTCACAGCTTTGGAGTTTAACAAATAAACTATCAGATACTTTGGATGATTATATTGATAAATGGGATGTTCTGAAAGTAAAGGGAGTTGAAGCAGCTCCATGGTTTGATATTAGCCCATTGAATCCACGGTCTGATCATCGATTGGAATCTTCGTTGAAATCCTATGAGACTTTGCAAATGGAAACCTCTAATATTGTTTTTTTAGCTACTAAAAGATACATTCAAGTTAACTTGCCTGAGTACGAGTTGGGTGAAAAACAACTACCATTTTGGTTTAATTACGCTCTTTTTCAAGAACGGAATGAAACGGAAAAAATCAATACAGCGGTCAAAAAATATCTACGAGAGGAGGGTTCTGGCTGGTGGCTGGAAGACGATACCTCAATGCGTTATGTATTCACAAATCTACAAAAATTGGAAAATAGCGAAGTAGTTGAAAAAGTGATTGCTAGAAGAACACAGATTGCACATATCATTTTTGATACTTGTGGCCTCTCAACACACGGACTGACTGATGAGCGAGCAAATGCTATTTTCCTTCAATGGCGAAATAATAATATATTTAAAAATGTTCAATTTAAAATAATAAAAAAGATTATATGGACACCTTCAAATGTTCTGAGTAATGAAGAAAAAAACAAGCCTGTGAGTGAGACGACACCTGCCACAATTTCCTCTAAGAAAACAGACTTAGAGCGAATTGATGAACTTGTGACAGATCTCATGAATAATCGTAACCTTCTTGTAAACGACGGAGAGTTATTACCGATTTTTTATTACCAATATGATCTTTTTGAGCATAGGGAAAAAACTAGTAAGGTGAATCAACAATTGAAGAAACTCCTTGGAAAAAGTGGTATTACACCCTCTTCTGACAGTGGATTGGAACTGGTAAAGGCAATCGAAAAGTATAGCCAAGAAGATTGGGGCTCAAAGAAGTCATATAAATCAAGAAAAATACAGTATCTTGCTTATGTTATTTTGAAAGCTTATGGAGTGGGACAAAGCAGACTAGGAGATTCCCTATCAGCCAATCAGTTATTCGGAATTTTCATGCAGTGGAAAGCCAATACCTTACTTGAGAAAAATGAGTATAAGAAAATAGATCAGCAAACGATTTATTATAAGTTATCTCCATGGGAAGATTCTTTATTAGCCCGTAATCAAGAACAAAAAAGTGAAAGTAATCAAATCTATGATGATTTCATCAATGAGCGCTATGACTTGATATCTCATGAACATCCATTGATTCCCTTTGTCTATTATCCGCCACTTTTTGAAGTAAGGAATAACATAGTAAAAGCAGTTTATGATTTGAAAAAGATATTAGATGAAAAGGGAATCCCAACTCAGGGAGCGTCCCTGGCGGATGTATCAAAAGCGGTAGATCATTGGATTATTGCTGGAGAGACCTATAAAACAATAATTAAACGAGTAAAAAAAATAGCAAAAATCATTGTAAAAACGTATAAACTCGAGGAAAAAGATTTATCGATTGATAAAGCTGTTGCCATCTATCTTCAGTGGGGGAATAATAATGCGTATTATGGGTATACAATTGAAAAAGACAAAAGAAACTATGCCTATGAATGGAACAAAGGAAATAAAAGGGAAGAATTAGATAAGAAAATCATCACTTTTTTACGTGAGAATGAGATTGATTCCTCAAAACCAACGATTAGTGAACCATTGGCTTTTTCTTTACCTAATTTTACTATTGAACAATATGAGCTTATATGCAAAAATATGACCAATTTTTTATCAGAAAGAGGTTTTGCTAACGATCTAAGTAATAAAAATATCTTGGTGGAAAGTGCCGCTAAATGGGCATTAGTAGAAGGGTTAGAAATTGATACGATCGATTGGGGGAAATTGAAAGAATTAGTTCGGGTAATTCTAGGGGATGAAAAAGAGAGGGTGATCTCTAACGAAGAAGCCCAACAAATATTTGTCCAGTGGATGAAAGATACAATAGAAATGGATACTCCATCTTTGGAAGTGAAACCTAAAGATAATACTTTAGAGCAAAAACAATCTCAGTCTATGAGTAAAGCGATAGTTTCAAAATGGCAATCTGAAAATATCAAGAATCAAATTGAACTTTTTTTTCGACAAAAAGGATTGCTATCTGAACGACCCACGAAAGAAGACATTTTACTTGCAGTCGGAAAATGGTTTACGCAAGAAGGTGTTGGGACGGTGCTAATGCCAGAGAAAGTTCAGGCAGTTGCGAAAGTAATCCTTAATGAGTTGGATCTTTATGGAGGGAAGTCAGACGAGAAGATTTCAAATAAGGACGCTGAAGCAACAGTCATGAAGTGGGTATTTGAAACAGTTCTGGAAAAATCGGTGGAAACCTACATTGTCCAAAATATTATTTCCGCTCCTGATCCGGCAACGTTTACTATCGGCCGTCTAAGAAAGTTATTTGAGGTACACGAGCTAATTGAAGCTGGTCTGATCGAGCAACGACCTAAGAAGGAAGAACAAGAGACTATAACGAAACTATGGATCCTATTGACAAAAAAAATGCTCCCAAATTATTTCCTAGAAACAAGTCAGTTAGCTGATGAGCTTTTGATTTCTGACTATGAATCTTTGATGCAATTGATTGGTTCAAAATTTTTAGAAGATACAGGCTATCATTCGAATTTCAATAAAAATGAAACGAATACTTTAGGAATGTTTTTGTTTGATATTGCCACTCATCAAGGTATAGATAATTTAAATGAATTGAATTATTTTTTTGTGCCAGCCTTACTAGCTACAGCACAACTAGAGCCAGAGCGGTTAAATAAGGCGATGGAGTTAGGGATTCATAAAGAATTTGCATTAAGTAGTTTTATGAGTTATTACCAAAAAGGCTATTTCAATTATATGGAAAATCAAGAAGATGTTGAGCATCTGTATCAAGAGTATGAAGAGGCTTTTATAAACTGGCGTCGTAAAAAAGGCTTAGTGAATGAAGTGTTAGCAGAGTGTGAACGACTCGGGATAAGAGTGAGTTTATTTGGAGATCAAGTGTATCTTGATGGTGGAAACCCATGCCCCGGGCCATGGATCCCAAGAGATATAGAAAAATGGTACACCGAATTAACGAAAGAAGTAGCAGACAAGCACCGTGCATTAAATAAGAAGTTGATGGAGTATGCATTTCATTCACTCAATATAGAAGATTTCAATTTTATTATTTCTCCAAAGACACATATTTATGAAGCATTTACTCAATTGAAAAATGAAGTGCGCTATTATGCGCCTTCCGCACCAGGATCAATTCCTCCAGTATTTTTTGGGAATCGAGAAACTTGGCTGGATACAACTCTTAATTTAGAAAAGACGAATATTTTGGTAGCTGTCAACGAAAAAGAAGAACGGGTGTATGCCTTGAAAAACCTAGATAAAGAGGGAGGGTATGCCATCTATCGTGTAGATAAGGATCCTATGCTCTATCTTAAATATGGCTTGTTTGATAAAAAAAATGTCTGGGGAGGAGGATATTCGAAAGTCGGGGAAAAGATTCGAATTGGCAACAAGGACTACACTTTTTCTAGTCAAGTTGATCGAATGAATGCACTCACTTCTAAAGGGGATTTGAGAACAGTTATTGACAGGATTGCTCAGAAACATCGGGACCAGTTGTATCGCCAATTATATGATTCAGGAAATGATAAAACAGTTGCTAGTGCTGCCTGGGATGGTGTCAAGCATTTTATTCCATTTTATGATTGCATTGTTGGGATCAATAATCGAGATACGAAAGGAGCAGCTATTTCTTGCACAATCGACGTGGTGCTTTTACTACCTGTTTTGGGACAGGTCACTTCCCTTAATCTGAAATTCGGTTTATCCGTGGCAAAAGCAGCAATAGTGGGTGGTGCAGAAGGAATTGTTAAAAATAGTGTGCGGGCCCTTCCCAATATCGCCGAGATAGAGTCTCTAGTAATAGGTGCGATCCGTTATATTGATCCGGGAGTTGAGCTGGTCAAAGGGAGTAGTCAGTTAGTCCTCCAGAAGCTGATCAATATGAAAACACGCGCATTTATTCGAAAAGATATCAAACCACTACTGGTAAAGCTAAATAAAATAAAAAAACCGTCAGAACCATTATCGAAAGAGCTTATTTCCGCTCAGCTGAAAAAAAATGGTCCCAAGGTTTTCGTCAAACGGGTGAAAGCCCAACTATACATGCGAGTAACCAATTTGAAAACTAGAGATGTTTTTGGAGAATTCTATACGTTGCGAGGAGGACAATTAAGAGTGTTTGAAGGACAAGCCTCCTTTACCTCTGACCAACTTGATTTGATCAATCGTCTATCCAGTAAAGTGGATATCGATCAACAGTTTGTCGAGGAAAAGAATCTAAACGTCAAGTTTTATGGTGACGGAATGATTTTAACAGGAAAAAAAGAAGGAGAGCAAAGTAGCCGCTACATTGTAATGAAAAATAAAATTACGCCTATAAGAGTAACGGTCATCAAGGAGCAAGGCGTGCGTTATGATATCTGTGAAGGAGAACGGGTTTTTCCGGTGAACTACAACGGCATTGAATGGTATTTCGAACCAGCCACTTCGCGAACGCTCTCCGAAGAAGTATTACAAAAAGTAGGTAAAAATATCGATAAATTTCAATCATTGAAAGAGCCAAATACGCTTTCACCACCAGATGATTTGGGCTTGATGAGTTCAGAGACAGGTAGAACCTATATCAAGATTAATGAACGTTATGTACCATTAGTTTTATTCCATAAAGAGAAACAGCGCTATCATTTAGTTAAAAACGATATTCTTGAACCGATGACAGTCTTACGCTTAGATTTAGCAAATGATCAGTTCCGATTTGAAACAGAACTAGAAAAACGTGCCCTCAAATTTCAATCTTATGCACAACCCGCAGGTGGGAAAGACGATGTCTCAGATGACCAAATTCCTAGCACTTCAAAAGGCGCCGATTCACTTTTTGATCATCTAGCGTCATCTTCATCACAAGTATTCGTTGATAATCGGTATCCACCATATTTCCAGCTTCCAGATACACTACCTTATGCGAAGGAGTGGAATAAACTTCGCCAAGCAATACAACTTCCTGATGGGACAGATATAGTGGAGGATCCAAAAGTGATAGTACCAGTTTTATCGGAGTTTGTCCCAGAATTACCGCCTTATGTAATCAGTGATGAAGCTAAATTAAGAGAGAAAATTACTTCAGCAATTAAAGAGTATTTCCCCGAAGGTTCAAATCCGAATTATCGTGTATTTTCTGGTATCGATATCACTAAGGCACCAGAATCACTCAAACCATTTCTAAAACAATTTACTGCAGAGTTTAAAAATGCGCACGAAAATTTCCAGAAATTTATAGATAAGGAGAAGGAACTATCAAAAGAAAAGGCTCTTGCACCTACGACTGCGGGAGCTTACTTAATCGAAATGTTTAGACTAAGTGATGCGGAAAATCAAGAACAAATTTTAAAAGAAATTATGAAGCGCTTGTTATCAGTTGCAAAAAAAAGTACGCAGCTTCTTGAACAAACGGAGGATTTTAATTTTAAAAATATTTGGCTTGTTTCTACTGATTTATTGCGTGATGAGGTGACAAAAAATTACTACTCACAAATTAAAGGACGCATGGGTGCACATGCGTTTGTTATGCGGTTTGACCCTGAATGTCGAATTATTTTCATGCTTGATGGTTTTCATGTAAATCCAGCTACTAGACCAGGGATTCAAGCACAGCCAAGTTCCAAGGATACTCTTATGCACGAAGTGACCCATATTGTCGCGTCATCGGACGATTTGATAAGTTGTCCAAGTAGTCCGATAGGTTTCAGGAGTAGTGGAGAAGATCTTCGAAAGAGATACGAAGTAAATTTTCTGAAGCTAATTCATGGCGAAGGGTTTGATTCTTTTGTGGAGAATGTAAGTGAGATGTTAAATTTGCCGACTGTCACAAAACAAGCTGTCTTCAATGCTGTACTGACTGACAAGATGTTAAAAGCAAACCTTCAAATAACCGATGCTGAGATGCTGATGACTTGTATTCGTGATATTGGATTAGGACGAAACTTTTTTGAGCGAGCACCCGTAAAAAGAAGTCTAGCTGACCAACTAGGAAACGGCGACCTATTGTTTGCTCTTGCTGTGATTGAAGTAGTTAATGTGGAGAATTTAGTAACCGAGCATCAATTAGAAACTACCTTAGAAAACGCGGAAAAAACGACAGAAATTAACGTCTCACAGCATACACAGGCCCCTTCGGGAAATAGAAGTTTTTCAACCATTAAAAATATAGGTAAAACAAATAGTAATGATACGAATACAAGGCTTATGCACAAGCAAGAAATCAGAAAGCGCGCCGAATTGAATCTATAAGTTGATTGTCACCTTTAGATTCAGACTAGGTTACGGTTGATGAATCGCCCATAACATCAAATACATGAATAAAAAAACTAATATAGCCATAAAAAAGTTTTTTATATGCGCATAAAATTCAAAGAATAAGATTTTATGAAATCTCCTGCATATTTGCACACAAACCGTTGAAAATATGCTATTTTGTAATAGAAAAAAGGGGGAGAAGAATGAATTTTTTAGTTGTTTTAAAAGATACGATTCTCAAACGGTCGACATTCATCTATACGCAAATCGATGAACAAAAAACAGTCTTGCATTTTTCGCCGGAGTTTCATTTAGAAGGGTTGACGATTGGTGAAATTTACGAACAAGGTGGCATTCAAGCTGCCAAGCAATTTTTTGTTCAAGAACTTCAACTGCCATTGAATGACTATCTTGAAGTATCATTAAATGAGTGGGACAAAGCAATCTCAGAACTTTTCCCTCAAGGAATCAACGTAGAGTCAGGTACCACTGAAGTACATCTATCGGTGAAAGATCTACAACGTCAGATGCGTTACCAGATCGATGAAGAAGGCTCTCTTTCAATCTTTCAGCGGCAGCAAAAGATATTAAAAAGTTTTTTAAAACAAATCAGCCGAAAAAGAAATTTGTTTAAAACAACGCAGTTATTAAAAAAATATCCAGAATTATTACACACATCGATCCAGTTTCCACAATTGCTCTCGTTGATCCGTCGTTTTGTTCGCTTGAAGGAAATCCAATCTAAGAAGTTGACATTACCTTTACAAGATACCTTTCGAGTGGTAAAACGTGAAGATGAAAAAAAACTGATCGTGATCGATTTTATGCGGAACCGTCATGTGTTACAACAAATGACGATGGAAAAGGCCAACTAAGGCTTTTTCTTTTTGAATAAAAGAGAAATGGAGAAAAAAATGGGACCTATTTGGATACAACGTATAATGAAAGCTCAACAAAAATATCAACAAGTTATGAAAGGGAGATATGCGCGTCTTGATCCATTGAATCGTTTATTGTTAGTTTTAGGATTATTTTTCTTTGTCGTTAGATATTGGTTGCCTTTCAGTTTAGGCTATCTACTCTTCTTCTTTTTTATCGCTTTGACCATCGCTCGATTTAGTTCAAAGAAAATCTATGTTCGTTCAAACGAAAATCAAGCGTATTTACAAAAAACAGTGGCGATCAAAAGCTGGTTTACAAAAATAAAAAATAAACTGAAACGTCAACCTGAACAACAAGCTAGCGCTACCTACACGATTTTTTCATGTCCAACTTGTCAACTCAAGCAAAGAGCGCCGAAAGGCAAGGGTGAGATTCGAGTGACTTGTAAAAAGTGCGGCACGCAATTTACAAGAAAGGTATAAGAAAAAATACTAGTCAAATGTCTAGTGAAATGAGTAAAAAGGAGTAAAAGAATGATTAAAAATTACATTTGGGATTTTGATGGGACATTGTTCGATACGTATCCGGCGATGGTTGAAGGAGTATCTCAAGCATTACAAGATTTTGGTATCGAACGCCCAAAAAAGGAAATCTATCGTGTGATGAAGCAAGAATCGGTGAGAAAACTACGAGAAAGCTATCAATTAGAAGAAGTCTCCTTCAATCATTTGTTTCATCAATATGAAGAACAATATCAGGAATTCTCAGTACCGTTCAAAGAGACTGAAATGGTTTTACGCCGTTTAAAACAGAATGGAGCAAAACATTATATTTTAACACATCGTGTAACGGCTTCTACTTGGAAACTTTTAAAAGTCTTTGAGCTAGCAGATTTGATCGAAGAAGTGATTGGTATCGACCAAGGCTTTGCCAGAAAACCAGCACCTGATGCCATCAATCACTTGATCGATCAGTATCACTTAGACCCAGAAAAAACTATGATGGTAGGGGATCGAAGATTAGATATTGAAGCAGGGATCAATGCAAAGATCCACACTTGCCTATATGATATTGATCATTTCTTAGGTGAGATTCCTGCCGATCATATTGTGGCGAATCTAGCGGATATTTTAGCAATCGAAAAGAATGCAGAATAAGTATCCCCTTTCAACTTTAGTTATGCTATAATTTAAACAGAGGAGTGATAAAATGGAAATTAGAAGACAAAAAGAAGTAGTAGAAGCTTTTCATTATGATTTTTTAAAGCCTGATCAAGAGGTACAAACCGACTTAAAAGTAGGTTTTTCACCACTAAAAGAGACAATTGAAAACTATCCGAAAGAACATAGCATCGTTGGTGCCCGTTTAGAATTTCGTTTAGTATTTGATACATATGTGTTATCTGGAAGCGTTAGTCAAATCAACCACATCTTGAATCGTAAAGTCCAAGATCAAAACGATGTGACGCAAGAAGAGGTCGATGAATTAGTGGCACCACTTTTTGAGATGGTCAAACGTCTGGCCTATGAAGTAACAGAGATCGCCTTGGATGCACCAGGTGTGAAATTGAACTTCCAATCAGAAAAAGAAGAAAAAGCCAAAGAAGAAAATTAAGAAAAAAACACTAGTGATAGTTATTAGCTATCACTGGTGTTTTTTTCTATTACTAATTGTAAGCAAAAGTAAGGAAAAATTTCGGAAAATAGTCTAGAATGAATAAGTCACTGAAAAAAATATTTTCAGGAGAAGAGCTGAAGAGTTCTTCTCGGGAACCTTTACTTCCTTAGATGGACTTGTCATTACAAATTAAGAGGAGGATGAAAATGACAACACTCATCACAGTTTTAGTGGTTCTAGTTTTTGCGGCATTATTATATGTGTTTTATCGTATGCAAAAGCGCCATGCAAAATTTTCAACGCGGGTTTACACTGCGCTAGCTGCCGGTATCGTATTCGGGGGCGCGTTGCAACTGATTTTTGGAGTAGAAAACGAGGTTATTACGCAATCCATGGATTGGATCAGTATCGTTGGGAACGGCTACGTTAGTTTCTTACAAATGTTGATCATGCCTTTAGTCTTTGTTTCAATCGTTGCGGCTTTTACAAAAATGAAAGTATCAGAAAAATTAGGTAAAATCAGTGCAACGGTGCTGACCACTTTATTAGCAACAACGGCTATTTCCGCATTGATTGGGATCGGTGTGACGATCGCATTTGGTCTTCAAGGTGCTGAATTTACGCAAGGAGCAGCCGAAACTGCTCGTATTTCTGAGTTAGCGACACGACAAGAAACAGTGGAAGGACTAAGTATCCCACAACAAATCTTGTCATTTATTCCTAAAAATATTTTTGCAGACCTTGCCGGAACTCGTGCAACAAGTACGATTGCTGTCGTGATCTTTGCGGCATTTGTTGGGGTTGCTTACTTAGGAATCAAACGAAAAGCACCAAAAGAAGCATCATTCTTTGCTGATATGATCGATAGCTTGTATCGTATCGTGATGCGTATCGTGACGTTAGTCTTGCGTTTGACACCTTATGGCGTGTTCGCATTGATGACGAACGTGATGGCAACAAGTGATTTTGATGCCATTTTGAACTTAGGTAAATTTGTGTTAGCGTCTTATCTTGCATTGTTTGCAGTGATGATCGTTCATTTCTTGATTTTGATCGGTGTGAAAGTCAGCCCGATCGACTACTTGAAAAAAACATTTCCAGTACTAAGTTTTGCATTTACTTCACGTTCAAGTGCGGGTGCTTTGCCATTGAATATCGAAACACAAACAAAAGCACTCGGTGTGGATGAAGCCACAGCAAACTTTGCTGCCAGCTTTGGTTTATCGATCGGTCAAAATGGCTGTGCGGGTGTTTACCCAGCCATGCTAGCGACAATCGTTGCACCAGCAGCTGGAATGGATGTCTTTAGCATTCAATTCATCTTGCTACTAGTAGCCATCGTAACAATCAGCTCATTCGGAGTAGCTGGTGTCGGTGGTGGGGCAACCTTTGCCTCATTGATCGTATTAGGTTCAATGAACTTACCAGTAGCAATCGTTGGTTTAGTTATCTCCGTCGAACCATTGATCGACATGGCTCGTACAGCTGTCAACGTAAGTGGTAGTATGGTAGCAGGTATTGTTACAAGTGCACGTATCAATGATCTTGATCGAGATGTGATCAAAGATGAAGCAAAAGTCGTTGACGTGAATGCTTGATAAAAAAAGAAAAGTGAGAGCGAAATGCTCTCGCTTTTTTTACTCTGTAAATATATTCCGAAAAGTGAAAGTGTGGAATTTTCGATATAAAAATGTATAAAACAATAAGGTGACAAGACTTATCTAATACAATTCTCATCCAACGGAAGGTTATGTATTGTTATAATGAATATGTAAGCGTTCTATACCGTCTATATAAATCGAGGAGGAGATCTATGGTCACATTCAGCAGTAATTCTCAACAAGCCCAACAGTCCACTTCAAAAATTACCAGTGCCACCACATCGTTAAAACAAACATCACCGATTGAAGATGATACACGTACTACTCTTATTGGCAATCAAGACATTCAAAGTAGTCTTACATCCGTCAAAAACTCTGCCAGCCAAATCGCCTCAGCCATCTCAGGCGCTGCTAATCAATTGCAAACTGCTGCTCAAGGATTTTCTACACTAGACACTCAGTTAAGTCGAGATCTTTTTAAGGAGAGACGCTAATGAATCAATGGATAAATCTTGATACCGAGGAAACGTTGCTGCAAGCAAAAAGAGAAGAACAGGAAAAGAAAATGAAACAACTTGATGCCTGCCGTTCAGATTACCAGAATCACTTTAAAGAAATCGGAAACTTCTTATTTCGATTACAATTGTCTTACCAGAAATCGAATACCTTTACGTCCATCGAAACATTCACCTCGGAGTTTTCACATCAAAGTAGGCGATTGATGAATGGCTTTGATGAATGCCAACATTACGAAATGATCCAACAACAAAAAATCACGCAAAAGCTTGATGAGATTAGCTTTGAGAAAAGAAAAATTTTGTTGGAGGATCAAAACACATGAGTATCGATATGTATCTTTCGGATTCCTTAGCCCAAGCCACGAGCGCCAGTCACTTCTGCCAAAAACAAGTCACTGATTACCAAAATCTCCAACAAGCCATCACTCAATTCACTTTACAAACGCCCAATCTCCAAGGGAAAACCTACGACGCTGCGAAAGCCTATTTTTCTCAAATACTTTACCCACTCGTCCAAGGAGGAATTTTACTCTCCGAAGCGGTCGAAAAAGCAGCGAAACGATTTCCACAGGAATACATAAATCAAGTTGATTCTATCAGCTTGAAACAATCCGAATTAGAAGCGCAAATTCGTCAAATGAATCAATATATCACCCAAGCTGAAGGGATACGGCAACTGCTTCTTTCACCTTATATGCCAGAAGAACATCAAAGCTTTCAACTCAATCAGAATACGTTGTTACTCACGATGTATCATGACTTGAAACACAAGCTGGAAGAAAAACTCCAAAAACTCTTAGCTTACAACCAAAGCTCCGCGCAATTTTTTACAGAAATCAAAAGTCTCGAACAAGCAGTCAATCAAGGCCTTGCTCAAACGAAAACTGCTTGGAATAGTCAAACGAAGACATTCTCTATGCCGAAAGATTTGTCCTGGACAACTACGATCCAAGACAAATGGCAACAAGCAGAAAACGAGAAAAAAGGCATCGATCCAACTAAAAACAAAGAACTAGAAAAGTACAACGTCTATGCCCTCATTATTCACGATAGCGAGGGAAACCCACGTGTCTTTTGGAAAATCGAAGACAAGCAATCAGGCTATGGCATCGTGAACCCCGAGCTGTATCAATATGTCACGAAAGTAGGTCACTACTTAGAACCTGAACTGATCCAATTCATGACGTACGATACCTACCAAGAGAAAGTCAATGCAGCATGGCGTCAAGGCGTCAATTACGAAACTGGTGAAAAACTAGACCCACTCTTAGGCAGTCTCGTCTCTACCTCACAATACGTCAAAGACGGCTACACATGGATCAATGAATCTGAACTGGGTCAAGCCTTGATGGTCTTAGGCTTTACTTATGCGTCTTACAAAGTATTGACGACTACTGGTGTGAAGCAGGTGGAAAATGGTAAAATTGGAGAGGTAGTAGATGCTAGGCTGGATAACCTAAGTCCTAAAGAGATTAGTCAGATGTCATTAAATGAATTAAAGAATAGTATACCGAAAGGTTGGCAAATATTTGAACACAATGGTCGAGTTCATATCAAAGACGTACAAGGTAATTTTAAAATTCGGATTGACCCACCAGATAAAATTACCAAATATAAACATATGCATATTTTTGATGAAAATAAAAATTCATTGGATATGAAAGGAAATATTGTAGACAAAAAAAGTTCTGATGCGCATATTCCTTGGTCTGATAATTAATTTTGGAGGTAAATGATGAATATTGAATTATTACAAAATAAAATTGATAATACTGAATACTGGGATATGTCAATATTGGATATTCAAACTCAGTATTATGGTGATGAGGTATACATTTTTATAGAAAATAATGAAGAAAGTTGTTGGAAAATCTGTTTTTTATCTTGTTATAAAGTCAGTTATGAGACCGATTCAAATTGGCGAACAATCGATAATGTAAAAGAAATGCGAGGGGGGCAACTTGGATATGAAGGACAAGATATTTCCTTGAAAAAATATGAAGGGAATGAGAACTTTGTAGAATGTTCTCTTGATCTATCGATGATGACAATGAATATCGTTTGTAAAGAGATTCAGGTGGAAAAATTGAACATGGAAGAAAATCGATTCTTTTGGCAAGAAAAATCAAGTTGAAATAAATGTTTTGGTTTCTGACGAAAGTTAGAGAATCGAGAAGTAACGAATCAACCGATTTACCAACAAGAGCAATCCACGTAACTATTTAAACTAGGAGCATGCGCATGTATAAACTACTTTCCATAGAAGCATCAGTAGCTACACGGAATTTAGAGTTGGAAAATTTAGATACAGCTACAATTGATTTATGTTTTGATGATTCTGCTGTTACTAGTTTTAAAAATTTTGATTTTATGCAAATAAATGAAGTATATGATTGTAAAATTTTTCTTTTTGGTGGACAAGATGATAGTGGTGAAAAATTTCAATATATTAATGATGTTTCAATCGGCAGAACAGTTTTATCAGAAGTTGCAAACGAAAAAGGGGATGTGTACTATATCAATAAAATTTCTGCAAGTGAGTCCTTTAGTAAACAAAAAAAGTTAAGTTACAAATATACTCGAAAAGATCTTATCCAAGTGAAGACTATTATTCATGCAGCTTTCGAATAATGCTATATTAAAACATTTTTGACTGATTACTATCATATAGCATAGACTTGACTAGTAAAAGATAAGTTTACTTATAAAATGAAGGACATAAATCACTTTTCTCATCCGTACCTCTCCAACATAGATTTTCAGTACCAGCTATGCTAAACTAGCTAGGACGAAAAAAGTGGAGGAATGAATAGATGTTTACAAATGAAATGAAAATCATGTTATACGTAGATGATGTTGAAAAAAATGCAGATTTCTGGCAGCAGATCGGTTTTGTTGTGTTGGATCGTCAAGAAATGGATGGTACATTGATTATTGAGATTGCCCAATCAAAAGATGCGGGTACTGCGTTTGTTTTATATGATCGTGAATTTATCGAACAGCATTCACCAGGCACAGCTAGTGGGGCACCTTCTTTGATGTTTTATAGTGCGGACATTTTTGGTTTATACAAAAAGATGCAACAATTAGAAGTGACATTAGGTGATTTAGTCCATTTAGGTGAAGAATATGTATTCAACTTTGCAGATCCTGATGGGAATTACTTTGCTGTGACAGGAAAATAACTTACTTAGTAAGAATGAAGCAAGAACTCCGACTGAAATTTTAGTCGGTTTTTTTGTGTCTATGAATACATAAAATTACAATATTTATATTATGTAAACTATACTTGCGCAAAAATGCACAAGCAGAAAAATCGTCATTTCAGTTAGACTTCTTTATACTATTATGGAATGAATTGTAGGAAGGAAGTAACTAAATGGATTACCAAGTACTATTATATTATAAATATACAACGATCACTGATCCTGAACTTTTTGCGAAGGAGCATCTTGCTTTTTGTAAATCTTTGAATTTGAAAGGTCGTATCCTTGTCGCAGAAGAAGGAATCAACGGCACGGTTTCTGGAACGATCGCAGAAACTGAGGCATACATGGAAGCGATGTTGGCAGATGAACGTTTTGCTGACACATTTTTCAAAATTGATCCTAGCGAGGGTCATGCATTCAAAAAAATGTTTGTTCGTGCGCGTCCTGAACTAGTTTCACTAAAACTAGAAGATGACATTGATCCAAAAGAAATGACGGGCGCTTATTTATCGCCTAAAGAGTTTAAAGAAGCGATTCTTGATGAAGATACGGTTGTGATCGATGCACGAAATGACTATGAATATGATCTTGGGCATTTTAGAGGAGCGGTTCGCCCTGATATCCGTAGCTTTAGAGAACTACCACAATGGATTCGTGACCATAAAGAAGAGTTTATGGAAAAACGGGTCGTTACTTACTGTACAGGTGGCATCCGCTGTGAGAAATTCTCAGGGTGGTTAGTGAGAGAAGGATTTAAAGACGTCGGTCAATTGCATGGTGGTATTGCGACATATGGCAAAGATCCAGAAGTCCAAGGGGAACTATGGGATGGCAAAATGTATGTTTTTGATGAGCGTATCGCTGTCGACATCAATCATGTAGATAAGCAGATCGTAGGGAAAGACTGGTTTGATGGTACTCCTTGCGAACGTTATATCAACTGTGCAAATCCAGAGTGTAATCGTCAAATGTTAGCATCAGTGGAAAACGAAGAAAAACATTTAGGATCATGTTCAGTAGCATGTGCCAAACATCCGCATAATCGCTATGTCAAAGAAAGAAATCTAACAACAGAAGAAATCGATGCACATTTAGCAGCATTTGTATAATTTTTCTAACAATAAAAGCAGACGTAGCTAGTGTTTATAAAATAAAATGAGAGTCATGAAAGTTGTTCTTCAAATTTTCGTGGCTCTCATTTTAATCTGAAATCAGGAGATTTTTCCTTTAACTATTCGGAAATTGTTGCTACCTATGATAGTGGAATTACGATATAATCAAATGAAAAGGTGGTGGTATCATGAATAAACCATTTGTCTATGCAATCGGGGATGTCCATGGAAGTTATGATCTTTTTCAAAAGCTATTAACACATTATGATCTACATCTTCATCAATTAGTCTTGATTGGTGATTTGAATGATCGTGGACCAAAAACAAAAGATTGCTTATTACTAGGAATGAAGTTAGTGAAAGAAACTGGTGCGATCTACTTGCGAGGCAATCATGAAGAGTACTTCTTACAGTTTCTCCAAGAACCAGAAGACTGGTATCCGTCTTATTTACGAAACGGTGGAAGAGAAACAATGGAAAGTCTTTTGCATCCAGGTGCAGCAGAAGAATATTCACCAACTGAGATTGCCATGATGATTCGTTCAAGATATCGTGAATTGGTCGATTTTTTATGTAATTTGCCTTTATATTATGAATGGGAAAACTATCTTTTTGTCCATGCGGGTGTTGATCTAACTAAAAAAGATTGGCGTGATACTAGCCCTAGAGATTTTTTATGGATCAGAGAGCCTTTTCATGAGCATAAGAATCGGACGGGTAAGACGATCGTATTTGGTCATACGATCACGCCACTACTCCATGGAGATATGCAGACAACTGATTTATGGATACAAGATCAGAAAATCGGGATCGACGGTGGGGCTGTCTTTGGCGGATCAATGCATGGTGTCGTTTTTGATCCAATTGGAATCATCCAAGATATCGAGTATCAAAACAATCAAGGACCATGGCAACCACGTGATTGATCAAAAAAAGTTTTTGATAAAAGTGTCCAGTTGTGATTTATAAGCCGAGAAACCCGAAATTTGTTTTTCAAATTTTTGGGCTTTTTCGCTTAGTCCTGAAGGTCAGATTTTGGAACACCGATAATTCGTTTTAAAATTAAAAACAAAAATGAATTTTATTTTTGTTCTAGACACTGTTTAGTTACATTTAGAAATACCAGAATCTATGCTAAAATAAATCAGTATGATTTTTTGATTCTTGCTTTTTAATGAGTAAACCGTAGCAAGAATCGATTTCGACTTAGAAAAGAGGCTATTTAATGACAGACAAAGTAAATCCAACGATTCTAGATCTTGTAAAGAAAGAATTGGCAGATTATCAAGCAAAACAGTTGACGACTGTTTTAAATCTATTAGCAGAAGGAAATACGGTGCCTTTTATTGCTCGTTACCGTAAAGAAATGACCGGAAGCTTGGACGAAGTACAAATCCGTGAAATTGAAGAGCGCTATGCTTATTTAGAAAATTTAGAAAAGCGTAAAACCGAAGTCTTGCGTTTGATTGATGAACAAGGAAAATTAACTCCAGAATTACAACAAAGTATTACACAATCTGTAAAAATGCAACAAGTAGAGGATTTATATCGTCCGTACAAACAAAAACGAAGAACGAAAGCAACGATTGCGAAAGAAAAAGGGTTAGAACCTTTAGCCACTTGGTTATTGACCTTTACATCTGAGGATGTTTTGACTGAAGCAGCTAAATACGTCACTGAAGAAGTTCCGTCTCCTGAAGAAGCCTTGCTAGGTGCCCATGAAATCATTGCGGAGCAGGTAAGTGACAATGCAAAATTCAGAACATGGGTCCGTTCCTATACGTACAACAAGGGCCTGTATGAAAGTACGGTCAAGAACAAAGAGAATGATGAAAAAGGCGTATACGAAATGTATTATGATTTTTCTGAACCGATTCATAAAATCGTTTCTCATCGCATCTTAGCGACCAATCGTGGAGAAAAAGAAGAAGTATTGAAAGTCAATTTAACGGTTGATGAAGCTGCACTTTTAACTTACTTGGAAAGACAACTGATTCCTGATACAGCTTCGCCTTCTGCTAGTTATGTACGTTTGGCGATTCACGATAGTTACAAACGATTCATCCAACCTGCGATTGAGCGGGAGGTCCGTAATGAATTGACCGAAAAAGCGGATGAACAAGCCATCGCTATATTTGGTGAGAATCTGCGTAACTTGTTATTACAACCACCTTTAAAAGGGAAAGTTGTCTTAGGCTTTGACCCAGCTTATCGTACCGGTTGTAAATTAGCAGTGGTGGATGCGACAGGTAAGGTTTTAGCGATCGAAGTGATTTACCCGCATAAACCGGCAAATCAAGCAAAAAGAGCCGAAGCAGGCCCTGCATTTGTGAAATTGATTGATCAGTACCATGTGGATATGGTTGCGATCGGTAATGGAACGGCGAGCCGTGAATCGGAGTTATTTGTGGCAGAACAGTTGAAGTTAGCCAAACATCAAGCGTTTTATGCCATCGTCAATGAAGCCGGAGCTTCTGTCTATTCTGCAAGTGATATTGCCCGTAAAGAATTTCCTGAGTTACAAGTCGAAGAACGGAGTGCAGTGTCGATTGCACGAAGACTACAAGACCCGTTGGCTGAACTAGTGAAAATCGATCCGAAGGCTGTTGGCGTTGGACAATATCAACATGATGTTTCACAAAAAAGATTAGCAGAACAGTTGGATTTTGTTGTTGAAACGGCAGTGAACCAAGTAGGAGTCGATGTCAATACAGCGAGTCCTCAGTTGTTGCAACATATTTCTGGTCTAAATAAGACGACTGCTCAAAACATCGTGACGTATCGAGAAGAAAATGGTGCATTTGCTTCTCGAACGCAATTGAAGAAGGTCCCACGTTTAGGGCCAAAAGCGTATGAACAAGCGATCGGTTTCCTGCGTGTGCCTGGTGGGAAACATGTACTTGATAATACTGCGATCCATCCAGAGAGTTATGCAGTAGCAAAAGAGATCTTACAGGCTAACCAATTATCTGAAAAAGACTTAGGAACAAAAGAAGCAATCGAAAAATTAAGTCAACTTTCTCCGCAACGTTTGGTGCAACAAGTGCCAGTAGGTGAAGAAACATTGAAAGATATTCTTGAAGGGTTGACCCAACCAGGACGAGACATGCGAGATGAAATGCCTGCGCCACTTTTGCGTTCAGATGTATTGAGTATGGAAGACTTGAAACCTGGCATGGAATTAAAAGGAACAGTCCGAAACGTGATCGATTTTGGGGCATTCGTCGATATTGGGGTGAAACAAGATGGTTTAGTCCATATCTCTAAATTAAGCAATAAATTCGTCAAACATCCAACTGACGTTGTTTCCGTTGGGGATGTCGTCACTGTTTGGATCGAACAAGTGGATACGAACAAAGGGCGCATCAGTCTGACGATGCTTTCGCCTTACGAGGATCAAGCGTGACACAAGAAGAATTACAACAGTTAGTCGAAGAGATTTCTTTGACAAGCTTCCAGCGTCCGTTCATGCACCAAGCAATGTTCAATAAGCGTTTGAAAACAACAGGTGGTAGGTATCATTTGAATGACCACCATTTGGATTTTAATCCGACGATGTTTGCAGTAGCCGATCAAGCTACGATCATCGGGATCATCAAACATGAGCTGTGTCATTATCATCTTCACTTGACTGGAAAAGGCTATCGTCATCGTGACTCAGATTTCAAACATTTATTGTTAAAGACGGGTGGGTTACGTTATGCACCTGCCATTCCTTCAAATAGAAGGCAAAAAATCGAAGGATATCAATGCCAAAAGTGTGCTGAATGGATTTATCGTAAAAGGAAAATCAATACAGATCGCTATTTGTGTGGGCGTTGTAGAGGACGATTGGTATGGAAAGAAACCACGTACTTGGATGTTGAATAATTGTATGAGGAGAGAAATAGAATGACAGGTGAACGATCAAGAAATGCAGACTGGAATTGCTTATTGGATTTTTTAGCCGACCCTGGCCCACAGGAGTGTTCGGAACTAAAAGCACCTACACTGATTTTAGCGGGGAATTGTCTGCCCGTCCTAGTAGATGAAGCAGCAAAGGCGTACTTGAATCAGCAGGTTGAGCAAATCGTTTTAGTTGGTGGGATCGGACATGCGACGAAGTATCTCTATAAAAATTTTGAAAAACAAGGATTCTTATTTGAACAAGGTTTAAGTGAAAGTGAGATTTGTGCCCGCTATTTGCTTGAAAAATATGAGTTACCAAAACAGGCGCTATTGTTAGAAACAGAGTCAACCAATTGTGGCGAGAATGCTTCATTTTCTTACAAGTTATTAAAAGCACAGGGCCCATTACCTGGACGTGTTCTTTTAATGAATGATCCGACCTTGCAACGGCGGACAAAGGCGACTTTTGAGAAGGAATGGAATAATGAGTCTGTACTTTTTTATAATTATGTACCGATACTTCCACAAGTGACAGAAAGTACCAAGGGATTCAACTTCTCTGATCAAAGACTAAATGACTTGTGGCCTTCTGATTATTTCCAAGCCTTAGTGTTTGGAGAAATGGTTCGTTTGAAAGATGATGCCCAAGGTTACGGACCTAATGGAACGGGATTTATCGGTCATGTCGACATCCCAGATGAAGTGTGGTCTGCTTATTTACGTCTCTTAGCGATGAATGAAAAAGTTTCGCTAAAAAGGTAATAAGAGCCCTAATATTCAAGGAACTAAAGATCATCCGAATAAATTTGGTTGAAATTTTTTATCGTTTATAAGATAATGGGTTTCGTGTTGAATGTATGAATAAAATAATGGATGATAGTTAAGAGAAGAGGATTCAAATGAAAAATCAAGAAAATTTGTACCACTTTGTTGGTATTAAAGGCTCAGGCATGAGCTCTTTGGCACTTGTATTACATGAAAAAGGATTAAACGTTCAAGGATCAGATATCGAAAAATATTTCTTTACCCAAAGAGATTTAGAAAAAGCCAATATCCCGATCTTGCCGTTTGATGCAGAAAACGTCAAACCAGGAATGATCGTGATCGCCGGTAATGCTTTTCCAGATTCACACGAAGAGATCCAACGTGCAAAAGAGCTTGGATTAGAAGTGATCCGTTACCATGATTTTATTGCAGATTTTATCCAAAATTATACGAGTATCGCTGTCACTGGTTCCCATGGGAAAACAAGTACGACAGGTCTATTATCACATGTATTGACAGGGATTCGTCCGACAAGTTACTTGATTGGTGACGGCACTGGTCATGGTGATCCAGAGGCAGAATTCTTTGCTTTTGAAGCATGTGAATATCGTCGCCACTTTTTAGCTTACTCTCCTGATTATGTGATCATGACGAATATCGATTTTGATCATCCTGATTATTATACAAGTATCGATGATGTTTTCTCAGCTTTCCAAACGATGGCAAAACAAGTCAAAAAAGCGATCTTTGCTTACGGAGATGACGACTATCTAAGAAAGTTAGAAGCGGATGTTCCGATCTATTATTACGGTATGAATGAAGATGACGATATCCAAGCACGTAATATTGAACGTACGACAACTGGTTCAGCTTTTGATGTGTTCCATGGCGAAGAATTTGTTGGACACTTTACAGTTCCAGCATTTGGCAAACACAATATTTTGAATGCACTTGGTGTTATCGCAGTTGCCTACTTCGAGAAGTTAGACGTGAAAGAAGTTGCTGACGAAATGTTGACATTCCCTGGAGTGAAACGTCGTTTTAGCGAGAAAATCGTGGCTGATATGACAGTCGTTGATGACTATGCTCACCATCCAGCTGAAATCAAAGCAACTATTGATGGCGCTCGTCAGAAATATCCAGACAAAGAAATCATTGCAGTCTTCCAACCACATACATTTACTCGTACGATTGCCTTGATGGATGAATTTGCCGAAGCCTTAGATTTAGCTGACCGAGTGTATCTATGTGATATTTTTGGTTCTGCCCGTGAAGAACAAGGGGACGTTAAAATCGAAGACCTAGGGGCAAAAATCAAAAAAGGTGGTCAAGTAATCAAAGAAGATAACGTTTCACCGTTATTAGACTACCATGAAGCAGTGATTATTTTCATGGGTGCTGGTGATGTTCAAAAATTTGAACAAGCCTATGAAAAATTATTGAGTAGTACAACGAAAAACGTTCTTTGATCAGTTAAGTGAATAAAAGAAGTTAGCGTCAAAAGGGATTGTCAGGTGGCAGCCCCTTTTGACGTTTATTTGTGGGTGATGGGTAGTTCGTTTTCAGTAATGTTTCGCCTGCTTATAGTGACCGTACGTATTCGATCGAATTAAGAAATCCTAAAGTATCCAGACAAAATACGAACGGTTTTTATTCAACTATGCTATAGTCTACAATAAATAATGTACGATCATCGAAGTGATTGCTTACATAAGTGAAAGACCAAAGCATGTTCTGTAACTTGCGTTTTTTGTATGATTTGGTACAATTGGTACGAATGAATAAATAAACTGGAGGGTTTAAACTTGAACATAAGTAAACCGCGTAAATTAGGAAAAACAATCAATGAAATCGAGGAAGGTGACTCGTTATCTTTAACAGAATCAATTGAAGATAATCAGTTATTATTGTATTTAGGATTAACAAACGATGCCAACCCTTTATATATCCAACATGATTTTGCACAGAAAACGGAATATCATCAACCCATTGTTCCAACTGTGATGCTAATGGGAATCATAACAAGTGCAGTGTCCAAACACTTGCCTGGTCCAGGTTCTCATGTGGTGAATTTTTCAGCTAATTTTGTCGAGCCGGTTTTTCATTATGAAACATTGACTTTTCAGTTTGAAGTCATTCGAGTGGATAAGATGAAAAATGTTGTGACTATTTCAGTGGAGGCCACGAATACACAAGACAATCGTGTATTAGATGCGGTAGTCATGGTACAACCACCAGAATTAGAACAAGAATTAACTCTTGAAAGTGAAGGTGAATAAGATGAACAATCAAATCATATCAAATAGTATCAACCGCTTTTATGCGAAAGTCTACGGATTTTTAGGAATCGGTCTAGCACTGAGTGCGATCACTTCCTATTTAGCGATCCAAGTCTTTCCTTATCAAGTAGCAAGTTTCATCAATAATTTTCCATTAGGTTTTATGGGATTATGGATCGTCCAAATCATTTTGGTTTTAGTTTTAGGAGCAAAAGCACAAAAAAATCCAAGCTTAGCAATCGGTGGATTTATCGCATATTCCTTGTTGAACGGTATAGTTTTAGCTGTTACATTAGCTTTCTATGATATCGGAACGATCACGACTGCTTTTATTTCAGCAACTGGGATGTTCATTGGGATGTCAGCAATCGGGATGTTCACTAAAAAAGATCTAACAGGTGTGGGTCGTGCCGGTATGGCAGCATTGATCGGTGTGATCATTGCGATGGTCTTGAATGTTTTTATTTTAAGAAGTAGTGCAGTTGAATTGTTCATCTCATTACTACTTGTCGTGATTTTTGCAGGTATCACTGCTTATGATAACCAAAAGATCGCAAATGTATATGTCCAATCAAATGGACAAGCAAATAGTGGGATTGCCGTATTCTTGGCACTTCAACTATATCTAGATTTCATCAACTTGTTCTTGGCATTCTTACGAATCTTTGGACGTAATAACTAAGCAATAAACGAAGAGCAAGATAAAAATATCTCTCATATGAAAAGAAAGAATCCACAGAATTTGATCGTCAAATTCTAGTGGGTTCTTTTTTTGGTCATCGATACCAGTAAGCACTATTATTTTATTTTTATCCTAAATTACTTTGTTTGCCATCTAGGATAAACGGTATTCAAAAAGTAACACTGATGTCTTCTACCTTAGTACGTACCGCTTTTCTAACAACCTTTTGCCTGTCCGTTTTTTCTTTTCGCATTCTTTGGCATTCTTTGTTAGAATGAGAATGAACTTTATAGTAAGGAGTTAAGCGGATGACTAAAAATAAATTATTGCTCGTTGACGGAAATAGTGTGGCCTTTCGTGCATTCTTTGCGTTGCACAATTCGTTGGAACGTTTTAAAAATCGTAATGGGTTGCATACAAACGCAATCTATGCGTTTCATAATATGTTTGAAAATGTCATGCAAAAAGAACAACCAACCCATGTTTTGGTTGCTTTTGATGCGGGGAAAACAACATTCCGAACAGAAATGTACGCAGAATACAAAGGTGGCCGTTCAAAGACACCGGGAGAATTCAAAGAACAAATGCCTTATATCCGTGAGCTTCTAACCGGTCTAGGGGTGAAGTATTACGAGTTGCCGAACTATGAGGCAGACGATATCATTGGTACTTTAGCAGAAAAAGTGGATAAAGAAACATTCGATGTAGTTGTCTTGTCCGGTGACCGAGATTTAACACAATTGGCATCAAAAGAAATCAAAGTCGATATCACTGTGAAAGGTGTAAGTGATATTGAAAGTTATACGCCAGAACATGTGGCGGAAAAATATGATGGACTTACACCGAAACAAATCATCGATATGAAGGGATTAGCAGGGGATGCTTCAGATAATATCCCTGGCGTAACAAAGATCGGTGAAAAAACAGCGATCAAATTATTGAATCAATATGGCTCTGTGGAAGGGATCTATGAACATATCGACGAAATGAAACAAAGTAAGATGAAAGAAAATCTGATCAATGACAAAGAGCAAGCTTTCTTGTCTAAAAAATTAGCAACGATCGATACCGATGCGCCGGTAGAAGTTGATATTGACTCCCTTGCCTATCAAGGGAAAGACTTAGATAAACTGGTGCCTTTCTTCAAGGAAATGGATTTCAAACAATTCCTTGCTAAATTAGATGTGGTCGAAGAACAAGTAGAAATGAAAGATATTTTGTTTGAAGTGGTCCATGAATATGATGAAAGCATGTTCCAGACAAATATGGCTTTATATGTCGAGATGATGGGCGACAACTATCATACAGAAGACATCGTTGGTGTGGCTTGGGGAACACCAGAGAAAATCTATGTGACAAATGACTTAGCGATTTTTGAAAATGAAGCCTTTCTTTCATGGATCGGGGACAAGACTCGCCTGAAAAATGTATATGATGCTAAGCGTACGTATGTGGCATTGAACCGCTATGCAACGAAATTACAAGGGATCGACTTTGATGTCTTACTAGGTGCATATTTATTGGATACGAACGAGAAAAGTGAGGACATCGAAGGGATAGCGTCACATTATGGGTACCACGATATTCAATCGGATGAAGCAATCTATGGAAAAGGCGCGAAGAAAGGTCTACCAGAAGATGAAGAAGTTTTCTTTGCCCACCTAGCACGTAAAGTTTCAGCAATCAATGGCTTGACACCTAAACTAAGTCAAGAATTAGCAGAAAAAAATCAAGAAGATCTTTTCCGAAAAATGGAATTACCTTTGTCGATCATCTTGGCTGAAATGGAAATCAGTGGGATCAAAGTGGATGCGACTCGTCTTCAAGAAATGAAAATCGAATTTTCGGATCGATTGAGAGAGATCGAACGAAAAATCTATGAAGAGGCTGGAGAAGAATTCAATCTAAACTCACCCAAACAATTAGGTGTCATCCTTTTTGAAAAGATGGGTCTTCCAGTGATCAAAAAAACCAAGACAGGGTATTCGACTGCGGTTGATGTCTTAGAACAATTGCGTGAGCAAGCACCGATCGTTGATGATATTTTGATTTATCGACAAATCGCTAAAATCCAATCGACCTATGTCGAAGGTTTACTGAAAGTGATCCAATCGGACGGGAAAGTCCATACTCGCTATGTTCAAACATTGACGCAGACAGGCCGTTTGAGTTCAGTTGATCCCAACTTACAAAATATTCCGATCCGTTTAGATGAAGGTCGCAAGATCCGTCAAGCATTCGTTCCTAGAAATGAAGATTGGTTGATCTATTCTTCTGACTATTCTCAGATCGAATTACGTGTATTGGCGCATATCTCAGATGACGAGCATTTAAAAGCTGCCTTTTTAGAAGGACAAGATATCCATTCAAGTACAGCAATGCGTGTGTTCGGCATTGAAAAAGCCGAAGACGTGACACCAAATATGCGTCGTCAAGCGAAAGCAGTCAATTTCGGAATCGTTTATGGAATTTCTGATTATGGGTTATCACAAAACTTAGGCATTACTCGTAAAGCGGCTCAACAATATATCGATACGTACTTTGAAAAATATCCAGGTGTCAAAGAATACATGGAGCGTATCGTTCGTGAAGCGAAAGATCAAGGTTTTGTTGAAACGTTATACCATCGTCGTCGTTATTTACCCGACATCAATTCAAGAAACTACAACATTCGTTCATTTGCTGAACGAACAGCGATCAATACACCAATCCAAGGAAGTGCGGCGGATATCCTGAAAATCGCCATGATCGAATTAGACAAACGCTTGAAAGAATCGGACTTGCAAGCGACGATGTTGCTTCAAGTGCACGATGAATTAGTCTTTGAAGTGCCAGAAAGTGAATTAGAGAGGTTAGATAAATTAGTCAGCGAAGTAATGGAACAGGCGGTTGCTTTACATGTTCCATTGATCACAGATAGCAGTTGGGGCAAAACATGGTATGAAGCAAAATAATTCTTTACTTTTATACTGACAGACAAACTTTGAGGGAAGCACTTGGATCGGGTTCGTTCGATGCGGGAGTAGATTGTGACTGAAATATCCAGCTCCGAGAATAAGGCGAGAAACCCGAAAATTGTTTTTTAAATTTTTGGGTTTCTTAGCTTATTCCTGAAGGAGTTGTTTCTGGAGTACCGTTTATCAAGGTTGTGATAAACGCATTTTGACCTGAGCCGTAAGATAGAAAATAAAAAAATAGTTTTTTATATTTTACAATTTTATTGCGTAATGTTGAAGGTCAGCTTCTGGAACACCGTTTATTCGGTTTTAAGCTCAGGAACAAAAAAGATTTTATTTCTGTCCCAAATAAGTTCAATTTAAATCAAATAAGTGAAAAATGTAGGTGAGAAAAAGCATGCCCGAATTACCAGAAGTTGAAACTGTCCGAAAAGGATTAGAAAAATTAGTGAAAAACAAAAAAATCAAAAACGTTCAAGTGCTGTGGCCGAGAATCATTGAACAACCGGAGGTACCAATTTTTGAAGCAACGTTAATTGGTGAAACCATCGAATCGATCGGTCGTAGAGGGAAATTTTTGATTTTTCACTTGAGTCATTATGAAATGATTTCCCATTTACGGATGGAGGGAAAATATCAATATTTTGAAAAAGAAGAACCAATCGATAAGCACACACATGTGATTTTCTCTTTTGAAGATGGCAGCCAATTACGATACCACGATGTACGAAAATTCGGTCGGATGACGATTGTTGAAAAAGGGGCGAGCAATACCTATAAAGGGATCTTGAAATTAGGTCCAGAACCTTTACCAGATTTGTTCTTGTTGAAAGACTTTACCTTAGGACTACAAAAGTCACACAAAGCTATCAAACCTTTGTTACTTGATCAAAAGTTGGTCACAGGACTAGGAAATATCTACGTAGATGAAGCATTATGGGAAGCGAAGATCCATCCAGAGCAACCAGCTGATTCTTTACGCCCAAAAGAAATCAAATTACTCCGTCAAGCAATCATTGATGTGTTGTCACGAGCAGTTGAAGCAGGGGGGACAACGATCCGAAGTTATCTCAATGCGTTAGGTGAGTCAGGGAGTTTCCAAGTGGCTTTACATGTCTATGGACAGACAGGAGAAGCATGTGTTCGTTGTCAAACACCAATCGTGAAAACGAAAGTTGCGCAAAGGGGGACGCACTATTGTCCAACATGTCAGAAATTAAGAATACCCAAGTAGGATTTGTTTTAGGTTTGACAGGAGGAATTGCGACAGGCAAGAGTACTGCCGCTGCTATTTTCCAACAATATGGCTTTCCAGTAATTGATGCCGATCAAGTGGCAAGAGCGGTCGTTGAACCGGATACGCCAGGACTTCAAGCGTTGGTTCAAGCGTTCGGCAAGGAGATCCTCCAACAGGATGGTCGCTTAGACCGGGCAAAACTTGGACAATTGATTTTCGGCTCTGTCACCGCTCGTGAGCAATTGAATCAAGTATTAGATCCATTTATCCGTGGGAAAATCACTGAAGAAATCATAGAGAAGAAAGTAAAATATCCGCTGATCGTCGTCGATATTCCATTATTATTTGAGGGACAGTATGATACACAAATGGATGCCGTCGCAGTGGTCTATATTCCAGAATCCCAGCAGATCGAACGTTTGATGGTACGCAATCAATTATCAAAAAAAGACGCAGAACAACGGGTGAAAAGTCAATTGTCGATCGAGGAAAAAAAACGACGTGCGGATATCGTGTTCGATAATCGTCAAACCAAGGAAGATTTATCCGCTGAAATCAAAAAATGGTTGTTACTTAATCGCTTTCTTTGAGTAAATCGCAACATTTTGCTATGCTATTTATATAAAGAAAGAGGGGGAGATGATACGATGGGTACATTCAAAAACCAAAAAGACAAAGTAGTAGGTTCTGCGAAAGAAAAGATTGGTGAGATTCTCCACAAAGAAGACTTACAGGAAAAGGGCCAGATCCAAGCAGAAGAAGGTAAAATCCGTGAAGATGAATACCGGGCGAGAATTGCTGAGTTAGAAGACCAACATGTCGAAAAAGAAGCCAAACGCCAAGACTTAACAACAGAACGCAAAGATCCAGAGACAAGTCCTGAAGAAAAACAAGCCCCCCAATTCGATCATCGTTCAACAGAACAAAAAATCGAAGAAGAACGAATGAAACATTATACGGGAATCGAAGATAAACTATAGAGATTACCCAATCATTTAGTAAAACAGAAAATCCAAAAGAAACAGGCTGGTGCTTAACGCCAGTCTGTTTTCGTTCGTTGAGATGAAAACACAACAAATCTTTCAGTTCAAGCGATTTTTTAACTGGGACAGTCGCATTGCTTAATTGTTTCATGTTATACTAAAGTTAGTAATAAGAAAACGTTTATTACGATCCACTTGAATTAGTTCAATAAAAAATCAGTGGGAAAAAATCTAACACAATTAAGCAGTGAAGTTGTAAAAATTATTTTGACCTGAGCAATAAGATATAAATTGAAAAAGTCCTTTTCATATTTTATAATTTTTAAGCTTAGTGTGAAAATCAGCCTTTTTAACACCAATGATTCATAGTAGGTGGAAGAGTTAACTGATGGAACAACTTCATTTGGTACATTCAAATAAGCGATCAAACTACACCAAGAGAGGTGAAAATTACGATGAGATGTCCTAGATGTCAACATAACAACTCAAGAGTGATCGATAGTCGTCAAGCTGACGATGGTCGAGCGATAAGAAGACGCCGGGAGTGCGAAAAATGTTCCTTCCGTTTTACGACCTTTGAACGAATTGAAGCGGCACCTTTATTAGTTATCAAGAAAAATGGTGAACGGGAAGAATTCAATCGTGACAAGATTTTACGTGGATTGATCCGTTCTGCCGAAAAACGTCCAGTAGCGATGGAACAAATGGAACAGATCGTCAATCATGTTGAAAATCGTGTAAGAAGTCTTGGCGAAAATGAGGTTTCAACTAATCTGATCGGCGAATACGTCATGGAAGATTTAGTGAACTTAGATGAAATCGCCTATATTCGTTTTGCGAGTGTTTATCGTCAATTCAAAGATATGTCTGTCTTTTTGAAAGAATTACAAGACATTGTTGATAAAGCCAAAGATTCGGGTAATAGTGAAAATGATGCGTAATTAATAAAGGAGGGAGCATTCCTTGGAAAATGCGTGGAAAGAATTACAACCGAAAAATATTTACCAAGGAAGAAAGAGCAGTCCTTTAAAAGAAGAAGGAAAGTCAGCCTTGTTATCCCTTTACCAACCATTGATCGGGGGAGAAGCGTTGAGTCTTTACTTGACGTTGTACTCGGAGATCTCGTTAGAAACTGGCGTAGGTCCTGAAGGATTACACGCCGATTTATTGAGTAGTCTAAGTTGTGGATTACCACAATTTTATGAGGCGCGAAAAAAACTAGAAGGAATCGGTCTTTTAGAAGTCTATTTCAAAAAAGATGAAAATTTGGGCAATTGTTTTCTTTATGAGTTGTTAGAACCGATGGACGTTCCTGCGTTTTTCAATGATACGTTACTTTCTTTTTTACTTCTAGAAAAAGTTGGTGAACGTCGATTCAACCAATTGACAGAGTTATTTAAGCCAAAAAATCTTTCGCATGAAGGCTATCAAAAAATTACTAAGAAGTTTTTGGAAGTCTATCGGTTCAATGAAACAGTCTATGCAGCAAACCAAGAACAAGTGGAATCGATCCAGCAAAAATTCACACCTGTTGAACCCAAATCATTGATAGCAGATTCAGACTCGTTTGACTGGACGTTTCTGACCGATTGGTTGAAGAAACAACACATCAATCAGTTGACAGAACCAGTCCTTCAACAAGTGAAAACATACCAACAACTCTATGGCTTTGATGAACTGACATTAGGAGAGTTGATTCTACAGTCGTTTGATTTTACGACAGAAGAAGTATCTTTAAAAGAACTTCAACGGATCGTCTTGCTACGGCAGCAACAGCAGAATGCGTTGCGACAATCGAGCAACACTCTGGATACCGATCAGCCTGCTGAAACTGGTGTCCCTGTCAATCAGGCGTTGCCTAGTGCTGCACAACAATTGATCCAAGTCGCACGACAAACCCCACCGATGCGTTATCTCGAAGCGATAAAAAAAGAAAAAGGCGGGTATGTTTCCAAACAGGAAAATTGGTTGTTGCAAGATTTGGTCACCCAATCCGGTCTGTCTAGCAGTGTCATCAACATTTTGATCAACTATGTGTTAGTCATAAAAAACCATGCGAGCTTGAATGCGAGCTTCGTGAATACGATCGCCAATGAGTGGGCGCAAAAAAAAATCAGTACGCCAGAAGATGCGATTGAGCATCTCCATACATTGAGTACGAAAGCAAAGCAACCAAAAGCGACAAAACAAAACAACACGTCAAATTATCGACGAAACGTAAGGCGAGAAAAATTGCCTGATTGGGTCAATCAACCAAAAGACGAAACGCAAATCAGTACAGAGAAAAAAGCCGAGATCGATCGTCGCTTCAAAGAGTATCTGGCTAAAAAGGAAGGTGAGAGCTAATGGAAGATGTAGGAAAAGAACTGAAGAAAATCATCAGTAAACGCAACTACCAAGAAAAGTATTCCGAGATGATTGCTGAAGTTTTGAATGATGCGGATGTTCAAGCCTTTCTATCAGCCCATCAAGACCGATTGACGCAAGCGGATATCGAAAAAAGCTATGCCAAACTCTATGAGTATGTCCAAGAAAAAAGAAAATATCAAACGAACGATCCAACGATGATCGCTCCCGGATATGAACCAAAATTGACATTGAATTTCCACTATGTCGATGTCACCTATGTGCCGACAGAAGCACTCTTAGCTCGTCAAAAACAAGAAGAGATCAAGAGTCGTGTGAAAGCAATGGATATGCCCAAAGACATCCAATCTGCTTCCTTTGAAAATTTCGAACGAACAGATGGACGTGGCTATGCAAGCTTAGAAGCATTAGACTTCGTTGAACAATATTCAGCTGATCCTAAAAACTTCCACAAAGGGTTGTACTTGGTCGGAAGTTTTGGTATCGGGAAAACCTATCTTTTAGGTGCAACAGCGAAAGAACTGGCAATCAAAGGATTCACCACAACGTTGGTTCATTTCCCAACATTTGCTGTTGAAATGAAGCAAGCCATCGGCAAAGATCAAGTGGCTGAGAAGTTAGATGCGGTGAAGAAATCGCCGATCTTGATGATCGATGATATTGGAGCGGATGCGATGAGTAGTTGGATCCGTGACGAAGTATTTGGTGTCATCCTACAGTATCGGATGCAAGAACAATTGCCAACATTCTTTTCTTCAAACTTCACGATGAACGAATTAGAACAACATTTGACGGTGACACAACGAGGCGATGAGGAACCGTTGAAAGCCAAACGGATCATGGAACGAATCCGCTATTTGACAAAAGAAATCGAAATGACAGGCCGAAATCGTCGAAATGGCTAATGCCAGCAATTGATTTTTACAGAAACAGGTTGGAGTATCTACTCAACTGTCACTGTTTTTCACCTTTTCAATAAAAATTCATAAAATGAACAAAGTTAAGATGAAACGAATCCATGGACTTGAAGAAATAACCGGATGGAATCATCAAAGCAGTAACGCAAGAAATTACACGGAGGATGTATGATGAAAGCTATTTTAACTGGTCTAGTTGCTGCCGGTCTCGTGTTTGCATTGGCAGGCTGCGGCAACGAAGAAGGAAGTACAGGTTCAATCGATTCGATCAATGCAGAATCGACAGTGGAAACAGATAGTTCTACCGAACAAAAACAAAGTGTGTTTACAGGTACGATCGAAAGCTTCGGCGAAGCGGAAGGTGATGTGTACCAAATCACCGTCAAAGATGTAGAAGAAATAGAAGATCCAGCAAATATCGGTACGTCCTTCAGCAATGATGGAGTGATCTTGAATGCTTCAGTGGATCAAATCACTGGTGGTGTCGATTCCTTAAAAGAAGGAGAAAAGATCGAATTTAAATTGGTAGAAATGGCGGTCATGACGATGTCGATCCCTCCACAAGTTCCTGGAAATTCGATCATTGAGATCACTGTCCAATAAAAAAGAATCAATTGAAATCTTTTGATTACTTGTTAAAAAAAGACTGGGATATTTTCCCAGTTCTTTTTTCTAGTGAACATAAACTAATGTTATGATAGGGACAAGAACAATAGTTATCCAAAAAGCGTAAATAAGTAGGATAACTTTAATAAGTAAGTGTTTGTCCAAAGTCATGACAAATTGGATGCTATCCAAACATTCAGTAGTTAAGGAGTGGAAAAATGAATCACACAGAGTTATCGAAACGTCTTGAAACTGTCGGACGTTTTGTACCAGAAGCTGCTCGTTTAGCAGATATCGGTTCAGATCATGCGTACTTACCCGTCGCATTGATGCTCAAAGGAAAAATCGACTTTGCTGTAGCCGGAGAAGTCGTTAAAGGACCTTTTGAATCGGCAAAACGACAGGTGATGAAAAATGGACTGTCTGAGCGAATTGAGGTACGCTTGGCCAATGGATTAGATGCCATCGAAAAGCATGATCAAATCAGCGCGATCACGATTGCTGGCATGGGAGGCTCTTTGATTCGTGACATCTTAGAAGCTGGTCGGCAAAACCAGCGCTTATCGGGAGAAGAACGTTTGATTCTACAGCCCAATATTGGCGAAAAAACGTTACGAACGTGGCTGAAAGAAAATAACTATCAGATCATTGCAGAAGAAATCATCGAAGAAAACAAAAAGATCTATGAGATCATCGTAGCTGAAAAGAAAGAACAGCCCATTGACTATTCTGAAAAAGAGCTGATGTTCGGGCCATTCTTACTCGAAGATAAAAACGCTACTTTTTCGGCAAAATGGCAACGGGAGCTCAAACAACGTGAAGTGATCTTAGAGCAATTAAAAAATGCGAGTGAACAAAACAGATATGAGACAATCCAACAAGAGGTGGAATGGATCAAGGAGGTTTTATGACATGTCCATTAAAGCACAAGATTTCATCAAAAAATTTGAAAGCTATTGCCCGCAATGGTTAGCGGAAGAAGGCGATCCAGTTGGGTTGCATATTGGCACTTTGGACAAACCGATCCAACGTGTGATGATGACTTTAGATGTCCGACCAGAAGTGGTGGCAGAAGCCATTGAGAAAAAGATCGATCTTTTGATTGCAAAACATCCCCCGATTTTTAGACCAGTCAAACGTTTGATCACTGATTCTCCACAAGAAAAAATGTACGCTGATTTGTTGAAACATGATATTGCAGTCTATGCAGCCCACACAAACATGGATATCATTGAAGATGGGTTGAACGATTGGTTTTGTGAGCAATTAGGAATTGAGGTCACAGGTCATCTTGTTCAAACGCATGAACGTGGCTACAAAAAATTGATCAGTTATCTTCCAGTGGAGGATGCTCCGCGTTTAAGAGCTGCCTTGGCAAAAGCGGGTGCCGGAGAACAAGGAGAGTATGATAGTACAAGTTTTACCTCGATTGGCCAAGGTCGATTCCGTCCAAAAGCTGGAGCGAATCCAACAATTGGTGAAGTCGGCCGTGGGGAACAAGTCCAAGAAGCCAAAGTCGAAGTGATCTTCCCAGAAAATATAGAAGAGAAAGTCTTACAAGCGATGTTTGCAGCACATCCATACGAAGAGCCGGCATTTGATTTGTTCTCGATCGATGCACCAGTTAAAACCTGGGGATTAGGTCGCATTGGGGAACTAGCAAAAGAACAGAGCTTGGATGATTTCGCAGCCCATGTAAAAGAAGTTTTTCAATTGGAAGGTTTACGTGTGGTTCGCCCAACGACAAGCCCACAAAAAATGATCAAACGAGTCGCTATTTGTGGTGGGAGTGGTGAGAAGTTTTATCCCGCAGCCTTGGCTCAAGGAGCGGATGTCTATATTACTGGCGATATTTATTTCCATACAGCGCAAGATATGCAAAGTGCGGGATTAGCTGCAATTGATCCTGGCCATTATATCGAATCATTGTGTAAGGAAAAATTTGTAGAGAAATTTGAAAAGTGGAAAAACGAAGAGAATTGGACGGTTGACTTTTTTGTTTCAGAAACATCGACCAATCCATTTGAATTTAAATAAAAAGGAGAGTCATTTATGTACGAGAACTTATTACCCCGATTTTTAAGATATGTCAAAACGGAAACACAATCCGATCCAACAAGTCGTACTACGCCATCTACGCAAACGCAAGTAGAGTTTGCGCAAGTCTTGAAAAAAGAATTAGAAGATCTAGGCTTGTCTGATGTAACATATAATACAGAAAACGGTTTTGTGATTGCTACACTACCTAGTAATATCGATCATGACGTACGTTCGATTGGTTTTATTGCTCACATGGATACAGCTGATTTCAATGCAGTAGGCGTAAATCCTCAGATCATTGAAAATTATGATGGAGAATCAACGATCGTTTTAGATAAAGAAGGGCGCTTTACATTGAATGTCAAAGATTTCCCTAATTTAAAAAATTATGATGGCCATACATTGATCACAACTGATGGTACGACATTATTAGGCGCAGATGACAAAGCGGGTATTGCAGAAATCATGACAGCTATGGAGATTTTGTTGAAAAATCCTTCCATTCCTCATGGGGAGATCAAAGTCGCTTTTGGTCCAGATGAAGAAATCGGAGTTGGTGCGGACAAATTTGACGTAGAACAGTTCAACGTGGATTTTGCTTACACGATCGATGGTGGACCTTTAGGAGAGCTACAATACGAAACGTTTAGTGCAGCGCAAGCAAACATCACGATCCAAGGGAAAAATGTCCATCCTGGTACAGCGAAGAATACAATGATCAATGCTTTACAAGTAGCGATCGACTTCCACAATGAATTACCAGCTGATGAAGTTCCTGAAAAAACAGATGGTTATGAAGGATTCTTCCATTTGATGGCTTTGAATGGAAGTCCAGAAGAGGCGAAAATGAGCTATATCATCCGTGACCATAAACGTGAGTCATTTGAAGCAAGAAAAGCAATGATTACAAGCATTCAAGAAAAAATGAATCAACGGTTTGACCAAGAGCGTATTCAAGTAGAAATGTATGATCAATACTACAATATGCGTGAAATCATCGAAAAGGATATGAGTATCGTTGATCTAGCTGAAAAAGCAATGATCGATTTAGACATTAAGCCAGTGATCGAACCAGTACGTGGTGGGACAGATGGCTCAAAAATCTCTTATCTGGGGATACCAACACCAAATCTATTTGCGGGTGGCGAAAACATGCACGGACGTTTTGAATTTGTGTCCCTACAAGTCATGGAAAAAGCGACAGATGTCATTGTTAAAATCGCGGAGTTGAATACGCAGGTGTAATCGATCCGTTTCATTGATAAAAAAGATTAAATTTCAACCAATAATCTCACATTATTGGTTGATTGCTACACTGCATTGACATATGATTGATTCGAGGCTATTTTAGTCAGTGCTCGAATCACTGTTCATGGGGGAGGGTGAGCGTTTATTTCGCATCCACTCCCTTTGTTTTTTGCAGGAAAGTAGGAGGAATATGGTTTATGAAGAAGTTACTGGTATTTTATAACAAAAGTTCAGGAAAGGATGAAGGGGAACAATTAGCAGAATGGTTCAAAGAGTATGTCGCAAAACATCGACCAGAACTAGAGGTTTATCTAACGGAAACTGGACCGTCGATCAAAGATGAAACATTGAGAGAAAAAGCAAAAGAACATGAGGTAGATACACTAGTCATCATTGGTGGTGATGGCACGATCCACCATATCATCCAAGCATTCCAAGATGAATTAGACCATTATCGTGTTGGCTTATTACCTGGTGGAACGATCAATAACTTAGCGAAAGTGTTAGGCATTCCTTTTGAGAAAGAAGAAGCTGCAGCGATGATGTTAGAGGAATCGATCCGCAAAATCGATTATGGGAAAGTGAATGATAAAGTAGTCATTTCTACTTTGACTATTGGCATATTAGCCGATACAGCGGTCTGGATCAGCCAAAAAGAGAAGCAAAAATACGGTTCATGGATCTTTATCAAACGTTTCGTGAAATTATTGCTAAAAAAGAAAAAATATCATTTAGATATCAAGACGGAAGAAGCGCATTGGAAGGGAAAAGCACAGTTGTTGACGATCACGATGTCCAACTCAGTAGGCGGTTTTACTGGTTTTGATGATTCCGCTGCGCCAGATGATGGCAAGTTCCACATCACCATCGTTCCTTCATTAGATTTTTTCCGGTTTGCATTTTATCTCCCACGTATGATCAAAGGTAAGATCTATTCTGTTCCTGGCATCAAATATCTGACAGCTAGTCAAGTCAATATCCAGGCACGAGAAAAGAAAGTGACAACTCGGACGGATGGTGACACTACAGATGACTTACCGATCGAATTAAAAGTCATCCCAGAAGGTATAACGATCTACGTACCAAAAGAAGAGCAATAATTGGAGGAAGTTGATGGAAGTATTGATGCATAATCCCTTATGGTTTTACTTATTCATTGTGAATGTTTATCTATTTGGCTTGATGGGTTATGATAAACGTCAGGCAAAAAAAGGCGCTTGGCGTGTACCAGAAAGTAATTTGTTGTTTGTTAGCTTGTTAGGCGGTGGTTTGGGCGGTTTGTTCGCACAACGCATATTCCGTCACAAAACTAAAAAAAAGAAGTTCACGATCGTTTTCATGTTAGGAATCATGATTGATCTCGTCTTGATCTATTTTTTCCATTAAGGAGTCGTACATGTCTACTAAAGGAACAAAAATCAAAATCATCATTAATTTATTATTATTGACTATTATTCTCGCTATTATTTATTATTTGATCAACCAATCTTTTGCGGATATTTTCAAAGAGTTGCTTTCAACAAGTGTCCAAGTGCTTCTGGCGATGTTTTTTTTCGGTACACTTTATCAAATTGTAGAAGGTCGCTCAATCAAAGAGATCGCCAAGCCGTTTTCCAAATCTTTCAGTACAAGTGATGGGTTCTGGACGTCTTGTTATATTGCCTTTTATCGGATCGTCTCATTTGGAACGGGTACACTGATCTCAGAAATTTATTTTTACAATAAAAAAGGGCTGAAGTTTTCTCAAGGAGCAGGAGTCACTGCCTTGCATATGATTATGTATAAATTAGC